>NZ_JAJNDM010000005.1:0-386887 GCF_021043345.1 Bacillus sp. BS3(2021)
TTTAAGATAGACGATATACAAAAAGAAATGAACAGCGTCTATTCATCGCTTCTCTACAGCTTTGAAGGAAAAGCGCAAGAGGCGCTCGCTCAGCGCATCAGCCAAAGCGCCCAGCAGCTTATTGCGACAGAAAAGGACGGAGAGAGCTTTGTGAACGGATTTAAGACGAGATAGAGGCGCCAAAATAGGCGTCTTTTTTCGTTAACATACCACTGACTGACCGTTGACTTATAGGATTGCTATCGCCTACCTTTACAGGGTAGAGGTCGCTGGTTCGAGCCCAGTCGGAATCATACCGAATCGAAACGGCAGGAAAACGTTGATTTTCAACGGAGTTCCTGCCGTTTTTGCGTTTGATTTTTTCCATTCTTACCTCTCATACTCTGTATGTCTTCATTCAACAAAAAACAGTCGCTGATCGAAAGAGTTATGGTAAAATATTCTTTGTACAAAGTTCGGGCTCACTCAAGGGAAGTTGGCTCATCCCCTATGAAAGGGGTGATGCTTATGACAGCATACGAAACAATCTCGTTAATGATTGCTTTCGGCATGTTAATTGCCGTGTTGTCGAAGAAAGAAAAATAGACTTCCCTTGAGCCCTGGTAAAGTTCAAAGGGAAGTCTATATTTAAAATGACTGAGCCAAGCCCTTGTTGGGCCGCTTTGTACACTCGACTCGACTGTTGGCGCAGTCGGGTCTTTTTTATTTTATGCATTTCTTTTAAAAAAATACACCTGAACGTTTGAGCGATACGTTGATGACGCACCTGTGGTCTTTTTATGATTTTGACAGTCTATCTTCAAATTCATATTACCAATTTCAACCCACTAAATCAACTAATAGTGTCATTCACCTCTCGGGATAAATGAAAATATTCGAGGGTAAACCGTGCTTCTTCTTCCAATGCTTTTGAACAACCACATTATTTTTTCATAATTCACAATATCCAAAATAATCCAAAGTAAGTCGGATTAATCACCTCCAACTCGTTAACATTCAGACGAAAAAATGACTTTTGTTTGATTGTTTTTTAAATATGGATATTTTCTGGGTTTTACACTTTATTTCAGGACTACAAAACAAGTCCTTTGTCTGATTGAGAGAGACCGAACCCCTGCTAAAATAAAGTGCGTGTTGTTGGGAAATATTTCTCAAAGGGAGGACCGATTGTTAAAGGATATCGAGATTTGAAAGGAGAACAACTGTGGCTAAGACGATTATTTCTGGTTTTATTTTATTTTTTCTGCTTATTTTCTCGGCAGCTGAGCCAACATCAGCGGCTTTTTGGGATACAAAAGGAGACAACGTTATTCATGATCCTTCCATGATTAAAGAAGGAAATACATGGTATACATTCGGTACTGGTATCGGCAATGGAATCCGCGTCATCAAATCGACAGACGGAAAAACGTGGAGCCCAGCGCCAAGTATTTTTACAACTCCATTATCATGGTGGAAAAAGTTCGTGCCAAACCATGAAAAAAACCAATGGGCGCCTGATATCAGCTATTACAATGGTCGCTATTGGCTTTATTATGTGGTATCCGCGTTCGGCTCCAATACTTCGGCGATCGGACTGGCTTCAACAGACCGGATCTCTTCCGGAAATTGGCGCGACGACGGGCTTGTCACCCGGACGACGACCTCGAACAATTATAATGCGATCGACCCTGAGTTAGTCATTGATAAAGAAGGAAATCCGTGGCTGTCCTTCGGCTCGTTTTGGAGCGGCATCAAGCTGACAAAGCTTGATAAAAAAACGATGAAACCTACAGGGAAGGTTTATTCGATCGCATCAAGGCCGAGCCATGGCGGAGCGGTTGAAGCGCCGTCTATCACATATAAAAACGGCTACTATTATTTATTCGTTTCGTTCGATAAATGCTGTCAAGGTGTGAACAGCACGTATAAAATTGCTTACGGCCGCTCAACAAAAATTACGGGACCTTACTATGACAAAAGCGGCAAGAAAATGACGGAAGGCGGAGGCACCATCCTCGACTCTGGAAACAACCAATGGAAGGGCCCAGGCGGCGCAGATATCGTGAACGGCAACATCATCGTCAGACATGGTTATGATGCGCTTGACAATGGAGCGCCTAAGCTGCTGATTAATGATTTATACTGGGATTCCAAAGGATGGCCGAGGTATTAGTTTTTAAACCGAGCAGATATTTTTCTGCTCGGTTTTTTCTGTTGTTTTAGCAGTCCAGCTTTGTAAGAACTCCATCCAAAAAAATGTTTAATCTTCCATATCTTCAAAGTATCGATCATTTTGATCAACTTTTTTGATAAATCCCTCTATAGAGTCAGCTATTTTTTTATCAAAAAAGAATACCGATGACTTATCGGTATCATTTAAATCAAGCGTTAAATATACACCTTCATTTACCTCATAAAAAACAAGCCTGTCTTCATCTTCATATATATCATCTAAATCAGGGTCAAATTCGTAAATATCTTCCCTTAAAGTGATATCTGCGATAGTAGCGGGATCTAAAAATCTGTTTATTGCACTTTTATTCCCTCTTATAAACCCGTACCCAATTTCTAAATAAAATTCTCTGAGTTCTTTAGGAAATCGGAAACCAAGTCTATCTTCCGCTTTTATTAGATCGTTTTCTTTTAACTCATAAAACTCATGATGACTATTTTTTATAAAATTAAATTTGTTCAGCCTCATGAACCTCCTTATAGATGGCATCAGAAATTCAGCCAGGCTGATATCCCCACAACTTCGAACGATTAATTTTCTTCATGACAAACAACGTTCATACCTTGCTGCTTGATTCCACTATCCGCACCGCTTCTTCCTCTGCGCCATTTTGATAAATAATCAAGCGGGTGACCACACCATCCTCCAAAATAAATTCCACTTCAACAGACAATGACCTGAGGAAAAAGCGCGTTTCCGAGGCTGGAAATAATTCAAAACGGATCTGTCCGGTGATTTGCATATAAAGCCGTTCTTTATCAACTGTCACATCAGCGGCGGTGCCATCCTGAAGTGAATAACTTCCGACATATCTTTTGTAAATGGCCGGATCGATCTCTTTTTTCTTTTTATCGGCAGGGCGATCAGGGATTTTGTAGGCCTTGTCAAACAGGATATTTTCAACGGCTTCAAAGATGGCCTGTTCATATTCATCATCCTGTTCCACATTGCTCAAATAAATGAAGGTTTTTCGTTGATCGATATATCGGATCATTACGGTTGAATAGCCTGGCCAGCCGCCGCTGTGACCGACAATTCGCCCTGTTTCAGGACTGTCCCGAAGCACCCATCCACACCCGTAATCTACAGACTCTCCGTTTTTCAGAGACGCGGGAGTAAAAGCAAGCTCTTTTGAGACTTGATTGATCAAACAATCTGTATATAAGGCCTGGTCAAACAAATATAAGTCATGAATGGTTGAGTTTACGGTTCCGTCCCCCTGAATCCCGTCAAGATAGGAGACATATTTTGTTTCTTCAACATCATCAGGCAGAACGTACTGTTCTGTATGCACGTCATACACATATCCATACGCATAGTTCTCAATGGTTTCAGGTTGAAGCCTTCTGTTATACACCCTTGAGTTCCGCATTTCCACCGGTTCAAAAATACTTTTTTTCATATATTCGGCAAAACTCAGACCGGATGCCTTTTCAATGATAACCGCAAGCAGCACATATCCCGTATTGCTGTACAGCCAACCTTCACCCGGGGCAAAATAGCGTTGCGGCTGATGATTCATCAGCATATCAACGATATCTTGATTAACAGCAATCTTGTTATGATCCCAATGTTGTAAAAACCACTCCATATAATCGGGCAGACCCGACGTATGTGTCAACAAATCGTGAATCGTTATGCCCTGATAAGGAAATCCGGTTATCCACCGTTCTACGGGATCCTCAATATTCAATACCCCTTGCTGTGCTAATTGAAGGATGCCCAAAGCAGTGAACGGCTTGGATAGCGATGCTAATTCAAATAAGGAATCCTCCTGCAATAAACGCTTATCTGCCAAGTTTGCATAACCGAAGGCGCCTTGAAAAAGAATGTCTCCGTCTTCAGCGACTAATACCGCCGCGTTGATCTGCTTTTTTTCATTTAACACACTAAACAGGTTAACAAGTTGTTCTCTTTTTTTCTGTTTCACTTTTCCACCTCCCTTTCTTTATACGCATATGGAAATAAGAGGTTTCAACTAAAAAAAGACAAGACTGCTTCTTGTCTTTGAAATCGCTAGTCTACAATTCTAATAAGTTTCAACATCCTTTTCGCAAGTCACTCATTGATCTACGGTGCGACTCATTAGCCCCAGCACAAACGAATGTCAAATCGATTTTTGATTTCGGCGAAAAAATGTTGCAAACAGCAATAAAACGTTGCTCAAAAGACTTGCCGCCCCTAACCAGACGAGCCATTCCGCCTTTGTCCCCCAGGAATATCCAATGATGATCAGAGCAATGCAGCTTGAGAAAAAGGGTCCTGTCCTGTCTAATTTTGTGCCGCGGCGAATGGTTTCCTTTGTCTGCAGGAATTTATCTTTTGCATGATAGAGCTTCTCCTTTCCTTTGATTTTAAAAGTTGTTGCTTTTACATAAAGATTATTTTTCATCATTTTCTCCTCCGTAGCGGCGTTTCTCAAATTCTCCGAGAATCTTTTCTGTATCTAATGAATTTCCTACGCCAAGCTGAATGTTTGCATTCTCCTCAAAACCGTCTTGTTCTTCACCGTCAAAACGGTAAAGCTTTTGCAGCAGCCGCCAAAATGTCGCAACCTCTTCGGCAGTAAACTGCTGAAACAAGTCAGCCAAGAAATAGACGGACCTTTCGGAACAATCCACCAGCACTTTCTTTCCTTCAGCGGTCATTTCAATATTAATAGAGCGTTTGTCTTTTTGATTTGGCACTGATTTAACATAACCTTTTTTGATCAGACCTGTCATCAGCTTGTTGGCGGTCTGTTTGGTTGTGCCAAGCTTTTTGGAGATATTCGTAAGCGTGGCAGTTTCAGTCGGCAAATGCGCGATGGCGATGAGTGCCATGTGTTGCCTCGAAGTTAATATTTCCATGTATTCGTCACCTCGGGTTTGCACCTTATTGACAACTGAAAACAATGTCGCATAGCTTTGCTGCATCAAATGTAATTCGTTGATTAAGCTGTTGGTATCCATTTGTTCTCTCCTTTGAATATAGTCAACATGCTGACGAATATACAATACTCTTTCTCGTTAATTTTGTCAACATGGTGACTATTTTTTCGTGATTGATCAATTGGACATTCCGTTTTACACTATTTAATTATCTGATAATTAAAAATATAGGATGAGAATAGGGGGAATATAATGAATTCTTCACTCATTTCAGCGGATGATGCATGGATGCTTTGGGGGTTTATTGCGGTGTGGGCGGCGGTGAGTATTTATTTGGAACAGCGGTATCGCTGGGCTGCGGCAGTATCGGGGGCTGTACTGGCGCTGGGCGGATCAATGCTGTTTACGAATGCGGGGATTCTTCCGGCCGAGTCGCCCGTCTATGATGCGGTGTGGTCCTATGTTGTTCCGCTTGCGATACCTTTGCTGCTTTTTCAAATCAATGTGCGGAAGATCCTGAAAGAAAGCGGCAGGCTTTTGATGATCTTTTGCATCAGCGCCCTTGGCACTGCTGCCGGAAGCGTGATTGCTTTTTTTCTGTTTAAGCAGCAGATTCCGCACCTTGACCAAATCGGCGGGATGATCAGTGCCTCTTATATCGGCGGAGGCGTGAATTTTGCGGCGATGGCCGCGAAGTTCTCAACTCCCGGTGAATATGTATCATCGACGGTGGTTGCGGATAATTTTATGATGGCTCTTCTTTTTTTCATTTTAATGGGGATACCGGCGCTTAAATGGTTTCAAAGGCGCTTTGGCGTTCATGAAGAGACGGCCGGCAGCAAAAATCAGGCGGAAGCCTATTGGAAAAGAAAAGAGATGTCCTTGCAGGACATTGCTTTAAACATCGGAACCGCCTTCGCGATCGTTGCTGTGTCTGTAAAAACAGCGGCCTTTTTCAAAGAGCGTTTTTCTTCTGACGGCGGGTTTCAGTTTCTTGCCTTTATCTTGGGTGACCAGTTCCTGCTGCTGACGACGCTGACAATTTTGCTGACGATCGCCTTTCCCCGCTATTTTGAACGGCTGCGCGGCACACAGGAAATCGGGACTTATTTGATTTACTTATTCTTTGTGGTGATCGGCATTCCGGCAGACTTGCGGATCATTCTCATGAACGCACCGCTCCTTTTGGCATTTGTGTTTGTGGTTGCCATGTCCAACCTGCTCGTAACGCTTGCCGCAGGAAAGCTGTTGCGTTTTCGGCTCGAGGAAATTCTCTTGGCCTGCAACGCATCTGTCGGCGGTCCGACAACAGCGGCGGCGATGGCGATCGCCAAAGGCTGGCAGAGCCTCGTCGCTCCGGTTATGCTGGTCGGGACGTTCGGATATCTGATCGGCAATTATGTCGGCACCCTCTTGGGCACATGGTTTTCTACCCTGGTTTAAACGCAAAAAAAGCCGCAGATTCCCTGAAGAGTCTGCGGTTTCTTTTATGATCGGGCGAACGCTCCGGATACGGCTTCCAATGCACGGGCAAAATCGGCCTGCAAATCATCGGCATGTTCCACACCGACGCTCAGCCGCAGAAGGCCGTCGGTAATCCCCCGTTTTTCCCGCTCTTCTTTCGGCATAGCGGCGTGTGACATTTTTGCCGGATAGGAAAGGATCGACTCCACAGCGCCGAGACTGACGGCAAAGACCGGAAGAGAAACGCGTTCCACAATCTTTTTCACGGCTTCTGCATTCTCCAGCTCGAACGAAAGGACGGCGCCGGCGCCATATGACTGGTGCCTGTGAACTGACGCACCCGGATGCGAAGACAGCCCCGGATAATACACTTGTTTGACGGCCGGATGCTTTTCAAAAAATTCAGCGAGCTGCTGAGCTGTTCGAGATGCTTTTTCAAGCCGGACCTGCAGTGTTTTCAGCCCTCTCAGCACAAGCCAGCAGTCTTGGACGCCGAGAACAGCGCCGAACGAATTTTGCAGCTTATAAAGTTCTTCCCCGAGCTTTTTGTCTTTCACAACGGCAAGTCCTGATAATACGTCGCTGTGTCCGCTTAAAAACTTCGTCGCGCTGTGTAGCACAACATCGACGCCGAGCTCGAGCGGCCGCTGCAGCGCCGGGGTCATAAACGTGTTGTCAAGAAGCGTCAGACAGCCGTGCGCCTTGGCAAGCTTGACGACGCCTCTGATATCCGTAATGCCGAGCGTCGGATTTGACGGTGTTTCAAGGTAGATGACTTTTGTATTTTCCTTTATGTTTAAAGCAATTTCATTTAAATCCGTCATATCGACGAAAGTATGTTCAATCCCGAAGCGGCTCAGCACTTCCGTAATCATCCGGTAAGTGCCGCCGTACACATCTTTTGTGACAAGCACGTGATCGCCCTTTGACAAAAGCAGAAAGGAGGTGGAAATCGCGGCCATTCCGGATGAAAAAGCAAATCCCCTCGTCCCTCCCTCAAGCTCGGCTATCGTGTCTTCAAGCGCCGTTCTTGTCGGTGTTCCTGACCGGCTGTAGTCATATTCGCCGAATTTGTCAAAAGAACCTTGATGAAAGGTTGAGGCGTGCTGGATCGGCACGCTGACGGCTCCGGTTGCTCCGTCCGTTTTATTTTGGTTATGAACAAGCCTTGTTTCAAGCGTCCAATTTTCATGACTCATGCGGAACCGCCTCCCCTTTTACTTTTTCCAGCGCAGCTTTTAGATCCTGCTTTAAATCGGAGACGTGTTCGATTCCGACTGAAAAGCGCAGAAGTCTGTTGCAGACGCCGTTTGCAATTCGGATGTCTTCCGGGATATCCATATGGGTCTGTGTCGCCGGATAGGTGATGAAGCTTTCGACTCCGCCGAGGCTTTCGGCGAAACAGATCGTCTTGAGATTTTTCAGCAACGGATTAACCCATTCTTCTTTTTGAACGCGGAATGACAGCATGCCGCCTTTTCCCGGATAAAGAACATCGGCAATTTCCTCCTGCTCTTCCAAAAAGGCCGCAAGTTCCCGCGCGTTTTCCTGATGCTGTCTCATCCTGAGAGCGAGCGTCTTCATCCCTCTCATTAAGAGCCATGAATCGAACGGCGATAAAACCGCGCCGATGGCGTTTTGGTGCTGGAACATTTCCTCGGACAGCTCTTCGCCTTTTGCAACGACAAGCCCCGCCAAAAGATCGTTATGACCGCCCAAATACTTCGTCGCGCTGTGAATGACAAGATCAGCGCCGAGCTCAATCGGCTTTTGCAGAACCGGTGTATAGAACGTATTGTCAACAATGAGCAGCAAGTCGTGCTCTTTAGCGATTTGCGCGATTTTTTGAATATCAGCTTCCTGCATGAGCGGATTTGTCGGCGTTTCTACAAACAGTGCCTTTGTATTGTTCGTGATTTTCGACTTGATACAGTCTTCGTCTGAAAAATCGTCGTAGAAAAAGCGAAGTCCGTATTTCTTCCATTCGTTTTCAAAAAGGCGGTACGTTCCCCCATATAAATCGGACGAAACGATGAGCTCATCCCCGCTTTGAAACAGAGCCATGATCGTCTGAATGGCAGCCATACCGGAACTGAACGCAAAGCCGCGCGTTCCCCCTTCGAGTTTCGCGATTGCATCTTCAACAAGCTGTCTTGTCGGATTTTTTGTGCGAATGTAATCAAACCCTGTGGATTCCCCGATCCCTTTGTGCCTGTACGCAGAAGAGAAATAAACGGGAGGATTGACAGTTCCCGTTATTTCATCACTGCGGTTGCCGATTTGCGCCAGCGTTGTTTGTACATGTTCAGTCATATGACACCATCCTTTTAAAAATAAAAAACCCCTTCTTCATAAGAAGAAGGGGGATTATGCGCTTCTTCTTATCTTCCAAGCATCTGCTTGCTGGATTTAGCACCTTGGTACACTGACATCGTCAGTGCAGACCGGTTGCTGAGGTTTCAAAGGGCCAGTCCCTCCACCTCTCGTGATAAGAATCTCTTCAATTTTCTGATTGTTCTTTACTTTAACCTAAGTCAAGACATTTTTCAAGGGTCATTTTTTATCTTCGAATCGCTTTTATCACGGTATGATCAAAACAAGGTAATTTCAATCCAGAAAACAGAAGAGTCCAAATGTTGTTTGATCGACTGTGAGGAAAGCCGGATTGTGGCCTAAACGTCACAGAAAGACTTAGATAGTGACACCCTAACTAAAAATAAGCAGAACCAAGTTTTCAAAAAGAATCAAGATGATGCAAACGATTTATCAAAATGATCTATTTCATAACACCACAACTTAACTTGAGATTAAACTGATTCAAGGACCCTTAGCATGATTTTCTTCCGTTTTACTGGGACCCATCATTATGGAAGCCTAACGGAAATTGGATACAACTTAGCTATTTTTACAAATCTTTTTTTGCATATATCTTTAGAGATATACTCATTGAAATGAAACCAATGATTAGTGAAACCAAGCAAGGAAGCCAAGCTTGAATCATCGCAGGAAATGGGAGCGTGATTGTAAAACTGATTGGATTTGACTGTATCTCCCTTATCAGAACTGGCGAAACAAAAGGGATTAAAAAAATAATAATAAATGAAATAATTCTTGTTTTATCATATCCATATTTAAATTGAAGCGGAAATAACACTCCAAATATGATGCTTAGCGTTAAAAACGTTACTCCCAAAGCATTAACACTTAACTTTTCTATACTTAGGGGGACAATAACCGATGTAATAATACGGATTACAACGATAAACATAAAAATAACAAAAACAAAAAGATATTTTGCTTTTACAAATGCTTTTCGTGTATACGGAGTTGCGCAAAGAAGTGCTGCCCCATTATATTTATCTTCAGATTTGGCTAATGTACCAAACAAAATATATTCTACAAGAAGTACTGTTAATAGAAAGCTCGCCAGACCACCGTCGCTAAGATGTAGTTGGGAAGAAAGATAAATGGGAGCAATAGCCGTAAAAGCTAATAAAATCAACAAATATTTTTTAATTAACATAAAATCTTTTATGACCAGATTAATTAACATTATGATCCCCTCCGATATAAGTAAGCATAATATCCTCAATCGTTGGTCTTTCCATCACAACACCAGGTATGAGTCTTTTTATGTCCTCTTTTCTATTTGTAATTCCCTTAAATCCGTACTGTGATTGATGCAAAGATAAAAAGAGTTTTTTTGTTTTTGCATTAATAAAGTGATTGTCTCCTTTCACTAAGGCATGTGTATCTAATAGTCCATCTTTATCTTCATTCACTAGAATTCTTCCATTATCAATTAAGATAATCATGTCAGCAACTTTGTCCAGATCGGAAGTGATATGAGTTGAAAAAAAGACACTTTTACCTGGTTCTTTCATAAAATCAAGAAGAATCTCCATTAGTTCACTTCGAATCAACGGATCTAAACCGCTTGTTGGCTCATCCATGATCAATAAATCAGCATGATGAGAGAGCGCTAAAGCAACTGCATACTTCATCCGCATACCTTTCGACAGAGTGGAAATCTTTTGGTTTAAATTTAAATTGAATCGCTCTATGTAAGATAAAAAAACAGTCTCATCCCATTCTGTATAACAAGGTGCAATTACATTTTTCATTTCTTTCATGGTTAATTCTTCATAGAAATAGCCTTCATCTAAGACGATACCGATTTTATTTTTCGACTTTCTCTCATTGGTATCCATATCCTCACCTAAAAAATGAATTTCTCCGGAATCCTTTAAAATAAGACCCAGTATTGCTTTGATTGTAGTCGTTTTTCCAGAACCATTAATACCAATGAACCCTGTAATACATCCTTTATTAAGCGAAAAGCTTACATCATTTAAAGAGAAATTATCATATGCTTTATTCAAATTTTTCACTTCTAGAATAGAGTTCATTTTTGATCTTCCTCCTCTAAAATTAAATCCAGAATTGAATGAAGGTCATTTTTGGACATTCCTAATTCTAAGGCCATTCTGCAAACTTCTATTAATTTGACTTCCACCATGCGATGCTTCGATTCCATTAACATCTCTGAATTTCCAGATGCCACATATGAACCTTTACCTACTCTCGTTGTAATAAATCCTTCGGCTTCAAGTTCGGCATAGACTCTTTTCGTTGTTAGGACACTAACATGCAGATCATTTGCCAAGGACCGGATAGAGGGCAGTTGTTCTCCTTCTTTCAATTCATTGTTGAAGATAGAAGCTTTAATCTGCTCCTTGATCTGCTGATATAAAGGTTGATCTGATACATTACTTAAAATTATTTTCATTAAACAACCTCATTATCTTAAATTGTTATATAATAAGATACACACCATACACACTATACACACCTAGAATTATACAGCAATATCATCAGATTATCAAGAAGCTCTTTCGAACCTAACCACCTTCAAAAGCAGGTTATAATATTTAACAAGACAATATAATCATTTGATAAAATAAGACAAAAAAAGTTAAAATTTTCAACACAGAACAGTAACAATTTCCTCATTTTTGAATTAGTGCAAGAGTTATAATTTAAGTGAACCACATAAAATATAAGGAGGTGTTATTTATGGATAAACCAGTAGTACAACCTAGAGATTGGACTTGTTGGAGCTGTTTGGTTTGTGCAGGATGTTCTGTAGAGCTCCTAAATCTTTTAACTGCTGCCACTGGAGCTAATACCGCAAGTTAATGCTTGATTGCCAATTACTATCAACACGTTTGGAACCTTAGGACTTATTCTATAACGATTGTTTTTTTAGAATAAGTCCTATCATTCAATTAAAGGTAGTACATAAAAGGAACTACCCTTGAAGCATAGGAGATGATTGAATTGAGAGGTTATTTAGTTTGGAAAGAGAAGCTACTAATAAGAAAATTCGCTAACAACTACGAAGCAATGCTGGTGGTTAAAAGGAATCAAACTGAAACCGCGCCTACCCTCAAGAATGAGAATACCTTTACAATAAATCAAACGGCTCTCGAAATCATTCAATCAATAGATGGCACAAAAACATATAATGAGATCGTATCTTTATTATCTTCAAAATATAATGAAAATCCTTTAAGTGTTAAAAAAAAATTGACAAGTTTTTTTGAAAATGTATCAAAAGTATATAATTTAAATATAGACACTCTAGAGCAGCCTAAAAAAAATCCTGTTAATCTAATAGAAGAAAAAACTATCTATCCTAAAGTTGCCTCTATCGAAATTACAAACAGATGTAATGTAAGATGCAGACATTGCTACGGAGATTTTGGAGAAGTAAAATCAGCGGTCATGAGTCTGGATCAAGCAAAATCATTATTAAACGATTTAAAAGAAATAGGTGTTCAATTAATAGAACTTACAGGCGGTGATATAACTGTACACCCTAATCTTAAAGAAATATTGTTATATGCTCTTAAATTAGAATTTGCTCAAATATCTTTATTAACTAATGGTATAGCTCTTTCAAATAAAGTAATGGATATCATTATAAGAAACAAATCCAGGATATTCGTACAAGTTGATATGCATAGTTTGGACAATAACTATTTAACATGGTTTTTCAAAGTTCCAAAAACACTTGCTAAAATACAAAATAATATAAAGAAATTAGCGGAAAATAAAGTACGCTTGAGAATTGCAACAATAGTTACCCACTTAAATGTCCATGAAGTGGAGGACATTGCTGAATGGGTGCATAGTTTGGGTATAAGGAGCTTTGGAGTTTCACCAGTAGTCCCTATTGGAAGAGCGCAGGGTTGCAGTGATTTATATCTAAATGAAGACGATCTTAAGACATATGGAGAAGCACTACTAAAAATAAATAATAAATACCCTAAATTTTTGACCCTTTATCAGGGCGTTCGCTCAGAAATTCGAAATTGTGGGGCGATAACTTCTCACGTTGTCATATCCCCTACCGGTGATATAAAAATTTGCACAATGCATAGTTTAGATGATTTAGATAACAGAATAGGGAATGTATTCGAAAAAAAAATAAGAAAGATTTATGATGAAAAAATCAATTACATTAATGCATTTTTTAATCTACAAGCACCTCAAATGGATTCAGAAGAATGTAAAGATTGTGAACACAAACAGTTTTGCAGTACTTGTTTCTTAAGAAGTTTTTTAAAAGCACAAGAAATAGGAGACAAGTGTGCATGGTTCAAAAAACGTGTTCCAGAAATAATAAAAAAACCGTTATTAATTAGCCAAAATTAACCCTTTACGATCGGTTTTAGAAATTGAAAGCGATATTATATTTTAGGAAAGTTAATCTGAATATACGGGGGAAAAATTGTGGAAGAAAATAACTTTTCTCCCGAGAGCATTTTTTGTAAGAGAAAGGGGGTAAAAGAAGGTGAAGATGAAATCAAAGAGAAATGATGAATATAATGTCAAGTACATTGAGCTATTAACTCTGATTCCTTACTTAAAAAAATCGAAAACACCTCTTATTTTCGGAATTATTGGAATGATTATCAGTTCTTTGCTTACCACTCCTATACCTTATATTATAGGTTATATAATTGATAAGGTAATATTATTGAATAAAAATTATCATGAATTACTTAAAACTATTTTTTTGCTGATCATAATTTATTTTATTCATTACATAGCTTCAATAATATATGAATACTTATTTATTCAAGTTCAACAGAGTGTTGTAAACGAAATTAGATTATCGATGATAAGCAATATTATTGATGCACCTTTATTTTACATTAATAAAAAAGAAAAGGGGTATATTCTCGGCAGAATTTCCGAATCAGGAAATATCAGCACTTTATTTTCGCCCAATCTGTTAAGGACTTTTTCTGGTGTCACTGATTTTTTCTTTTCTTTATTTATCATGTTTAATTTAAGTGTGAAACTTTCCTTTGTTATTCTAAGTATTCTTCCAATATATTTTTTTATATCCAAATATTCATCACGAATAATATCCAAAAGTACAACTAGAGTTTTCGAAACATCAGCAGCTTTAAGTGGAGAGGTTTATGAAACATTAAATGGGATAGAAGACATAAAATTGTTAAACGGAAAAAATATTCATGTAAAGAAATTGACCGGCAAATTAAAAAATGTGGTAAAAAGTTCTTTAAAACAAAGTTTACATTTTATATTTTTTATGCAAAATATTATTTTGACGAATAATCTAATAACAGTGTTAGTTTTGTTGTTCTCAGGAATATTAATTTTACAGAATCAATTGACGATAGGGGTCTATACCTCATTTTCTTTATATATGGCTAAACTTCTGGCAACTACTCAATCAATAGGGAGCTTAGATATAACATTAAAGCCTGTATGTATAAGCATCAAGAGAATTAAAGAGTTTTTAGATTTAAATAGTGAAAATAAACAAACAGTGCAAAAACTAATGGAGCCTATTGTCTCAATAGAATTTCAAGATGTTAGTTTCAAATATGAAAAAAATAGCGACTTAATATTTAATCACTTAGACGTCAGAATTGAAAACGGAGATAAATTATTGATTGATGGAATAAATGGAGCAGGAAAGTCTACATTTATTAAATTGTTAACAGGGCTCTACCCTCCTGAAAACGGAAGGATTTTAATTAACAATATTGACTACACTTTAATTGATAAGAAAAGTATTAGGGATAGAATTGGAATCGTATCACAGAATGTCTTTCTATTTAAAGGAACTGTTTTAGAAAATATTTTATATGGTCAGGAAGGAAAAACGAAAGATGATGTAATCGAATTGCTCAATAATTATCATTTAATAGAACAGTTAAACAGATTTGATAAAGGATTGGATACCGAAATCATCCAAGATGGATCAAGTGTGTCTGGCGGACAAGCACAATTAATTGCATTCATAAGAGCAATACTAAAAAAAAGAGACATTATCATACTAGATGAAGCAACTTCAAATTTGCATATTGAGATAAGAGATCTTATATATGAATTACTGCAAAAATATAATCTTTGCAATATATTAATAATGATTTCACACCAACAAGAAGGACTGCAATTCATCAATAAAATACTAGAACTGACACATTTTAACAATAATCAGCTTGTAAGGTGAAAATATTTCTTAACTCGAGTAAAATTTAAAGAGCTTGAGGATATAATTGTTGATATAAAACTGTTCTCCTCAACTATGACCAATGAATAAGAATGCTGTAATAAAAATTCCTTCTTACAGCTATGTTGACGGAATTGAGAAATCAGAAACTTATTAATGCTTTAGTTGACTATAAATATAGAGAAACTGAAATGATGAATCTTGGTTGAGTGATTATAACTGTTGATCACCAAAAGGGAGTAATTGTCCCCTCGTTTATAAAGAAATTATAATTATTGGGATATCAGTCAATTACCTCTACTAAAATCCATTCCAACTGTTAGAAAACAGCTCGCTGCATCAAGACTATCAACATCTTCGTGCAAATGGCGGAAAAACATGAGTGAATACTTCTGTCCTTTCCGTTTTTCTCAATTAGTTCAGAGGTCTAAAATTTGTTCAATTGTGTACTGAATTGACACAGGTGGGTGAAAAAACCGGTTATATTTTATTTGCAGACCTTTTTATGGAAATACAGGTGCTGGAGCTGCAATAATAGAACCTATACAAAAAAAGACAGGCTGATTTTTTCGAAACGTGACAAAAGCTGTTAGGATTGCGTGGTAAGATCGAGGTATATTCACATAGAAAGGGTGACGCTGATGAATGCTGTTCACACAATGCGAGATGTTCTCTTGCACGAAATGGAAACAGGGATTCGATCGACATGCCTTCTTTTCGAAAAGGTGAAGGAATCTGACTGGTCCTACCGCCCCGCCGACAATATGCGCAGTCTGAAAGAGCTCGCTTGCCACCTCGCCGCCATACCGGAAACAGACCTTGCGTATTATGCAGGAAAAAAAGCAAAGCGATATCGCAGTCATTGAAAACCGCTATGGGGACTTCCAATCTGCGGATGACATGACACAAGCTATGAAAACAGGCTTTGAACAATTGAAAACCTATTTCATCTCCATTTCAGATGAAGCATTGTTAACAAAGAAAACAACACCGTTTTACCTTGATGAAGGGATGACCCAAAGCCGCTGGCTGACGGAAACGCTCACCCACGTCTTCCATCACAGGGCCCAGCTGTTTAATTATTTAAAACAGCTCGGCTATGACGTCAACATGTTCGATCTGTATCTTTAAAAGGTGTTCATATGAAGCTGCCTCTGACAAAAAAAGAACGGTCAAACTTAAGGACAGCCAAGGTAAAAATAAAAAACACGGCATATATGGATCTGTCCGTCCTTGCACATACGCTCGGTTCGTCTTTGGAGCGCGCCGCATACATCAAGGCGCTCGCCCAGTTTCAAACCGCTCCTTCCATCGGGCCGAAAATGGCGCAGTGCGCCGTTGACCTGGGCTACTATTCCCTTGGCGACATCAAGCATGAATCAGGTGCGGATTTGATCATCCGCCTCGAAAAACTGAAAGGCTACTGGGAAGATCCTTGTGCAGAAGATGCGCTGCGATGCATCGTCCATTACGCCAACGATCCCGAAAGCGCTAAAAGCTGGTGGGATTTCACAGTGGAAAGAAAAATGTACCGCGAACGCTGCGGATACCCTCCGGATAGACCGTCAACGCCCTGGTACGAAAAAAAACGGACATAAAAAATCACGGCTGCCGAACAGTTCGGCAGCCCTTTTCGCTTCTTTCACAAGAGAATTTCGTGTTAAAATGAATGGAAACGTTCACAAACATTATTTCTGGAGGAATTCATCTTGGCTATGAAAACAGGAGTCATTCAGGAGAAGAAGCTTTTTTCGGAAGAGCTCGGCGAGGAAATGGAGCTTCTCGTCTATTTGCCGTCATCCTTCTCGCCGCTTTACAAATATCATGTGATCATCGCACAGGATGGACATGACTATTTCCGCCTCGGGCGCATCAGCAGACAGGTGGAAGAACTGCTGGCGAACGGCGAAATCGAAAGAAGCATCATCATCGGCATTCCGTACAAAAGCGTACAGGAAAGAAGGCTTACATACCATCCGGAAGGGTCAAAATTCGAAGCGTATAAACGTTTTTTGGCAAATGAACTCGTCCCTTTCGCCGACAGTGAGTACCCGACATACCAAGTCGGATCAGGCAGGACGCTGATCGGAGACTCGCTCGGAGGAACGGTTTCCCTCATGACGGCGCTTGACTATCCGAATATGTTCGGAAACGTCATTATGCAGTCACCTTATGTCGACCGCCATGTTCTCGATAAAGTGAAACAGTCCGATTCCCTGCAGCTTATTTCAATTTGCCACCAAATCGGAGAGAAAGAAACCGCCGTCAAAACGACTGATGATCAAATTTTGGATTTCACCGGTCCAAATGAGCAATTAAAAGAATTGCTTGAAGAAAAGCAGACAAACTACGATTTCAAAGCTTTCGACGGGGATCACAAGTGGACATACTGGCAGCCGCTCATCACCCCCGCTTTAAAAAAAATGCTGTAGCTCTCTGTATATCGGCCCATCTTTGATATACTAAACCATATCAATTGTTTAAGGAGGGAACAAAATGAAATACGGTATTGTGCTATTTCCATCAAAAAAACTTCAGGACATTGCAAATTCCTACCGAAAACGCTATGACCCGAATTACGCTTTAATTCCGCCCCACCTTACATTAAGAACACCTTTTGAAGTGTCCGAAGACGAGATCGCGAGCGTCGTAGGACACCTGAGGGAACTTTCAAAAGAGCTGAAACCGGTCACGCTGAAGATTACAAAATTCAGTTCCTTTGCCCCTGTCAATAATGTCATCTACATGAAAGCCGAACCGACAGAAGAATTGACGCAGCTTCATGAAAAAATGTACAGCGGCGTTTTGGAAGACAAACCCGAATATGCGTTTGTTCCCCATGTCACAGTCGCACAAAAGCTGTCAGATGATGAGCATTCTGACGTCCTCGGCACGCTGAAAATGAGAGACGCGTCCCACGAAGAAGTCATCGACCGCTTTCATCTGCTTTACCAATTGGACAACGGATCATGGACCGTCTATGAAACTTTTATTTTAGGAGCGTGAAGAAAGCCAGTGGAAGCCGTCATTGTGAAGAATCAACAACAGCTTGAAGACGCCTTCTTTGTTAGAAAGGAAGTCTTTATCAAGGAGCAGCACGTATCACCGGAAGAAGAAATGGATCATCTCGATCAGGAATCTTCACATCTCGTCATCTATGACGGAAAAGAGCCGATCGGCGCTGGCCGGCTACGGCTTGTCGACGGCTATGGCAAACTTGAACGAATCTGTGTACTGAAAAGCCACCGCTCCCTCGGCATCGGCAACCTGATCATTCAGGCGCTTGAAGAGGAAGCCGCCAAGCAAGGCGCGGTTCAATTCATGCTGAACGCGCAGACACAGGCTGTTCCCTTTTACGAAAAACACGGCTATAAAGTCGTGTCTGAAGAATTTTTAGATGCGAATATCCCCCATGTCAAAATGGTGAAAAAGTAACCGTTCCGCTTTTTAAGCGGAACGGTTTTTTCTTTTCCTCCAGAAAACATTTCATAGTTTGTTCATCTTTTGTTTATCGTTTATTCAACATTGTCTATTAAAGTTGTTTCTAAGCTTTTACGAAGCCCTACACAAAATAGACGGGAGGTAAACAGCCGAATGCCGTTATGAACAAAAAAAACATCACCACACTCGCCCGTTTCGGGATAGTCGGAGCCGGAAACACACTCGTTGATTTCGCCGTGTTTTTCATCCTTACGTCCCTCCGCGTACCCTATCTGGCCGCACAGCTGTTTTCCTATTCGGCAGGCGTAGCAAACAGCTATATCTGGAATCGGACATGGACGTTTCAAGTAAAGGAAAAAGCGCATGGCGCGGAAATCGTCCGGTTTATCATAATCAATCTTGCAGCAGCGGGCGCTACATTTGTCCTTCTGTATATTTTTCAAAAAGCCGGCCTTTCCCTTTTTGTCAGCAAAATATCCGCAACAGTCGCAGGAATGGCGATCAACTTTATCGGAAACAGGCTTTGGGTGTTTCAAGAACCCGGAACAGATTCATAAAAAAGACCAGGAGTGAATAACCATGAAAGTAAAAAAAGCAGTCATCCCAGCAGCCGGTTTGGGTACAAGGTTTTTGCCGGCAACAAAAGCGCAGCCGAAAGAAATGCTGCCGATTGTCGATAAACCGGCTATACAATATATCGTGGAAGAAGCTGTTCAATCAGGAATAGAAGACATCCTTATCATTACAGGAAGAAATAAGCGTTCGATTGAAGACCATTTTGACCGCTCTATCGAACTGGAGCAAAATCTGTTCGCCAAAGGAAAAAATGATGTGTTAAAAGAGATACGCGACATCGCCGATATGGCGAATATTCATTATATCCGGCAAAAGGAGCCCCTCGGTCTCGGACATGCGGTGTTATCGGCCAAGCATTTCATCGGTGATGAGCCGTTTGCCGTCCTTCTCGGCGACGACATCATGGTGTCAGAAACGCCGGCGCTTCGGCAGCTGCTCGAAGTATTTGAAGAATATCAGACAGAAGTAATCGGCGTTCAGCCAGTCGATCCGGCGGACGTGAGCAAATACGGCATTATTCAGACGTCCGCGCAAAAGAACAAAGTATATCAAATTGACGATCTTGTGGAAAAGCCGTCTGTCAAAGAAGCCCCTTCAAATATCGCGGTTATGGGCCGCTATGTGCTGAGGCCTTCGATTTTCCCTGTGCTCGAACAAACGAAGCGCGGTGCGGGAAATGAAATTCAGCTGACTGACGCACTAAGGGAAATCTGCCGGGAACAAAGCATGTATGCGCGCAAATTGGAAGGAAGCCGCTTTGATATCGGCGACAAGCTGGGCAGTTTTAAAGCGAGTACGGAAATCGCTCTTATGCGGGACGAGATGCGGCCAAAACTGCTCGCCTACCTGGAAAGCGTCCTAAAAAAAGAGGCGCAGAAAGGAGCATGGCAATGACATCCGTACTCGTTACAGGGGGAGCCGGATACATCGGCAGCCATACCGTACTCGAATTAACAAAGCAAAACCGCTCCGTCGTCGTGCTTGACAATTTATCTACCGGACACAGGGAAGCCGTCAGCGGGATCAGCTTTTACGAAGGCGATATCGGTGATACGGCACTTGTCAAAGCCGTCATCAAACATCATGATGTCGATGCTGTCATCCATTTCGCCGCCAAAAGCCTTGTGTCCGAATCGATCGAAAAGCCTGAGCTCTACTTTAGGGAAAACACGCTCAAGTCTTGTGCATTCTTCGAAACGGTCATCAAGGAAGGCGTCAAAAACATCGTCTTTTCGTCGACCGCCGCCGTATATGGCATCCCGGAGAACGTCCCGATCAAAGAGACAGCCCCCCTCTCCCCTGTCAATCCTTACGGGGAATCGAAGCTGATGATCGAAAAATACTTGCACTGGGTCGGGAAAACGCACGGTGTCAAATGGGCAGCCCTCCGCTACTTCAACGCGGCCGGCGCCGCTTTAAACGGAGCGATCGGCGAGGATCACGATCCTGAAAGCCATCTCATTCCCCTCGTCCTGCAGACGGCTTTGGGACAGCGAAAGCAGCTGTCCATTTTCGGAGATGATTACCCGACGCCGGACGGAACATGCATCAGGGATTATATTCACGTCCTCGATCTGGCTTCCGCCCACCTGGCGGCTCTTGACAGGTTATATGAAGACAGACTGAAGCAAAATGTTTATAATGTAGGGACAGGAGCCGGACATTCCGTAAAAGAAATCATTGAAACCGCGGAAAACATGACAGAGCGAAGCATTGCAGCAAAAACGGACGAGCGCAGAGCGGGGGATCCGCCAGTGCTTGTGGCGGACAGCCGGACACTGATGGAAGATACCGGATGGAAGCCGCAATACAGCGATTTACAAACCATCATTCAAAGCGCGTGGCAATGGCACAGGGCGCATCCGGACGGTTTTTGAGATTCGCTTGTTTCCCGCGCGGGCGGCAGGGAAACATCCCGGCGGCTGCTCCAACGTTCGGCTGATGAAATCAAAAGCAGGGAGAAAAAACGAAAATGGGAAGCATAGTGAATGATATTTTAATGTGGCTGACCGATCTTGGCTATTTCGGCATTGCAATCGGTTTAATGATCGAAATCATCCCGAGTGAAATCGTACTGGCCTACGGCGGATACTTGGTGTCAAGCGGCTCCATTACGATGACAGGGGCCGTGATCGCCGGCGTCATCGGGGGAACGATTGCTCAATTGTTTTTATACTGGATCGGCTATTACGGCGGAAGGCCGTTTTTATACAAATACGGAAAGTACTTATTGATCCAAAAGCATCACATTCAAACGGCCGAAAAATGGTTTGAGAAATACGGCGGAGGCGTTGTCTTTTCCGCCCGCTTCATTCCCGTGGTCAGGCACGCCATCTCCATTCCGGCAGGAATTGCGAAAATGCCGATTTTAAAATTCACGGGTCTGACCGTGCTGGCCATCATACCGTGGTCGATATTATTCGTCTACCTCGGCATACAGCTCGGCAGCCGGTGGGACCATGTTGAAAATGTGGCGAGAACGTACACGACTCCGATTATGATCGGAGCGGCCGCTATGATTATTCTGTATTTCGGACTCAAAAAACTGCGCAAAAAATAACGAAAACCCCGGTATAAAAGCCGGGGTTTGTTTCATCTTTCAAACGGACTCGTTAACGTAGCATCCGCTTTCCGCCTTTTCCGCAACACGGCGGTTCAGCGTTTTTTTTCGCTTCTTTTCCAAGACCTGCCTAAAAGCCGCAGTCTGGTTTTCCTCTCTTTTTTCGACTTCGCGGTAGGCGCGTTCGCTTGGGATATTGGCGGTTTTTTGTATATGCGCATAGTTCGATTTTTGGCTGATGCTGCGATTGGCGTACTGTGTATATTGATCATGATGGACAGGCGGCAAATATCCCATTCGATCTCCTCCTCATCAGCTTTAATTCCCAAAAATCTACTGTTTTAAACGGTTTTCATTTGATATGATAGACGTTGTCTCATAACACTAGACGATTACCCATTAATTGGAGGACCTCTTTTTGAAATGCGCCCGATTCAATAACCGAGACATTCATATACATACATATTCGAGAGAACACCTGCAATTCCTCTTTGATGAAGCAAGAAAAGACAGAATCACGTGTAAACATTGCGGCTTGCCTCTCAGACTGAAATTGTCGATTCATGAAGAACCACATTTTTTCCACCGGGAAAACGGGGATTTTTCTCAATGTGAAGCAGCTTGCTTAAACGAGAAGACAGAGCAAACCAGACAGAACGACTATACAGAAAGCGGCGTGTTCCGTCTCCCGAAAGGCAAAGCGATCGGAGAGGAAAAGAAGACGGATGCGGACTTCTGGACGCCGCCTCGCGAAGCTTCCCTCCATTCTCCTTTCTCCCCAGCGGAAGAAACGGCCCCGGAACCGGTCTTTCCGAATGTGCCGCTGAATGAGAAACAGCTTACCGCCGTGACGGCCCCCGAAGAACCCCTTCTCGTTCTGGCCGGCGCGGGAAGCGGAAAAACACGGGTATTAACCGCGCGAGCGGCTTATATGATATCCCGGCTCGATATCCCGCCTTCCGCCATTTTGCTCGTCACATTCACGACAAAAGCCGTGAAAGAAATGAAAGAGCGGATGGCCTCGCAATACGGATTGCCGATGCAGACTGTGAACCGCCTCGTGACAGGCACCTTCCACAGCTTTTTCTACAAAATTCTTTATCACCATGATCCGGCAAGATGGAATGGCGAGCACCTGCTGAAATGGGAATGGCAAAAAGAACAATACATCAAAATGGCCCTTGCCGAAGAAGGGCTTGATGAAAAAGATTTTCCGGTTGATCAGGCGATCCAGCAGATCGGCTACTGGAAGAACGCTTATCTTCCGGGCGAACAGATTCCGCTGGAAGACGAATGGGAAAAGCGGGTTCACCGGCTGTACCGTCAATATGAAGAACAAAAAGCTGCGCGGCGCCAATTCGATTTCGACGATATGGCATCTGCATGCTGGCAGCTGTTTCAAGAACAGCCAGACATTTTAAAACGATATCAGACGCGCTTTCACGCGATTTTGATCGACGAATTTCAGGACATTAACCCTGTTCAGTATGCCATCATCAAGCTGTTGGCGAGCCCGGAAAACAACCTGACCTGTGTCGGGGATGATGACCAGTCAATCTACGCGTTCAGAGGCAGCAGCCCTTCTTTTATACTCGATTTTGAAAAAGATTATCCGAAGGCGAAAACGGTCCGCCTCACGACGAATTACAGATCGAGCCATCCGATTGTGGCAAGCGCCGATATGGTCGTGAGGAAAAATAAAAAGCGTTTTCCGAAAACATTAAGTGCCGCGAGAGATGACCGCCAAAAACCGCTTATATTTTATCCTTATGATGAAGAGGAAGAAGCGATTATGATCGTCTCTGATATCCAAGAAAAAATTGAAATGGGCGCTAAGCCTGATGACTTCGCCATCCTATACCGAACAAACAGCAGCGGGCGCGCAATCTTTGAACGTCTGCACCAGTCGGCTATTCCGTACACGGCTGAACAAGGCGTCCGGTCGTTTTACAGCAGGAGAATCGTCCGGCAGATGCTGGCTTATCTCTACTTAAGCCAAAATCAGGATGACGCGGAAGCCGTCAAACAGATTTTACCCGCCCTCTTTCTCAAGCAGTCCGCATTAAATACGCTTAAAGCGCTCTCGATTACCGAAGATTGCACGATGGTTCACGCGCTTGAAAAACTAACCGACATCAAACCGTTTCAACTTGATAAAATAAAGAAAATCGTTCCTTTTTTCACAGGCTTAAAAACGATGAAACCGGTTGAAGCAATCTCTTTCGCAGAGGAAAAAATGGGCTTTTCCGATTACTTGAAAAAGCGCGGTAACGAAGGAAACAAGCTCGAAAAAGGGTCTGACGATCTGCGGGATCTCAAAACAGCGGCAAAAAAATTCAAAACGATCCCCGAATTTCTTGAGCATGTCGATCATATGAGAGCAGCGGAAAAGCAAAAAGCTGACGGATACGGTGTTCAGCTTTTAACAATCCACCGTGCGAAAGGGCTTGAATTCAAAACGGTCTATATCCTGGGGGTGCAGGACGGCTCGATTCCGCATGACTTTGCCCTGGAGACAGCGAGAAAAGGCGACGAAACCGCTCTTGAAGAAGAGCGGAGGCTGCTGTATGTCGCCATGACCCGGGCCGAGGATCGCCTGTATATCAGCGTCCCTTCCGTCAGAAGGGGCAGAACGGCATACCGCTCAAGGTTTTTACAGCCTGTTTTACGCCCGAATCCCCAGGTCCAGCTGCAATAAAAGACACCGTGCCCTCCTTTTATCGGAAGGCGCGGTGTTTATTTTTTGCTGTTCATCATTTTCGCGATCGTGTTGAAATCCATTTTTTCCTTGCCGCTTACAATGGATTCAACAATCTTATCTTCCATTTCCTGCGGAACCCGTTTGTTCGCCAATTTAGCGACGCGCTTAATCACGCTGCGGACCGTTTTTTCATCCTTGAAGTTGGCATTTTGCAGCGAATTTGCGAGCTGCATGACGTCATTCATGCTGACGCCCGTTTTCTTTTCGATGTTTTTGAAAAATTGATTGTCCATACCTATGCCTCCTTTTTGGGAGTGATACGCTATCTTATGCATCTTTGAAAAGCCTTGTGCTTTTCCCGTTCAAAAAGAAGAGGACCCGGCACACATGCCGCCGCCCTCTTCGCTTCAACTCAAAAACTAATATCTAAAAGAAGCGCCGACAATAATGAGAAGAATAAACAAGACAACGATCAATACAAACGTTGAACCATAGCCGCCGCCATAGCCTCCGCTGTAGCCGCCGCCGTAGCCTCCGCCACAAAAGCCCATCTAAAGCACCTCCTTTTCTCTCTACACGATATGACAGTTGATAGGATTCGCTTGGATTGATGCATAGGGCTTCCGTGGATTATTTATAGATGCCCGGCAGACTCACGTCCTCTCCCAGCCATTTTTCAGCATTCTCTGCAAACGCTTCGACCTGCCTGCCGAACTGTTCGGCAGAACGGTCAAATGTCTCCAGTTCCTTCTGCTGCTCAAAGATCACCCGGTCATGGCCGGCTTGCGTTTGATCGTGCTTGCGGCATATTGATTCAACCAGCTGTTCAAATACATTCATCGCTTTTCCCCCTTATGATGGTGTATGCATCAGAAGAAAAATTGGCAACAAAAAAACCGGACTGTATCCGGCTTTTTTTGATATTAATAGGTTCTCTTTTTTTTGCCGCATCCGCAGCCTTTTTTCTTCACTTTTTTTGAGAAAGTGGACTGATGATTGCTGGAAGCGTTCGTTAATCGGCCTTGCTGCCTTCTTTTCACTTGTCTCATTGCATTCCTTCCTTTCTCATGCTTATACGCCATTATATGAGTCTTCTTTTCATAAGTTGCCAATGATAAATCCCCATTCAATCGAGCCATTTGGACACGATCGTTTCCAGTACCCCAGCAAGGCCTGCTATGGCAAGCAGAAGAATCAGCCATTCGGCAATGGTCGGAACAAATGCGTAAAGAACAAGCAAAAACGCGGTACACCACACACCCGTGCACCAATAACAGCTCAACAGCTCGCCGATCCACGCTCTCACGCCTTTTCCTTTCATGACAAGATACGTCTCGGTCTCTCCCGTTTTTTCGTTTTTTTCTTCAACCTCTTCGTGAAACAGGCTTCTAAACGGCGCCATGATCGTATCAAACACGACCAGCCGTGTCAGCCGAAATACCGCGATAGAAAATAGAATATATAAAAGCCAGCTTTGTATCACAGGGCTCCCCCTTTCCTGCTTCCAAATATATGCCGGAACCGCCTTCCCTAAAACAGCAAATTTGGGTGCTGAAATGTATGTTTTCCTCATTCCGCTAAGTTACCGGTCTGCATTTAATAAAGTGTGGATAAGAAAGGAGTGAAAGTTATGTCGTTTCATGAAAAAGCCGAAGCGCTGTACGCAGAAACATTTGACGAATTATACCGGGAATATGACCAGCTCATTGAAGTGATTGATTCCGAACATGTCACTGTAAACACGGCAAACATAACAGCAGCTCTCTCTTTACAAGCCACTGTGATCTCTTTGACGATTTTATCGGCTCAGCTTGCGATCGAAGACGAGGATACAGCAGACATCGTAACAGAACATGTTTTAGCCGTACACAGGCTGCAAAGCAGGAGAAGAGTCATCATCAAAGTCATCGGCAGCCGCAATGTCACCATTACGCTTTCCTCGCTGGAGATCCTGCTTTCCGTCCAAGTTTTAACCGAAGTGCTGATCGCGCTTATCACAGAGCTTGACATACTTTAAGCCTTCCTTTCTTTCTAATATTTTTTGAGAAATTGAGGTGAAAAACAATTGGCAGATCGCGAAAAGCTTAAAGCGGAAGTAAATCCGCTGACAAATACGCTTGTGCAAAATATCCTTAGAAAACACGGCGTTTCAAAAGACAATGTGCGAACGCTGTCTGAGGAAGAAAAAGAAAACATCTTAAAAATACTCGAAGATTTAAAGGCGCAGTCCGAGGCTCTCATCCAGCGGCAGCAGGAAAAGAAGAAAGAAGCGAACAATGAATCATCATCACAATCCGAAGAACGCCCGAGACGAAGAAGAGAACGTTCAGGTAAAAATAAATTAAGAGAAAAGCTGAGACAAAGAAGGCAGCAGGAGAACACCGCCCAAACCGAAGAAAAAAATGGGGATTTGGAGTAGGGTATCTGCCATATACAAGTTCGAGCCTTCAAACATTTAATAATAGTAAATGGAAGGAGGAAAACAAATGGAAACTAGACCATATTCTTGGGTTGCACTAGATCCAGAATGCGAGCATCCGGGAACTGAATATTATCCGAGACACCCTAAGAAACACGTTTGTGACGATTACAACTGCAAATGCGGTAAACACGATGCATTTATCAATCAGGAGCTCGACCAGCTCAACCTGAACAAACAGCTATCAGATGAGACAATCATCATCAAGGATTCTTGCGATATCCGAGTCTCTACAGAGGATACTCAAGTTGTCGCATCTGTTATGACTGCGGTGCAGACGGCAATTGTTACAATCGTTCTGGCAATCATTGACGATGCTGATCTTGCCGAGCTTGTATCACAAGACTTGCTGCAGGTAACAGCAAACAAGCAAACAAACCGTCAAAAATTAATTATCGACAATTCACGCGATGTCACAGTTACAACAGAAGATACCGATGTCGCCGTCTTGGTCTCTACAGCTGTCCAAACGCTTACCGTTGTTATCGCAACACTTATCGTCGGACTCCTTTAATACAAAAAAGCAGAGCCATCAAGCTCTGCTTTTCTTCATTTTTATAGACGATTACCCACACCAACAAGGGCACGGGTACATATGTTGTTAAAGACTAAAGTCAAATATCCCTATAAAAAGGAGCTGAAATCCATGAGCTGCGGAAAACATCATGGCCGGCATGAAAATTGTGTATGCGATGCAGTAGAACAAATTATAAAAGAACAGGATGCAGTTGAAGAAACATGTCCGACGAGCTGCTTCGGCAATCTGCTGAGTCCGACGGTTTCCGGTAAAGACACCATTCCGTTCCTTTTGTACGACAAAAAAGGCGGTTTATTTTCAACATTTGGAAATGTCGGCGGATTTTCAGATGATATGCAGTGCTTCGAATCGATTTTCTTCCGGGCAGAAAGTCTAAAAGATTGCTGTGCAACGCTTTCAATCCTGAGGCCTGTGGACATAAACGGCGACACATTAAGCGTCTGCCATCCTTGTGACCCTGACTTTTTCGGGCTTGAGAAAACGGACTTTTGCATCGAGGTTGACTTGACTTGTTTCTGCGCGATTCAATGTCTGTCACCTGAACTAGTTGATCGCGCAGCAGACAAAAAACACAATCAGCACCACGGTTAAAAGGTGTCGGACTGCATCAAGCCGGCTGTTATGATCGGCTTGATGCCAGTCTTTTCACGAAAGCTGCCGGCTTTCGGCAGCTCCTTTTACCAATAGAAAAGCCAGGCCGAAAAATGAATTTTTAAATCCTGAACTAGGAGGGATCATAACATGACGAAATGTTCAGCCGAAAACTGCGTGTGCGAAGCCGTTGAAAACATTCACGATCTGCAAAACGCCATTGAGGAAGAAGGCTGCCCGACAAGCTGTTTCAGCAACCTGCTTTCCCCTTCGAGACACTTAGGCGACACCATTCCGTTTATTTTATACACTTCAAAGTCTAAGCCGTTCGTAGCCTTTGGAAATGTCGGAGAGCTTCAGGCAGGCCCTTGCTTCAGCACCGTGTTTTTCAGAGTTGAAAAAATTGACGACTGCTGCGCTACATTGAGACTGTTGATTGCCTTTGATGAAAATCGCCGCGTTCTCGATTTCACAGAAGATAAAGACAAAATTTGCGATGTGTTCCGCTTGGAAAAAACAAATTTCTGCATTGAAGTGGATCTGGAATGCTTCTGTGCGATCGAATGCTTAAATCCGCAACTGATCAATCGTTCAAATTAAAAAGTCCCTGAATCGGGACTTTTTTTATCGTGTAATTTAAAAGCCGAGCGGGTGCAGGGAAGTAATACTCTCGATCGGCAGTTCCGCCGGAGCCCCTTTGCTCGACGTTTTGACAAATACGGAACCGCCTTTCTTTCCGGCGATCGTTCCTCTGTATGTCTTCCCGTCTGCTTCAATGAGGCAAAGAGTTTTCGGCATATTGCCGGGAAGGCTTGCCAAAAAGTCGATTTTCTCGGCGATGGTCATCTTGCTGAGCGGCTTTTTAATCGGTTTGACTCCTTTTTCGGACCGATTCGTCTCATCGCTAAGCACCGCTTCGACGCCGTCCTTTTCGTCTGGCCGGACGGCTTCATCCTGCTGTTCCTTTCGCCGGGCTTTTTGTTCGGAAGCGTCGGGCTTTGCTTTCTTCTTTCTTTTAATCAGAATATCCTGCATGTTCGCTTCTGCCTTATCATAGTCCGGCTGCACAATATACATGAGCGGCTTTTGCTCCGCATCGTTTTTTCTGCTAGACATCTTGATCCCTCCGATCTGTTCATGGTATATCTATATGCAAAAAAGGAGAAATCAGAAGAAAAGAAAAAGCAATCCTTTAACGGATTGCTTTTTAGCGTTATGTTATCGCGCGATGATATGATAGCCTGAATCAACATGCAGGTTTTCGCCGGTCATACCGCGGGAAAGGTCGCTGAACAGGAAAGCAGCCGTGTCGCCGACTTCTTCCGGAGTCGTCGTGCGGCGAAGCGGTGCGCGTTCTTCGATTTCTTTTAAAATCGAGTTGAAGTCGCTGATTCCTTTTGCGGACAATGTCCGGATCGGCCCTGCGGAAATGCTGTTGACGCGGATTCCGTCTTTTCCGAGATCGCTCGCCAAGTATTTGACGCTGGCATCAAGCGATGCTTTCGCAACACCCATGACATTGTAGTTGGATACAACGCGCTCGCCGCCAAGGTATGTCAGCGTGACGATGCTTCCGCCTTCAGTCATAATGCCGCGCGCCGCTTTAGCGACCGCTGTCAGTGAGTAAGAGCTGATATTGTGTGCGAGCAGAAAACCGTCGCGGGTGGTATTTAAGTATTCTCCAGCCAAGTCTTCTTTGTTTGCGAAAGCGATGCAGTGTGCAATGCCGTGGATGACCCCGACTTCTTTTTTGATGTCGGCGAAGCACGCTTCAATTTCCTGGTCATTTGTGACATCACAAGGAAGTACGATTGAATCATTCCGCTCCAAAGAATCGGCCAGCTCCTTGACCGATTTTTCAAGCCGCTCACCCGCATACGTAAAAATCAGTCTTGCGCCTGCATTGTGAAGCGAGCGGGCGATTCCCCAAGCGATGCTTCGTTTATTTGCTACACCCATGACGACGATATTCCGGCCTTCCAGTGATAAATTCATATGTATGAAATCCTCCTAATGATTAACATTTTATTAGTACCTGATCATAATATATAGTATCACAATTAATAGCAGGCTGACAATTTCAGAATATAAAAAGCGGCAGAGACCGTTTTTGATGTCTGCCGCGATATTAATTCATTTTTATTGCGGGACTACAGTTCCAACCCTGCATTGGATATCTTTTGATATGCAAAATGGTTGGTCGGTCCGTGGCCGGCTCCGAAATCAAGGCTGTGTGCAACCGCTTCGTGGACGAAAGCCTCAGCGATGCGGAAAGCTCCTTGAATGCCGTTTCCTTTCGCTGTTTCCGCGGTAAGAGCGGCGGCAAATGTGCAGCCTGTTCCATGGGTATTTTTCGTCTTAATATAGGTGTTCGTTTTTTCCGTGAACACCTCTCCATTGAAGAGGAGATCGGTTACTTTGCCATCCTCGGGCTGATGCCCTCCCTTGATGATAATGTTGCGGACGCCCATTTCATGCAATTCACGAGCCGCTTTTTTGCGGTCTTCCATTGTTTGAATGCTTCGCCCTGTCAGCACTTCGGCTTCGGGTATGTTCGGCGTTACCGCATAAGCAAGCGGAAGCAAGTGCCGTTTCAATGTTTCAACTGCTTCCTCATTCAATAGTGAAGCGCCGCCTTTGGCGATCATGACAGGATCGACAATCACACGTTTAAGCTCGTATGTTGCAATTTTTTCAGCAATGACCTCAATCATCTCCGCGCTCCACAGCATCCCTGTTTTCACGGCGTCAGGTTTTAAATCTTCCGCCACTGCATCAATCTGCGTGCCGAGTGCTTCCGGAGATAGCGGGTAGACGCCGTGAACCCCTGTTGTATTTTGCGCAGTGACCGCTGTCAAAGCCGTCATGCCGAAGACGCCAAGCTCCTGAAATGTTTTAATGTCGGCTTGAATGCCGGCGCCGCCTCCTGAATCCGACCCGGCGATTGTTAATGCTTTGTATATGCTCATGATGTTTGCACTCCCTTCGGCCTTTAGCCAATCCACCTGTGATATATCGTTTTCGCGCGATTGATATCGTTCGTTCCGTGAATCAAAGCGCGTCCGTCCCGAAAAATCACGAACTTAAAATCCTCCGTACGGCAAGATAATAAATAAGGATTTCCCGTCACATCCAAACCGGCTTTTTTTAATCTGGCGGCAAGCGGCTCCAGCTCCGGCGGCTGTTCCGCGGCCGGCCTGATCTGAACCGTTTGTCTGCCGCAAAGAACGGCTGCTTTTGTTTCGTTTTCAGCTGAAAGAAACGGAAACTCGCCTTTTCCGCACGTCGGACACGAGCCATGTTTAAGCGCGTCAGCCCGGACTTCAGAGCGCTCATTTGTCCAAATATCAAATGAGCGAAGCATTCCTGACGGTTCATGCCCTGTCAGCAGCTTCAGGGCATCTGTTACCTGGTAAGCGGCAACCTGCTGAACAACCGGACCGATCACCCCTGCTGTGTCGCACGTCATGGTATTCGCGGGCAAATGCCCCAAAAGACAGTGAAGGCACGGCGTTTTCCCCGGAATGACGGTATATGTGATGCCATAGCTTGCGACACACGCGCCGTACAGAAAAGGGATGCCTAACTTGACCGCCGCATCGTTCATGATCAGCCGCGTTTCAAAATTATCGGTCGCATCGACGATCAGGGACGCTTTCTCCGCAAGCTCGAGCGCTTTTTCCGCGGTAACATCTGCTACAATGCCGGTCACTTGAACAGAGCTGTTGATCAGGCGCAGCCTTTTTTCGGCAGCGGCTGCCTTTGGCATATGATCAACCACATCCTGTTCCGTATAGAGCTGCTGGCGCTGGAGATTGCTCCATTCCACATAATCCCTGTCGGCAATCGTCAGCGAACCGACTCCGGCCCTCACCAGCATTTCTGCGCTGGCCGCGCCCAATGCCCCCGCACCGATCACCAGGACGCGGGCCCGACTTAATTTTTCCTGGCCGTCCGGTCCGATCGGGTGAAAAAGCTCCTGTCTTGAATACCTGCCTGTCAAATCGTCAACTTCCCTTCTTCAGGACTGCTGGCGATGCCGTAGTTCTTTTCCGGAATTCGTCCGGCAAGGTATCCGAGTCTGCCCGCTTCAACGGCGAGCTTCATAGCCTTCGCCATTTGGACCGGATCTTTCGCCCCGCTCACTGCCGTGTTCAAAAGCACTCCGTCAGCGCCGAGTTCCATTGCGTATGCCGCATCTTTCGGAGAACCGATTCCGGCATCCACGATTACGGGAACCTTAGCCTGTTCAATGATGAACGACAGGTTAAGCGGATTGACGATTCCCTGTCCCGAACCGATTGGAGAGGCCCCGGGCATAATGGCGTGTACGCCGAGCTCTTCAAGCTTTCTCGCAAGGACGACATCGTCCGATGTATACGGCAGCACAATGAAGCCTTCTTCAAGCAAGGCTTCTGACGCCTTCAGCGTTTCTACCGGGTCAGGCAGAAGCGAACGGTCACAGCCGATCACTTCGACTTTGATCATGTCGCAAAGACCGCTCGCTTTAGCAAGCTTGGCGATCCGGACGGCTTCCTCAGCCGTTTTTGCTCCGGCCGTATTCGGCAAAAGCGTATAACGGCTTAAATCAAGCTGCTCCAAAAAATTAGGCTGAGATTCTTCAAAAATATTCATCCGTCTGACGGCAAAGGTCAGGATCTCCGATTCAGATGCACTGACAGCCTCTTTTTGAATTTCAAATGACGGATACTTCCCTGTGCCGAGCAATAATCTTGATGAGAATTGACGATCTGCGATTTTTAACATAACGGTTTATCCCCCTCCGACAAAATGAACGATTTCGATGACATCGTGTTCTTCCAGTTTGACTGTTTGATATTGGTCTTTTCCGATAATCTGCCTGTTTCTTTCAACAACGACAACACGATTTTCCAAACTGTAGGATGCGAGCAAATCGTAAATCGTGCCGCCGTCATCTCTCCACTCTATTTTCCGGCCGTTGAGCTGAATGTTCACCTGTGCACAGCCTCCTTTCGCTCCGCTTTAAACGCCTCGGCCCACTCTGTTTTGACCGGATTGCCGAGGATCATGTCAGCTATCATCTCACTGGTTGCAGGTGCCAGGAGGATGCCGTTTCTGAAATGTCCGGCAGCAAACAATATCCGGTCATTTTCAGGGTGTCTGCCGATATATGGATTGCCATCCCCTGTTTCCGGGCGCAATCCGGCCCAGCATTGGTCGATGTTCATGGATTCAATGTCAGGGAGCATCGACTTGGCCTTTCGGATCAACTCCTCGATTCCGCCAAGTTCCGGCTGTTCATTCCAATCCCCGGGCTTCATTGTCGCGCCGACGACAAGCTTTCCGCTATGGCGCGGAACGATGTAGCAATGATTATGGTAAAGCGTCCTCGTCAAAGGGATGCCGTCATTCCACACAGACAGGCACTCCCCTTTGACAGGATAAAAGCTTTTGTCTATGCCGATCTGTTTAAAGAAAGCACCGCTCCACACACCGCTTGCAATGACAACGTGCTCCGCCTCCGCGGTGCATGAAGCAGCAGTGACGCGGACGGCCCCCGCTTCAGATTCGATCGATAAAACGGGGGTAAACTCGAAGACATCGGCACCGAGAATCCGGGCCCCCCTGGCAAATGCCCTGCACACTGCGGCCGGTTCGACATGGATGTCGTCCCGAATGAAATTAGCGCCGAGAATCCCTTTTCCGGCATGCGGTTCCAGCTCATATACTTCAGCGGCTTCAAGCCATTCCACTGAATCCAGTGCAGCCATTTGCATCAGGTGTTCGCGGTCGCTTTCTGAAAATGCCAGCTTTAATATCCCTCCGTCATGCTTTCTGATATCGATGCCGCTTATGTCTTTCAATTCGCCCGTCAGCCGCTGATAGGCTTTTTGGCTGGCTCTGGCAAATTCGAAAAAGGTACCGGGTTTATCGCATTCCGCATGGGCGCCGAGCATGCCCGCCGCCGCGCTCGTCGCTTTTTTGCCGACTTCTCCGCTTTCAAACACGGCCGTTTTTTTCCCCGCTTTCGCAAGATGGTAAGCGATGGATGTCCCGATGATGCCTCCGCCGATCACGATCGTATCATAGCGCTTTCTCATATGAATCTCCCTTCGCGAGACAGGCAAGCCGCGCGGCCGCCTCATCCGGTCTGTCATGGGAAAAGATCCCCGACATCACGGCGATGCCGTCTGCCATTTTGACTTCCGCCAGTCGTTGTTCGGTAATACCCCCGATCGCAATGACCGGAATGCGGACAGCCGCCTTCACTTCAGCCAGACTGAGAGCCCCTCTTCCTTTCCGGCCCTTTTTACAGTCCGTTTCAAAAATGTGGCCGAACAGCACGTAATCTGCACCTTCAGTTTCAGCCTGAACCGCTTCTTCTGGCGAATGGACGGACTTTCCGATTTTCAAATGCGGAAAACGGCTCCTCACACTTTTGACGGAAAAGCCGTGTGAAGGCAGCTGAACCCGGTGAATGTGATGAAACAAAGCGATATCCACCCTGTCGTTGATGATCAGTTTCCGCTTATCAACCCCTTCTTCCGCAAGGCGGTCGATTAAACTTGATATTTCACTTACTTTTTTTGATCTTTCCCTGATATGGATAAAGTCAACGGCATTTTGAATCGAGATGATTTTTGCAGCAAGCTCTTCCACAGAGTGCTTGTCATCGGTGATCGCGTGCAGATGCAAGCTGATCCACCCCGCTTTTTGACCAGCTTTCTTTTTGGTAGGCCATATCCCAGAAGCTGTATTCGTAGAAGCTGGAGATGACGAAGTTCTCCTTCATCGTCGCGCGCGTTTTCTCATCGGCGTTTTCAGCCAGCTCATCGAAGCGGTTGATCTGTTCTGTCACAAGTTCTTTAAACCAGTCGCCTCCGTATGTCGCGATCCATTCCTGATAAACCGCGCTGTCAGGCCTGCACGTTTTTAACGTCTCACCGACGTCATAATAGAGCCAATAGCAAGGAAGCAAAGCGGCCAGTATTTCCGCAAAACTGCCGCTCACGACAGAACGGTACATATGCGATGTGTACGCATACGCTGTCGGCGACGGCTGAAACGACTCCAGTTCTTCCTTTGTGATTCCCAATAGATCGGTGAATTTCCTATGGAGCGACATCTCGGCTTCATATGTGCCTTTCGCGTGTTCAGCCATCCGGCTTGTCGTATATAAATCGCGAGCATATGCCGCACCAAAGGATTGGACTTTGGCAAAGTGGGTCAAATAGTAGGAATCCTGCATGACATAGTATTTAAATCGATCAACCGGAAGTGTGCCGTCTCCAATCCCTTGAATAAACGGATGGACAAAACTGCCTTCCCACCATTTTGCAGCGCTGTTTCGGCATTCTTCTGAAAACTTCATTTCGAGGCTCCTCCTTCGATTCTGAACATAAAAAAACCACTTTCCCGCAAGGAAAGTGGTTTGGAATTTGCATAAATACATACTCAAATACCGTGCCACTTCCCTACGCAGGTTTGAACCTGTTCAGGTTATGAGGGTCTAAAAGTCACACTTTTATCTCAGCCCTTATCAAGGACTCCCCTAGTGGAAAACATTTCTTGTTCATTCAGTTTATACTTTTATCTTATCACGAATTGCAAAATGGTCAAGCATCAGTCTCCAAGCGTTTTTCTCAATTCCGCAATATATTCGCGCGAACCGGTGGCGATCAGCCTGTCACCCAATTGCAGCCTTGTATCCCCGTGGGGCACGATGCTGTCCACCCCGCGGAAAATTCGGACGAAGATAACATCTCCCGTAAACGGAAACTCCCTTAACAGAACACCGTCAAATCGCTCATTGCTCATATTGATCTGATACAGCGACGCATCCTGGTTCGTCAGGAGTTTCATAACGCCAGGCGCCTCGATAAGCGCGCGTAGCAGCGTTTTTGTAGAAAGCAGAATGGAGAAGGTATCAATTCCGTTATCCTTCAGTCTGGATTCGGCGTCTGGAGAATCTGCGCTGGCGATAATTCTCGCGACTTTCTGCTCCTTCGCAAAAAGCGCGATCCCTGTATTGCGCTCTTCGCTGCCAGTGGCCACGACGAGTATATCCGTTTGGAAAACGCCGAATGATTGAAGCGTCTCGTATTCATAATCAGGCAAAACTTCAACATCAAACACCGGATCCGCCAGATTTTCTTCCTTTTTTTCCTGCCGGACATGCAGGATTCTGACGTGATAATCTTCCGGAGAAAGTTCGAGCGTGACCGGCAGCGTCATTTGATTTGCGCCGATAAAGGTGATCGTCTTTTTCTCTTTTTCGCTTTCCGTTTTCGGCATTAATTTTTTAAAGCCGGTCGGTGTGATGATGCATGTAATGACAGCGACCAGAATCAGCGCGCCGGACATCTGCGCATCAATGACGCCGATGCGCTCGCCGATCGTTGTCGCCGCGATCACCAAAGAAAGCGTGGAAGTCAGGAGAAAACCGGAAGCCAGCACGGTTTTCATGTCATACCACTTTTTCAAAAACAGCACCGGAACGACTTTACTGATTAACAGAGCCACAAACAGAAGCGGGATCATCACTAAAATTTTCGGATTGCCAAACAGTGACCAAATGTCCAATTTGACGCCTGTCATCACAAAGAAGATCGGGATGAGGAATCCGTAGCCGAATGAATCGAGCTGCTGAACGAGCTCCTTGTTCGGCGAAAGCAGCGAAACAAGCACCCCGGCCAAAAACGCGCCAAGTATGTTTTCTGCACCGAGCGACTCGGACAGCGCCACAAGTACGATGATCAGCGTAAATATCGCCCTTGTGCCGATCTGGATCGTTCCTTTTGACAGCACTTCGACAAAAGGCCGCTTTTTAAATATCCTTCCGAACAGGTATAAAACGACGCCGGCGGCAAATAAGATCATCAGCAGCCACATATTGCTGTTTTCGTCCCCGTAGATTGAGGCGAACACTGCAAGCAGAATCATCGTGACAAGATCCGCAATGACGGCGACAAGCAAAATAATCTGGCCGATATTCGTCTTCATAAGACGCTCTTCTTTCAGCGTCGGAACGACAACCCCGAGCGAAATTGTCGAAATGATCAGCGTCATTAAAAAGGCGTTGTCAATAAATCCTGCCATGACAAAGCTGTAAGAAAGGCCGAGCGATAAAATAAAGACGGCAATAAAGATGACCGAAGCCGTTTTAAATGTATTCGGCGCTTCCTTTCCGCTCGGAAGCAGCTGCTTTTTCTTTCCTTTTTCAAATGCGGAAAAATCGATTTCAAGCCCGCTTAAAAACATTAAAAAGATAAATCCGAGCATCGATAAAGTTTCGAGCCATGTATCGTGCTGGGCGACCAGATCGAACCCGCTTTTTCCGATAATAAGACCCATGATAATTTCAGCGACAACCACCGGTATGCTTAACCTGAAACGGTGCAGCAGGATGGGCGTTAAAAATGCGATAATCAGTACGACAACTAAAGATGAGACAGATGTGTGCTCCATAAACTGGTACCTCCTCTAAAACCGGTTTCCGGGTATGATTAGCGTTCCCTTTTTTAAAAATAAAAGGGACATCTTTTTAGACATTTTCATGTGGGAAAAGAACCGTCTGAACTCTTTTCTCACAGGTGTAAAAATCGATTTTAACAATGCTCGCTCAGAAAAAAAAGTAATATGCCTGATTTTCTCCGGCGAAAGTCGCTGAAGCTTGATTTATATATGGACTGGGCAATGTATATACATACGCAGACAGGAGGCAGAAAACGCATGAAATATGATGTAATCGGCGATATTCACGGGTGCTATGACGAAATGATTGCGCTGATTGAAAAGCTCGGTTACTCGCTGTCATCGGGGTTTCCCGTTCATCCGGAAAACAGAACACTTGTCTTTCTCGGGGATTTAACAGACAGAGGGCCAAAATCGCTGGAGGTCGTTGAATTTGTAGGACGGGCCGTTGAAGAAGGAGCTGTGCGATATGTGCCCGGCAATCACTGCAATAAGCTGTACCGTTTTTTCAAAGGCAATGCGGTGAAGCTGCAGCACGGGCTGGAGACGACGGCGGCGGAATACAGAAACCTTCCGAAACATAAACAGAAGGATATCAGAGACCTTTTCATGCGCCTTTATGAAAACGCCCCGCTTTATGAGATCCTGCATAACGGCGAACTTGTCGTCGCACATGCCGGCATCAAAGCGGAAGACATCGGCAAAAAGCCTGTCGGAAAAGTAAAACAGTTTGTGCTATACGGAGATATTACAGGAGAAACGCTGCCTGACGGACGGCCGGTCAGGCGGGACTGGGCCGCTCATTACAAAGGCGATCCGTGGGTGGTGTACGGCCACACTCCTGTCAAACGTCCGCGAATGATACATCATACGATCAATATCGATACCGGTTGTGTATTCGGCAACAGGCTGACCGCTTTCAGATACCCCGAACTGACAACCGAATCTGTCCCCTCTTCATTGCCTTATGATGAGTCAAGATTCCGTATGGAGCCATAAAAAAAGAGAGCTTAATTCAGCTCTCTATCAACTGACTCATATCATGCGGAACCGGCGCTTGAAACGTCAGCTCTTCCATTGTGAAGGGATGAAAAAACGTCAGCGTCTCACTGTGGAGCGCCTGCCGATTGATGAAGCCGCGGGTTCCTCCGTACAGCGTATCACCGCACAAAGGATATCCGATATGACTCATGTGAACTCGGATCTGATGGGTTCTCCCGGTTTCCAGACGGATGGAGACATCCGTCATACCGCTGAAGCGCCTGTTCACCCAAAAATGCGTCACCGCTTTTTGCCCGTCGGGGATCACCGCACGCTCGATGATGCTCGATGATTTTCTGCCGATTGGCGCATCGATCGTTCCCTGCTCTTCTGCGATCAAACCGTGGACGACCGCCCGATATTGCCGTTTGACGGCTCCCTTTTTTTGCAGTCCCGATAAAAGCGAGTGGGCGAAGCGGTGCTTGGCTACAAGCATGACACCCGATGTGTCGCGGTCAAGCCTGCTCACCAGGTGAACGGTCGCGCGGACGCCCGTCCGCTGGTAATAATGAATCAGACCGTTCGCCAAGCTGCCTGATGGATGCTCGCGCGAGGGAATCGACGACAGGCATGGCTGTTTATTTAATACGAGGACATGGTCATCTTCGAACAAAATATCAAGCGGGATTTCTTCCGGGCGCAAAGATTCGCTCATTTTTTCCGGAGGGAACTGTATGACGAGCTCGTCCCCTTTTTGAAGAACGTATCTGACCGTTACATGCCCGCCGTTTACCAAAAGATCCCCGCCGCCGAATTTGATGTCCGTCAGCATCCTTTTTGAAATGCCCAGCCGCTGGACGTATTCTTTCAAAAGAACCCCGCTGTCCTCTTCTGTTATGATCTGTTTCATCAAAAAATCGCTCACAGCAAACCTTCCTATTCTCCTTTTCCGATAAAGGAATCCTGGACCCTTTTCCAAAACGGAAACGGCCGAAAGCGGGCAAACCTGATATTTTCGTTTGCGACGCGGCATTGAATTGACTTGACGTCTTTATGCAGCAATGTCAAATGGTCAATCGCGACTTGAAACGTCACATCATTAATCGGTTTAATTAAACAAGTGTGGTGCTCAGGCAGAATGAGCGGCGATCCGACCGTGCGAAACACCCGGTTGTTGATCGACGCCATTTCAGCCAGCTGGACCGCTCTGATGGACGGATGAATAATCGCACCGCCGAGCGCCTTGTTATATGCCGTGCTTCCCGATGGGGTCGATAAGCAAAGGCCGTCACCGCGGAACGTTTCGAAAAGTTCCCCTTTAATTTCGACATCTGTCACAAGCGTCCCTTCGATGCTCTTGATCGTACATTCGTTCAGCGCCAAATATCTCGCTTCATCGCTGCCGTCATTGTAGCGGACGATAACTTCCAAAACCGGATATTCAACAATTTGATACGGCGTTTTCGCAATTGCGATCACAAGTTTTTCAATCTCGGTCGGCACCCAGTCGGCATAAAAGCCGAGATGTCCTGTATGAACCCCGACAAAAGCCGTTTTGTCGAGGCGGCCGCTGTATTTGTGAAATGCGTATAAAAGCGTTCCGTCGCCGCCGACGGAAATGACGATATCCGGCTCTTCTTCATCGCATTCAAGACCGAAGTCGAGCAGATATGTTTGAATTTTGCTTTTTAATGAATCGGAAACATCATTTCCTTTGGACGATACCGCAAACTTCATCATTCCATCTCCTTTCCCCTAACCGTCATCCTCATCCTTTTTCTTGCGTGAAAATGCCACGTGAGCCTCCTGAATCTCGCCCCTGATCTCGGACATTTCCATATCGAGCCTTGATGCTGCTTCAGAAGCTCTTTGAAGCCTTAATTTTACTTTTTCCGGAATGTTGCCGCTGTATTTATAATTTAAAGAATGTTCGATTGTCGCCCAAAAATTCATCGCCAGCGTCCGGATTTGAATTTCAACCAAAATCTGTTTTTCCCCGTTGATTGTCTGCAAAGGGTACAGCACGACGAGGTGGTAGGAGCGGTAGCCGCTCTCTTTATGTTCCGCGATATAGTCGCGCTTATCCACGACCGTGAAGTCCTTTCTCGCCAGAAGCATATCGACGACAATGCGAATATCCTCAAAAAATTGGCACATGATTCTGAGCCCGGCAATATCTTGCATGCTTTCAATGTTGTGCAGAGGAATGTTTTTCCGCTTGGCCTTCTCAAGAATACTCGGAACAGGCTTCACCCGCCCTGTCACGAATTCGATCGGCGAATGTTCCTCCTCGTATTCGTAAAGGGTCCGGATCCCTTTCAGCTTCACTTTCAGCTCTTCAACAGCCTGCCGGTACGGCGCTAAAAATTGCTCCCATTGTTTTTCGTCCATAAACCTTCCCCCAATTTCATCGCCTTTTTTTCTAGAGGAATATCCGTTTCACTCTCTCTTCCATTTCTTCGCCATAATTTGCATTATCTTTAATATTCTCTATTAAATATCTGAGCTCATCATGGAACCCGTTAAGCTCCAGCTCCGTGTTTCCGATATGTAAAAACACAGGAATATTGGCGTCAAGGGCCGCTTTAAGATCGGACCAGATGCCTTCGTTTAAAATGACGTATTCAAAGGAATCGTCCTGTTCAAGTATGTATACAAATGCAAAATGATCGGAGTCTGTCAGCATGCGTCCGGCCGGTTTCCGCTCCGCTCCGTCATTGATTTCGCTGGTCAACACCAGCCGGTCGTTTCGCAGATTGGCTTCGGTAATCTCAATTCTGTTCTGCATAATGCTCTCCTTTACAATAAAAGTACAGATTCATTTTATCATATCAGCTTCAATATTGATAAACGTTCCTTCTCAAGAGATAATAAGGAAAATGCAATTTTACCAGCTGAGAGGATGAAAAAATTAAAGAATGAGCCAGGAACTCGAAATCGAATTTAAAAATATGCTAACAAAAAAAGAATTTGAGAAAATCAAATCATATTATCAATTTACTTCCGAGCAATTTGTTATACAAAAAAACCATTATTACGATACGTCCTCCTTTTCTTTAAAAGAAAAAGGAGCGGCTTTAAGAATTCGCGAAAAACAGCAGCGATATGTACTGACATTAAAAGAGCCGGCACCTGTAGGTCTGATGGAAACCCACCAGGAGCTGACCGGGAATCCCGAATTTGAAACGTTCACGATTCCGCATGGACCGGTATACGATCGCCTGAAGCGCCTCGGCATTCAACCGGACGAGCTCATCCTTTTCGGAACGCTTGCAACAAGCCGTGCAGAAAAAAAATTGCCGCAGGGCTTAATTGTTTTGGATCACAGCCGATACTTAATGGTAGAAGACTTTGAAGTTGAATTCGAAGTGACAGACTATGAACGCGGAAAACGGGATTTCTCTGAACTGCTGAAATCGTTCGGCATCCCTGAGCGTGAAACCAAAAATAAAATCGTCCGATTTTATGAACAAAAACTTAAAGATCAATAAGGTGGGAAAACAATGAACGTCAACCATTTGGCCGCCCTCTTGGAACTCCAGGCGATACGGTCGTTTTATCCGGCTTCAGACAGCGGTTCCGAAGATGCTGGTTTTGATTTCAGCTCGATTTTAAACCAATATTTAAGCAATGTCGGCGGTTTGGAGCCTTCACAGCCCGCGGTTGTTCCGGCCGTGTCGACAGGGTCTCAGCTCCAGGCGCCGCTGACAGCCGAAAAGCCTGCGGCAATTGCGGCCGTCCCATCTGCCGCAGCGAAACCCGTCTCTTTCGGCGGCCAATATCAGAGCATTGACCAGATCATCAAAAACGCCGCAGAAAAATACGGAGTCGATGAGAAGCTGATTCATGCCGTCGTCAAGCAGGAATCGCGCTACCAGGAAAAAGCGGTCAGCCCGGCCGGCGCCATGGGCCTGATGCAGCTCATGCCGTCAACGGCGAAAGCGCTCGGCGTGAATAACGCTTTTGACCCCGTACAAAATATAGAAGGCGGAACAAAATACTTAAAGCAGATGCTCGATAAATACAGCGGGAATGTGAACCTCGCATTAGCGGCCTACAATGCCGGACCGGGAAATGTCCAAAAATACGGAGGCATTCCCCCTTTTAAAGAAACGCAAAATTATGTAAAAAGAATCACCTCAAATTACTATGCTTAAGCCGGAAAGGATGCTTTCCGGCTTTTTTTGTCCGCATTTACTTCCTCTTTGATCCTCCCGGTATTAAAAATACACATTTAAGAAGCGAATATGATATGATATTTGAAACAAAATCAGCGATTTTCGCCCGCAGGCAGAAGTCGGTTTGTTTGTAGAAATGGAACGAGGTTGCTAAAATAAGTATATACAATCGTGAAATAATAAATGATGCACAAGATAAATATTTTTTTGCGATAGGAATCGGTATATTTTCCTATTAGCCATATTAAAAGGAGTAGTCAACATGGGACAATCGTTTAACGCACCTTATGAAGCGATTGGAGAAGAGCTTCTATCGCAACTTGTTGATACTTTTTATGAGCGTGTAAAGCGGCATCCGCTGCTCTACCCGATTTTTCCGGACGACTTAACGGAAACGGCAAGAAAACAGAAGCAATTTTTAACGCAATATTTAGGCGGTCCGCCGCTTTATACAGAAGAACACGGACACCCGATGCTGAGGGCGCGGCACCTGCCGTTTCCAATCACACCGGAACGGGCGGACGCATGGCTTTCGTGTATGAAAGAGGCAATGGATCATGTCGGTTTAAAGGGCGAAATAAGGGAATTTCTTTTTGAAAGGCTGACATTGACAGCCAGACATATGGTAAATCAGCCTAAAATGGAGGATGGTTCACATTGACACTAAATCAGCGTGACCAATTTTTCTCCCATTGCCATGGACATCCGCAAAAACCGATGGAAATTTATATGTTTGTCGACCCTTTGTCTCCTGAATGCTGGGCTTTGGAGCCGGCGATCAAAAAGTTGAAAATCCGCTACGGCCGTTTTTTCACACTAAGGATCATCGCCGCATGCAGCATCACAGCGCTGAACGTTCAGAAACGTAAAAAGCACCGCCTCGCAGAGGCATGGGAAAAGATCGCATGCAGATCAGGCATGTCTTGTGACGGGACGCTCCTGCATGACAAAGCGCTCTCCGCACCATACCTCGCTTCACTCGCTTTAAAAGCGGCGGAACTGCAAGGCAGAAAAGCAGGGCTGCAGTTTTTGAGATGCATGCAGGAAAGCCTGTTTCTCAATCGGCAGGATATCACCGAAGAACAGGTGCTGCTGGCGATCGCAGAGCATACACAGCTCGATCTGGAGGAATTTAAAAGGGATCTTCATTCGCAGAGCGCCGTGAAAGCCCTGCAATGCGATTTGAAAATCGCTGCCGAAATGGAAGTGGCATCTGTCCCGACTCTTACGTTTTTTAACAGTCTCCGCGAAGGAGAAGGCTTAAAAGTAACCGGAAATTATTCATACGAGATTTACGAAGAAGTATTGTTTGAGATGCTCGGCGATGAGCCGAAGCCTTCACAAACACCTCCGCTCGAACTTTTTATCGAATACTTTCAATTTGTAGCCGACAAAGAAATTGCCGTCGTTTACGACTGGACGCTGGAAGAGGTGGAACGGGAAATGAAAAAGCTCGCGTTCGCCCGCAAAGTCGAAAGAGTGGAAGCGAAACACGGCATGTTCTGGCGCTATATAAACGGACATCATGATGCCGGACCGCTTTATCAATGCGAAAAATAGCACGGGTTTCTCCCGTGTTTTTTTTCGCGCTAAAACGAACGCACGTTCCTTTTTGAAGCAGTAAGAAACCGCGCCGGGATAAGCGCGGTTTCTAATTATGTCTTAACGACAACAAAGGGGATGGGAGAAATTTTTCACGGTCAAACAAAGGGGTAAATGTTTGTTTGTGATCAATTTCACATCTTTATAATATCAAATCATGTCGAGTTTTGACAACTGATTTCATTAGTTTTCACATTTTTGTCACAAAAACATAAAAAATAGATGTCCATCATATGATCAAAGTAACAAAGAAAACGAGCCCGCCGCACGTTGCCATACCGCGATTTATGCGAACTGGCGCCCGGTTTTGCTGCCTTTTTGCGCATCGTCTCCCCCTGTGAAATTTTATCAGTCCTTAGGAGGGTTTTTATGCTTCAGATCATTTTAGGACTTGCATCAATATTATTTTTTTTCGTCTTGAATATTTTAGGTTTGATGAATATGTTTCCCCTTTATATTACGTCCCCTCTCTTATTTATATCAATCCTTTTTACGCTCAGCCGCCTCAACCACCGCAAAACATTTAAAGGTTTTTGACCTCATCGAAAACAAGGCTGCCGGTATGACCGGCAGCCTCTTCTATATACTCGCCTATTATGAATGATTGACTTTTTGCAAAAGTTCTTCCATTTCGTTCAGCTGCTCTTCAAACTTTTTGCACGCAGCTTCGATCGGCTCCGAAGATGTCATATCAACACCGGCTTTTTTCAGCACTTCAATCGGATAATCCGAGCTACCCGCTTTCAAGAACTCAATATAGCGGTCAACAGCCGATTTGCCTTCTTTTAAAATCTGCTGACTGAGTGCCTGAGCTGCACTGAAGCCTGTCGCATACTGATACACATAATAATTGTAATAGAAATGCGGTATTCTTGACCACTCAAGACCGATTTCCTTATCAATCTCAATATTGTCACCGAAATATTTCTTATTCAAATCATAGTAGATGCTCGTTAACAGCTCAGGTGTCAGCGGTTCCCCTTCCTGGGCTTTGCTATGGATCTCATGTTCAAATTCGGCAAACATCGTTTGTCTGAAAACCGTTCCTTTGAAGCCTTCAAGCATATGATTCAAAATGTAGAGCCGCTGTTTTTCATCGTCGATTGTATTCAGCAAGTATTCTCCCAAAAGTGCTTCATTCGTCGTAGAAGCTACTTCGGCTACGAAAATGCTGTAGTTTCCGTACGGGTAAGGCTGATATTTTCTCGTATAGTAGCTGTGCACGGAATGGCCGAATTCATGGACGAGCGTAAACAAATTATTGACGTTGTCCTGCCAGTTCATCAAAATATACGGATTGGTTCCGTAAGTTCCTGAAGAATAAGCGCCGCTGCGTTTTCCTTTGTTTTCATACACATCGACCCAGCGGTTGTTCAAGCCTTCTTTCAGAATGGATGAATATTCTTCCCCTAAAGGCGTCAAACCTTTTAGCATATAGTCCTTTGCCTGCTCGTAGGTAACTTTCATTCCAGAGTCCTTTACCAGCGGAGTATACAGGTCATACATGTGTACCTCATCAAGCTCAAGCACTTTTTTTCTAAGCTCAACATAGCGGTGAAGAAGCGGGAGATGCTTGTTGATCGTGCTGACAAGATTGTCATAGACTTCTTCAGGAATGCTGTTTCGCGACAAAGCAGCTTCCCGCGCCGATTTATAATGTTTAACCTTCGCATAAAAGTTGTCTTTTTTCACAGCTCCGCTGAGCGTGGAAGCGAGCGTGTTTTTAAAGCGGCCGTATGTTTCGTAAACCGCCTTGAATGCCGCGCGGCGGACATCGCGGTTCTCGCTTTCCAAAAAGGTGACATAATTCCCGTGTGTGAGCTGTACCTTTTCTCCATTTTCATCGGTGATCTCCGGAAATTCCATATCGGCGTTATTCAGCATGCCGAACGTGTTGGAAGAAGATGAAAGAACATCAGACGCTTCGGCCAAAATCCCTTCCTCCTCCTCGCTCAGTACGTGAGGACGCTCTTTATTGATTTCTTCGAGAGCATGCGAGTAAAGCTTTAACTCCTCTTTTTCCAGCAGGAACTGCTGAAGCTTTTCTTCCTGAATCGATAGTATTTCCGGCACCATGTAGGCCGTCGCGCTCGCTGCCTGGGTATAGAGGTTGGCCGCTTTATCATTGAGACCTTGGTAAAAAGAATTTCCAGTATCCTGATCATAGCGCATGTGAGCGTAAGTATACAGCTTCCCGAGACGCTCCATCACCTTATCCTGATAAGTCAGCGCTTCATATAGATCATCGGCGGAATGGCCGAGCCTGCCCTTGAATTCGGAAAGCTTGGGCAGCAGTTCTTTAACGGCTTGAAATTCCTCGCTCCAAGCATCATCTGACGGGAAGATATCCTCAAGTCTCCACGTGTCTTCTTGCTTCACCTCTTCTCTTGAAGGCAGTTTCTTCGATTTTTTTTCTTCAGCCACTGTCAATCCCCTCGCTTTCTTTACTCCAAGTCCATTGTTGTCCAATAAACTTGTATTGTGTTTATCTTCTGTTTTTTCACCGTCTTTTGTCAAATCATATGCGAAAAAAAAGACGCAAAATCCCGCCGTTAAAAAATAAAATACATATCTTTTGATCTGAAACAGCCCGGACACCACCTTCCTTTCTTTAGGTTGAACGAAAGGCTTGATAATCATTCGGAAAAATAATGTTCATCCCTTTTTAACAGCGCCTCCAGCCGCGGCTCCGGAGCAACAGGACCCGCGGAATAATAAAATTCCTCTTTCCTCTCTAAAAATCCTTTTTTATGCAAAAAACAAATGTATTCACAAACGGCATCAGCAGCCGTTTGCTGCCCGCTCCATCTCAGCTTCAGCCTTTTGCCCTTGACGAGCCAGTCCATATAATGAACCGCAGACTGCAGGCGAAACGTATCATGCTTCGTTATAAATAAGAAAAGGTACCCTTGCCACACATAAACCGGGTGGGCAAAAATATAGCCTGACGGCACCGGGAGAAAGACTTCTGAGGGGAAAAACGGGAGCGGGAGCCGGAACTTTTCATAAAAGAGCGCGGCCATCTGCTTCGCTTCTTTTGATAAAAAACGCACGGTCGACATTCGAAAGCTGCGGATGTTTTCTTTCCAACCTTTAAGCTGGAGAGGCGAACAGTTTTCCCATGCGGTTAAATCATGCCAGCCTGCTTCAGCAAGTGGGAGAAAACGCAAGGATGCGGATGTTTTGTTTGTTTGAAAGGGAATCAAGTGTTCGAGGATGATGAAAGCCTTTTGTTCGGGGCAAAAAAACAGGAGCTTAGGAAGCTTATCCCTTTTCTGAGCGAACTGCCAGTGAAACCCTGAAAGCTGAAAAAAACTCCTCGCCAAGCGTCTTACCCGGTTACCGCCCAGAATCCACAACGGCTCGATTCCCAGTTTGAGAAAGCCGTCCGTTCTTTTTCGGTACGCTGCCGCATCGAGATTCGCACATTGAAATTCAACTGCAACCTGGCGGGTTCCGTATTCCAGAAGCAAATCGGGCCTTTGTCTGATCTCTTGCAAATACGGTTCAAGCACCGGGCGGAAGCCTTGTCTGCCGAGCCATTCGTACAACAGCCGTTTTCCTTTCAGGTGATAGGAGCTCTCCGGTTCATGTTGCACCGGACATGCTGCACCCGGCTTATGAGCGAAGTGCGGGAGCTTGACGGCACCGACTTTCAGGTCGAGTTCACACCGGCAAACCGGACAGTAAAATAAATGTCGTTTTCTCAACCGCTTGAGATCTTCGGTTTTGTATCCGTCGGCAAGACAGATGATCTCTTCTTGATCGATCATTGCACTGAACATATTGTCTCTCTCCTTCCTGTTTGATCAAGTATTCAACATGCGCGGAAGCTTTCCTTTTTTTGAAAACGCTTCAAATTCAGGCCGATTTTATATAAAGTAGTATTATAGAACTCGAAATTTTTAGAAAAGGAGTTTTTGACATCAAACGGAAGCTGACCACCAAGCTTACATTGCTGATTCTCACCCTGCTATTCATCTTGCTTTCTGTTATGAGCGGCCTCTATTTAATCATTTTAGAAAATTCGTTAAAAACACAAATTCAAGCCAGAGCGCTCGATATGGCGAAAACGCTCGCCCAGATGCCTTCCGTCCAGGAAGCCTTTGAAACGGACGATCCGTCCCGAATCCTTCAGCCAATTGCAGAAAACGCGAGAAAGCAGTCCGGTGCGCAATACATTGTGATCGGCTCGGCAGATGCGATTCGCTATGCGCATCCGCACCCGGGAAAAATCGGCAAACCGATGGTCGGCGGAGACAATCAGCGCGCTCTTGAAAAAGGGGAAGCATATATTTCGGAAGCCGTCGGCACGCTTGGCCCGGCCATCAGGGGCAAAGCCCCGATCCTTAATGAAAACGGCAAAATCGTCGGAATCATCTCAGTCGGTTTTTTAAAAGAAAATATTCAGGATATCGTCTCTCAATATCAGACAAAATTAATATTTTTATTAGGATTTGTCGTGCTGATGGGGGTTTTGGGAGCCGTCTATATTTCCCGCAATGTCAAAAAGTCTATTTTCGGTCTTGAACCTTATGAAATTAATCAATTATATACTGAAAAACAGGCGATTACAGAATCTGTGCACGAGGCCTTGATCGCCATCAACAAACATGAAGAAATCACGCTCTTGAATAGAAAAGCGTGTGAGCTCCTTCGCGTCGAAAGCGAAGATCAGTGGCTCGGCAAACCGATTTCCGAACTTCTTCCAGATACGCTGCTCCCCGAAGTACTGAAAACGAAAACGGCGCAAAAAGATCAGGAATTAACGATCGGAAATGAAGAATTAATCGTCAACAGAGTGCCGATTTTCGAAAACGAAAAAATCCGCGGGGCCGTTGCAAGCTTCAGGAGAAAGACGGACATTGACGAACTCTCCAAAAAGCTGGCGCAAACTTCGCAATACGCGGAAGGTCTGAGAGCCCAGACCCACGAATATTCAAACAAGCTGAACACAATCGCGGGACTGATCCAGCTGGAAAGCTATTCTGAAGCGCTCGAATTGATCCAAAAAGAGAACAAAAGCCATCAGGAAATGCTGCGATTTCTCATCCATTCGATTCCTGATCCGCTTCTTTCCGGGTTGCTGCTGGGAAAGGTCAACCGTGCAAAAGAGCTGCACATCAACCTGGAAATCGATGAAAGCTCAAAATTGGACGCTTTGCCGGACGAAATGGACAAAGGCAAATTCATTACGATTTTAGGAAATTTGATTGAGAATGCTTTTGACGCCGTTTCCCACAAAAAAGACCGCAGCATCCTTGTCTTCTTGTCAGACGGGGGAGATCACATCTTAATTGAAGTCGAAGACTCGGGAGACGGTATTCCCGAGGGGGAACAGGAGCGGATCTTTCAAAAGTTTTATTCGACAAAAGCGGCTAATCACCGCGGTCTCGGCCTCTTTTTAGTCAAAGAAGCCGTCAATGCGTTAAACGGACAAATCAAAGCGGATAAAAGCGACCTTGGCGGAGCATTGTTTACTGTCGTGATACCAAAATAGAGAAACGCTGGGGGACTGACCTATGAAAGCATTACAAGTGTTTATCGTGGAGGATGACATCAGGAACGCTGACATACATCAAAAACTGATCAGCAAAATTGAAGGATTTTCTGTTATTGGAATCGCAGAAAATTTTCAAGATGCAAAGGATTTGCTTCCGGACGTGAAGCCCGACCTTGTCCTGCTCGACATTTTTCTGCCGGACGGCTCAGGCATGGAGCTTCTCTGGCTGATCAGACAAAAGCTCAGACATACAGACGTCATGATGATTACGGCGGCGAAAGAAGTTGAGTATGTCGAACAGGCGATTCGCGCGGGAGCCGTCGATTATTTGATCAAGCCGATTATGTTTTCCAGGCTGAAAGAAACGCTGTTAAACTATCGGTCCTACCGGCTCAAGGTAAATGAAATGTCTTCAATCGATCAGACAGACGTTGACAGCTTGATGGCAAAAAGGCGAAGCATCATGAAAGAAAAACAAACCGCTGAAGCCGATTATCCGAAAGGAATCGACGGCCTGACGCTGAAAAAAGTAGCCGGCGTTTTAAACAAAAGCGAAAACAGCGATGGCATCACCGCCGAAAATCTCGGGCGCACCATCGGTGTCAGCCGGACGACCGCAAGGCGCTATTTAGAATTTTTAGCTGCGGAAAAGCATGTAAAAACAGAACTTTTCTATGGAACCGTCGGACGTCCCGAACGCCGCTACAAGCCTGTGAAAAATGAAAGTCCGGAAACGTAGCGTTCCGGACATCAAAAGCTCAGCCTTCCAAATCAATCGACTTTTTATTTTTGTTCTTCATTGCCCGGGAAATCGGCGGTACGATGAGCGACAAAAGAGCCGTAATCAATAAACCGATTGTGACGGGACTTTCAAAAAACACGGACAGGCTTCCTGATGACAGCGTCATCGCTTGTCTAAACGATTCTTCCATCAAACTTCCGAGAATAAAAGCTAAAATAAACGGAGCCGCCGGAAAAGACAGCACTCTCATAAAATACCCGAGGATTCCGAAGAACACCAGAATATAAAGATGTACGACATTAAATGTCACAGCATAGACGCCGATCAGGCAGAAAACAAATATGAGCGAAATTAAAAGCTGCTTCGGAATCAGAAGAATTTTTGACAAGAAAGGAATTAACGGCAAATTTAAAATCAGCAGAAATAAATTGCCGATATACATGCTTGCGATCACGCCCCAGAACACGTCGGGATGATCCGTCAGCATGAGCGGCCCCGGCTGAACGCCGACGACCAAAAGGGCGCCGAGCAGGACGGCCGTTGTCCCTGATCCGGGAATCCCGAGTGTCAGAAGGGGCACGAATGCGCCGCTCGTTGCCGCATTGTTCGAAGTCTCAGGTGCTGCGACCCCTTTAATATTTCCCTTGCCAAACGTTTCAGGATGTTTTGAGATTCTCTTCTCTGTAATATAAGAAATAAATGATGCAATTGTCGCCCCTGCACCGGGCAGGATGCCGAGCAAAAATCCGATGACCGAATGCCTTGCGATCGGTCCCGAAATCTCTTTCATTTCGCTTTTCGTCACCTTCAGGCTGCCGACCTGAGACGCTCCCTCCGTCATCGGCTTGTTCCGCGTCTTGATCAAGAACGCAACTTCAGCAAGTGCAAACAAACCGAGAGCCACGATCAGAAAATCGATGCCTTCCAGAAGGCTTGCCGCACCGAATGTAAACCGTTCGGTCCCCGTCTGCGGATCAATCCCGATGGTAGCGGTCATAAAGCCCAATGTCGCAGAAATCAGCGCCTTGACTGTCGATCCTTCGGAAAGGCTTGAAATTGCCACCAAGCCGAGCATCATCAATGCAAAATATTCTGTCGGTCCAAATGTCACCGCAATGTTTGCCATTGTCGGTGCGACGAGCATCAGCGCAACTACGGTGATCGTTCCGCCTGCGAAAGAGCAGATTGCAGCGATGGCAAGGGCTTTTCCCGCTTTCCCCTGCTTTGCCATCGGATAGCCGTCAAACGATGTTGCGACAGTGCCCGCTACTCCGGGGGCATTTAACAGAATCGATGACGTCGAACCGCCAAAGACCGCTCCGTAATAGACACCCGCCATCAAAATTAACGCGGAGGCCGGGTCCATTCCGTAACTTAACGGGATCATAATGGCAATCGCAGTGATCGGCCCAAGCCCGGGCAGCATCCCGATAACCGTCCCGATCAGCACCCCGATAAAAGCGAACATGATATTCTGCGGAGTCAGCGCCACCTGAAATCCGTATAATATACTATCTAACATGCACTTTCCTCCTTATGTTCGATTAAAAAGGCATAACCCCCTGCGGAAGCATGATGTTGAGCACATAGTTGAATGAAAAATAAATTGTGCCGCTGAAAATCAGTGAAACGAGCGCAGCCGTTGTCCAATTTCGATATCCCAACACCGCGGGCAAAACGATCAGCAGCATTACCGTAGAAAGCAAAAATCCGATGAATTCCAAAATCGAAATGTAGATCAACAGAGAAGCAACACAGAGCATCATGACCTTGACGTCTTTTTTCTTCAGCTGAAACAGCTTTTTCACCGTTGTATCTTTTTGATCTTTTTCAAAAAACAGAAATACACCCAAAATGAGAAGCAATATGCCTAAACTTTTCGGCAGCACGTCCGCATCGATCACCGCGTACGGATAGCTGTCTAAATTAAAGCTGAACGCCAGGTAAATGGCTGCCACAGCCAAAATGATGACAGAAACGGCCCGGTTTGTGATTCTCATGGTTTACACCAGCCTTTCTCGATTTCAGCTTGCCGGTCGCCGGCTGTGCCGGGCAAAGCTTTTAAGTCGCTTTCCCATACCGGCAACCGCGCGGAGACCATTTTATTTGCCACCTAATCCGATATCATCAAGGAGCGCTTCCATTTCTTTATATTGAGCGTCAAGATAGTCTTTGAATTCTTGATGGCCCATAAACTTATCCGTCCATCCATAGCTGTCCCGAATCGATTTCCAGCTGTCTTTTTCCATCATCTCTTTGATTTTGTCTTCATAATATTTTACGGCGGACTCGCTCATTCCCGGAGGTCCCATAAATCCTCTCCAGACCGTAAATTCATCATCGATTCCCTGCTCTTTTAAGGTCGGAAAATCTTTGACCGTATCTCCTTTCATGCGTTCGGGAGCGGTGATGGCCAGCACTCTGACTTTTCCGGCTCGCGCCTGTTCGGCCGCTTCACCGACACCCGTCGAATAGACGTCGGCTTTTTTACCGAGCAGCATGCTCATCCCGGCGCCGTCTTGAGCCGTAATGTATTTCAGCTCTTTCGCATCAACGCCAGCCTTTTGAACAGCGCTGACAAATTGCATGTGGTCCATGCTTCCCGGAGAAGACGTCCCTACAATAGAGGCTTTTTTCGGATCTTTTTTCAGCGCATCCACAAGATCTGTCATCGACTGATAAGGCGAATCTTTATGAACGACAAACGCTCCGTAGTCGGCAATCACGCTTGCGATCGGCGTAAAATCATTGTGACCGTACTGGGATTGTCCGTTTAAAGGCACGAACAAAATCGGCGGAGATGTAACAAACAACGTATGGTTATCACCTTTTTTGCGGTGGACATACGACCATCCCGACGCTCCCCCGCCGCCCGGTTTATTGACGACAGCCATCTTTTCAATCAATTTTTCTTCACCCATAATTTTCGAGATCGTTCTGGCCGTTGTATCCCATCCCCCGCCGGCTCCGGCAGGCGCAACGACCTCAATTGCTTTCGAAGGTTTAAAGTCTTTTTCGTTCGCGGCTTTATTTGAAGCCGTGTTTCCGCCGCATCCTCCCAAAATCAGCGCAAACACAAGCAAAATTGTAAAGCCGTAACATCTACCCCTCTTTGTCATGTTGTGCTCCCCCTTCACTGTAATCGCTTTCATTATAGCTTTCCCGACTTTTCGTGCACAGTTTAACTGCATAATATTCTTTTTGTTCATAAAGTTCACAAAAAATCTTCCTCAAATAGAGATGTAATTCTTGTTAAAGGATAATTACGGGATCAACTTCTGGCCAATTAAAAACCCCTCTCCGCAGAGAAGGGTCAGTCTTTCAATTTGATATTACATTTTTTAAGGAAGGTACATCGCAAATTTGCCGTTTGCCACAAGGCTGTTCAGCATGTAAAGACATGATCCGTAATAATCTTCTGGAATATATGTGCTGTTAAACGCCTTGGCAAATCCCGTCCTTAATGATGCATCGCTTGCTGCAGTCGCGCCGCCCGCATTGGCGGCGATCAGGCCAACCGGGCTTCCTTTTTTGACGGCCGTCCCATTCAGCGTATATTCATGGGCCGTTCTCCCGTAGTTTTCCCGTTTCATAAACGTCAAGAACTTGTTAACCGCTTTTTGCTCGCTGGCGCGATATGCGTTATCTGCCGAGGACCAAAGTGTATGATCCATAGCGATATGAGACACCGTCCGCCAAGCATCATAGCTGAAATTTCGGTCTGTTTCCGTTGAGGAATGAGCCGCATCGCTTACGCCGTCAAAGCCGGCTTCGTCGGGAAACAGCCCTGTGGCCGCATTGGTGACGGTTGATCCGTTATTTAACACGCTTTTAAACGTTGTTTCTGACAAGTATGTTCGAGATTTGTTTGCTGCATCTTTCCAAAAATACTGCTGGCTGCTTTTGGCGCTTTTAGCGAACAACTCGAAAAAAGCAGGAACGTGGTAGGATGGGTCCGTCCAATTGACATAAGGGCCGAATCGAACCATCGCATAGCGCTGATCCTTGCTGTTTTTAATAAACACTCGCGATTCCTTACCGGTGTTGGCGTATTCTCCATCACCGGCCAAAGCGTCAAGCATGTCTTGAGCCCGCGCTTTGTAATCGTACGGGTATTTTTTATCTCCCCAGCGGCCAGATGCCATCATGAGCGCTGCCGCAAACCAGACCTCGCCGTCAGATGCAACATTCTGATCAATGGTTTGCACGTCTGAGCCGTTCGTTTTCATATGCCAGCTATGGTAGCCGTACAAACTGTCGTTTCTGTCGGAATGGCGCATATATTTACGGACGAAATCCCACAGCTTTTGGAACTTATACTCATCATTCATTTGCAGCGTAATCATCATCCCGTAACTCATACCCTCTGTTTTGACGCTGTAGTAGCCATTGCCCAGGTTATCGTCCGTCGTCGAAGCGATGTAAGCTGAACCGTCTTTCATATAATGAAACAGCGATCCGCCTTTACCATCGCCTTTTGTATCAAAGTATTTTTTATAGGCCTGATTCAAATTGTTTTTACCCGTTGTTCCGAGAATATCCGGAGTCTTGGAATGTACGGCTGCCATGGCTGTTTGAGAATAAGCGGCACAAAAACATGTTAAACCAATAAAAACAGCCATGATCCATTTTAAACTTTTTCGCATCAAATCAATCTCACCTTTCAAAATTTGTCATAACACCAATCCATCTTAATCAATGAAACTGGAAGTGTATAGATCAGATTGACCCTATTTGGTTTGGTCCGAAATGATCGTTTTCTTTTGAAAGTGGTGAGCCGTTTGAAAGATGTAGAACGGGAGGAGGGAAGTTGTGGAGAATTGAAGCTCTTTGTTATATTTGTTCCAGAAAGTTAAAGCCGGCTTCAAAAGAAACCGGCTTTTTTATGCGAAGTGCTTTTTTATTGTATGAAGAGCATGATCCGCTGCAATCAGTGTTCCATACTCTTTCAGCATATGAATCGTCGTCTTTGATTCTGAGGCATACTCCAGCAGAATGCTCAGCTGGTTTTCCACCTCTTCATCAGGCAGTTCACTGAAATCCACGAATAAATAATAGCGGTTCTCGTGAGAGTACAATGTCGTTTGGCAGCCGCTGATAGACATTTTTGACAGTGAGATTAAATCCTCAAAATCGTCAAACTTTAAAACAAACTGCAGTTTCTGCTCTTCTGCCTGCTCTTCTTTTTGAAAGTCGTCAAGCAAAGCATCAAGGCTTTCTTCTGCTACATGCTGTTTTTTATCTTCAGGAATCGGCAGTTCCAGCTTTTGTCCGTCTTTGGACAGCTGAGCTCTTGTCACAATGATTTCCAATCCCTTATCAAGGGCCTGCACTTGAATCCAAAGGGGGCCTTCAACGGCAAACTCTTCTTCTTCGTGCACTTCGTCCATCATTTCCCAAAAAAGCTCTTCACTGCGTTCTCGATTGTACCAAATTTCTTCTCTGTCAAACCCGCGGTCTTCGATATCACCGTAGGAAATATAAAACTTAACCGTATGTTCGTTTATTCTTTCGATTTCCATTTGCCAACCTTCCCTTCTTTGTAAGATGTTGAAGGGATAACTAAGCTCCCAATTAATTGTACTTTACTACACTTTACCCATTACGTCCACTTCTTAACCTTATCCATAATCAATCTTTATTTTCTATTTTATGATAAAAAAGGCGGAAAAGAAATAAAAACGCCTTCAAAGCCAAGCTAACATATTTTCCGGCCTGCTTCATATATTAGTTGTACAAGCAGCAGCTGTAGATGCGGGTGCCTTTTAGGCAAGTCCCGATGCAAAGGCAAAGCGAGGTGCCAGTTGATGGAACACGATGTACTGATGTCGTTCCTTGTGATCATCGGAATCGATCTCATACTTGGCGGCGACAACGCTGTTGTGATTGCAATGGCAAGCCGTCATTTGCCTCCACGGCAAAGACAAAAAGCGATCATCATCGGCACATTGATCGCCATCATGATGAGAATCGCGCTAACAATGGCAGCAGTGTACCTGCTCGCGGTTCCTTATCTGCAATTTATCGGAGGAATCTTCCTGTTGTACTTAGGATATCAGCTTTTGATTGAGAAAAAAGATGCCCAGCATGTCAAAGGCGGGACATCTTTATTTAAGGCGATCCGTATCATCGTGATTGCCGATTTGTTCATGTCGCTCGATAATGTGATTGCGGTCGCTGGAGCTTCGCACGGACGCCTGATGCTAGTCGTTGTCGGCTTGATGGTCTCCGTCCCGGTCATCATTTGGGGCAGCAGGCTGATTCAAGCGGCCCTTGCAAAGTTTCCGCTCTTCATATACGCGGGAAGCGGACTGCTCGCTTATACCGGCGGCGAAATGATCGTCAGGGAGCAGGAATTGTCTTCCTTTATGGCGCAGCACAGCACCCTCGAAATGCTGCTGCCCGTCCTGACGGTGATTTTTGTGATTTTAGCCAGTATTTATTATGAACAGGCGAGTGAAAAGCATTAAAAAAAGAAGGCTGAAAAATTCAGCCTTCTTTTAGTTTGCGAGACGCTGCGCTTCACGAAGCTGGAATGTGCGCACTTTGCGCGGCAGGAAGCGGCGGATTTCGTCTTCGTTGTATCCAACCTGCAGGCGCTTTTCGTCAATGATGATCGGACGGCGCAAAAGGCCCGGATGTTCATTGATGAGCTGGTACAGCTCTTGAAGCGGCATTGTTTCAAGGTTGACGTTCAGTTTTTGGAACACTTTGGAACGAGTTGAAATAATTTCGTCTGTTCCGTCCTCCGTCATTCGTAAAATCTCTTTTATTTCATCAATTGATAAAGGCTCTGAAAAAATATTTCTTTCCGTATACGGAATATCATGTTCTTCTAACCATGCGCGCGCCTTTCTGCAAGACGTGCAGCTTGGGGATGTATATAATGTAACCATATTGCTTCACTCCTTAAAAAGTAGAATGAAATTAGCGTATTCTTAAATTGAAATAAATCTAAAAAAGTAATCTTTATTGAGTATTATACTATAAAAAAGTAAGTGTGAACAGTCTGTAACAGAAATTTTTTGACAATCCAGCGACTTTTGCTTTTTTATGCCATCTGTTATTCTCATTTAGCTCAATTCATCGAAAATGTTCTTTTGTTTATGATCGTCAACAATCGTAAGGACGTCATTCACATCTTCATAAGATTCTCCATACCACTTCTCATCTTTGTATGTATGGATTTTTTCGTACGTTTCTTTCATCGCGTCAAACACTTCTTTCTCTGTGTTTGATTTTGGAGACCAATACAAAATCTCCATTTTGTTCACTTTGCCGGTTGCGAGTGACCGGCGACGGTAACCAATCGACTCAGCGTGTTTAAAGTTTTCCTTTTGATAAAATTTAAGACGTTTCGCCGTATCGGCATCATCTTCATCCACGGGCTCGACTTCGAGGAGGATCGGTTTGTTTTTCTTTTTCAGCTTCTCAATCAGCTTGGAACCAAGTCCCTGTCCTCGCGCGTCTTTAGAAACGAATAAATAGTCGATGAAAATAAAAGAGTCGAATTCGGCGTACATCAACACATGATGACGGCCTTCTTCTTTATGGTAAATATCGTTTTGTTCCTTTAACAATGCTTCCATGTGCTCTTTTGATTTCATTTCTTCAATTGGGAAATACTCGCTAAGCTTCTCATACCAGTTCATTGATTTGCTCCTTATGGATGTTCTAATTTCACACTTTAGATATACCCGCTTTCTTTTTAGTTTAAACAAAATCTTTTTAGAAAGGAGCTTCAGTGAAGCTGAGCATGTTACCTACATATACTAAGACGGTTGTCTCCCGCGAAGGTTTCAAATTTTTTCTCAAAAAATTGCCGGCGGTTGTTCAGCATAAAAAAAAGACAGCCTTGTGACGGCTGTCTTCCTGCTTCGTTTATTTGGATTGATAGGCTTTAAATTCTTCCTCTGTACACATGACGAAATGGCCGGGCTTTACTTCACGAAGCTCCATCTGTTCGTCGCCTTTCAGCTGGTGGACGCTTGGATCATACGTCTTCCGCACGCGCGTGCGCTCATAATCCGGATCAGGGAGCGGAATGGCGGAAAGCAATGATTTCGTATACGGATGAAGCGGATTTTCATACAGTTCATCTGCCGGCGCCAATTCAACAAGCTTCCCAAAATACATGACGCCGATCCTGTCGCTGATATATTTGACCATCGACAGATCGTGAGCGATGAAAAGGTATGTAAGCCCTCTTTCCTTTTGCAAATCCTTCATTAAATTGACGACTTGCGCCTGAATGGACACGTCCAGAGCGGAGATCGGTTCATCGGCAATGATGAATTCCGGCTCGACAGCAAGCGCCCTTGCGATTCCGATCCGCTGGCGCTGTCCGCCGGAGAATTCGTGCGGATAGCGGTTCGCGTGCTCTTTATTTAAGCCGACGAGTTTGAGGAGTTCATGAACGCGCTCAAGCCGCTCTTTTTTCGTTTTGGCCAAACCGTGGATGTCAATTCCTTCTGCGATGATGTCGGCAACCGTCATCCGCGGGTTCAAGGAAGCATACGGGTCCTGAAAAATCATCTGCATCTTCCGGTTGAATTCGAGAAGGTCCTTGGCAGACTTTTTGTCGTGGACATTCTTTCCCTTAAACAAGACTTCTCCGGAAGTCGCTTGATACAAACGAATGATCGAACGGCCGGTCGTCGACTTTCCGCAGCCGGATTCACCGACAAGACCGAGCGTCTCTCCTTTGAAAATGTCAAAAGAGATTCCGTCAACAGCTTTCACAATCCCTTTCGGCGTTGAAAAGTGCTGTTTTAAATTCTTGATTTCGAGCAGTTTTTCTGCCACATCATTCACCTTCTTTCACTTCAACCGGTTTTTCATACTGATTTTTAAACTCCTTCATCTTGCTTTTGACAGCCGCCGGCGGCTCGACTTTTGGAGCGTCCGGGTGCAAAAGCCATGACTTCACATAGTGTGTATCAGATATTTTAAACATCGGCGGTTCTTGTTCAAAATCGATTTTCATTGCGTAAGGGCTTCTTAATGCAAAAGCATCGCCCTTCGGCGGATTGGTCAAATCAGGCGGAGACCCCGGTATCGCCATTAATTCTTCATCACCGTCGTTGTCAAGGCTCGGCATTGATGCCAACAGCCCCCATGTATACGGATGCTTCGGGTTGTAGAAAATCTCGTCGACCGTACCGATCTCCACAATTTGTCCCGCGTACATGACGGCGACTCTGTCTGCGACATTCGCGACAACGCCGAGATCGTGCGTAATAAAAATGATGGATGTCTCGATCTTTTTCTGCAATTCTTTCATCAGCTCTAAAATCTGCGCCTGAATCGTCACATCAAGAGCTGTCGTCGGTTCGTCCGCGATTAAAAGCTTTGGATTGGCCGCAAGCGCCATCGCGATAACGACGCGCTGCCGCATCCCGCCGCTGAATTCGTGCGGATACTGGTTGACGCGGCGTTCAGGCATCGGAATTCCGACCAGGCTGAGAAGCTCTACCGCCCGCTTATTGGCCTCTTCTTTTGAGATCTTTTCATGCTTAAACAGCACTTCTGTGATTTGACGGCCGACTTTCATCGTCGGGTTCAAAGAAGTCATCGGATCCTGAAAGATCATGCCGATCTCTTTTCCCCTGATTGACTGCATTTGTTTTTCCGTTTTCGGAACCAGATCTTGTCCGTCAAATAAAATTTGTCCGTTTTTAAAATAGCCCGGCGGCATCGGAATCAGTTTCATAATCGCCTGCGAAGTGACGCTTTTGCCTGATCCGGATTCTCCGACGATCGCAAGCGTCTCTCCTTTGTCAACATGAAAGTTGACGCCGCGGATCGCCTGTACTTCTCCGGCGTATGTTTTAAAAGAAATGGCTAAATCTTTCACTTCAAGTAAGTGTTTCATCTTTCTCACTCCTTTATTTACGCAGCTTCGGATCTAAAGCGTCGCGCAGTCCGTCGCCGATAACGTTGAATGCAAACATGGTCAGACAGATAAAAGTAGCCGGGAAGAACAGGCGCCATGGGTAATATTCCAATCCCTGCACACCGTCTGTAGCCATCGTTCCCCAGCTTGCAAGCGGCTGCGGAACCCCGAGGCCGAGGTAGCTTAAAAACGCTTCATAGAAAATAGCCGTAGGCACGGTTAATGTCATGGTGACCAAGATCGGGCTCATGATGTTGGGCAGCAAGTGCTTTCTGATGATGCGCGAGTTTTTCGCTCCCAAAGTTCTTGAGGCGAGCACAAACTCCTGATTTTTGAGCTGGAGTACTTGTCCACGGACGATTCTCGCCATGTTGATCCATCCCGTAATAACCATCGCGACGATCATCGTGACCAAGCCTTTTCCCATCACTACGAGCAGCAGGATCGTCATTAATAAGGAAGGAATCGCCCATAAAACATCTGCAATTCTCATCATAATTTCGTCAGTACGTCCGCCTCTGATGCCTGATATCGCACCCCATATCACACCGATCAAAACGTCGATCAGCGCGGCAGCCAGTCCGATTGTCAGCGAGATGCGTGCGCCGACCCATGTACGGACGAATACGTCCCTTCCAAGGTCATCTGTTCCAAACCAGTGCTCGCCGCTCGGCGGCTGGTTCGCATTCGTTAAATCCGTTTCTTCATATTGAAAGCTTGAGAATACCGGCGCGAAGATAGCCATCAGAGCGATCAGGATCAGAACCACCAGTCCAAACAGCGCCAGCTTGTTTTCTTTAAATCTCAAGAATACGTCTGTCCAAAATGAAAGGTTTTTCTTTGAGATCTTTTCGGCTTCGCTATGGTCAACAGCTGCAGGTTCAAACATGTCTTTTGGTATTTGCTGCATCCTATTACTCCCCTTTCTTAGCGCCAAACAGTTTAATGCGCGGATCAATTAAGCCGTATAAAAGATCGACAATCAAGACGCAAAGCAGCAAGATTGCCCCGAAGAAGACGGTAACACCCATGATCACCGTGTAGTCTCGGTTCGTAATGCTGGTGACAAAGTGCATGCCGAGTCCCGGTATACCGAATACTTTTTCGACGACAAACGTTCCTGTCAAAATGGACGCCGCCATTGGCCCCATATATGTAACAACCGGCATGATGGCATTTCGTATCGCATGCTTAAACGTAACGGCCGGTGTGCTCAAACCTTTTGCACGTGCCGTGCGGATATAGTCGCTGCTCAGCACTTCAAGCATGCTCGAACGCGTCAAACGGGCGATAAACGCCATCGGCATCGAGGCGACTGCGATGGCAGGAAGCACAGTATGTCCCCATGACTCCCATTGTGCGACAGGGAACATGCCCAGCTTCATTGCCAGCACGTATTGAAGAAGTGCAGCCATGATGAAGTTCGGAACAGAGATCCCGACAACCGCAATGATCATCGCTGTGTAGTCCTGCCACTTGTTTCGCTTCAGCGCGGCGATCACGCCGAACAATACGCCGAAAGCGAGCGCAAGGCAAATCGCTTCCAATCCAAGTGTAAAAGAAATCGGAAAACCTGAGCTGATCAAGTCGTTCACAGTTTGTCCCTTATATTTAAATGACGGCCCGAAATCCCACTTTGCTACCGATACTAAATAATCGAGATATTGTTTAAAAAGAGGCTGGTCTAAACCATAGTAGGAATTGAGACTGGCTTCAATTGCAGGGGGAAGTTTCCTCTCGCCTGAAAAGGGTCCGCCCGGTATCGCTCTCATCAGGAAGAAGGTAGCTGTGACGATAACCCAGAGAGAAATTAACATATAAACAAGACGACGGCCTAAAAATTTAATCAATTTTACACACCTCCGAATATTCAGTCTATTAACTTCTTTTCATAAATAAAAGTATATGGGGGGAAGTCTAAACCCCATATACTTTCATGCAATTTTATTCAAAATGCGCGGTTTTGAAATAGATCTCACCAGTACCAGTTAGAACAAAGTCTTTTAAGCTTTCATCATGAAGATACGGCATTGTGTAGAAGTAGATCGGTGCAACCGGCAGCTCATCCATGATGATGCTTTCTGCTTCTTTCATCAGCTCGATGCGTTTCGCTGAATCAGTTTCTCTCGATGCTTTATTCAGCAGCTCTTTATACTTTGCGTTTTCCCAGTTCGTATCATTGTTTCCGCCTTCTTTGTCGCGGTATGTTTCAAGGAAGTTCATTCCGTCGTTAAAGTCGGCGGTCCAGCCTAAACGGCCGATTTGATAGTTTCCTGCATGGAGCTTATCGATGTATACGTTCCATTCTTCATTGCCTAATTCGACATCTAAGCCCAGTTCCTTGTTCCACATTTCCTGAACGGCTTGAGCGATTTTTTGGTGTGCTTCATCCGTGTTGAAGGAAAGCGTGATTTTCGGAAGGTCTGACGCTTTTTTCAAACCGAGCTCTTTCAAGCCTTTTTCCAAGTATTCTTTCGCCTTATCAACATCATGGTCTTTGAAATAGCCTTTATTTGACTCAAAGCCGTGGACTGCCGGCGGCACTAATCCCATCGCAGGCAGCTGTTCCGCTTGCGTGATGTTTTTGACGATCGCTTCGCGGTTGATCGCGTATGTCAGCGCCTTACGGATGTTGACATTGTTCAGCGGAGCCGCTTCAGTGTTGAATTTGTACAGGTAAACCGATGCGAACGGATCAATGTTCAGGCCTTCTTTTTTCAGGCTTGGAATCGCATCCGTTGAAATCTGGTCAAGCGGCTGTCCTACAAAGTCTAGCTCGCCTTTTTTGTACATGTTCAGACCAGTGTTCGGATCGTTGACCATCGCCATATTGATTTTCTTCAGCTTAACAGCGTCTTTATCCCAGTACTGGTCGTTTTTCTCCAGTACGATGTTTCCGCTGTGCTTCCATTTCGCCATTTTGAAAGGTCCGTTAGATACGTAGTTCTCATCTGCGTTTGTGTACCATTTCGCATTCTTCTCTGCTACCTTTTTATTGACTGGCATATATGTGTAGAATGCTGTCAGTTCAGTAAAATACGGTGTCGGTTTTTCAAGCTCGACTTTTAAAGTCTTATCATTAACAGCTTTAACGCCGACATCTTCAATTTTCCCTTTGCCGGTGTTCGCTGCTTCTCCGCCTTTTAAGTAGTAAAGCTGATACGCATATTGCGATTCGTTTTTAGGGTCGAGCGCCCATTTCCATGCGTATTCAAAATCCTCTGCTGTTACAGGATCTCCATTTGACCATTTCGCGTCGCGGAGCGTGAATGTGTATGTTTTCTGGTCGTCGCTGACTTCGATTTTTTCGGCTGCCGCTTCAACCGGCTTTCCATCTTTACCGATTGTCGTCAATCCTTCAAAAGTCTGACGAAGCACGTTTGCAGACACCGAATCGTTTGCGAGTCCCGGATGTAGTGAAAACGGTTCTGTTTTAATGTTGACATTTAATGTGTCTTTCCCTTTGCTGTCTTTTTTACCGCCGTCACCGGAGCTTGAGCCGAAGCCGCAGGCGCTGAGGACGAGTGTGAAAATGAGCATTAAACTGATAAATGACAAACGCTTCTTCAAAGAGAAACCCCCCCAATTTCTTGTTTTTTTAGTTCCTTACTCCTGAACATTCAGATTTATCATAAAAAAGTAATAGGCCCACTTGCCATACTTTTTCCTCTGTTTCGTCTTTTCTGAATATTTGTTATGTAAGAAACCTGTAACACCGAGGTGAACAAATTCATTATAATTAATAGAATAATTTATTGCAATATTAATTTTCAATTATTTTTTTATTCAAACTATTTATGATTGTCAGGTTTTCTGCCAAATGTACAAATACACTTCTCTGTTTTAAAGCGTAACCACATTAAAAGGAAAGTTTATGTTTTACAGGTTAAAACGTTTTACACGTATAACATTAACCATTCTTTATATCGAACCAGATGCCGCCGCGCCAACTTTATTCAGCCCGGTATTCGTTTTCTTTTCCCCAAGGCTGTCGACTTTCATTTAAAATTTATATATAATAAAATTATGAATAACATGCGATGAAGAAGAAGAGTACACATTTCTTCCCATTTAAAGAGAGTCCGCGGTGCTGGGAGCGGATAATGGCGAATGTGGAATGGGCTTCGGAGCAGCTGACCGAACACGGATAAGTAGGCTCAGCCGGAGAAGACTCCGTTACAAACGTCTAGAGCGATTTCATTTTGACCATAATGAAATAATCAGGGTGGCACCACGGTTCATTCGTCCCTTTTCTTTTAAGGGAAGAATGGGCCTTTTTATTTTGAAATGGAAAGAGGGATTCACATGAAAAAAACGATTTTTTCCGGTATCCAGCCGAGCGGCTCTGTCACCCTCGGCAACTATATCGGAGCGATGAAGCAGTTTGTCGACTTGCAGGATGACTACAACTGTTACTTCTGCATCGTCGATCAGCACGCGATCACAGTCCCGCAGGACCGGCTCGCGCTGAGAAAGAACATCCGGAACCTTGCCGCGCTGTATTTGGCGATCGGCCTCGATCCGAAAAAAGCGACGCTGTTTATCCAATCGGAAGTGCCTGCACACGCCCAGGCGGGATGGATGCTCCAGTGTGTCGCCTACATCGGCGAGCTTGAGCGCATGACGCAGTACAAAGATAAATCAGCCGGAAAAGAAGCCGTCGTCTCCGGGCTTTTGACATATCCTCCATTAATGGCGGCGGACATTCTGCTTTATGGAACAGACGTCGTCCCTGTCGGAGAAGATCAGAAGCAGCATCTTGAATTAACCCGGAACTTGGCGGAGCGTTTCAATAAGAAATACAATGACATTTTTACGGTTCCGGAGGTTAAAATACCGAAGGTCGGCGCCCGCATTATGTCGCTTGCCGACCCGCTCAAAAAGATGAGCAAATCCGATCCGAACCAAAAAGCGTTCATCACCCTGCTCGACGAACCAAAACAGCTTGAGAAAAAAATCAAAAGCGCTGTCACGGATTCCGACGGAATCGTCAAATATGATAAAGAAAACAAACCCGGTGTATCCAACCTTCTGACGATCTATTCAATTCTCGGACAAGTCTCAATCGAAGAGCTTGAAGCGAAATACGAAGGCAAAGGCTACGGCGAATTTAAATCAGACCTTGCCGAAGTCGTTATCGGCGCGCTGAAACCGATTCAAGACCGTTACCACGAATTGATCGAATCTGAAGAGCTGGACCGGATTTTAGACGAAGGCGCCGAACGCGCAAATCAAACAGCAAACAAGATGCTGAAAAAAATGGAAAACGCGATGGGACTCGGCCGAAAAAGACGCTGATCCAAAAACACCTTCCGATTGTACGATAATCGGAAGGTGTTTTTCATAGAGAACAGCCGCAGCTCCGCATTCACTTGCCTCCGGATCACGATATTTCTATAATAAATGATTCAAAACACATGTCTCCAGTCCTTCATTGACCGCTTTGTCAGAAAGACAGCTCATATTTTTTATTTTTCAATATAGAATTTTCGCTTTTACAAATAAAAAGACCGCCGCACTTCCGGCAGTCTTGATTCTTAATTTAGTTGACTTTAGACTCATTCTCAATTTCCCAAAGCTTTTCAAAAAACGGCTGTCCTTTAATCAAATTTTCACAAAAGTCCCTGTGTTTGTCTGACCATCCGTCGATCGTCTCATTGAAAAGCATGTCCCAGATTTCTTCAAATGTCATGCGCTTGATCTGTTCATACATATACGGATTCCATTCGGTGTACCAATAAGCGATCTCGGCCCGATTTTGGAGCCCTTTGAGCTGATCGAGCGCCATGAACAGCAGCTGTTTGAGCTGGCGTTCTTTTCTCGTTAATCCTCTGACATGCTCCGGTGATAAAGATAAAATGTGGTATTCTTTGGAAGATTGCAGCTTCTCTGGTGCAAACTCGTAAGTTTCCGCTTCAACGTCCTTCACCATTTCATAAACGAGCTGCTCCTGTCTCGGAATGAGGCGGCTTTTTCTTACCGGTATTGTGTAACCGGCCGTATCGACCGCGAGAATACCAATGCCATCCGTTACGACAAAACAATGATCAAGCTGTGTCCGCTCATGATTTTTACGAATATACGCTTTTTGATGAACCTCGTTCAATAATTCGGCCGGAAGCTCTGACAAATCATTTTCTATGTAGTGAAACAAAACGGACGACACCCTTAACAAAGGCACCTGGTCAAGCAATTCAACACTGTCTTCCTTCCGCCATTCATGAAAGTGGCAGACGTTGTAGCCATTTTCTTCTCCCTCAAACCAATTCACCCACACATCATGAAGAAACAACATTTCTAACCCCTCACTTTTAATAAAAACTGTTGTCCACAGTATAGGCAAGGGGGCAGGAATTTATTCCAAGCGGATGAGATTATGGCAATCGCTATCAAAAAAAGCCAAGGGCTTACATCCCTCAGCTTTTTATTTAATATTCTTCGGATCAAGCGCATCGCGGAGTCCGTCGCCTAAGAAGTTAAAGCACAGCACAGTGAGCAGGATCATCAGGCCCGGGAACAGCGGATACCACCACGCCTGGATCATGATCGTAAAGTTCTGTGCATCCTGAAGCATGTTTCCCCAGCTTGCCATCGGCGGCTGAACCCCGAATCCAAGATAGCTTAATGCCGATTCCGCAAGGATCACGGTACCGACTGAAAGCGTCGCGGCAACGATAATCGGCCCCATCGCATTCGGAAGAATATGGGAAAAGATGATTTTGTAATTTCTTGTGCCGATCGTTTTCGCCGCCAAGACGAACTCCCTCGACCTCAAGGACAAAAACTCGCTCCGGACAAGGCGCGCCGTCGTCGTCCATCTCGTCAAGGCGAATATTAAAATCAGTTTATCTATGCCCGGCTGGAAGATGGTGACCAGCGTGATTAACAGAAAGATGTCGGGTATGGATAAGATAATATCAACAATTCTCATTAAAATGGCATCAATGATTCCGCCGAAATAGCCGGCGATCGCTCCGACAACGGTTCCGATGGTGATCGAACCGAGGACAGACGCGAAACCGACGAGCAGCGAGATTTGTGCGCCGTACAACAGGCGGCTGAAAATATCCCGGCCGAATTTATCCGTTCCCATCAAATGCTCCGCGCTCGGCGCTTTTAATTTGTTCATCAGATTTTGCTGTTCCGGCGGGTATGGAGCAATCAGCGGTGCAAACAAGGCCGACAGTACAATGATAAGCAAGAGAATTCCGCCGATGACAGCGAGCTTGTTTTTGAAAAACTTCTCGAAAAAGATTTTTGTCATCGTTTCCGGTTTTTGCGAAACGTTTTCTTGAAGCCCGATCTCCGCTGAAGGCACTTGTGGATTTGGCTGTGTCATGATTTACTCCCCTCTTTCTTAATACTCAATCCGCGGATCGATGATCGCATACAGAATGTCCGCTATTAGATTGCCGATGACAACCAGTACAGCGGATATGACGGTCATCGCCATAATCACGGGATAGTCTCTTTGAAACGCGGAATCAATAAACAGCTTCCCGAGTCCAGGCCAGCTGAAGATCTGTTCGGTCACCACCGCACCGCCGATAAAGGAAGGAATCATCAGTCCGAAAATCGTCACAACCGGGAGCAGCCCGTTCCGCAGTCCATGCTTGTACACGACCCGATTTTCTTTAAAACCTTTCGCTCTTGCCGTCCGGATAAAATCCTGGCGCAGCACATCCAGCATGCTTGACCTTGTATATCTCGTAAGCCCGGCCATATCTGCGGTGGCGAGTACGAAAGCAGGCAAAATTAAATGATGAATCCGATCCCACAAGCTAAAACCCGAATTCAGCGTCATAACGCCCCCGGTCGGAAACCAGCCTAAATTCACGGATAACACCATAATTAAAATTAAACCGAACCAAAAGTTTGGAACAGCAAGTCCGATAAAAGACGTAAACGTAATACCGTAATCAAGCTTTGAATAGGGCCGCCTCGCCGAGAGCACGCCGAGCGGGATCGAAATCAGAAGCGCCAGAATCGTTGATACAAGCATTAATAAAAGCGTATTCGGAAGCCTGGCAAGAATCAAATCGATAACAGGCGTTCCTTTCCTGACGATCGAAGTGCCAAAGTCCCCTTGCATCATATTGCCGAGCCATTTCAAATATTGAATATGTTCGGGCTCATTCAGTCCGTATTTTTCGATGAACTTCTCGCGGTCAGCCTGTTTAATGGACGGATCGACCATCAGTGACACCGGATCACCGGGAGCCGCTTTCATGATCGCGAAAGAAAGAATGGTAATCCCAAACAGGATCGGAATAGACATCAGCGTTCTCCGAATAATGTATGTAACCATCTTCTATTCCCCTTTTATCATGGATTTTAAAAACCAGGGAGAGGAACATCCCCTCTCCCTTTAGAGAATATTAGATTATTTTTTCAGCCACCATTTGTTCACTTCATAGAAATCGTTTTTCGGATGAAATTCGAAGCCTTTCAGGTTTTTAGGGATCGCCCGGTGGTAGTTATAATAGAACAGGAATGTATACGGCTGATCTTCGGCAATCATTTTGTAAATTTTCTCGTAAGCTTTCGAATATTCTTTCCGATCCTTCAGTTTTTTCGCGTCGACGAGAAGCTTATCGACTTCTTCGTTTTTGTACCATATGTTATTTAAGCCCGCTTTCGACTGGCTGGAGTGGAAGATATCATATTGATCAGGGAAGGTCGCCAAGCTCCAACCGAGCAGGAGTGCGTCATAATTCCAGTTTGGCGCGCTCGTTTGTTCAATTAAAGCACTGAACTCGACGATTTGCGGCTTCGCTTCGATTCCGACTTCTTTCAGCTGCTGCTGGATGACAACCGCGGCATCTTCGCGTACTTTATTTCCCTGGTTCGTTTTAATGGTAAAGGAGAACTTTTTACCGTCTTTGTCTAAAATGCCGTCACCGTCTGTATCTTCCCAACCCGCTTCTTTGAGCATTTTCTTCGCTTTTGCCGGATCGTATTCAAAGACCGGGATATCAATGTCTTTCGGATAGTTCCATGATAAAGGGCTTTCCGGAATATTCGCGACTTCCCCATCGCCGTCCAGCACATTTTGAACGATCGATTCGCGGTCAATCGCATGGGTTAAGGCCTGGCGGACTTTTTTATCTTTAAACAGCTCATTTTTTTCGTTCCAGCCGAGGTATGAATAGTTCAGGCCTAGATCAGACTCAAGCTTGACATGATCGAATTTTTCGACCGTCTTCACATCCGTGCCCGGGACGACGAAATAATTAATGTCTCCCGCCTGAAGCTGGGCGATCGCTGCATTGGCATCCGGAATCACTTTGTATGTCAGCGTGTCAAGGTATGGCCCTTCACCGTAGTAATCCTCAAATGCTTCCACTTTAACGTATTGCCCCTGTTTCCACTCTACGAATTTAAACGGTCCCGTTCCGATCGGTTTTTTCCTGTTAAATTCGTGTTCGCCAAGGTCTTTAATCGGCACGTCCCCTAAAATATGCTCAGGGAGGATTCCGTAGCTTAAAGAGACAGGCAAAAATGAAGGGTCCGGATGCTTGAGCTTGAATTCAACCTCGTAGTCTCCTTTTTTCGTCACTTTATCAATCATTCCAAAATTGGAGCCGCGCTCACCGGCATAGTCTTTGCTTAATGGGATGTTATACGTAAACACGACGTCATCGGCCGTAAACTCCTCGCCGTCATGCCATTTTACGCCTTTTTTCAAAGTCACGTTATACGTTATGCCGTCTTCCGACTGATCTATTTTTTCAGCAAGCTTCATCGTCGGATTCAAATCGGTGTCAGAGCCGACAAGTCCGTCAAAAATAAACCCTTCAATATCAGAGCTTGACACATCGGTTGAATATAAAGCGTTGAACATCGTAGGCTCCCCTGTAGAACCGATGACCAAGTCACCGCCCTTTTGCGGCTTCCCGTCAGATTTGCCTTCTTTTTCGTCCCCTCCGACTTCGCCGCTGTTGCAGGCCGTTAGAAAAATCGATAAGATCAGCAGCAAGCTTAAAATTGAAAATCCTGTTTTGCGTTTATTCATTTTATGAATTCCCCCTTATTAAACTGTTGTCCTTCTTTCCACCCGATTGACCCCCGTTTTTTAAAGAAGACATTCCCCCTCTCAAGGATTTAATATGTGACGGCCTTCCCCTTTATTCGTAAAGGTGGCATGCCACGAAATGGTTTGTTTTCGCTTCCTTGAAAGCGGGTTCGGCTTCCGCGCAAATCGCTTTTGCGGCCGGACACCTCGTATGAAAGACACAGCCTTTCGGAGGGTTGGCGGGACTCGGCAGCTCGCCTTTTAAAACGATTCGCTCCCGCTTTGTTCCGCCTTTCTTCCTAGTGACGGGAACGGCGGACAGAAGCGCCTGCGTGTATGGATGAAGCGGGTTGTCGTACAGCTCATGCTTGTCTGTCAGCTCCATCATTTTGCCGAGATACATGACGCCGACCCTGTCGCTGATATGGCGGACGACGCTCAAGTCATGGGAAATGAACAAATATGTCAGATTGAATTCTTCCTGAAGCTCTTCCATCAGGTTGATCACTTGAGCCTGGATTGACACGTCCAATGCGGATACCGGTTCATCGGCGATAATAAGCTCCGGATTTAAAGCCAGCGCCCGCGCGATTCCGATCCGCTGGCGCTGCCCTCCGGAAAATTCGTGGGGATAGCGGTTCGCAAACGACGGGTGCAGCCCGACCTTAGCCAAAAGCTCTTCGGCTTTTTCGTTGCGCTCTTTGAAATTGTACATATGACGCGTGTTGAAGGGTTCTTTGATGATGGAACGCAGCGTTTTTCTCGGGTTCAGTGAGGCAAACGGATCTTGGAAAACCATCTGGATGTTTTTGCGGACGCTCTTTCTCAACGCTTCTTCCGACAAACTTGAAATGTCGCGACCTTTGTAAAAGATCTGTCCTGCCGTCGGTTTATAAAGGCGGATCATCGTCCGTCCGGCGGTCGACTTTCCGCAGCCCGATTCACCGACAATGCCGAGTGTTTCGCCACGTTTAAGCGAAAAGCTAATGCCGTCCACCGCTTTGACGTCGCCGATTTTTTTCTGAAATATCCCTGAGCGGATCGGAAAGTACTTTTTGACATCTTTCAGCTCCAGAAGGGATTCTTGCGGGTTCATTTCCTGTCCGGGCTGTAATCGTTCAGCTGATGAAGTCATCCCTTATTCTCCCTCCTCATATAAAAAACATCTGACAGACCGGCCGTCCGGACGCGTCTTCAAGTCCGGCTGCGCGCCCCAGCATTTGTCGCCCGCACTCGGACACCTCGGAGCAAACCGGCAGCCGGCCGGAAGGTTGTCAGGCGTCGGCACATTTCCTTTAATGGCTGTTAATTTTTCAATGGAGCCTTCAATAACAGGGATGGAGTTTAACAGTCCTTTTGTGTAGGGATGCAGGGGTTCATCGAATAGTTCGTCTACTGTGGCATTTTCAACAACTTGTCCGCAATACATGACGATCACGCGGTCCGCAATTTCGGACACAACGCCGAGATCGTGGGTAATGAGAAGGATGGAGGTATCGAATTTGTCGCATAGGTCTTTCATCAGTTCCAGCACTTGCGCTTGAATAGTGACGTCAAGCGCTGTAGTCGGTTCATCCGCGATGAGCAGCTTCGGATTGCAGCTTAAGGCAATGGCGATCATCACCCTCTGCCTCATGCCGCCCGACAGGCGGTGCGGATATTCTTTCATCAGCTCGCCTGCCCTCGAAAATCCGACAAGCTTTAATAATTCTACCGCTTTTTTGGCGGCTTCTTTTTTCGATAGCTTTTTGTGATAGATCAGCACCTCTGTGATTTGTTCGCCGATCGTCAAAACCGGATTGAGCGAGGTCATCGGCTCCTGAAAAATCATCGAGATTTCATTTCCGCGGATCTTGCATAAATCTTGTTCTTTGTATGTAACGAGATCCCGTCCTTCGAGCTTGATGGAACCGTTCATGATCTTTCCGCCCGAGCCCTCGACGAGTCCCATGATAGACAGAGACGTGATGCTTTTACCGGATCCCGATTCACCGACCAGCGCCACGGTTTCTCCTTTTTTGATTGAAAAATCGACGCCGTCCACTGCGGGTATCGGCTGTTTTTTTCTGAAAAAATAAGTTTTTAAATCATTGACTTCCAGCAATGCGCTCATCCAGATTCCCCTTCCATAGACCAGAAGTTAAATATTACGAAAAACTAATATATTACTTTTTTAGAATTTTCTTAATATGACTGAATTATCTTAAAATTTTATAGTTGTATATTATTACATAATCATTACAAAAGCAAGGAGTTTTTTGATTTTTTGTAATAATATTAATTTAATCCCATAATTTTAGTATTTTAAAGCGATAGCTTTATAAAGTCTTCTGACGGGAAGGATAAAACGTCGGCAACCTTCAAATTTCGAGCCGATAAATATTTTTTTACAATACTGTAACCGACAGCATATCCGACCATGTCGGGGTAAGGACCTTTTCCAAATAAAATATTGGAGAATAGTCGGTTATCATGTCGGCGCAGCTCGAAATGAGGCTTTACGAACCGGTCCTGGAAATGACAAAGCTGTTTTTCGGAGTAATATGACGTCCATGCAGCTGTTTCGGCTTCCCCCAACCGTTCGAAAACGGCATATTCTGCGATGCCTTCGAGAATGATTGTATCAAGCAGCGTCATCTTTTTTTCTTCTTTCGGCATATTTTCTAACCGGCAAACGTGATTATATTCGTGCGTCATGATCGCAGAAATCGATGACCGGGGAAGATCGGCCGATAAAAACAAAAATAATTTGTCGCTGAACGCAAGGCCTGATTTCGAGCCGAATTCGACGCGGATTTTGCGGTTTCTTTCATCGACCGGCAGGATGAAAATCGGAACATCCGGCCCATTCCATCTTTTGCAGAGCAGCTGTTCTTCCCGTCTGACATGCTGAAATACGCTGTTTTTCTTAAGCTGCTTCATCGTACGCTCGCCGTCCGTCCACGAACGGAACATGCCGTGGGTCTGCAGGTGGCTGACAATCGCCGCCGCATCCGCTTTTGAAGCGCCTTTAAAATACGGCAGGAGAAAGCTTGACAATTCCCGCACGGATGAAGCCTGTTCAAGCCATTCATACGTGCTTGCTATACTCATTTAGATCACACTCCTTTTTCATCTGTATGGTATGCACGCTAAAAAAAACGGCCACCATCTAAAATGGCAGCCGTTTATATTGCGGTTATTCATATTTTTTGAAAATCAGCGTTGCGTTGTGTCCGCCGAAACCGAGCGAGTTGCTGAGCACAACATTTACGTCCTGGCGGCGGGCTTGATCCGGTACATAGTCCAGATCGCAATCTTCATCAGGCGTTTCGATATTGATTGTCGGAGGAATGATGCCTTCCTTAATGGCAAGGACGGAGAAAATCGCTTCGATGCCTCCGGCAGCCCCGAGCAAGTGCCCTGTCATTGATTTTGTCGAGCTGACGGCAAGCTTGTAGGCATGCTCTCCGAACACTTCTTTAATGGCGATCGTTTCAAATTTATCATTGTACGGCGTGCTTGTTCCGTGCGCATTGATATAATCAATGCTATCAGGAGACAGACCCGCATCTTTGATCGCTTCTTTCATGGCTCTGACGCCGCCTTCCCCATTTGGCGCAGGAGCCGTGATATGATAGGCGTCTCCCGTTGATCCGTAGCCGACCACTTCCGCGTAGATTGTCGCTCCGCGGTTTAACGCGTGCTCAAGCTCCTCAAGAACGACGATTCCCGCTCCTTCTCCCATGACGAAGCCGTCGCGGTTTTTGTCAAACGGGCGGCTTGCCGTTTTCGGATCCGGATTAGTGGAGAGCGCTTTATTGGCGGAAAAGCCGGCAAACGACATTCTTGTAAGCGGGGCTTCCGTTCCGCCGGAGATCATGACATCTGCATCGCCGCGCTGAATGACTTTAAAGGCGTCGCCGATTGAGTTCGTACCCGTCGCGCAAGCCGTCACCGTACAAGAGTTGACCCCTTTTGCACCGAGAGAAATCGAAATCTGGCCGGTCGCCATGTCAGGAATCATCATCGGTACAAAGAACGGGCTGACGCGCCGCGGTCCTTTTGTTAAAAATGTTTCGAACTGCTGTTCAAGCGTTTCAAGGCCGCCGATCCCAGAACCGACCCAGACGCCGACCCGGTCTGCGTTGCTCTCGTTAATGTCGAGCCCCGCGTCTTCCACGGCCATTTTCGCCGACACAACGGCATATTGTGTGAAGCGGTCCATTTTTCTCGCGTCTTTTTTATCCATGTAATCTTCTATCTTAAAATCTTTCAGTTCCGCGGCTACTTTAGCTGGATACTCGTCCGCGTTCACCCTTGTAATCGGGCCGATTCCGGAAACCCCGTTAACCGCGTTGTTCCAGCTCGTTTTGACGTCATTACCAAGAGGTGATAAAGCTCCTAATCCGGTAATGACTACTCTTTTACTATTCATAAGTTGCACCTCACCTTTCTTTTATCGGCCCCAGCGCATGGCGATGGCTCCCCATGTCAAACCTCCGCCGAAGCCGACCATCACAATGACGTCACCGTCTTTTATTTTACCAGCTTCAAGCTCTTCCACAAGAGAGATCGGAATAGAAGCAGCTGATGTGTTTCCGTATTTATGAACCGTTTTAGACATTTTTTCGACTGGAAGCTCCAAACGTTCGCGCGCCGCTTCCATGATCCGGATGTTGGCTTGATGCGGCACCAAAAAGTCGACATCCTCTTTGGATAATCCGGCTTTTTCAATGACATTCACACTGGATTCACCCATTTGGCGGACGGCAAACTTGAACACTTCTCTGCCATTCATGATTGTATGATCTTTTTCATCCAAGTACAAGTGCTTTCCGCCTCTGCCGTCTGCACCGAGCTCAAAAGACAAAATCCCTTTATCGTCGCTGACAGGCCCGACAACTGCGGCGCCCGCTCCGTCTCCGAACAGAACAGCGGTATTGCGGTCATCCCAGTCCGTAATGCCTGAAAGCTTTTCAACTCCGATGACAAGCACATGCTTATACGTCCCGGCTTCGATAAACTGTTTTCCAGTGACTAAACCGTACATAAAACCGGCGCACGCTGCGCTGATATCCATTGCACAGGCATTGAATGCACCGAGCTTTTCTTGAATCATGCAGGACACTGTCGGGAATGCCTGGTCAGGAGTAACGGTGGCGACGAGAATCATATCAAGATCTTCCGCCTCGATGTTTGCGTCTTCCATCGCTCTTCTAGCGGCGGCCACAGCCATGTCGGATGTTTTCTCATCTTCAGCTGCGATTCTTCTTTCTTCTATGCCTGTTCTTGTACGAATCCACTCGTCAGAAGTTTCAACCATTTTTTCCAAGTCGAAATTGGTCAGCACCTTTTCAGGGATGTACCGGCCGATTCCAATAATTCCAGCTTTCATAGGAAAGACTCCTTTATTCATGATTTTTTCCAACTAATGTTATGAGTTATTATTAGTATCTGGTACTAATCCTACCCTATTTTTTTTTAGTTGGCAATATATTCGTCTAAGCTAGCAGATCAAAACATTCATATAGTAGTGATATATATGAAAAAGGAGGGATGAAGAGTGGCGAACGACGATTTTTTCACAAAAATGATGTTTGGCGCAAACGCACCCGGCAGGCATGAAGAGACGGAGACGGATGCGGAAGCGGAAACCGCCGAAGACGCTGAAGTATCCCAGGAAGCCGATTATATGCACGTTTTGAATCAGGTTGGAGAAATTATGGATTCGCTCGATGAGCTGAAGCCTGTGTTTAAAGAAATCGGCTCAATGGTCAGCGCTTTGAAAAATAAGATTTCCATATAAAAAAGCCACTTCTTCTGAAAAGTGGCTTTTTAAGCGTTTGCGGGCGTTTAAGTCAGGCGTCTGAACCGGCTTCCGCTTTACCGAGCTCGTAAGCCTCGGCCATCACTTTCGTAAACAAGTTCATGAATGGCTCAAGCATTTCCGGGGAAAGTTCGATTCCCGCTTTTTCCATCTCTGCTTTCGCTTCCGGAACGTATTTCATGGCAATTTGCAAAAATTCCATTGATTTTTCGTGCATCTTGATCACCTCAATGTTCGTTTGGCAGTTTGTTTGTTTTTTTGTATTCGTCAATCAGCCGATTCATCTTTTCTTGAAATGACTGATCGACAACAGGGCTGAATTCTCCCATTTCGATGACGCCGTCTTGAATGTCAAATGAGCGCTTGCCGCCTTTAAGCGTTCCTTTATTAAACTCGTCGGCGGTGAGTTCATAAGCGTCATCTACATGCTGTATAGTGCTTGTCAAAACGACATTCTCACCCAATTCCGACTGGTCGCTTACATAGCCGATAGCGTACAGCCCGTCCTTTTTGATTTGTTCAATGACAGGGACATTATACCCGTCTCCGGCCGGATACACAACATCCGCGCCTGCCTTCTTCATTTTTTCATACAGTTTGACGGCATTTTCGCTGTCGTCCCACTGGCCGACATATTCTGTCATCACCTCAATGTCCGGATCGAGGTATTTAGCCCCTTCGGAAAATCCTTCTACTTCAGGCTGCCATTTATACGTTGCGAGCACGCCGATTTTCTTTGTTTTTGACTGATGGGCCGCCGTCATTCCGCCGAAGAACCCCATCGCTTCTCCTTCAAGCGATATGCTTGTCACATTTGAGTAATCGGCTTTCGAGTTCATTAAAACAAAATGAATATCAGGATAATCTTTGCATATCTCATTAAAGGCTTTTTCATATTCGCTTCCGTGCCCGTAAATGAGGTTGACGCCTTTTTTGTGAAAATCTTCTACAGCCATTTTAATGGCAGCGTCATTATCGATTCCCTCTTTATAATAGACGTCGACATTGTAGACGGATTGTATTCTTAATAATCCTTTATATCCTTTGGTTCCCCATACTTGGTCATTTATCGTATCAGGGACAAGCAAACCGACTTTTTCAATTTTCCCTTTCAGCGGCGATTGTCCGCAGCCGCTTAGCGCCAGGAGAATGAAAAAAATCGCGACAAGCCTGTACACCATGCCATGTTCAACTCCCTTTCGAAAAAACAGCAATTCAAATCTATCTTTATTGTATCCTTTCAAGTGTAAATTAGGAAGATCTTTCTTATTTTTTGTCGAAAATTGTAGACATTTGTCTGCTCCATTCTTCAATGATCTCATCGGCTTTATCGTATGGCGTCTTCTGTACAAACTGCAAATCTGAAAAATCTTTTTCAACAGCACAGGCAGCGGCTTGTGCGGCCGCGTCGTTCACAAAAAGCGCTCCGTCCCTGTTTTGTTTATCCTCTGCCCTGACGTCCCACGGACCGAACAGATCCGGAAGCACGATCAGTTCAACACCCTTTTCCTCCATGCCGGCGCGTAAATCCTCTTCGAATTGTTCCTGGTAGACAAACAGAATAACAGGCTTGTTTTCAACGCCTGCAGCCAGCGCTTCTTCCGGCACTGAGCCTGTGTATTGGATGAAGACTTGTTCGTACGGGGCTTCAAGCTCTTTTTCGATGAGACGGAAATGCTCGTTTCTTCCCAGCCACATCAGCCGCTCTTCGAGATACATCAGCTTTTTTTCGTCGCTTGTCTGTTCCAGCTTTACATCTATGTCAACACCCTCTTCAAGTAGATGTTCACAAAATGAAAGGCCGAAGAACTCATCTGCTCCATATACAAGTGCCGGCTTCATTCGATGGACCACCTTTCGTTTCAGCTTTTTTAACCAAGCAAAAAACAGCCCTTTTCATCATTTTCGGGCTGCTATTATTCTATTCTCTATAAGACTTTTTCATGCGTTTTGAAAAAGTTCGCGATTGCTGAATGAATGCGCTGAGGATGTTCGGACAGGTGCAAGGTAAGCCCCACGCTGTGACGGCCTTTAAGCTGGCGCTCCTCAAACGTTTTGGCATGGATCATATACGGATACGGTGAGCCGTTCAGTCTTTGCCAAATATGAACGGGTACGAGATTGTGGTAAGGGGATATGCTTTTGAACGGATAATCGGCTGCCTCCCGCTCCGTAATTCCGTAGCTTTCGGCAATTTCTTTAATAAACTGTTTGTAGAAAAACTTGTTTTCTTTTTCTCGTTTATGATGAGCCTGAAGATCGAGGCAAGGATTAACCATCGCTGCAGAACGTATTTGGTTCGGGATCGAGCGAAGGAGCTCATCTGCAATGAGGGCCCCTGTGCCTTCCGCCAATAGATGAATTTTTTCATTTAAAATCTCTTGTTTGAACACGTAATGAATCAGCTGTTTGGCGTATGCAACCGCTTTTTCGGAGCCCCAGTGCCTGCCGAACAAATTGCTGTTTACCAGGGTATAGCCTTTGTTTCTCAGGCTCGTTAGAAGCTGATTTCTTCCGTAATGCTGAAGCCAGAAGCTCGAATCTTCCCCGACAAAATGGTTCCGGTCGCCGAAAATGAACACCAGAAAACCGTTCGGCCTGTACGGAAGATGAACCACGTTCCATTCTGAATCCATTTGAAAAAAACGTTCGGTTATTTTCATCACTTGCCTGCCTCCTTCCTGCCGTAATCTGCTCATTATTTTATGTCGTACGTGCAGCAAACGAATAAGGAAAAGTCCCAGTCTTCATGATGAAAAGTAAACTTTAATGAAATACCCTTTCTGATATTTCTGAAAACAGAGTTGAAAGCCCTGTCTTGTTCACTAAAATGTCTTTTCCAGCTGGCTATGTATATGGTATGATAAGTTTTAGAATTGAATGAGAAGGACGAGGTGGGAAACGTGCGATTTGTGGTCGCTTTTTTCTGGACATTTCTTTTGACGCAGATGGCCTGCTATATTGTCGGCGCCATGAACGGTGCTGGGTATGACCTTCAAACCAGTGTCATTATGGGCTTTATCATCACCGCAGCCGTTATTGTTCTTGGAGAAATTATGCCTGTTAAACAGGATGCAAGTCAACATTAAAACCCCGGCTTTTGAAAGCGGGGTTTTTTGCTTTAGACAGACAGCCGTCCGACGGCTGTTTTTTAAGGCTTTCTTTTATATGTCCAGAGCCGGTTATGGTTGGAGGTTTCAGGGAAGAACTCGCCGGCGCTCAATTTGATTTGTTGAGGGTTCTGAACCATGCTTCCCGTTTCGCCGATCTCCACATACACTCCATTATTGGGCGCTTTTTGGCCCGGCCGGAATTGACGCTGCTGTCCCATTTGCTTCACTCCCTTTTATTATTAGATTGCCCCACTCTCCCAAAAAACATGTCGATTTTATCTTTACATCTGTTTGCTTTGTATAGTTTAATGAGAAAAGTGTTCCGAAAATTAAAACGAACCGCCCGTTCATTCCGTCTTTTAAAAGGGCGTCACAACTTGTGGGAAACGGAGGAGTATCATGGATTTTTTAATGTTGATCAAGTATATCCTTTTAGGGTTGCTTCAGGGACTCACAGAGCCGATTCCTGTTTCTTCAAGCGGCCACTTGGTGCTGGCACAGCACTTTTTAGGCTTGAACATTGAAGGCTTCAGTTTTGAGCTTTTGATGAATGCCGGTTCTTTAATTGCCGTATTGCTCGTTTATAAAAACGATATTTTCAGGCTGGCGGTAAACGGACTGTCTTATGTCACATCAAAAAATGAAAAAGGAAAAGCGGACTTCAGGTTTATCATCTATCTGATCATCGCCACGATTCCTGCCGGTGTCATCGGTGTTTTATTTGATGATGAGATTTCGGCTTTCTTTAAAGACGGCGTCCGGATCACCGCGGTTACTTTGCTGATCACGGGTCTGGCATTGTTTCTCATTCGCAATTTGCGCGGCCGCAAAAACGACGGCGAAATCAGACTGAGAGACGCCGTGATCATCGGCTTGTCGCAAATGGTTGCACTTGTTCCCGGCATCAGCCGTTCGGGAGCGACGATCGTCCCTGCGATGGCGCTCGGCCTCAAATCTGAAACCGCGCTCAGGTTTTCATTTTTACTGTACATACCGGTCAGTCTTGGCGGGACCATTTTAAGCATTACCGATATTTTTCATGATCCGCGTTTAGGGGAGCTTTTCCTTCCTTATTTGTTTGCGTTCATCGCATCGATTATCGCTACATACTTTTCATTGCGCTGGTTCATGAATATTATGGCGAAAGGAAACTTGGTTTATTTCTCGATTTACTGCTTTGTCATCGGCATCGCCGTTTTGATATTCGCCTAAAAAAACAGCTGATCAATTGTGATCAGCTGTTTTTTATTTAAGATAACAGTGCTTTTAATAAAGCTTTTTGGACGTGCAGGCGGTTTTCAGCCTGCTGGAATACCGCTGAATTCGGGCCGTCGATGATCTCTGCGGTGACCTCTTCTTCCCTGTGGGCAGGAAGGCAGTGCAGAAAGACGTAATCCGGTTTGGCATGGGAGACAAGCGCTCTGTTGACCTGATAAGGAGCAAAGATATTCATCCGTTCTTCGGCTTCTTTCTCCTGGCCCATGCTTGTAAACACATCAGAATAGATGACATCCGCTTGTTGAACGGCTGACACGGGGTCATTTGAGATTGTGACGGCCGCTCCGGACTCTTCGGCGAATCCCTCGGCCAGTCTTACCACTTCCTGATTCGGCTCATACCCTTCAGGCGAAGCGACCGTGATGTCGCATCCCACTTTCGCACAGCCGATTAACAGCGAATGCGCGACATTGTTTCCGTCTCCAACATAAACGGCTTTCAGCCCTTTTAATGTTCCTTTCGTCTCTTGAATCGTCAAGAGGTCACTAAGCGCCTGACACGGATGGAAAAGATCGGTCAATCCGTTGATCACGGGAATCTCGGCGTGCTTGGCAAGCTCTTCGACTTTTTCGTGTTCGAATGTGCGGATCATAATCGCGTCGACATAACCCGAAAGCACTTTCGCGGTATCTGCGATCGTTTCCCCTCTGCCCAGCTGCATGTCTTTACTGCTTAAAAACAGGGCGTTTCCGCCGAGCTGCGCCATTCCGGCTTCAAACGATACGCGCGTTCTCGTCGACGACTTTTCAAAGATCATCGCCAATGTTTTTCCTTTAAAGATGTCTTGAATTTTATTTTGCTTCATCGCTGCTGCCTCTTTCAGCAAATAAACGATCTCTTCTTTTGAAAAGTCTTTCAGGCTTAAAAAATCCTTACCCGTCAGATTGATTTCCCGGGTCGCCCCGATGTTTACAGTAGACATGTCTCCACTTCCTTTTTATATAAATCTTTAAGCGACACGGCTTTAGTCGTTCCATGCCCGCTCGTCAAAAATGCCCGCACCGTCTCTTCCTCTGTCATCACCGCCACACCGTGGGTGACGGCTTCCATTCGCTGCTTGCTCGCCTCTTTTGATTCGGCTAAATGGATGTGCAGCGCTTTGTCTTTCCGTTTGATCCAGCCTGGAAAATCGTCCGACTGTACGGTGAAACCCGCCTGTTCTGCGAGAGAACGAAGCTCGCCGGCCCCTTCCATGTAAATGCAGCCTTTCGTTTGCCAGATTCCCGCAAAGATTTTCTTCAGGGCGCTTTCCGGATTGAAGCCGACATACATGCCTTCTCCGGTCGATTTCATTTCCGGTCCAAGCTTCAAATCGACATCCTGAATAGCGTGCGATGAAAAGACCGGAAACTTCACGGCAACGCCGCGTGAGTTTTTGGCGGCGGGCTTCAACTCTTTGAGTGACGAACCGGCCAACAGCTGCGCCGCAAGCGGGATCATCGGAACCCCCATCACCTTGCTGACAACCGGAACCGTCCGGCTCGCCCTCGGATTGACTTCAAGGATGAGCAGTTCATCCGCGTCCGCTATAAATTGAATGTTCATAATACCTTTAAATCCGAGCTTGCGGACGATTTTTGCGGCAGCATCCCGCGCGGCGCTTTTCATCTCCGGAGTGACCGAAGGCCCCGGCAAAATCGCGTAGCTGTCACCTGAATGCACGCCCGCTTTTTCAATATGCTCGATATAAGTCGGGATGTAGAGATCGTCGCCATCGCTGACAAGGTCGATTTCAAACTCTTTTCCCGATACGTATTGATCGATCAGAATCGGGTAAGGCATTTGCGACGCTCCGCCCAGCAGCTCTCTGAGCTCTGCTTCGGAGTGAACGATCATCATGCCCATGCCGCCGATCACATATGACGGCCTGATCAGCACAGGATAGCCGATTTCGTTTGCTTTCTGCACCGCTTCCGCTTTTGATGAAGCCGTTTCTCCTTTAGCATGAGAAATGCCGAGCTCGTCAAGAAGCTGATAAAATTGATCACGGTCTTCAAGTATGTCAAGGGTTTCCGATGATGTCCCAAGCAGGGTGATGCCCGCTTTTTCAATCGCTTCAGCCACATTGATGGCGGATTGGCCGCCGAATTGAACAATCGCAAAATCGATATCTTCCGCTTCAGCGACATTGAGAATATGCTCGGGTGTAATCGGTTCAAAGTACAGGCGGTCTGCCATTTCATAATCCGTGCTGACGGTTTCCGGGTTGTTGTTCAGCATGATCGTTTCAAACCCGAGGTTTTTCAGCGTCATGACGCCGTGCACGGCGCTGTAGTCAAACTCGACTCCCTGGCCGATCCGTATCGGGCCGGAACCGATGATCAGGGCGCGCTTTTTCGTTTTTTGAGAGATGTCTCCGTCGCTTTTCCCAAAATACGTCGAGTAAAAATAGTTTGTCTTCGCATCAAATTCAGCTGCGCATGTATCGACGATTTTAAAGGATGCGGCTATGCCCATTTTCTTGCGGAGCGCGCGCACTTCTTCTTCCGTCTTTCCGGTGAGGGAAGCGATCGTAAAGTCGGTAAATCCCTTTTCTTTTACCTTTTTCAAAAGGCTGACGGACAGCGCGTCTCCCTGTTCCATCAACATGTTTTCCAGCTGAATGATGTTAGAAAACACATGAAGGAAATAGTTATCGATTTTCGTTTTCTCGTGTATCTCGCTGATGGAAGCCCCCCTGCTCAGCAGCTCCATGACCGCAAAGAAACGGCGGTCATCAGGAGTCTCAAGCAGCTTCCACAACACTTCTGAAGATGCGCCGCCAAGTTCGGGCAAATGGGTTCCTGACGTTTTCAGCTCAAGGGATGCGACCGCTTTTTGCAGGGCCGCTTCAAGATTGCGGTCAATCGCCATGACTTCTCCCGTCGCTTTCATTTTCGTGCCGAGCTTACGGTCGGCTTGTTTGAATTTGTCGAACGGCCAGCGCGGAAATTTGACGACGACATAGTCAAGAGCAGGCTCGAAGCTGGCGTATGTCGAATCTGTGAGCGGATTTTTCAGCTCGGCAAGCGTGTAGCCGACAGCCAGTTTAGCCGCCATTTTTGCGATCGGATAGCCGGTCGCTTTTGAGGCGAGCGCCGATGAACGGCTTACTCTCGGATTCACCTCGATGACATAATAATTTTTGCTTTCCGGGTCCAGGGCGAATTGAATGTTGCAGCCGCCGACGACATCGAGCGCGGAAATGATCTTTAAGCTGGCAGAACGAAGCATTTGATAATCCGCATCCGTTAATGTCTGCGACGGGGCGACAACGATCGAATCCCCCGTATGGACGCCGACCGGATCGATGTTTTCCATATTGCAGACGGTAATGCATGTATTGTTTCTGTCACGCATGACTTCGTATTCGATTTCTTTAAAACCGGCAATGCTTTTTTCGACAAGACATTGGTGAATCGGGCTTGCGAGGAGGGCGCTTTCGATTAAAGGCAGGAACTCCTCTTTCGTCGCCGCGATGCCGCCTCCTTTTCCGCCCAATGTATAGGCCGGCCGCACGATAATCGGAAAACCGATTGAGAGCGCAAAACGAAGCGCATCATCTTGATTGTCAACAATTTCTGAATCCGGCACAGGTTCGTTCAGCTCCTTCATCAAGGCGCGGAACTTTTCCCTGTCTTCGCCCTTTTCGATCGTATCAACAGATGTTCCAAGCAGCTTTACCCCGTATGTTTTAAGAATGCCGGCCTTTTCGAGCTCGACGGCCAAATTCAGCGCTGTCTGTCCGCCCAGATTGGCGAGCAGTCCGTCCGGTTTTTCGCGCTTGATGATTTGTGTGAGGCTTTCCACTGTCAAGGGCTCAAAATAGATTTCATCTGCAAAAGATTCATCGGTCATGATGGTCGCCGGGTTGCTGTTGACAAGAATCACCCGGTAGCCTTCGCTTTTCAGCGCCATGCAGCCCTGGGTTCCGGAGTAGTCGAATTCAGCGGCCTGCCCGATGATAATCGGCCCCGACCCGATAACGAGAATGCTTTTGATGGTTTGATCTTTAGGCATGGGCGATCTCTCTCCTTGCTTCGTTCAATTTCTGCAAATATTCGCCGAATATCCACTCGCTTTCAGCCGGTCCCGGATGGGCTTCCGGATGAAACTGAACGGATATGACAGGCAGTGTTTTATGCATCAGCCCTTCTACTGAACCGTCGTTGACATGATAAAATCTGACGGAAAATTCATTTTCGCTGATGGTGTCCCGATCGACGACATAGCTGTGGTTTTGGCTTGTCATGAACACGCGTCCGGTCTCTTTGTCCATGACCGGATGATTGGCTCCCCTGTGGCCGAACGGAAGCTTATACGTGTCGCTTCCGAATGCGAGCGCGATCAGCTGGTGCCCGAGACAGATGCCGAGAGTCGGATAGGAAGAGATGATATCCCGGAGTGCATCCATATATGGAAGGATCGCTTTCGGATCGCCCGGCCCGTTTGAAAGGACGATCCCGTCCGGATTCAGCTTTGAAATGCCGTCCATCTCTTGATAGGGAACGACCGTTACTTTGCAGCCCCGGTTTGCAAGCGATGAAGCGATCGACTTTTTATAGCCGAAATCGATCACCGCAATATGCGTATTGCCTTCCCTAAAGGCGCCGTTTTCGTTTTGTCCGGCAACCTGTGCCGCATAGTTTTCCAGCTGGCGCGGAGCCGGAATGCCGTCCTTTTGTTTCGTCAGTCTGGCATTCAGCGTCCCCTTTGCCCTGATATGCTGAACAACCGCTCTTGTGTCCACGTGCGATAAAAGCGGAACATCCCACTTCGCCAAGTATTCCCGAAGGCTTTCTGTCGCCTGATGATGGGAAAACCTGTCGCACGCTTCATAGACGACAACCCCTTTCACCTGAGGCCGTTTGCTTTCATCATCGCTTTCGTTTATTCCGTAGTTGCCAATCAGCGGGTACGTAAAGACAATAATCTGGCCTTTATAAGAAGGGTCTGTCAAAACCTCCTGATAGCCGGTCATGCCCGTAAAAAAGACGACTTCACCGGTGCAGCCGTCAAGACCGTCCAGTTCACCGCTGAAGGATGTACCATCTTCAAGAACTAAATATCCTTCCATCTTATGCCCACCTTTGATGAATAAATAATGATATTCATGAATTTTTATACTTACATATCAAAAAAAAATTACTGTTTTACAGCTGAATAATCTGCCATGACAGCTTTCAGTTTTTCCACGGCCGCTTTGATTTCACTTTTCGCAACCGTCAATGGCGGCAGAAGTCTGATGACGTTCGGACCCGCGGGAAGAACGAGCAAACCTTCCTTTTGAAGCGCTTCGATCAGCGGCTGTACAGGTTCCTTGCACTCGATTCCGGCGATCAGCCCTTTCCCGCGGATATCTTTTACAAGCGGAAATTGAAGCTTTTCTTTCAGCTGTTGATGCAAAAATGCTCCTTTGGCGCTCACTTCTTCAAGAAAGCTGCTTTCAAAAATGGTCTCCAACGTGGCGTTTGCCGCAGCCATCGCCAGCATGTTCCCTCCGAATGTCGAGCCGTGGGAACCCGGAGAGAACGCTTCTGAAAGCTCTTTTTTCCCGATCACGGCTCCGACCGGAAAACCGCTGCCCAGTCCTTTCGCGACGGTGATGATATCAGGTGACAGCCCTTCGTATTCATATCCGAAAGCTTTACCGGTGCGTCCAATTCCGGTTTGAACTTCGTCGACGATAAGGAGAGCCTGCTTATCGCGGCAAAAATCTTGAACGCTCTGCAGAAATTCCCTGCTCGCAGGGATGACGCCGCCTTCGCCTTGAATCGGCTCGAGCATCACTGCCGCGATATCTTTTTCATCCTGCAATTCGGCAAATGCTTTCGGCTCGTTGTAAGGTAAGTAGTGGAATCCTTCAAGCATCGGTCCGAATCCGAGCTTGATCTTTTCCTGTCCGGTTGCGGCCATTCCCGCATACGTGCGTCCGTGGAACGATTGCTGAAACGTTATGATTTTTGTTTTTTGCGTATGTTTTCGTGCGAGCTTCACCGCCCCTTCATTCGCTTCCGCCCCGCTGTTGCAAAAGAAGACGAGATCGCCTGCACTGTTTTTGGCAAGAAGCTGTGCAACCTTTTCTTGAAGCTCATTTTGAAACAGATTGGAAACATGCCAGACATCATCAAGCTGTTTTTTGACAGCAGCTGTCACTGAATCGGGGCAATGCCCGAGATTGCAGACCGCGATTCCCTGGACGAAATCAAGATAAGCGTTCCCCTTCTCATCCTGAACGATCGTGCCTTTCGCTTTTTTAATATTGATATTCCAGCGGCTGTACGTCTGAAATAAATGACTCACGATACGGCCTCCTTTTGTTTAATGATTTTCGTGCCGATGAAATCGTCTTTCGTGAGGAAAGATCCTTTTCCGCTCACGATCATCACTTCATCCACTTCATCTGTGAGGGCTTCTTTTGCAGAATGCACTTTTGGTATCATGCCTCCCGAGATCACGCCTTCAGCAATCAGGCTTTCGATGTCTGCCGGCGTCAGCTCTTTCAGCATTTCTTCGTTTTTCATAATCCCTTTAACGTCTGTCACAAACATTAATTTGTCAGCGTGCAAGGCTGCCGCAACAGCCGACGCCGCCAAATCGGCGTTCACATTCAAAGTCTCACAGCCATCCGTCATCGAGAGGGGGGCGATAACCGGAATAAAGCCTTTTTCCATGAGCGCTTCGGCCATTCGGCCGTTTACTTTTTTAATGCGCCCGACCTGACCGTATTCTTTTTCATTTAAATAGTCGGCAAGGAGCAGTCCCCCGTCTTTTCCTGATACTCCGACAGCCGGAAGGCCGTGCTTTGTCAGCTCGGCAACGAAAAATTTGTTGATCGAACCGGATAAGACCATTTCAGCGACTTCAAGAACCGCTTTTGTCGTCTTGCGCTGTCCGTTGACGAATTCGCTTCGAATATTGAGTTTCTTCAGCATCTTTGTAATATCGGGCCCGCCCCCGTGGACGAGTGCGATTTTCCAGCCGCTTTCGGTCAGCTCTTTCAGATTTTGAAAAAATTCGTCCGATAGTTCGCGGATGACGCTTCCGCCGCATTTAAAAACGATTGTTTTATCCATTGTGATCCCCTTTTTACGTCCGATAGCTCGCATTGATTTTGACGTATTCATAAGTTAAATCGCAGCCCCAAGCCGTACCCTTTCCGTCACCTTCCTGCAAGCGAACCTCGATTTTCACTTCGCTGTTTTCTAAATATGTTTTGGCCAGCTCTTCTGAAAACGGCTGCGGTTCGTTATTTTTAAAAAGGCATTGGCCGCCCAGGTAGATTTCTACCTTCTCCGGTGTCACAGCAGCCATGCTGTCTCCGATCGCGACAATGATTCTGCCCCAGTTCGCATCCGTTCCGTAAACCGCGGTTTTTACAAGGTTTGAGCCGACGATTTTTTTGGCGATGATTTGCGCTTCAAGATTGCTTTTCGCACCGTTCACTTCAACCTCGATCAGCTTTGTCGCCCCTTCCCCGTCTCTCGCGATTTGTTTGGCGAGGTCTGTGCAGGCAAGCTGCAGGCCTTTTTTGAAAACCGGCCAATCTTCGTGTTCTTCATGGAGGCGCTCATTTCCGGCGCATCCGTTCGCCATGACGAGCACCATATCGTTAGTCGATGTGTCGCCGTCGACTGTGATCTGGTTGAATGAAACGTCCGTAATTTCCCTTAATGCCCTTTGCAGCGCGCTTTCTTCGATGCATGCATCTGTTGTGACAAAGCCGAGCATCGTCGCCATATTCGGGTGGATCATCCCCGACCCTTTGGCTGCTCCGCCAATCGTCACTCTTTGACCGCCGATCATCAGTTCATAGCACGTTTGTTTGATCACCGTGTCTGTCGTTAAGATCGCTTCTTCGAAATCGCCTTCGGCAGGCTCAGTCTCGGCGAGAAGGCTGATGCCTTTTGTAATGCTCTCCATATTGAGGTATTCGCCGATGACGCCGGTTGAGGACACGGCCACCAGTTCCGGCTCGATCCCAAGCATATCAGCGCTTTGGCGGCGCATCTCATATGCATCTTTTAAGCCCTGCTCTCCCGTACATGCGTTGGCATTTGCGCTGTTGACGATGACGGCTTGCAGATGCGCGCTTTTTTTGAGACTTTCCTGCGTCACCTTGATCGGCGCAGCCTGAAAGTGGCTTTGCGTATAAACGGCGGCGCTCACCGCCGGTCTTGAGCTGATGATAATTCCAAGATCCTTTTTTGAATAGCGGAGGCCGCAGTGAACCCCTTTTGCCAAATAGCCTTTAGGCGAAGCGACATTTCCGTCTGTTTTTTTTATGCTGTCTTGACTCACCTGAATCATATGTTTGTTCTCTCCCGTCTTATGGATAAATTGGCGTAAATTCAAGCCCGGCGGTTTCGCTCCAGCCATTCATAATGTTGAAGTTTTGAACAGCCTGACCCGCGGCTCCCTTCATCAAGTTATCGATCACTGACACAATTGTCACTCTGTTCGTCCGTTCATCAACGGTAACGCCGATATCGCAAAAATTGCTGCCGTACACCTCTTTAGTTGCAGGGAACGAACCGGGTTCTCTCACTCTGACAAAGTATGAATCTTTATAAAATTTCGAAAAAATAAGTTGGAGCTGTTCGGCATCCATGCTGTCTTTCAGTTCTGTGTAGATGGTCGCCATAATGCCCCTTGTCATCGGAACTAAATGCGTGCTGAATGTGATCGGTTTAAATGCGGAGTCCCATTGTTTAACAATCTGCTCGATTTCAGGCGTATGCTGGTGTTCGTTTACCTTATATATTTTGAAATTGTCATTGATCTCTGAAAAGTGAGTGCCCATCGACGCCTTTCTGCCTGCTCCCGATACCCCTGTTTTCGCATCGATGATGACAAAAGATTCGTTGATGCTGCCGCTTTTGACGAGCGGCGCCAAGCCGAGAAGAACCGCTGTCGGGAAACAACCTGGATTGGCTATGTACTGCGCCGTTTTAATGTCTTCCCGATTCAGCTCAGACAGTCCGTATACCGCTTTTTGAAGCACGTGTTCAGGCGCGGCTTCCCTTTTATACCATTTTTCATAGACGCTCGGGTTCTGCAGCCTGAGATCGCCGGACAGGTCAATGATCGGTATGTCATATGCATCAAACTGTGGCGTCAGCCGGCTGGATACCCCCGGAGGCGCAGCCATAAATAAAAAATCGATTTCGTTCGCAATTTTCTTTACTTCGATCGGTTGCAGGTGTTGATCTGTCAGTTTCATAAGGTGCGGGTATGCGGCATCATAGCGGGCTCCCTCATCACTCGATGAATACAATATGCATTCATCTGCATAAGGGTGCAACTTCATAATCCTCATAATCTCTGCCCCTCCATAGCCAGTAGCACCTATAATACCTATTTTCAAAACAAGTTCACCTTCTTGGTCTTTGTGAAATTATTTAACATTATAACATGAATAAAAATTAATTCAATTGTATATTTAATATTTTTTGTTCATCTTTCATATTGGTTCTTTCCTCCCGCCGGCGGTCCTTTTTCAGCGGCTTGGTCGTGCTCCGTTCCCATCTTCCCGGATTCTCCGCTTTTCAAACCGGAGAATGTGCCGGCTGGCGTTTTTGCAATAAAAAAAGAACGCTTGTACAAGCGTTCTTTTTATAACGGGAGTAGCGATCTGCCTGGATACGCCCGCGTTATCTATTACGGCGGCTCCCTTTTCAAAACAGAAAGAGCCTGTCAACGGTTGAGCAGGCTCTGGAAACGTTTATTGGATGCCAAGTGCGATTTTCGCATATCGCGACATTTTGTCCCGTGTCCAAGGCGGATTCCAGACGATATGAACGTCAACTTCCTTGACTTCGGGAATATCTGCGAGCGCTTTTTTGACTTCATCCACAATGATCGGCGCCAGCGGACAGCCCATTGAAGTCAAAGTCATAGTCACGTCAGTTTTGCCGTTTTCATCCATATCCACGTCATATACAAGGCCGAGATTGACGATATCGACGCCCAGTTCAGGGTCAACGACCTGTTCAAGGGCGCCCATGATGTTCTCTTTTAATGCTTCATCCACTCTTCCTCACTCCTTTTTTCATCAGTATAACGCACTTCTTTCATTTTCTAAACCGATAGCACTTAAAGGTGCGCATCAAACCATTCGACTGTTTTCAAAAGGCCTTCCCTTGATACTTTATGCCCAGCCCGCTCATCTTCGATAAAATGCAGCAAATCAGGCCGAGTTTCATACAGCGGAATCGTCGATTCATAGAAGCGGCGCGCCAAAGCAAACGGAACGGTGCCATCCTGTTTGCCGTGCCAAAATAAAAGCGGCCTCATCTTCAATTTGTCCGGCTGCAGACTCAAGTCAAAACGCTTCAGTTTATCGCGCTGCTGTTCGATTTGTCCTTCTGTGAAAGGAAGTTCAATTTTCTTTTCACGCATAAAAGCGAGCTGTTGATCAAAAAATTCTACATAGGCGGGACTGCCCATTAAACTGACGGCAGTTGTAATCCATTCGTATTGTGTCAAAGCGCCGAGCGTGACAATACCGCCCATCGAAGTTCCGGCGGCGCCGATACGGCCCTTTTCAATCAGGTTTTCCTGTTCAAAGTGGTTTTTCAGCACTTCGAGCTCTTTGATTTCATTCGTGACGATCTCCCAAAACCTCGGGGCGAGCTCTTCCTGAGTGAGCTGTTCTTCCCTCTCCCCGTGATAAAGAGCCTCAGGCAGGACCACGCGCATTCCTTTTTCGGCAAGCAGATATGCGAAGTGAAGGTTATGCTCTTTTGCGCTTGTAAAACCATGTATGAAGAAAACAAGAGGAAGAGCTTTCTCTTTTTCCTCCTCTTTTACAATATGCAAAAGAGGAATGTTTGAAATATGTTGCTTCTCGATTATGATCACGTCTGTTTCTTCCTCCTTTTAGGATGTCCATCATCATAAGTTTAACATGTAGACAATAAAGAAGGTAAAAAGATACACTATAGGTAAGTCAGAACTTTCAAATTCACAACAAAGGAGCATTTATGGAGACAAAACCATATTTAATTGCATTGGACTTAGACGGTACATTATTAAAAGACGACAAGACCATCTCGGAAAGCTCCAGCGACGTCATCCGCAAGCTGCGGGAAGATGGACATTACGTGTGCATTTCTACGGGAAGACCGTTCCGAGCAAGCTCCGTGTATTATGATCAGCTCCAGCTCGATACGCCGATCGTCAATTTCAACGGGGCGTTTGTCCATCATCCTAAAGATCAAAGCTGGGGACGCTTCCATACATCTCTTGATCTCGAGGTGGTCAAACAGATCATTGAAGTCAGCGAGACATACAACGTACATAATATCCTTGCTGAAATTGTCGATGATGTTTATTTTCATTATCATGACGAAAAACTGATTGATGTCTTTACGATGGGCAGCCCGAATATTACGGTCGGAGATTTAAGGACAAACCTCGGCCAGGATGTGACAAGCGTACTGATCCACGCAAAAGAAGAGGATGTTCCGGCGATCCGCTCCTACCTGTCAGACGTTCACGCGGAGATGGTCGATCATCGAAGATGGGCGGCTCCGTGGCATGTGATCGAACTGATTAAAAGCGGCATCAATAAAGCGGTCGGCTTAGAGAAAATCACGGACTATTACGGGATACCGCCTGAGCGGGTCATTGCCTTCGGCGATGAAGACAACGACCTTGAAATGCTTGAGTTCGCGGGCTGCGGCGTGGCGATGGGCAACGGCATCGAAGGGGTAAAAAGCGTTGCAAACAAGGTTACAAAATCAAACGAAGAAGACGGAATCGCAGTCTTTTTGAAGGACTACTTCGCTTTATAATATTATAATTTGCCATTCATAAACGGCTTTTCAAAACGGCAATACTATGAGAAGACGGCCGCACCGGACCGTCACTCGTGTTAAGGGGGAATTTCAAGATGGGTAAACGCAGCAAATCAAAACGGTTTATTCAGCAAGGCAAGGATTCGCTTAAACAGCATGCCGCCAGGTTCCCTTACCGCTCCACATTAGAAGAGGCTGAACAAAAGAGCGGCCCGACGGAATGCGGAGGGCTGTAACATGAGAAACGAACTGTTTCAAATGGCCAAAGCAGCCGTTCATGAAGCTGAAGCTTCGACGGATTCAGGCGAAAAGGCGAAAGCCGTTGCAAGAGCCAAAAACGCCCTTTCCTCGGCATACGCCAATTCAACTGATGCCGAACGGCGCCAGCTTCACGATCTTCAGGAGCAGCTAGATCAACGATCATAACAACACGCCGGCTTTTTGACAGCCGGAGAGGAGTCTGTGCCATCGGCACGGCTCCTTTTTTATGTTCAAATTTCAAAACATAAAAATTTGACATCGGAAGCAAAAGGAAGTACATTATAAAAGGCGAACATTTTATATAACAAACAAATAAATATTCGTTTTTGGGGGTTTTTATATTGGAAAACGTGTTTGATTATGAAGATATTCAACTAATTCCTGCAAAGTGCATCGTCAAGAGCCGCTCTGAATGTGATCCGTCCGTGCAGTTCGGCGGAAGAACATTTAAACTGCCTGTGGTGCCCGCCAATATGCAGACCATTATAGATGAAAAGCTGGCTGTTTCATTAGCGGAAAACGGTTACTTTTATGTGATGCACCGCTTTGAGCCGGAAACACGGATCGATTTTGTAAAAGACATGAAGGCGCGCGGTTTGTTTTCTTCAATCAGCGTCGGAGTCAAAGATGACGAATACGCGTTTATCGAAGAGCTGGTGAAAGAGAATCTCACGCCTGATTACATCACGATCGATATCGCTCACGGTCACTCGAACGCCGTCATCAATATGATTCAGCACATTAAAAAACATCTTCCGGACAGCTTCGTGATCGCAGGAAATGTCGGAACGCCCGAAGCTGTGAGAGAACTTGAAAACGCCGGCGCCGACGCTACAAAAGTCGGCATCGGTCCCGGAAAAGTCTGCATTACAAAAATTAAAACCGGTTTTGGAACGGGCGGCTGGCAGCTGGCTGCGCTGCGCTGGTGTGCAAAAGCGGCGAGCAAGCCGATCATTGCAGACGGCGGCATCCGCACTCACGGGGACATCGCCAAATCGGTCAGATTCGGGGCGACAATGGTCATGATCGGTTCGCTGTTTGCCGGACACGAAGAATCGCCGGGGGCAACGATCGAAAAAGACGGCAAGCTTTACAAAGAATATTTCGGTTCGGCTTCTGAGTACCAAAAAGGTGAAAAGAAAAATGTCGAAGGCAAAAAAATGTACGTGGAGCATAAAGGCGCGATCATGGATACGCTGACAGAAATGGAACAGGATCTGCAGTCATCCATTTCTTACGCGGGAGGAAACAAGCTCGATGCGATCCGCAACGTAGACTACGTTATCGTTAAAAATTCTATTTTCAATGGGGATCAATATTAACGGTCACAGGCGTGTTCAGGCAGCCGCCTTCCCTTCTGCCTGACAGCATACAAAAAGGCATCCTTCCCGGGATGCCTTTTTTGACGGCTATTTCACTTCAAACGATTTGCCGGCCCTCAAAGTTGCAAACTGTTCCGATCTTCCCAAAAATGTCACGTTTACTTCATATGTGCCGGGTTCAGGCACCTCTTTCCATACATCAGTAAAATCGTAAGACTCTTTCGGTTTGAGCGTCATCGTCTGGAACGCCTGCGTAAACATTTTTCCTTTCGAATAGCGGTACCTTTCATTCCCTTCTTTGTCGCTGACGATCAGTTCAAATTTCTGTCCGCTGCTGAATTCAAACTCTGCCACATCATCCGTATGGTTGACAACCGACATCCGAAATTCGATTTCTCCCTGCTTCTGAACGGGTTCAACCGTTAATGTTACACTCCCGTTATTCACTTCCCCTGATACCTCCTTATCGGGGACTTGATCCCCGTTTTGCCCGCATCCACCGACAAACAGCAACATTACAATCATGGAAATCAGCCGCATTCATTCACCCTTTCATTAATCTTTGCGGAAAAACCCTAAAACCTGCGTTGTCTGCACGACGTTTGTGAAAGCATTTGGATCCACTTCATTAATGATTTTTTCCAAGTCGTATAATTCGTATCTTGTAATCACAATGATCATCATTTCTTTCTGTTCATTCGTAAAGGCGCCTTTCGCCGGAACGGTTGTAATGCCGCGGACCATCTTTCCGTAAATCGCTTCTTTGATCTCCTCCGCTTTCTTTGTGACAATCATAACGGTGAGCTTGGCGTGACGGGTGTGGATGGCATCGATCACCCTGGTTGTCACATATAGTGTAACGAGCGTATATAATGCTTTCTCCCACCCGTTCAATAATCCTGCTGTTAAAATGATCGCACCGTTTAAAATAAAGAAATAGGTGCCGACCGGTTTGTCTTTCCACTTCGCCAGGATCATCGCGATAATATCCAAACCGCCCGTTGAAGCCCCGTATTTAAGGGTCAGGCCGATTCCGACCGCGGCGATCACCCCGCCGAACACGGCGTTCAGCAAAATATCGTTTGACAGGCTCGCCTCAGGGAGCATTCCTAAAAAGACCGTCGTCAAGGCTACGCTCAAAATGCTGTAAACCGTAAATGAGCGCCCGACCTTCAGCCAGCCCAGAATCCCGACGGGAATGTTTAAAATAAACAATAGCGTCCCCGTTGAAAAGTAAATCGGGCTGTACTGGTCAAGCGCACTCGATAAAAGCTGCGCCACCCCCGTAAAGCCGCTGGCGTAAACATCGGCGGGAATCAGAAACAGATTCAATCCGATGGCATTTAACAAGGCGCCGATGATGACAATGAACAATTTTTTTGCTTCAGCTATGACCATATTTAGTTCCTCCGCTACTTTCGTATATATTTGGTTTACCCTTAAAACAATATTTTGAAAACGTCAATGTAAAAATATATGATATAGTTGACCTAAAAAACGAAATATACCGAAGGACAGTTTGGCGTCCTTTTCCACCATTTTTTAGAAAGAAGGGGTTCAAATGAACGTTCACCTTTTAGCAGACAGTGCGGCAGATTTGCCGAAATCTTTTTATGATGAACATCACATCTCATTTATTCCGTTAAAGGTGCTGCTTGATGAAAAAGAGTACGATGACCTTCTGACGATTCAGCCTCTGGACGTTTATGAGGCGATGCGCGAAGGCAAAGCGCCGAAAACGTCCCAGCCGTCCATGATGCGGTTCAAGAATGCATTCAGGGAGCTGGCCGGCGAAAACAAACCCGCTCTCTATATTGCCTTTTCTTCAGAGCTTTCCGGAACATACCAGACGGCTGTGATGGCAGCAAACGAAGTCAAGGAAGAGTTCCCTGATTTCGATCTGCGGATCATCGACTCAAAATGCGCTTCATTAGGCTATGGGCTCGCGGTTAAGCACGCCCTTAAACTCGCAACTAACGGCAATACAATACAAGAAATTGAATCGTCTGTAAAGGACTTTTGCGAACATCTTGAACATATTTTTACCGTAGATGACCTGACTTATTTGGCAAGAGGCGGAAGAATCAGCAAAGCATCGGCTTTTGTCGGCGGTTTGCTGAATATTAAACCGCTCCTGCATGTTGAAGACGGCAAGCTTGTCCCCTTGGAAAAAATCCGGGGCAAAAAAAAGCTGCTCAAACGGATGATCGAATTGATGAAAGAAAGAAGCGTCGATTTGAGCGGACAGACGGTCGGCATCAGCCACGGAGATGACGAAGAGACGGCCGAAGAGGTCAAACGGATGATCGAAGCCGAATTTCAGCCTGGGGAAATCGTCGTCAACATGGTCGGTTCAGCGGTCGGCGCCCATTCCGGCCCCGGAACATTGGCGGTCTTTTTTCCGGGGAAAGACAAAAGATAAGGTAAAACAGAGGCCTGCTTGATAAAAGCAGGCCTTCTTCGTCAGCTGTCTTCGGTGACTGTTCCTTCAGCGGCGGCCGGTGTAAGCGCTCCATCAAGAAAACCGGCAGCCGCTGTCGCGACATCAGGACCTCCAGACCCCTCGACCACTTTTTCCATTGTGATCGGACAAATTTTGAACGCACCGCCAAAATTGACGACTCCTCCTGCCGAAACACTTTGAATGTAAACTGAGCAGCAATGTTTCATACCAAGTCTCCTTTTTTTGGGTCTTATGATATGTGTATGCTGGCGGTACAAGGAGGCATAAACTTCCCGGCAAAAAACATCGCGGTTGGGAGAGTACATAGTTTCGCCGGCAGTGTGCAAGCTAAAAGCGACATTTTGACAGGAGGTGCTTCCTCATGAAAGATGATGATAAAAAGCCAGTTGACAACAACGCCGTCAACCAGCAGAAAAACCGGCTCGCTGAAAAGAACAGACAAGCCGGTAAACACCAGGAATCAAAGAAGCCTGATCACTTGTAAAAAACCGGCGGCGTCCTCATCGGACGCCGCCTCATATTTATTTTTTCTCGTATGTCCAGCCCTCTTCCTGATAGATTTTATCCTGTTTCATCAGATGGCCGAGCGCCCTTTTAAATGCTGCTTTGCTCATGTTGAAGCGCTCTTTGATATCCTCAGGGTCGCTTTTATCCCAGAACGGCATCGCGCCGTTTCTCGTTCTCATATAAGTCAAAATTTGTTCTGCATCAACCGATAAGGCATCCTGCTTTCTTGGCAGAAGCGACAGATTAACAGAACCGTCTTCTTTTACTTTGATCACCCTTGCGGTCAGCTTTTCCCCAAGCCTCGGCTCTTCCTTTCGCTCAGAAGAATGGATAAAGCCTCTGATGCCGGTTTCGGAAATCATAAAAGAGCCTGATGCGATCAAGCGGTAGATCGTTCCGGTGAGCTCTTTATTCATCAGACCGGGTGAAGCTTCACTAAACAGCTCGCTGATCTTATCCTCCGGCGCCGGTTTGGCAAACATCCTTCCGTGCCCCGTGATTTTCAGCATACAGTACAGCCTGTCCCCTTTTTGCGGCCATACTGATTCATACGGCGGGAGATGCTCTGTCGCAACGAGGGCGTCCTTCGAGAGCCCGACATCGACGAAAACCCCCATGCCGCTGACGGCATCAACGACTTCCACCCAGCCGTACTGTTCAGCGCTGATCATCGGCTTTCTCATCGTAGCCGCCAAGCGATCTTCATGATCGACATATAAAAAGACATCGACCTCTTCTCTGTCTTCAATATCCTCCGTGATCTCGCTCTGATGCAGAAGGACCGCCGTTTCGCCGTCCGTCAAAAAGTAACCGTAATCGGCTTTATGATCTATTTTCAATGTTAGCTGCTGTCCTGGTTTCATACTGTTTCTTCCTTTCTTATCCGCCTGTTTTTCTTTTTCTTATTATTCCTCCAATGTTAAAATTATTGCCGGATCGCGGCCAGGCAAACCGCTCGATATTGGAAGTTTCACCTTATTCTACTATAATTGACTCATAAGTAAAATGGATGGAGGTTTTCACATGGCGAAAGAAAGCTCATTTGATATCGTCTCAAAGGTTGAACTGCCTGAAGTTCAAAACGCAATTCAGACCGCTCTCAAGGAAATCGGCACACGCTATGATTTCAAAGGGTCAAAAAGCAGCATCACACTCGAAGGAGACGAGCTCGTTCTCGTATCGGACGACGAATTTAAAATGAACCAGCTGAAAGACGTGCTTGTCGGCAAACTGATCAAGCGGAACGTCCCGACGAAAAACATCGAATACTCAAAGCTTGAGAACGCTTCAGGCGGCACGGTCAGACAGCGCGGAAAACTAGTTCAGGGCATCGACAAAGAAAACGCGAAAAAAATCAATAACCTGATAAAAAAATCGGGTCTGAAAGTTAAATCGCAAGTGCAGGATGATCAAGTCCGCGTAACCGGAAAAAATAAAGACGACCTTCAGCAAATCATCGCGATGGTGAGGGAAGCCGACCTGCCGATTGATGTCCAATTTATAAATTTTCGATAAATTCTTAATTTACTGTTGATTATTCTCCCGATTTTCGGTAAATTGAGTAAAAGTAATCAATAGAAACTAAATAGCTGTTCTTATCAAGAGAGGCAGAGGGACTGGCCCGATGAAGCCTCAGCAACCGGTGAATGAATATTCATGACCAAGGTGCTAAATCCAGCAAGCAGTCTGCTTGGAAGATAAGAAGACGGACAAATGTCGATGAAAAGTCTTCTGCTTCACAGAAGACTTTTTTGTTTATCAAAAATGCTTAAGGGGGAAAACGATGGGTTTTTTGGAGGATATAAAAAGCAAAACGTTAATCGCGGACGGCGCAATGGGCACACTTCTGTATTCCTACGGGATCGACAGGTGTTTTGAGGAACTGAACATCTCCAAGCCCGAAGAAGTGAGACGCGTCCACGAAGCATATGTACAGGCCGGCGCCGATATCATTCAAACGAACACGTACGGCGCAAACTTCATCAAGCTGTCCAGATACGGGCTCGAAGACGAAACAAAACAAATCAACGAAAAAGCGGTCCGTCTCGCCCGCTCCGCCGCCGGTTCTGCTTATGTTCTCGGTACGCTCGGCGGAATCCGGACGTTCAACAAAAACTCGTATTCTCTCGAGGACATTAAAAGAAGCTTCCGCGAACAGCTCTATCTTCTGTTAAATGAGCAGCCGGACGGACTTCTGCTCGAAACCTATTATGATTTAGAAGAAGCGCGCGAAGTTTTAAAGATTGCCAGAAAGGAAACAGAGCTGCCGATCATTTTGAATGTCTCAATGCACGAAGAGGGCGTTCTTCAGGACGGAACCCCGCTTGCGGACGGCCTGAAGCAGCTGGCATCCCTCGGCGCAGACGTCGTTGGCATCAACTGCCGCCTCGGCCCTTATCATATGATCAGAGCCCTTGAAGAAGTCCCGCTTTTAGAAGACGCCTATCTTTCCGTCTATCCGAACAGCAGCCTCCCGTCCCTTGTCGAAGGCAGGCTTGTTTATGAGACAGATGATGAATATTTCAGGGAAAGCGCGGAGGAATTCCGCAATCAAGGCGCACGGATCATCGGCGGCTGCTGCGGAACCACGCCGAACCACATCAGGGCGATGGCTGAGGCGGTCAAAGGGCTTCCTCCAGTCACCGAAAAGCACGTGAAAATCAGAAAGAAAGCGGCGCTTGCTGTTCAAAACGAAAGGACAGAGCCCGTTCTCGACGATCTGGCCAAGCAAAAACGGTCCATTATCGTCGAACTCGATCCTCCAAAACAATTAAACTTTGAGAAATTTTTGCACGCCGCTAAAGAGCTTCAATCAGCCGGAATCGATGCACTGACATTGGCGGACAACTCGCTTGCCACACCGAGGATCAGCAATGTCGCCTGCGGCGCGCTCTTAAAACAGCGCCTCGATATGAGGTCGCTGATCCATATTACATGCAGAGACCGCAACCTGATCGGCCTGCAGTCCCATCTAATGGGGCTCGATACACTGGGGCTGTCAGACGTGCTGGCAATTACCGGCGATCCGTCGAAAATCGGCGACTTTCCGGGAGCGACTTCCGTCTATGACCTGACATCGTTCGATTTGATCAGCCTGATCAAACAGTTTAACGAAGGCTTGTCATATTCAGGTAAACCGCTCGGCAAGAAAACAAATTTCTCAGTGGCGGCCGCCTTCAATCCGAATGTCAGACACATTGACAAAGCGGTGAAACGGCTTGAGAAAAAAATCGCCTGCGGCGCAGACTATTTCATTTCCCAGCCTGTCTATTCAGAGGAGCAGCTCATCAAAATCCACGAAGAAACAAAGCATCTTGAAACACCGATCTATATCGGCGTCATGCCGCTGACCAGCAGCCGCAACGCGGAATTCATCCACAACGAAATCCCCGGCATCAAACTGTCCGATTCAATCCGCGAAAAGATGGCGCTGGCGGGAAATGACAAACAAAAACAGGCCGAGGAAGGGCTCGCGGTCGCCCGCTCCCTGCTTGATGCGGCGTGCGACCTGTTCAACGGCATTTATCTGATCACACCGTTTTTGCGGTCTGATTTAACCGCCGAACTGACGGCATATATCCACCAGAAAGAAAAGGAGAAAACAAATGTCTAACATCAATGACCAGCTGAAGAAAAAAATCCTCGTCCTTGACGGTGCGATGGGAACGATGATCCAGAATGCCGGTTTGTCCGCCGCTGACTTCGGCGGCGAGGCCTATGAAGGGTGCAATGAATTTCTAAGCATCACGGCACCTCATATCATTCAGGGCATCCACGAAGCCTATCTGGCCGCTAAAGCCGATATCATCGAAACCAATACATTCGGAGCCACACGGCTCGTTCTGGACGAGTACGACCTCGGGCAGCGCGCCTATGAAGTCAACCTCGCTTCAGTCAAACTCGCCAAAGCGGCCGCCGAAAAGTTTTCCACACCTGAATGGCCAAGGTTTGTCGCCGGCGCGATGGGTCCGACGACAAAAACCCTTTCCGTCACCGGCGGCACGACCTTTGACGAGCTGATCGATAATTACGAGGAACAGGCAAGAGCGCTGATCACAGGGGGAGCCGACCTCTTGCTGCTCGAAACGAGCCAGGATATGCTGAACGTTAAAGCGGGCTTTATCGGCATCAGGCAAGCCTTCGAAAAAACCGGCAAAACCCTTCCCCTCATGGTATCAGGCACGATCGAACCGATGGGCACGACACTGGCCGGCCAGGATATCGAATCGTTCTATATCTCACTCGAGCATATGAAGCCGGTCAGCGTCGGTTTAAATTGCGCGACGGGCCCGGAATTTATGACAGATCACATCAGAACCCTTTCTTCCCTTGCGAGGACGGCCGTCAGCTGCTATCCGAATGCCGGCCTCCCCGATGAGGAGGGACAATACCATGAATCACCGCAATCGCTCGCGAAAAAAATCAAGGCGTTTGCAGAAGAAGGCTGGCTGAACATTGTCGGCGGCTGCTGCGGAACGACGCCCGCCCATATTGAAGCGCTGGCCGATGAAGTAGCCTCGCTGCCGCCGCGGACGGTCCCTTCGGAAAAAAAGCCGCACACCGTCTCAGGGATCGACGGACTAATTTATGAAGAAACGATGCGTCCCCTTTTTGTCGGGGAGCGGACAAATGTCATCGGATCGAGAAAATTCAAGCGGCTGATCGCCGAACAGAAATTTGAGGAAGCATCCGAAATCGCGAGAGCCCAAGTGAAAAACGGCGCCCATGTCATCGACATCTGCCTTGCAGACCCGGACCGCGATGAAGCGGAAGATATGGAAGGCTTCTTAAAAGAAGCGATGAAAAAAGTAAAAGCCCCGTTTGTCATCGACTCGACGGACAAAACGGTGATTGAAAAGGCGCTGAAATACTCACAGGGAAAAGCGATCATCAATTCAATCAACCTTGAAGACGGCGAAGAACGGTTCGCTGACATCCTTCCGCTCGTCAAACAGTTCGGAGGGGCACTCGTCGTCGGCACGATCGATGAAGAGGGAATGGCGGTCACCGCGGAAAAGAAGCTGGCCGTCGCCGTCAGGTCGCATCAGCTGCTCACCGAAAAGTACGGAATACCGGCCAGCGATATCATCTTCGATCCGCTCGTCTTCCCTGTCGGAACAGGTGATGAACAATACATCGGCTCAGCTAAAGAAACGATCGAAGGCATCCGCCTCATCAAAGAGCGGCTCCCTGAATGTTTAACGATTCTCGGCGTCAGCAACGTCTCATTCGGTCTTCCGCCCGTCGGCCGGGAAATCTTAAATGCTGTATTCTTGTACCACGCAACACAGGCCGGGCTTGATTACGCGATCGTCAACACGGAAAAGCTTGAGCGGTTCGCTTCCATTCCTAAAGAAGAAGTCGAAATGGCTGAAAAACTTCTGTTTCACACTGATGACAAAACGCTCGCATCCTTCACTGACTTCTACCGCGGAAAGAAAAAAACGGACAAACAGCCGAAAACATCTCTTTCCCTGGAAGAGCGCTTGGCTGAGTACGTCATCGAGGGTACAAAAGAAGGCTTGATTCCCGATCTCGAACAAGCGTTGAAAAAATTTGCCGCCCCGCTCGACGTGATCAACGGTCCGCTTATGGACGGCATGGCGGAGGTCGGACGGCTGTTTAACAACAATGAGCTGATTGTCGCTGAAGTGCTGCAGTCGGCAGAAGTCATGAAAGCTGCCGTTTCCTTTCTCGAACAGTATATGGAAAAGAAAGACGACAGCGGCAAAGGAAAGATCGTTTTGGCAACCGTTAAAGGCGATGTCCATGATATCGGCAAAAACTTAGTCGACATCATTTTAAGCAACAACGGCTACAAGGTTGTCGATCTTGGGATTAAAGTGACACCGCAGGAATTAATTGAAGCGGTCCGCAAAGAGAATCCCGATATCATCGGTCTGTCCGGCCTGCTCGTCAAATCGGCGCAGCAAATGGTCGTTACAGCGCAGGACCTCGACAAAGCGGATATTTCCATCCCGATTATGGTCGGCGGAGCCGCGCTTTCAAGAAAGTTCACGAACATGAAAATTTCGCCTGAATATAAAGGGCCGGTTTTATACGCGAAGGACGCCATGGACGGCTTATCGCTCGCCAATCAGCTGCGGACGGACCCGTCGCAGTTTCTCGAGAAAAAAGAAGCCGCTGCACCCGCCGCCGTCGCGGAGAAAAAGCAGACGAAAGCTGTGATTGAAATGCTTGAAAAACGGGCGCACGTTCCGCAGGCGCCGGTCTTTCAGCCGGAAGACTTGAAGCGGCACTATTTGAAAAATATCGACCTTTCCTATATCGTGCCGTATGTCAATGAACAAATGCTGCTCGGCCATCACCTCGGCTTGAAAGGAAAAGTCAAAAAACTCCTGGCTGAACAGCATCCGAAAGCACTGGAGCTGAAAGAGCTGATTGACGAGTTGCTGAGAGACGGGAAAGAGCACGGCTGGTTCGACCCCGCCGTCGTCTATCAATTTTTCCCCGCGTACAGCGACGGGGATTCGCTCCATATTTTAGACCCCGGGAACAAAGACAGCATCCTTGAAACGTTTGTTTTTCCTAGGCAGGAAAAGCTTCCGTACCGCTGTATTTCCGATTATGTCCGACCGAAAGGAGAGCTTGATTATGTCTCGTTCTTTGCCGTGACAGCGGGCAGACATGTAAGAGCAGCCGCCAACCGCTTTAAGGAGGAAGGCGACTACTTGAAAAGTCATGCGGTACAAGCGCTTGCTCTTGAGCTGGCCGAAGGACTCGCCGAACGGACGCACCAAGTTATCCGCGACCGCTGGGGCTTCCCTGATGCACCAGACTTCACGATGGAACAGCGTTTTCAGGCGAAATACCAGGGACAGCGCTACTCCTTCGGATATCCGGCCTGTCCGAATCTCGAAGATCAGGAAAAACTCTTCAGACTCATCCAGCCCGAAGGAATCGGCGTTCATTTAACAGACGGCTTTATGATGGAGCCCGAAGCTTCCGTATCAGCGATCGTTGTCTCCCATCCGGAAGCCAGATATTTCAATGTTCATTAACCCGAAGACCCTGCTTGCCGTTTGCGGCCTGCAGGGTTCATTTTGTATGTTCGTAACATATGCCGCGAATACTTCAGGATTTATAATGAGCAACAATGGATTCAGCCATGTTGAGTATCTTCCCGTGCAGTTCTTTAGGTTCAATAATCCTTATGTGCTCTGCGAACCCGAGTATATACCTTTTCGCTTCTTCTTCCGTATCAAAAGATAATGTAACGGGGATCCACCCCTCCTGATCGACCTCATTTGTTTCGATGATCCGCACAAAATAATTGGTAAACGACAGCCTCGGCAAGATGTCCTGCGCCGCCTTCACCCGCACTTCATACGTCGGCAGCCTTTCGATAAATTCCTTTGTTGAAGACTGCCATACGTGAGCAATATCAAAGTTTTCGGGCCTTTCAAATGTTTCGCGGACAGGAGTGGCAGAATGAATCCGTGAAGCCCTGTAATTTCGAATCTCCCCATTTTCTTTAGATGCAATCAGATACCAGTTTGACCCTTTAGCTACCAGTCCAAGCGGTGCTACAATTCGATCAGCTGTTTGTCCATCTGCCCGCTGATAAACGATTTTTAATTTTTGATCTTTCCATATGGCATCTTTCAGCACTTCAAAGGATGCTGCTTTTTCTTTCTTATGGCGCCATGCACGGGTATCAATATATATTCGGTTCCACACGTCTTTTGCGTTTTGACGATATACCGAAGGCAGCGAGGCTATCAGTTTATTTCGGGCTTCTTCGGATATGCGGGTTAATCCGAGATCGTCCAGCAATTGTTCAGAAAGCGGGACAAATAATGCGCGTATTTCAGATTCTTTTAAACCGGTTAAAGTGGTTTGGTAATCATCAAGCAATGACCAGCCTCCGTTAATCCCGCGCTCGGCCATAACGGGAATTCCAGCTCCGCTTAACGCTTCCATATCTCTGTAAATCGTCCGCTCCGAGACTTCCAGCCTTTCCGCTAATTCTTTCGCCGTCATTTGTCCCTGCGCCTGAAGCATTAAAAGAATAGATATCAGTCGATCTCCTCTCATATGACCACCTTTTTTTATCAATGGATGAACTTATTTAATAAAATATGACAATGGTTGTCAAGATTCAGCTTTTATAATGAGCATATCTTTTATAATGAAAGGAATGGGATGAATGAAACCGCTGAAAGGAAAAATCGCTCTCGTAACAGGTGGCAGCAGAGGCGCCGGCCGCGCCATCGCTGTCGAACTTGGAAAAGCCGGTGCAACCGTGTATATGACAGGCCGCAGCATCAGGGGGGCTTCCACGAATCAATGGCCCGGTACAATTGATGACACCGTGTCACAAATTGAAGCTTCCGGCGGAAAGGGTATTGCTGTAAGATGTGATCATACGAACGATTCAGAAACAGAGGCTGTCATCGCTAAAATTCGCGAAGAACAAGGAAAACTGGATATCTTGATCAACAATGTATGGGGTGCGCACGATCTGGGTGTCGAGGCAAAGCCTTTTTGGGAATTGTCATTAAAAAATTGGGATACGATGTTCACCGCAGGGGTGCGCGCCCAGCTGGCGACGAACCACTTCGCCGTGCCGCTCCTTCGCGAAAATAAACAAGCTCTTATCATTCATACGACCTTTTGGGATGAGAACAAATACACCGGACAGTTTTATTACGATTTGGCCAAGAACGCCATCGTCCGCATGGCGTACGGTCTTTCATTGGAATTAAAACGGGACAACATTGCCGTTCTTGCCGTTTCGCCGGGATTTATGAGAACCGAACTTGTGCTGAAGTACCATGAATCAGATGAGGCGGATTGGCAGGAGTCAGAAGATTTAAGGAAAACCGAAACGCCTTATTATGTCGGACGCGGAATCACAGCATTGGCCAAAGATCCGGATGTGATGGAGAAAAGCGGACGTGCGTTAAGAGTTGGTGATTTAGCCAAAGAATATCAGTTTACAGATGTGGACGGACGGTATATTCCACCATTTACGATATAGGGATTAGGGATCGCCTCTCGGGGGAAATGATTCTTTAAAGGCAGATCAGGTGAAGGTGTTTATCCTGCTTTGATCGTTTCCGCCAACGTTATATAATGGAATGACAGTCATGATTTCAACAGCACGCGGAATTTCGTTCGCCCAATCTGAACTGCAACTGAAGGAGGAATCATATGATTGAAGTCAAACCTATAAACGCGGAAGATACGTATGAGATCAGGCACCGCATTCTCCGGCCGAATCAGCCGCTGGAAGCATGCAAGTATGAAACCGATTTGCTCGGGGGCACGTTTCACCTCGGCGGATATTATCGGGACAGGCTGATCAGCATCGCCTCCTTTCATAAAGCCGAACATTCAGAGCTTGAAGGCCAAAAACAGTATCAGCTGAGAGGGATGGCGACACTTGAAGGGTACCGCGAGCAAAAAGCGGGCAGTACGCTTATCCGCCATGCCGAAGAGCTTCTTCGGAAAAAAGGCGCAGACCTTTTATGGTGCAACGCCAGGACATCTGTGAGCGGGTACTATAAAAAGCTCGGCTTCAGCGAACAAGGCGGGGTCTACGATATACCGCCGATCGGACCTCATATTTTGATGTATAAGAAATTGACATAAAAAACCCCCGCCGGAAGCGGGGCATTCTCTGCCGCATGAGCATTAAAGCTTTGCGGCCTCTTTTTTAAATTGCGCAAGCGCGTTTGTCACTTTTCCGAATTCGGAGGCATGCGGGCGGTCATCTCCGTCCTTATAGCCGTAGTCGACCATCCGGTTTCTGTTGAGGCAGAGCTTCGTCAATTCCGGCTTGAATAAGTCGAACAATTCGAAGCGCTCATGCAGTTCAGGGAATCTCTGCTGATATTCCAAAATCGCATCAGCCAAAGCTTTCCACAGGCGCTTTTCAGGAAGCAGACCGTCATTTTCCAAAATGTTGGCCACATAGCGCAAATGGCAAATGAAAAGCCCTGTAAAGATAAACTGCACAAGCCCTTCCGGAGGCTCGCTTCTGAGAACGACTTTTAAATCTTCTGTCAAACCGCTCAGTTCAGGCAGCGGCTGGTCGCTGATATTGACGTCATCTACAAAATCTTTAATCGCCAGCCTGTTCGGCTGATAATCTTTTAAGACGAGAATCGTATTTTGTCCGTGCGGCGAAAATACGGTTCCGTAGCGGTACATGAAATGCAGAAGCGGCGGCATCACGGTGTTAAACAGCTTTCCGATCCACTCCTCCGCTGACAGCTCCGACTTTTCGATCAGACGCCTGATAAACGGCACGCCGCCTTGATCAATGTATGTTAAAGAAGCGAGCGTAACAGGCTGCTCTCCATCTTCCAAATACGTATAAATGCTTTCTCTGAAAATAGCGCCGAGCATTTCCAAATATTGATACGGGGCTTTTTCAAGAGCATGATAGTATTGGTGATCAACGTTCAGACTGGCATTTTCGCCCGGCAGGATCACCCTGCATTCATCTTTTAGAAATGCGTCGTTTTCGGCGATCCCTTTAATATGCTCAGTAATTCTCGGCGCGATCACCGTCCGCTCCGACGGCAGTCCTCTGTATACAAGCGTATTTAAAATGCTCATCGGCAGTTTAATATGATGCTTGTGTTTGTTTGTGATGTTTGTAAAGGTCCTGATCGACTGCTGCGGCAGGTACTCGTCTCCGCCTTCCCCTAAAGGAATGATCGCTTTTGAAGCAATTTCTTCCGGAAACTGCTGAATGATCGTATTTGTCCACTGCCATTTGTGGACGGGCAGATAATAATAGTCTTCACTGGCTGCGTCCTGCTTTTCTATCACTTTAGCGAACTGCCTTAAAGTCAGCTCATCAAGCTCTTTATGAATCAGCGTTTCATAATCGCGTCCTTCAACTGAGTGGAATGACGCGGTCTCTTTGTGTACAGCGATCCACAGCAGCCGTTCGGCTCTCTGATTTTCCGGTGCAAACCGGAGGTAGTCATCATAGCCAAAACCGATTCTTCCTTTGTTGTAGACGATCCACGGATGGCCTGTCATCTCGCCTTCAATGACGGCATAATCGGCTTCGGTCAGCTCGTCAGCCGTAAGCGCATCCTTTGCCAAAAGATGAGCATCCGCCAGCATCGTATGGTTGAACTCTTTGATCAAATGCCCCGCTGTTTCCGGACTCATCGGGATATGCGGCTGGATATCGAGGAGAAATTCAATCGCGCTCACTTGTTTTGTCCATTGTCCGCTCTTGAAGACTTCAATCGTCTCCGGCATCGCGTCAAAACTGTCAAACATGCGGGGTTTGGCGGCAAACCGGTACACCTTATCCTCCGCCGTTCTCAGCTCATACCGGTTGATGCCGTCTTCAGTTTCAATGAAATCGGGCTTGATGATATCCTCATACATATACTCAGAAAGCATCTTCGCCAGTAATCGCCGATTGACTTCTGTCCACCTGTCCGGATTGAGGACCCTCTTTAATTCATCTTGAAACAACATGAAAATGCCTCCTTTATTAGCCGTTTGGCACCGCGGTTTTTTCGGTGATTCCTGTTCCGAATGTCTGGAAAACCGTTTTGTGGCTGACGTTGTATACTTCTCTCCCGGCTAGCTGATTGATGATCACCGAGTTCCGGTAAGCGCCGAGTCCCAGGTCAGGCGCTCCGACGCCGTGCGTGTGCAGCTCTCCGTTTTGAACGAAAATATGGTTTTTTGATGTTGCAGCTGTCACCAGTCTATAGTCGCGCGTAATGACATAGCGGCCGCCCGCGTCCTTTTCAATCAGGCTGTCAACAGGTGCCAGACACTCCGGCAGCCTCTCTTTATAGCCCGTCGCCAGGACGACCACATCTGCCTGCCGCTCAAACCGTTCTTCATTCACCCGGTTTGCGCACTGCAGAATCAGCGTTTCTCCATGCTGTTCGATCTGCTTGACTTCTGTCATGGACTGAAGATCAAAAGCCGCTTCCCGCCCTCCGCAGGTCCGCTCATACAGAAGATGATAAATATCGCTGATCGTCTTCGCGCTGATTCCTTTATAAAGGAGATCCTGCTGCGTTAGCAATTCATCTTTTTTCCACTGTGGAAGCTGATAGAAAAAATCGATATAATCAGGCGAAAAATATTCGAGCCCGAGGTTCGAATATTCCATCGGGAAGAAGCCTTTTGAGCGGGTGAGCCAGCTGACATGCTCCGCTTCATCTTCACCGACGAGGTCATAAAACACCTCGGCTGCGCTTTGACCGGAGCCGACGACGGCCACCCTTTTCCCTTTAAATCCGTCGGGCTTTCTCATTAAATACTCAGCTGAATGGAACACCGAGCCTCCCAAAGCGTCTGAGAGCGTTTCGGGAACGTGCGGGCCCGTCCCAATGCCAAGCGCAACATGCCTCGTGTAATAAACGGCTTCCCCGCCGTTTTCCCGATTCACGACCCGCACTTTAAAAAGCGCCTCCGGATTCGATTCAATGAGCGATATGCTTTCAACATTCATCCCGAAGCGGCACGAGTCAAGCTGTTCTGCCACCCAGCGGCAGTAGTGGTTGTATTCCTTTCTCGGAATATGAAAGTCTTCCAGAAAATAAAAAGAATACAGACGGTTATGCTGCTGGAGATAGTTTAAAAAGCTGTATTCGCTTGTCACATCGGCCATGCTCACCAAGTCGGCCAAAAACGGCACCTGCAGTGTCGTCCCTTCAATCAGCATGCCGGGATGCCAGTTAAAGCTTTCATTTCGTTCAAAAAACAGCGCATTAATCTCAGGCACGGAATCGGCTAATGCGGCAAGACCGAGGTTAAACGGCCCGATGCCGACGCCGATGACATCATATACATCAGTGGCTCTCTTTGTAGAGTTCATCTTTTTTCCCCTTTTCAAAAAAACGTTCTCGTTCGCAAAACATCAATAATCCGGTTTTATCAGGGAGATTCACAGGTTTAATCGGGCGAAACCCGCATTTTTCAAAAACATGAATCATTTTTTTGTTGCGGATATCCGGCTCTGCGATGACCTTTTTTGTGTTAGGCTCGGCAAATTGCATACAGACCATCGCTTTTAAAAGCGGAAGGGCCAGCCCTTTTCCCAAGTACTCTTTTTCTCCGATCAACAGGTGGATGCCCTGGTCAAAAGGTTCATTATCATAGTGGTGTTCAATGACGTCCCCCTTGACCCAGTACGACTCCCAGTAGCTCATGGGCACACCGTCGATAGAGCCGATGTACAGCGTTTGGTGGGGGTCTGTGATGGCCTTGTGAAAATGGTCTTCAAATTTTGCAAACGGCATGTTTAAATGCCAAAACGGGATGACGTGCTCCTCCTGCATCCAGCGATAGACGAGCGATACGTCTCTTGCATAGTCCGCTTTTTGAAATGTGATCCGGTCATTCATTGGACGGCCGCCGCCTCCTTTAACAGCGGATTGCCGACAGACGTATAACGAGACTGGGTTTCAAGCGAGCCCGTCAGCTCATCCATGTCGTAAAATCTCGTCAGCAGATTGGCCTTGCACGGAAGCTCCGAAAACCGAAGCAGGCTGTCCGTCAACTCAGTGATGCCGTAAATGTGTTCCGCTTTTTCAAGCCGCTCTCTGATCATGGACAGGAGCGTTTCTTCCCGGATCAGCCCTTCGCAGCCAAAGCCGTTCACCAGCCCAAACAGATGGTTGAAGAAGAAATAATAGCGCAGTCTCTCAACAGCCACGCCGTCCGTGCAGATCGTCTCGCTCCTTTCGCTCAAGTCTTCGATCAGCTTGGAAAGAATCCCGGCTTTTGATTCGCTGTAGTAATAGCCTTGATTATCCCTGTAGTAAAACGTCTCCGGATAGCCGTTTTTTAAGCGGATAACGGCGTTTTGCTGGTGCGCTTCAATCGCCAGCCCGTATGTTTCAAACAGCCATAAAACAGGCTCTAGCGAAATGGATAAATATTTGTCAAACCAATCAATGCTCACTTCTTCCGTTGTCCGCCCTTCTTCTAAAGCGAGCCCGCGGATGACAGAGGACAGCCGCGACTCTTTCCCGTAGGCGTGATCTTGGCAAAGCCCGGCGATCAGACATGCTGAATGGTCATCTTCATAAAACGGATTCTCCCTGATCACGACTTCAAAGCCGGACTCCCCGTTCTCCCCCCGAATCGAGATGTAGGCAGGATCTGTGATAACGCGAAAGCCCGGAAACTCCTGTTTTAACCTTTGACCGAGTTCTGTCTGAAGCAGCCGGGCCATTTCAACACCTCTGTCCAATTCTTTCTGCTTGTTCACACGAAGCGAATTCGTGATTTTGATTGGGATCGAGAATTTGTACATATAGCGCGAGTGCTTGCTGTAAACCGTGCGAACGGAGGATGTCGCCGTGAACGTCCTGCCCTTTGCACCGAGATATGTAAGGAGACCTTGATCGATCAATTTTTGCACATACGGCTCCTCCAGCAAAGCTCTCGCCTGGAGCGGGTGTGCGGGAAGAAGCGCAAAATCCGGATCGGCCGTTTGCTCGTCTAGCCACGCATTATCAATCATCGGGTCGTTTCTCAATTCCTCTTGTATGACTAGCGGCGCTTTTGTTCCAGTACTTGAATCGTGCAGTACGAGCGAGGCATGCGCCTTAAAGTAATGAAGCTGAAACTCCCCTTTCAATTCAGGTGAGAAAATGTTTTCCTCTTCAGGTTTCATGCCCTGCCTGCTTTTTGGCGTCGGGTGCATCAGATGACCGAGCAAGAGCGACTGCTCCGCTTCGATAAACGTAAAATCAGCGCGGCTAAGCTCATTTTGATCACCGGCCCGTTCTTCCACATAACGGCTGATATTGCGGCAGCTCAAAATGACTCTGAGCAAGAATTCATCCTCGGCACCCCCGCGGTTTTGCTGAAGAAGCAGTTCTTTTGAAGCGAGGGAGACGAGCGTGACATAGTCGAGCGGAAGCGGCTTGTTTTGGGTTGTTTGATAGTAAAGCGGAAATGAGAAAAGGTGCCTTCCCGTCTTCGACCAGTACTTGATCGGAACGATCAGCTCGATTTGCTGGCGTTTTAGCGGAACAATCAGCGTTTTTTGAGAGCCGTCCGCGATCTCACGGGTTTTGATGCCGGTTTCACGCAAATAGCAATTTAAAAAACTTTGAATCGTAGCGTTTTCTGCTATTTCTTTAAATGAACTCATCTTGTTACCCTCCTGCTATTCGTATAAAGACTTGCCAGCTCTTGAATCCTGCCGAGAATGTCGTCAAGATCCGAAAGCGTCGTCCGCGGATTCAGCAGCGTGAATTTTAAATACGTTTTCCCGGCTGCTGCCGTCTTGGCGATCACCGCCTGTCCCGTTCTGAACAATTCTCTGTGGATACATTTATTCAAACGGTCGTTCTCTGCGTCGTCTTCTGAGGCGAGGTAGCGGAAGACGACAGCGTTCAGTTCAGGGTGCGGATTCAGCAGTTCGAACCGATCGCTTGCTGAGATTTTTTCCGCTGTCGCTTCGGCCAATGCGAATGTCCAGTCAATCATCTCTGCGAATGTATCTTCTCCAAGCACACGCAGCGAGACAAACAGCTTTAAAGCGTCAAAGCGCCTCGTCGTCTGAATCGATTTATTGACGAGATGAACGATTCCCTCCGCTTCATCCTCTTCAGGATTTAAATAATCGGCATGATAACCAATCAAGCGGAAATGCCTTCTGTCTTTGACAAGAAAAGCGCCGCAGCTGACCGGCTGATAAAACTGCTTGTGGAAGTCGACGCTGATGGAGTCGGCCCTGTCGATACCGGCCAATTTATAGCGGCGGGTTCTGCTCAAAATCAACGCCCCGCCATACGCGGCATCAACGTGAAGCCAAAGCCCGCCGGCATGCGCGGCATCCGCAAGCTCGGAAAGCGGATCGATGCTTCCGAAGTCCGTCGTACCGCATGTGGCAACAATCGCAAATGGATGTAAGCCCGATTCCTCAAGCAGCGTTGTTTTTCGCTTTAAATCGTAAAGGCTCATCCGCTTTTCATCATCTGTATCGACGAGTACGACGGCGCGCTCTCCAAGTCCGAGCTGGGAAGCCGACTTTTTCACGGTAAAATGAGCATCCTTTGAACAGAGGATCCGCAGCCTGTCCGCTTCCGGCGGCAGTCCGTCCTTCTGTACGTTCCAGTTCCACTGCTTTTCACAGAAAGCATCGCGGGCCAACAGAAGTCCCATGTAATTAGACTGTGTGCCTCCGCTCGTAAATGTTCCGTCAGCATCCTTTCCGTACTCGAACTTTCGGCAAAGCCACTGCACCATTTCTTCCTCGATCAATGAAGCCGCTCCGCTTTGATCAAACGAATCCATCGACTGATTCAGCACACTGATCAGCATCTCTGCAGCGAGTGCCGGGATGAGCGGCGGACAGTGCAAGTGTGCGGCGCATTTTGGATCTTCAACATGAATCCGGTGCGGCAAATAGGCTTCTTTTAGATCAGCGAGAACATCCGCAAGCGGTTCTCCCGCTTCCTTAAACGAAAACAAGTTTTTAATTTCGTGCTTTAATTCATTCGGCATCTTCCCGCTGTAGGGCTTCATTTTATTTTTCCAATCGGCCCACAGCGTCTCTACAGCGGCCTCGGCCGCGTCACGGTATGCTTTGATCCCCTGTTCGCCGTTGTGCATAAACAGGGAATCAAAGTTTTTCTGTTTACTTGACTGCTTCATAGACGGCCTCTCTGAAGATCGTGATGATATCGTCGATTTGCGCCTCTGTTACGATGAGCGGCGGCAAGAAGCGGATCACGCTTCCATGGCGTCCTCCCGTTTCAACGATCAGTCCTTTTTCAAAGCATTTTCTTTGAATCACGCTTGCAAGCTCCGCATCAGCCGGATAGCTGCCGTTTGCGTTTTGTTTTTTATGCGGTGCGACAATTTCGGCGCCGATCATCAGCCCCCGTCCCCGGACATCACCGATTTCAGGAACGTGTTCCTGAATGTCTTGCAATTCCTGCATGAGCTTCGCGCCGACTTTTTCTACATGTGACAGTACATCGTGCTCTTTTATATATTTTAACGTTGCACTTCCGGCCGCCATCGCCATCTGGTTCCCTCTGAATGTACCGATATGCGCCCCCGGTCCCCATTGATCAAGGTCTTGATCATAGATGACGACAGACAGAGGAAGGCTTCCGCCGATCGCTTTTGAAAGGACGATGACATCCGGTATAATGCCGGCGTGCTCGAACGCAAACATTTTTCCGGTTCTGCCGATGCCGGTCTGCACTTCATCAATGATCAGAGGGATTCCGCGTTCTTTTGTGATCCTTCTCATTTCTTTTATCCATTCAGCCCGAGCCGGAACTGAGCCTCCTTCTCCTTGTACGGCTTCAAAGATCATCCCGGCCGGCTGTAAAATTCCGCTTTCCGGATCATCCAGCATATTTTCGATATATGCGCTCGACAGCTTGTGGCTCGCCTCTCCTCCTCTTCCAAACGGGCAGCGGTATTCATACGGATATGGCAGGAAATGCACATCAGGCATAAGTCCCTGGACATTTTCCTTTGGAGATAAATTACCGCTCAGCGCCATCGTTCCATGAGTTGCACCATGATAGGCACCGTGAAACGACAAGATGGTTCTTCTGCCCGTTGCCGTTTTGACAAGCTTGAGAGCGGCTTCGATCGCATCGCCGCCGGTCGGACCGCAAAACTGGATCTTCGCCCGTTTGGCAAACGCCTCAGGAAGGCTTGCAAATACTTCGCTGACAAACTCTTCTTTGATTTCCGAAGTGATATCAAGCGTGTGCAGCGGGCGTTTTTCATCAAGCATTTTTTGAATCGCTTCAATCACAACTGGATGATTATGACCAAGCGCAAGCGTCCCCGCTCCTGCCAGGCAGTCATAATATTGCTTTCCATCCGCATCAGTCACCAAGACGCCTTCCGCGGTTTGCATGGCGAGCGGAAATCTTCTCGGATATGAACGCGCATTAGACTCTCTTCTATTTTGCTGCTCCAAAAACACTTGATTTTTAGAACTCGTTTGTACAGGCATAGAAAGCATTCCTCCAATTGATAAAGATTATCATTTTCAATGACAAAAAAAGTGTATATTTTGTGACACCGGCATGTCAATAAGATTCAGAAAAATAGGACGTTTCTCACAATGAGGCAACATGAAGATTTCCTCTACTGCAAATCCAGCTGCTAATATGAATCAATAGTTCCTTGAATGATATGTTAATGGGATTTTTTGGACTGTTTTTAAATAACCCCAGACCTGAAATAAAAAGGGGCGGCTGCTGAACGTCGATTTTTCAGCAGCCGGTACAGCCGGGACTCACATGAGCTTCCCGGCGAGTTCTGCGATCGTTTGAATGCCGTAGCGAAGCTCTGGCAAAGAGGCGTACGAATAGGACAATCTGATGCTGTATTTGGCTTCTTTATCGTAGAGGGTGCCGGGATTGATGAGGATGTTTTTCTGTAATGCTTGTTCGAACAAAGCGCTGAGCGAGAGCGGCTTTAGAAATGTGACCCAAATGTAAAACCCGCCTGAAGGCTTTTCCCAGCGGGCGATTCCTCTGCAATAGGTCTCAAGACACCGGAGCGCCTCATCCCGCCTTCGTCTCAGTTCGCCTTTGATCCGGCTGAGATTTTCATCATAAAGTCCGCTTGAAAGCCACTTTGCAGCCGCCCATTGCGACAATGAACTTGAGCCGTAGTCAGTCTGCATTTTAATATCGGCCAGCCTCTCGATGACGGGCTCCGGGCCTGCGATCCAGCCGATGCGAAGGCCGGGGCTGACGGTTTTCGATAATGTACTGACATAAAGAATGCTGCCTTCTCTGTCCATGGCCTTCAGCGGCGATGACGGCGGACCGTCAAGCCGCAAGTCGCCGTATGCGTCATCTTCAATAACCGGGAGCGACAGCCTTTTGCTCATTTGAATCAGCTCGCGCTTCCGGTTTTCCGACATCAGTTTGCCCGTCGGATTGTGAAATGACGGAATCGTGTACAGTAAATCGGCGCCATGCCGTTTTTTTACCGCCGGAATGACGGACGGGTCTAATCCCCCGCCATCCATTGGAAGCCCGCAAAGCCGCATGTCCATCGATTGAAAAACGTGCAGCGAGTATAGGTATGACGGCTTTTCCGCCAACACGACGGCTCTCCGCTTCAAAAGGCCGATCGATATGAGCTGCAGCGCTTGGAGCGCTCCGGAGACAATCAGAATCGAGTCGGCCGATACACGCACACCCTTCCGGCCCAGATGCTCCGCCAGCACCTCTCTTGTATAGCGGCTTCCTTTCGCTTCTTCATACCCGAGCATCAGCCTATCAGACGGTGCGCGGCGAAGAATCTCTTCCATCTGTTGATAGGGCAGCAGTTCAGGCGCTAATTCACCTGTGCCGAGCCTGATGATCCCTTCTGTAAACTCCTGCCTGTTGATTTCCTGAACCGTCATTGAATTGGGACGGTGAATTCCCGAACGTACATAACTCGTCCAGTCAAGCGGCGGCCCCGCCGTCAATTGTGACCATGTTTGATTGGCCACCTTTGTGCCTCCGCCCCGGTTGCCTTCAAGAAATCCTTGGGCTGTCAGCTCGTCCAGAGCCGCGGTAACCGTGCTTCTATTCACTTGAAAGATAGATGCCAGCTTGCGTTGTGAAGGGATTTTCGTCCCGGCCGGCCATTCGCCCTGTAAAATCTTCTCTTTTATGATCTGTTCGATTTGCTGGTATAACGGAATGTCTGAATGTCTGTTCAGCTGTCTGTTCACTTCATGTTCAGCTCCTTTTTTAAAAGATAGCATTTGGCTGGGCAATTAGACCAGCCAAATGGCCGGAGACATTCCCTGCTTCTTACTCTACAATAAAACGGATGTTTTGAATGAAAGGGGTTTTTACAGTCATGAACGCAGTTATTCACGGAATGATTCTCGCTTTTGGACTGATCTTGCCGCTCGGCGCGCAAAATGTCCTGATTTTTCAGCAAGGGGCCGCATCATCGAGCATTTGGCGTGTCTTGCCGCTTGTGATCTCCGCATCGTTGTGCGATTCCCTCCTGATTATACTGGCAGTCACAGGTATTTCCGCGGCTGTCGCCGGCCTTCCTGAAGTTAAATTTGTCCTTTTGACCGGAGGATTTTTGTTTCTCATTTATATGGGATGGATCACATGGAAGAGCAAACCGGCGGTAGGAAACGCGTCCGAAGCTATGCCGCCCAAAAAGCAAATCGCTTTTGCTGCGGCCGTATCGCTCTTAAATCCGCACGCCTTGCTCGATATCGTCGGCGTGATCGGCACCAACTCTTTAGCGTATGAAGGTGCGGATCTTTGGCTGTTCACCTGTGCATGTATGATCGTTTCGTGGCTATGGTTCCTTGGACTTGCCGCAGCGGGAAGACTTCTCAAACAGCTCGATTCACAGGGGATCGTCATGACCTTGTTCAATAAAGGATCTGCGGCTGTCATGTGGGGGCTTGCCGCCTACCTCGGCGCCTCGCTGTTTACCTGATCCTGCGGGAACGCGGCTTCTGTCCGCATAAACCTGAGAAGCAGCGAGCACAATAAGGACATCCGGTAACCCGGCAATGATCAATCGCTGATGAGGGATGTCCATGTTTCGAAAATATAAAAGAAAGGGAGCCGGATTGCGGAGCGCTCCCATTACGAAAGATGCCCTTCTTGACGCCACCGCCGGTATGGCTGATGCGGTGATCGAAGAGCATGAAACAAAAGGCGGACAAAAAGCAGTATTTTACTATTTACATACCATCATTGATCGGGTCATGCTGCAACAGTCGATCATCAGGCCTCTGATCATGAGCGCCGAAGAAGAGTCAATATATCGCTGTTTAAAAACCTTTGTTTTGCACGTTGAACCGATCGTATCTTTAGAAACCGCAAAGGAGTGGCTGATGTCCGGTTCGATCATCATCCATGATCCGGACAGGCAGCAGTGGTTTGCCATTCCCATTGAAAATCGGGTCGGCCGGCAGATCGAACCGTCTCAAACCGAAACGGTGATGTACGGTCCGAAAGACAGTTTTACCGAGCAGCTCGACGTCAATCTTTCTTTGCTGCGGCGCAGGCTGCCTTTAACCAATTTAAAAGCGGAAAGGCTGACGGTCTGTTCGCTCAGCAAAACATCTGTTGTTATCGTTTATATTGCCGGATTAACCAATCCGGAATTGATTGAGGAAGCCAGAAAAAAAATCGCGGAAACCGATTTTGACATGATCTTCGATTCCGCACAGCTCACTGAATTGATTGAAGATCATCATCATTCGATTTTTCCGCAGTTCCAGCAGACCGAGCGTCCCGACATTTCCGCATACAATTTAAGCATTGGCAAAGTCGCCATTTTGGTCGATCAGACGCCGTTTGTATTACATGCACCGATCACGTTTTTTCACCTTTTTCACTCCGCTGAAGATTATACGACGCGCTGGCCGGTTGCCAGCTTTTTTAGAATGCTGCGCTACGCCAGTTTTTTTCTGTCTATTTTGCTCATCCCTTTTTATGTGGCTTTGTCGACTCATCATTATCATATGTTTCCGCTCCAGATCCTTTATGTGCTGATCGAATCAAGGAGCAAAGTGCCGTTCACCCCGTTTTGGGAAGCGGTTCTTATGCTGCTCGTCATTGAAATTATTAAGGAAGCCAGCGTGCGGATGCCGACAAAATCAAGTTCAACATTGGGGGTTATCTCGGGGATTGTGATTGGAGAAGCGGCGGTGCAGGCGGGCTTTGTCAGCAAAGTGCTAATCGTTTTGGTCGGCATCTCAACGGTCGCGTCATTTTTGGTGCCCAACTACATCGTAGCTAAAGGGCACACTTTGATTCATTTTACGATGCTCGTGTTCTCCGCCTGCCTCGGTTTTTTCGGATTGATCTTCGGAATGATCGGACTGTTTGTTCATTTGAACGGGCTTACTTCTCTCAAGCAGCCTTATTTTGCGCCGATTACTCCGTTATATTGGCGCGATTGGCTCGATCTTTTTATACGAAGTCCTTTGATCTGGCTGAAAAAGCGCCCCGAATATCTGCATACCTTGCAAAAATGGCGGTACGTTAAAAGGAGATGAAGCGGCTTGAGTTCTTTTCAATTATTTCACAAGACACGGCCTCTCGGCGGAATTTACATCGCCCTCATCGCCAACCGTATGCAAGTTCTTTTTTTCATCTTAGTTCTGCCGATGTATCTGGTTCACCCTTACATGATGTTCGTTATGCTCGCTGTCGGAATGCTGTCACAGTTCAACTTGTACCTGTTGTCCAAATGGCTGTCTTCTCCAGCGGCCGCAAAAGGCTATGAAGGCTTTGCCGCTCTCTTCGGCGAACGCAAGCTGCGCTTTTTTATCCTGATCGGCTTAATTCAGCTCGCGTTAAAGATCGCGATCATGATCACAAGCTACGCCGAAACGGTGAGACACTTCATCTTTCCCGCCATCAATATCAACTGGCTTGTGATCTTGATTCTGGTGATCAGCGGATATGCGGCCTCCCGCGGCATGGAAAATACGATGCGATTTGTCATCATTGCCTTTATGTCATCATTTTGGATCGTGTTCATTTTTATCAGGTTTTATATCCCCCCGATCGCTTCCTTGACCGATTTATATCCGTTGATTCCTTTTGACTGGACTGAACATTCTTGGAAGGCGCTGCTCGTCATGTGGTCTTCTTTTTCCAGTCCCGAGTATTTGATTTGTCTGGCTCCATGGTTCAGCAAGGAAGCTAATGTGCTGAAATGTTTATCGGTCGGTAATGCGATTTCACTCTTCGAATATTTGTTTTTGTTTATCGGTGCATTATTTTTCTACGGCTCCTCTTATTTGCTGGAAACCATTTTTCCGGTGATAAACATGCTCCGCTATTTGCAGTCGCCGATTTTGGAGCGGATCGATACGTTTCTACTGTCTGCCCATATGTTTCATTTTGCGTTTGTAATCGCGATTTTTTTACTCTGCTTTTACGGAGGCCTCCGCATTTTGTTTAAAAGAATGGCCAAGCCTGTGACGCGAAGAGGATTTCTGTTCAGCTTCCTATTGCTCATGGGATGTTCGCTCGTGTTAAGCACTTGGTTTTGGCAATCCGGAAAGCAGCAAGATATGTGGTTTTTGATCGAAGTATCCATCGGAGCCGTCACTTACGCATTGACTCCGGCTATTCTTGTCATCGCCGGAAAACGAAAGGGGCGCATGCAATGATCAACGGGAAACGTCCCATATTAAACGGCTGTATCGCACTTGTGATTTTCATGACGATTGAGGGCTGCTCTCCATTTGTTGAAAACAATGAGATTGAAGAAATCTCACCGGTTACCTTTTGGTATATCAAAGAAGGAAAAAAAGGAAAGATCTCAATGAGCACCACCGTCCCTCCGGTGGGCCTTGAAAAGAAGCGGCTATTCAGCACCGAAGTCAATATGATCAAACAAGTCGGCAAGCGATTTAATTTAAATTATTACAACGAGCTGAAAAACGGGCAGCTGAGAATGGTGATGATCGAAGAAAATCTCGCCGACAAAGGCATACTTCCGATTATCAACACGCTTCTGTCAGACCCGAAAATCGGCCCTCGCCTTTATCTCATCGTCGTCAACGGCGATTTTGACAAATATATACTGAACGAATTGAAGCAAAGCGAGAATTTTGACTTTTATCTTTATCAGACGTTAAGGCATTTTGAAAGAGCCAACCAGGGTGAAATGAGCATCGTTAACCTGCATCAATTCAAAAACCAGCTGTACACCCACTATTCAGATCCTTACGTGCCTGTTTTCAGAACCGATGGTAACCAGTTCACATATGAAGGAACAGGACTTTTCCGAAACGACAAATTCGTGAAGACACTGACCGGCATAGACGATCAAATTTTTCAGCTGCTCAACAATAACAGGTATCTGAAGTTCCTCACGATTCCCAACTTGTCAATCATAATCGGCCAAGCCCGCTCAACCGTCACATTTGACTTAAATCAAAACAATACAGCTTTATCAATGAAAGTCAGCATAAACGCGGGCATTGAAGAATACACAGGCGACAAAAACCTGCAGGATCAAAGCGAGTTCAGCGCACTTGTTCATGATGTGGAATCCGAATTGGAAAAGAAAACAACGGACATGATAAAGGACATGCAAAACATTTGGGTTGATCCGCTTGAAGTCGGCGGTGAAGCGCTGTTTCCGTTTACGAAGCCGATGAGCGACAAAGCGTGGCTGCATCGTTGGGAGAAGATGGATGTCGAGGTGGACTATCAGGTGAATCTGAGACCGAATCTGAATGTGCAATAAGGGGCTTGCAGTTGATTGAAAACGCTGAGAGAAAGGGCGGCATCGGGCGGAGAAATGCTTTCTTCCGCCCTTCTTTCTGTTGATCCTATTGACCGCAGGATGATCTCCGGCATACTTTGTCTTTATCACAGCCCGTTTATGAGCCCCGTTTCATACCGTAAGCTGTTTCGTCTGATACTGAATCTTGACGGTCTTGCCTGTTGACCAGGATTCTGTGGCCGCAAGCGCGATTTCCAGATTGACTGCCGCATCCACTTCAGTCACAATCGGTTTCGTTTTGTTGCGAACACACTTGGCAAAGTGCTGCATCTCTAAGCAGTACGCTTCATGGAACCTCGCCTGGAAATCCGGAATGATATTATAGCTGCTCCCCTGCCCGGTCCGCACGGTAACCGCCGGGTTCCGCAGCGTCCCGATGAAGATGCTGCCGTCCGTCCCGATAATTTCGGCGCGTATATCGTGGCCGTAAGACGAATTGCGGCTTGCTTCCGCATCACCCGCCGCCCCCGAATCAAACTCCATATAGGTGAGCGCTTGATCGACATCATGGCATCCCGGCATGAACGCGTGCTTCAAAACCCTTCCGTGGCCGGAAACCGAAGTAATTTCAGCCCCCATTAAATAACGCGCGATATCATAATCGTGAATCGAACAATCGACGAAAATACCGCCGCTTTTTTTAATGAATTCGGCCGGAGGAGAGCCAAAATCGCGCGTAAACCCTTTATAATAGATCGGTTTGCCGATCTCTCCGGCATCGATCCTCCTTTTGGCATCCGCATAAGCAGGATCAAACCGCCTCATAAACCCCACCTGGCAAATCACGCCCGTTTCTTTGACTTTAGAAATGACTTCAATCGATTCTTCAAGATTTAATGTCAGCGGCTTCTCGACGAAAATCTGTTTGCCGCATTCGGCCGCCTGTTTGATCACTTCGGCATGGGTTGATGTCGGTGTAACGATGACGACGGCATCAATCTCTGGATCGTGGAGACATTCAAACGGATCTTCAAACCACTTTTCAACACCCAGTTCAGCGGCAATCTCCCTCGCCCTCCCCTCTGCCGGATCGGCCACAGCGGCGAGCAGGACCCCGGGCACCTCGGTTTTGAGGTTTTTCGCATGGTAATAGCCGAGCCTTCCGAGCCCTAATACGGCGCATCTCACTCGTTCTGTCATTTTCTTCTCTCCCTTCTCGCATATTGAAAGCGCTTTATTAATCAGAGAAAGCGCTTGCTCATTTCAATTCTGATTTTACCCTGTATTTATTTTATCCGCAATCCTTTTTAGGATTTAATGAGGGCAAGCGCTTGCTCTTATTTTTTTAAAAAAAGAGCGTTTTTTTCTATCAAAACCCGCTCTTTTCAGCATGTGCATCTTTTTTAAATGGAGGTGCCGTCGACTGTCTGACGACAAGTTCAGGCATGAGAATGATTTTGTTTTTCGAACTTTTCTCGCCGCTGATTTCTTCGGCCAGCAGCTCGGCCGCACGGCGGCCCATTTCTTCAATCGGCTGCGACACTGTCGTAAGCGGCGGATCGGTCATTTCGGCTAAAAACGTATTATCAAAGCCGATGACAGATAAATCCGTTGGAACTTGGAGCCCCCATTCCCTTGCAGTCTGAATGACTCCGCACGCAAGCACATCATTCATGGCGAAAACGGCGGTCGGAATGTTGTTTTCGAAAATCTGAGCGGCTGCTTTTTTGCCGCATTCCAGGGAAAAACCGGTACCGGCGATGAGCGATTCATTCACTTTGATGCCGGCTTCATCCATCGCTTTTTGGAAGCCTTTCAGCCTGTCTTTTTCTCCGGTTGTCGATCCGTCGCCGGCGATGCAGGCGATTGTCTTATGGCCGAGTGAAATTAAATGCCGCGTCGCTAAGTATCCGCCCATAAAATCGTCGATGACCACGACATCCAGGGGAACAAGGGCGCGGTCCTGAGAAATCATCACGAGCGGTATGCCCTCTTTTGCAATATCCTCGAGCGCATCCATGCTCTCCTGATTTTCGATGCCGGTCGCAAAAATGATGCCGTCGACGCTTTTTTGCTTGAGCACCGAGAAATACGTTGTCTCCTTTTTCGGATCGCGGTCGGTACTGCATATCATCATGCTGAATCCAAGCTCGCCCGCCCGCTCTTCAACGCTTTTGGCAAGCTCTCCGAAAAAAGGGTTTGCAATATCGGGCGTCAACAGGCCGATAATGTTCGTGCGCTTTCCGGTAAGCGCAGAAGCGTGAACATTCGGCTGATAATCGAGTTCTTTCATGACGGCATGCACTCTTTGCCTTGTCGACCTGCTGATTCTCCCGGTATTGTTGATCACCCGGGAAACCGTGGAAATCGAAACGCCTGCCGCTTCCGCTACATCATAAATGGTTTTTTTCATTTTGGTCCCCTCTAGTCCGCTGATGAAAGATATCTAATATTACATTATAGAGCGTGTCAGCTACCGCCGCAAATCAGCTCCCACTCCTCCCGCAATATTCCGTATCTGATTGAATCATAATAGACTCCGTCATAATATCTGACTTTGCGAATCCGGCCTTCCATCTTAAACCCCGCTTTTTCGGCGCACCTCATCATCCGCCTGTTGCCGGACCACGTCGTCATTCCGATTCTCGGCACATCGACGTTTTCAAATAGGAAGCCGACCCATAATTCTACGGCTTCCGTGCCGTAACCTCCGTTCCAGAACCGCGGATCATAGATGCCGATCCCGCATTCCAGCCAGCGTGTCGGCCGGCACTCCCAATAGTAAGAAACGGTTCCTTTCAGCTCTCCTTCGATCTCAATCGCCAAATAGCGCGGCGGTTTTTCTTTTAAAGCCGGCACAAAAGAGTCGAGAAAATATTGAAACGGTTCGGGCTGAAGCGGAAAATAAGGGGCATCCCATTTTTTCCATTCAGGGTTTCGGGTTCCGTAAATCATTCTCCATAATCCGGGCAGGTCATCCATTGTGATCGTGCGCAGCTTTACTTTTTCACCATTGATGGATGCCAAACTTTTCTCCTCCTATGCTTTGAAAATATCACTCAATATTTCTCTTCATCATCTTTCTGTATTCAACAGGCGAAATCCCTTCTATTTGTTTAAACAGCTTTGAGAAATAAGTCGGATCATCGATTCCGACTTGTTCGGCAATCGATGACATTTTGTCGTTTGTCGAAGAAAGGAGCCGCTTCGCTTCAAAAACCTTCGCCTTATTGGCGTATTGGCCCGGTGTGATGCCGAACGCCTTTTGCATGCAGCGGGTAATGTAGTCCTGGTGATAGTGAAGGGCAGCCGAGAGCTGCTCCATGCTGAGCTTCTCCTTATAGTGGCGGTCGATGTAATGCTGCGCTTCAGATGCCACACGCTCACTCGCCGAAGGAATGTGGAACGCCTCCTTCTGCAGGTGAATCAGCAGCTCTTCGAACAAGAGCTGCTTCCGAAGAGGCAGGTCGGAATTTTGGGCAGAATCGTCAATCAAACGTCTAAACTGCTGTTCAATAAACGCTTTTTGGTCGATCTTTCCCTTTCTCGGAATCTTTAAATGATATAATGTCGGCGTTTCAAACGTCCCCTTCTTCAGCTTGAGCTCGGTCCAGTTCTCACCTCCCTGCTGTGCAAAGCCATAAGACGGCTCCTGAAAGTGCAGCCAAAAATAGCGGGTATCGTCTTGACAGCCTTGGTGTCCATAATGCTCAAGCCCCGGTACAAGGATGATATATTCCCCTTCCCGGATCTGATGGGGGTCGCCGTCCTCAGTCAAAAATAGTTCCCCCTGTATTACATATAAGAGATCAAACACGGAATATTCACGCCTCACATGCTTTTCCCCTTTTTTGAACAGTCCTTCTCCGCCGGTAATCAACACAGGGAGCGGCGGAATTGTAAAGATGATATGTTCCATGTTCTCTCCCCTTTTCATCAAGTCGTATTTCTCCAAGAAGTATCGGTTTCGTCTCTTCTTATTATAAGAAAATGGCGTTACACTATAAAACGGATTTTTTAAAAGAAAGGGGTCAAACGCCATGAAAAAAACAGCACCTCAAAACCTCTCTTTATTCGCATTGACCTGGCCTATATTTATCGAGGTTTCATTATATATGTTAATGGGCAACGCAGATACCCTGATGCTCAGCCAATATTCCGATGAGAGCGTGGCAGCCGTCGGCGTCAGCAACCAAATGCTGAACTTGATCATTGTGATGTTCGGTTTTATCGCCACAGGAACAACCGTTATTATTTCTCAATTTTTAGGAGCGCGGCAAAAAGCCGAAGCGATGGAAGTCGGCTATGTTTCCATCAGCGCCAATTTTATCATCAGTCTATTCATCAGCGCAGTGATTTATATATTTGCCAAACCGCTTTTATTGATGATGGGCCTGTCCGCCAACCTGCTGGCCGAGGCCGGCATCTTTCTACAGATCGTCGGCGGACTGTCCTTTATTCAAGCGCTCATTATGACGTTCAGCGCCATTTTGAAAAGCTACGGGCATACAAAGGACACAATGGTGGTAACCATCGGCATGAATATCCTGAACATCGCCGGCAACTATCTTGTCATATTCGGGCCGTTCGGCTTTCCGGTTTTAGGCGTGGCCGGCGTAGCAATGTCCACTTCCATCGCGCGCATCATCGGCCTGTTCGCGATCGCTCTGATCGTCAAAAAGCGCGTCGGCATGCCATTGTTGTCCAAACGGCTGTTTGTCTTAAAGAAAAGCCATCTGAAAAAACTGCTGAAAATCGGGATACCTTCAGCAGGGGAGCAGCTTTCGTATAACGCGTCACAGATGATTGTCACCTATTTTATCACGCTGATGGGCGCGCAGGCGCTGACAACAAAGGTCTATACCCAAAATTTGATGATGTTCATCATGCTTTTCGGCACAGCGATCAGCCAGGGAACGCAAATCTTAATCGGACGCCATATCGGCGCGAAACAATTTGATGAAGCGTACAGCCGCTGTCTGAAGAGCCTCTCGTGGGCTCTGGCCATTACAACATTTACTTCCGTTCTCTTCGCTGTGTTTTCCAAACAGCTGATCGGCATTTTCAGCAGCAATCCCGATATTATCGCAACGGCCAGTATACTGATCCTTTTGACGATTATCCTGGAGCCGGGCCGCTCGTTTAACGTGGTCATCATTAATTCTCTCAGAGCTGCTGGAGACGCGAAATATCCGGTTTATATGGCGATTGTCTCAATGTGGGGAATCGGCCTTCCGATCGCTTATATTTTCGGCATTCAGCTCGGATTCGGCCTGGCGGGAATATGGTTTTCCTTCATCGCCGACGAGTGGGTCAGGGGAATTTTGATGTACAGAAGATGGAGATCTAAAATGTGGCTACAAAAAGGCTTTGCGGCATAACCTGCTTTCAACTGAAAGCAGGTTTTTTTATGTCATAAAATATCACAATAATTTCATTCTGTGAATACAGACCTCTCTGATAATAGGTCTAATAGATTAATTTTTTTGAAAATTCGTATTGATTTTCAATTTGATATTACGTATGATAATAAACATAACAATACACGTAATAAAACCTTACACTAAAAGGAGGATTTACATTGTGAAAAAAATCGAAACGATTATACGCCCTGAACAGTTTCCCCGCCTCCGCAAAAAGCTTGAAGAGGTTGGCATAAACGGATTAACGGTCTCAGAGGTTGCCGGCTGCGGGCAACAGCGCGGGAAACAGGCTTTGTTTCGCGGCACCTCCTACGAAATCAAGCTGCTGCCTAAAGTGAAAGTCGAAATGGTGATTGAATCGGAGAGCGTTGATGAAATTATCCAAATCATCGAAAGCACATGTTCGACAAATACGGTTGGCGACGGAAAAATCTTTGTGCTCCCGATTGAAAATGCGGTTCGAATCCGGACAGGGGAATCCGGAAAAGAAGCGATTGTGTAAAACGACCGGCTCCATCCCGCCTCTTTTTGCCGATACTTTAAGAAAGGATGATTCTTATGAAAACCAAGGTATCTTTCGTCCTGTTCCTCAGTTTTTTCCTCGCAGCATCAGCTCTGGCCGCCGAACCGACGGCGCAATCGGTCAATGATTCGGTCAACATGACATGGGTGGCCATCGGCACTCTGCTCGTCTTTTTTATGCACGCCGGTTTCGCGATGGTTGAATCTGGCTTTACGAGAGCTAAAAACACGTTAAACATTTTAATGAAAAACTTTCTGACGGTCTCTATCGGCTCCATCCTTTATTTCTTCGCCGGATACGCGTTGATGTTCGGGGACAGCGCCGGCGGGTTCATCGGCACAAGCGGTTTTGCTTTAGCAGGTGATCAGGATGTCGGATTTTTCGTCTTTCAGGCCGTGTTTGCCGCTACGTGCGCGACCATTATTTCCGGCGCTGTCGCTGAACGGATGAAGCTTGGCAGCTATATGATTTTGACGCTGTTTATGACCGGTCTCATCTACCCGGTTGTCGGCCATTGGACTTGGGGGGAAGGCTGGCTGTATGACCTCGGATTTGTTGATTTTGCCGGATCTGCGATCGTTCACATGACAGGTGCTGCGGGCGCGGTTGCGGCTGTCATCTTTCTCGGGCCGCGGATTGGAAAATATGCAAACGGAAAGGTCAATGCCATTCCAGGACACAGCATTCCGCTGGGCGCACTCGGCGTCTTTATCCTGTGGTTCGGCTGGTTTGGGTTCAACGGCGGAAGCACGCTTGCGGCTGATCCCGCCGCCGTCCCGCATGTCATCACCACAACCCTTTTAGCCGCGTCGGGCGGAGTCGTCAGCTCGGCGCTGTTCACTTATTTCCGCTACGGCAGGATCGACCCTTCCCTGACGCTGAACGGCGCGCTTGGCGGCCTTGTCGGAATTACCGCGGGCGCGGACGGCGTTTCATTTACAGGCGCGATATTAATCGGATGCATCGCAGGTGTCATTTTAGTTGTCGGCGTTCAGTTTATCGATCAGGTGCTGAAGCTTGACGATCCCGTCGGCGCCATTGCCGTTCACGGTGTTTGCGGTGTTTGGGGGACGCTTGCAGTCGGGCTTTTCAATACATCGAGCGGTCTCTTTTACGGAGGAGGAGCCGCACAGCTCGGCATTCAAGCCGTCGGCATTTTGGCGATCGCAGCCTGGACCCTCGCTGCTACATCGGCTGTCACTGCAGTAATGAAAGCTTTCACTCCGATCCGGGTATCAAAAGAAGAGGAAATATCCGGACTCGATTATGCCGAACACGGTTCTTCGGCGTACGAGTATAAAGAAAGCTACATCGAACAGGGCGATGTTGACGTCAGCTCCGCTTTCGGAACGGATCTTGTCTCACGGCTCAACAATTTAAAGCCGGGACCGTCTTCCAAAACAGAACAGGTTTGACTCTCATCCATCCAGTCTGCCGATCATTGAAATCAGCGGCGGTGTTCAAATAACGCCGCCGTTTCTTTTGCCAAAACGCAGAACACCCGGCTTATGCCGGGTGTTTTATGTTATTCCTCAATATCAATTCGATAATTCTCAAACCAAGTATGGATTTGGGCAAGGTGTGCGATCAACTGCGGTCCCTTCATCAATTGTCCGTACCAGGGAACTTGAAATGATGCGCCCTCCGTCTCAATCAGCCGCTCCAGTTTTTTCTTGTCTAAGAAAACATAAAGCGCCGAGTCTTTTTGCTCCAGCAATGACTCCAGCCAACGAATGACGGCTTTCGTATAAGCGGGGTGGTGCGTTTTCGGATATGGACTTTTTTTGCGATACAGCACTTCATCAGGCAAAATGCCTTCAAGAGCCTTGCGGAAGATGCCTTTTTCACGGCTGCCATGCATTTTGACATCCCACGGAATATTCCAGACATACTCGACAAGCCTGTGGTCCGCAAACGGAACCCTGACTTCGAGGCTCGCCCCCATGCTCATTCTGTCTTTTCGATCCAAGAGCGTTGTCATAAACCAGAGCATATTTAAGTAAAACAGCTCTCTCCTTCGTTTCTCCGCACCCGTTTCTCCTTCAAGCAGCGGTGTTTCTTTAACCGTTTCCTCGTATTTCGCCTTCACATATTCGCCGAGGTTCAGTTTTTTCTGCCAGCCGTCCTGCAGAAGTGCGATCCGTTCTTCCATTGATCTCATCCATGGGAAACCTTTCACATCTTCTGCCGAATGGAACCAAGGGTAGCCGCCGAAAATTTCGTCCGCGCATTCCCCGGAAAGACTCACGACAAAGTCCTTTTTAATCTCGCGGCAAAACCACAGCAAAGAAGAATCGACATCAGCCATCCCCGGCAAATCACGGACCAGTACGGCTTCTTCCAAATAAGCGGCCAGCTCCTCCTGGGATATCACGCAGTTGTGGTGAACCGTTGCGAATGCATCGGACATTTTTTTAATCCACGGTCCGTCGGCGTTTGGCTGAAATGAACTTGACGTAAAATATTGTTCATTGTCTTCATAATCGATCGAAAACGTATGAAGCGGCCCCTTCCCTTCTTCCTCAAAATGCTTGGCGGCCGTTGCGGTAATGGCGCTCGAATCAACCCCTCCTGATAAAAACGTGCAAACCGGCACATCAGACACAAGCTGCCTTGTGACGGCGTCCTGAAACAGCGACCGCACATTTTTCACCGTTTCGTCAAAGCTGTCGGTATGCTTCTCGCTTTTCACATTCCAGTAGCGCCAAACCGTTAAACCGTCTTTTGAGAAAATCATCGCATGCCCCGGGCGGATCTCTTTTATTCCTTTAAAAACACCGCTCCCCGGCGATCGCGACGGCCCGAGGCCGAAAATTTCGGCCAGCCCTGAACGGTCGACCTTTGCTTTCACTTCAGGGTGAGCGAGAATCGCTTTGATTTCAGATCCGAACAGAAATGATGAGCCCTGTTCGGTGTAAAAGAATGGTTTAACGCCGAGCCTGTCGCGTGCCGCAAAAAGAAGATCGCGCTTTTCATCCCATACCGAAAATGCAAAAATTCCGTTCAGCCTGTCGATGCATTCCTCTTTCCATTCCATGTATGAATGAAGCAAAACCTCTGTATCTGAGTGGCTCTTGAATTGATGCCCCCGCTGCCTAAGCTCTTTCCGCAAATCCTCCGTATTATAGAGTTCGCCGTTATAGCAAATCGTATAATCGTACCCTTGGTGTGTGCGGGTCATCGGCTGTCTGCCGCCTTCCAGATCCACAACTGCCAAGCGTTTATGTCCGAATAAAACATGGCGCTTTCCCCAAATATTCGTATCATCAGGTCCTCTGTTCGAAAGCGTATCAGTCATTTTCTCCATGACAGACTGCTCCTGAACAAGCGGCTTTTTAAAATCGACCCACCCCGTTATTCCACACATTGTCGATCAGCTCCAATTCTAATGTTCTTCCTCTGCTTTAGGCTTCACTTCCTTTGTCACTTTACCTATTTTATGCACCTTAAAATAATAGTTGAATTGTCCAACAGAGTCTTGTATGAGACAAGCCCGTTTTGGAAAAAACGAAATAAGAAAGGAGACCGCCCATGGACACCGAACGCCAAAAACGAATTTACGCCGAAAAGCGCAAATGGATTTACGGCAAAATTTTAATGGAAGACGGGATTTGCCTGATTGAAAACGAAGAAGGAGATTTATTTTTGGTTGAAAGCCTGAACAGTCCCGGAGTTTTCATCAGCATAGACGGAGAATGGCAAAAAGCCGAACTGTTTGATCAATTTGCCGTCACGGAAAAGCCGGAGACCGTGAAGCTGACAGGCGGAGAATCGATCCGTTATCTGAAAACGGTAAAACAGGCATTTCTCGAATTTTTGAACGATCTGGAAGACGGACAGTTCTATTCTTTTTTGGATCAGCTGAACAGCCTCGGCTTTTCCGTCTTTGACTGCGTCTTCGCCTATAACGGCTTGAGCTTTTGGCCCGGGAAAAAGGATGTGAAGGGCGTTTCGTTTTATCAATTTTCTCATGATATGAAACAATGCGCCCTGCAGCATCATTACGAACGAAAAGAGGAATGGAAGGACAGATTCGAATGGACCGCTTCAGACGGGGAACGAATCGTGATGATTTCAACCTTCAAGCCGCCGACATAAAAAGACACCAGTTCTCATAAAGAACCGATGTCTTTTAATTAAAACACTTTAAAGCCGAGTGGAAGACGGAGCCCAAGCACAACCGTCAAGAGCAGAACGACAATAAAGCCGATCCAGATCCCGGTGGCCGCTTTTCCGTTTTTCCTGCGAATTAAAAGCATTTCCATGAATCCGATGGTGATGAGGCCGAGCAAGGCCTTCGCTATGTATTCTCCGTTCCATGCCGTGAACTTTAAAAAGAGCTGCGCCCCGGTAATGATAACGATAATATAGAATAAGCGGAGAATCATATGTGTAATTTTTGCGCCTTTGCTGTTTCCAGATGAGTAAAGTCCGTAAGCAACGAACACTAAAATGAGCGCGATCACCCAAGACGTGATATGCATATGCGTCATATTCATTTTTCCCCCTATCAAATCAGGTATCGTTCTTATCTTATCATGAACCGGTCCATTAAACAAAACAATGTGAACGCTGTCATTTCCGCAGCAAAAAAGACGCTGAGATCATTCATCAGCGCCTTTTTCATTTATTTGCGTTTGTTCTTTTTCATGCTTTTCGTTATCTGTTTCCACCGCTTTTTTTCCTGCTGCGCCGCCCGTTTATCCGTTTTTCTTTCGAGGTATTCGAGCTCTTTTTTTAATTTCAGGTAGCTTTGGAACCGGCCGGCATCGAGTCTGCCGTCAGCCAGCGCCTCCTGCACGGAGCAGCCGGGTTCTGTTTGATGCATGCAGTCTGAAAATCGGCAGTTTTTTGCAAGCTGGTCAATATCGCTGAAGCTCTGTCTGAATCCTTCTTCCGATTCCCAAAGCTCCAAGGCCCGCATCCCCGGCGTATCGATTAAAAGTCCGCCTTCAGGCAGCAAGAACATTTCCCTGTGTGTCGTCGTATGCCGCCCTTTGTCGTCATCTTCACGGACGGACTGGACCGCCTGCCTGTCTTCATTCAGAAAAAAGTTGATGATCGTTGATTTGCCAACGCCTGACGACCCTAAAAGGGCGACGGTTTCTCCTTGTTTCACATACGCTTTCAACTCATCCATCCCATTGCCTTCATGAGCGCTGATGACATGAATCGGCACCCCGAATGCCACGGATTCCGCCTGGCGCACCTTTTCTTCAATCCGGTCAGCGATGTCGGCTTTGCTCAAGACAATGACGGGATTGGCTCCGCTTTCCCAAGCCAGCAGCAAATAGCGTTCGATTCTTCTTACATTAAAATCCAGACCGAGCGCATTGACGAGAAAGATCGTGTTGACGTTTGCTGCGGTGATCTGTTCCTCTGCCGGCTCCCCCGCCGCTTTGCGCGAAAATTTGCTGAACCGGGGAACGACCTCCGTGATCATCCCTTTCTTTTCGCCACCGCGTGGGCGCATATACACCCAATCGCCGACAGCGGGGTAGTCTCCGCGGCTCTCCGCTTCAAACCTCAGCCTGCCTGAGATTTCGGCCAGCCATTCTCCCTCTTCCGTCCATACCCGGTACAACCTTTTATGCTCAAGGGCGATCCTCCCTAAAATCAGACCTTCCTCGTCCTTTAAAGCTTCCATGATATATTTGATGCCTAATGCAGATAAATTCAATGTGGTTTCCTCCTAAAGATCTGATGATTTTTCAAACAAAAAAAGAGCCGCAAATACACGGCTCTCTCAACATATAAACACTCCATGAGCCGCTTCGACAGCCCATGGAAATATCACCAGATCCATTTGAAGAATACCAGTCGAAATATTACATGGGCTGTGCAATGATCGTTTGTTGGGCAAAAAAGACAATATCCATTCTCATCACACATCCCTCATTTCTAAAAAGTTTGACAGCTTCATTATATGCTAAAGCCAATCTTTTGACAATCCTTTATTTCACTGGATTGGAAAGCGTTTCAGCCAAAACTCTGCCTGAACCTTCCTTCGAGATCCTCCTTTATCAGGCAGGGATAACATTTCACCCAGTGTCTCAAACATGCCGTCCTTTGCAATCATTTTACAGATCGGCTGAGCGGATTGTCTGTCTTCCCTTTCATTTTAGCCAGTGATTTTATTGAATATGAAATCACTGGTAAAAAATACGATTAAACCAACCATTAAAATCAAAAATGAAATATTAAATCCTGATTCTATAAAAAATGAATATGCCGAACTTACCGATAAAGCAATCATATAAAAAACAAATCCTACTTTTGTCGCTTTTTCAGTACTTTTCTTTTCCTTTTCCGTCATTTTTCTAAAGAACAATTTCTTTCCTCCCAAACATCAATCATTATTGATAAACAATCTGCGAGCAGCCATAACACATGTCGAAAACAGGCTGTGTACTTGCCGTTGATTCGAAAAATAGCCCCTGGCAATCTCGCATATTTTCATAAAAGTTTTTTATTTCACTGGATTGGAAAGCGTTCCGATCGGTTCGATCGTAATGTCGACTTGATCGCCTTTTCGGAGGAACTTTGGCGGATTAAAGCCTTTGCCGACTCCTGACGGCGTACCGGTTGCGATAATATCCCCCGCTTCAAGCGTCATTCCTTTAGACAGCGTTTCGATCATGTCCGCAATCGGAAAAATCATGTCCTCTGTGCTGCCCGACTGGCGGAGTTCGCCGTTCACTCTCGTCTCAACCCTCAAGTCGCCTGCATCTTCAATCATTGATTTATGTACAAGAAACGGCCCCATCGGGCAAGTCGTATCAAGGCTTTTGCCGATAAAAAACTGCTTGTGCCTCTTTTGCAGATCGCGCGCCGTCACATCATTGATGATCGTATAGCCGAACACATAGTCGAGGGCTTCAGCTTTCGGGATGTTCTTTCCCGTTTTGCCGATGACAACCGCGAGCTCGCCTTCATAATCGAGCGCCTCTGTCACGCCTTCGTGGGCATCAATCCCTTCCATGTGGCCGATAACCGAAGTCGGCGCTTTTGTAAACACCATGATATGTTCGGGAATATCTGCTTCACTTCCCATTTCAATCGCATGATCCCGATAATTTTTTCCGATGCAGATCACGTTTTTCCGCGGTTCGGGAATCGGCGCAAGCAAATCAACGTCTGACAGCGGATAAATATACGAACCGCTCTCTTCGCTGTTTTTCTTTTTTGACCATTCCACTAGCTGTTCGACATGGCGGACAAACTTCTCTCCCTCGCTTACGCATTCGATAAGCGTTTCAGGTATCGTTTCAAGCTCAAACAGCTTTTTTTCCGCCTTTTGCAAATCCATTATCTTCTCATCCATGACAAGCCCTACAAATGTACGGCTGTGTAGCTTTGCTGTCGCAAACTTCATAAATATTCCCCCGCAGTATGATTTAAAACTATTCTACATATTCTCTAAAAAAACGAAAATTCCTTTTCGCTTTCTGCAAACAGCTTCGAAAGTCCCGGGCGTTCCTTCCCGGAAAAGAAAATGGCGGCTCACCATGCAGTAAGCCGCTTCTCTTATTTTTTTCGGTAGATGACTTCGGTCAGATTTCCGTCAGACCATTTTGTAATGGTTTCATAGCCGCCTCGTTTATGATGGTGAGTCTTCTTGCAGCGATGATGATCGGGGCGTTTACTTCTGCATTTATCCCGTTTTTTGCAATCGTGAGGCTTTTTGCTTTTATCCGGTTTTTTACAGTCGTCAGGTTTCTTGCTTTTGTCAGGCTTTTTGCAGTCATCAGGTTTCTTGCTTTTGTCGGGTTTCTTGCAGTCATCAGGTTTCTTGCTTTTGTCGGGTTTGCTTTTGTCGTGCTTGCTTTTATCCGGTTTTTCATGGTCGTCATGCTTTTTGCTTTTATGATGTTTTTTGCTTCTGTCCGGCTTGATCCCCCACCAAAGATCCCAAATGTTATGCGGACGCCGCTCTTTTCCCGAGCCGGCGGATTCTTCGGGTTCCCGGTCTAAATAATGGTCTCTGCCTTCGCTCTTCAGCTGATCTACCGCCTCTTTAATGTCATGATCATGGACACCACTCATCTTGTAACCTCCTGTTCTTCCTTTTTTATGTCCTGATTTATCATACGCACCGTAAAGACAAGTGTACTGAGGCAAATGACTGTTTTTGTTCAAACTTAGGCGGTCCGCTTCCGGGACTGGCTGTTTTCACATATGATATGTCAGCTGAAAAAGGAGGAAATGATGATGAGTGCCACTGCCTTGCCGGCCTTCAGGCTGCACATTCATCCGAAGCATCTGCTTGAGTTGAAAAAAGACGTCTGGAGTGATGAAGCCGTTCCGGGCATGCTCTTGACCGGTTCAGCAAAGACGCCTGTCGCAGTGTCATACAGAGGGGCCCATACCCGCAAACTGACAAAGAAGTCCTATTTCATTCAATATCCGGACAGAAAAGAAAAGGCTGAAGAAGCTGCGTTTCATTTGAACGCCGAATATCACGACCCGTCTTTCATCAGAAACAGGCTATCCTTTCATTTTTTTGAACAAATCGGCGTTCTTGCGCCGGCAGCATCGCACGTTTTCCTTTATATCAACGAAAAAAAAGAAGGCATCTATTTAAAAATCGAATCTGTTGACGATCATTTCTTAAAGAGGAGAAATTTAGAAAGGGGGGCCATTTATTATGCCGTTGATGACGATGCTAATTTTTCTCTGCTGAGCTCCTTCGATAAAAAGGCTAAGCAAAATCTCATGCAGGGATATGAAAGAAAAACGGGGTCAAGCCGCCACGATGATTACCTCCAGGAATTTATCTACTTTATTAATACCACCAAAGACGACATATTTGAAAAGGAAATCAAACGCTATCTCGATGTCAAACAATATTTGCTATGGCTCATCGGCGCCGTCTGCACCCAAAACTTCGACGGCTTCGTCCATAACTATGCGCTTTATTTAAACGATCGCACAAAAACGTTTCAAATTATTCCATGGGATTATGACGCGACATGGGGACGGAATATTCACGGGGAAGAAATGGAACATAACAGGATTCCGGCGAAAGGCTATAATACACTGTCTGCGAGACTGCTCGACATCCCGGCTTTTCAGTCCCAATACTTCAATTTAATGAAAAACGTCTTGCACCGCCAATTTACAATCAGCCGGCTTTCGCGGTTTGCGGGAGACTGGCATGAGACAATCGCGCCTTTTCTTGAATATGATCCTTATACAACCGTCACATACAGCCGACTCGAAGATGAGCAAAAACAAATTTTCCATTTTATCGAACAGAGGAAGCGGTTTCTGCTTTTCGAGCTTTCCCGATTATAAACGGGCGCTCTCCTTCAAAAAAAATGTCACATTTTTTGTCATATTGGCGAAAAAAATCCCTTTAACACAAAATAAGGTATACTAGCAATATCAAGGAACATCATTGCTGAATACCTGAAATCACCGACTCAAAATACAAATCGAAAGTTGGAGACTGCCATGATGAACAATAAAATTGAAGCAAAAAGACTGGCCTTATTTGAAGCTGCCGAAAAATTCGGCATCAACTCCAAAGAGGCCATTCAATGCAGTCAGGAATTGGACAACTTGCTGAACCAACGAATGCAAAAGGATGAGAACTGCGTGATACATGCGGAAGAAAGAAAAGGCCGCCATACGTCATGACCTCCGACTGCAAGCTGCGCCTGATGCCCGGCCTTCCCTCTCCTCCGTTTCCACATCCAATGATTTCAGGTCGCAGCTTTGGCTATTCGGCCAGTGTTTTTTGAACATAAATCACCGTGCACACACCGTAGGCAAGAATGACCGAAGGTGTAAAGGACTCTTGATACGGAATATAAACAAACCCGTTCAAGAATAACAAAAATCCGCTGTTCAAAAAGAAATACCCTGCGATTTTGGCCAGCTTATCCTGATCCCTTACCCTTTCCCGGCGAAATCCCCGCAATATCCAAGTTTGTTTTTTTATTCCAACTGCATAGGCTGCTGAAAAGAACAGCAGGGCTGTAGCGATTGACACCAAATTCCATTGAAAATACATGTCTCCTACCCCTTCCCTTATCGCACCGTTTTTTTATTCATACGTTTTCCCCTCTGATGAGTTTCACCCGCATGTGATTAGCACTCACGAAAAAACCTCTTTTTTTATCACAAAAGCGCCTAAGCAACATAGGATATGGTGTATAGCCCATAAAAAACGTTTGATTATTTAAAGGGTGTGCCATCATGCCAGCTATTGTCGGAGCTTTTAAAGTAAATGCCGTCGGTACGAGCGGCGTTGTTCATGTCGGAGACTGCATCACGATTTCTCCTTATGCAGAAGTTAAAACATTCGCAGGCGCCGGCAGTTTCAATACCGGAGACGGACTAAGCGTATATAACCAGAACAGCATCACCAACACATATGACAACGATATGATTGATCAGCCGATCGCAGGCAACCTGTAAGGAGGTGGGGGCATGAATTTTTATATCAACCAATCGATTCAAATCAACTATTTAAGAGTCGAAGGCATCAGCAACTCTTCCGTCTTGCAGATCGGGAGCGCGGGCTCCATTAAAACACTTTCCAACCTTTATAATACAGGGAGCTACACGGAAGCAGCCCCGCCTGTCGCCGGCGGCGAAGTTTTCCAAGATGCTTTTGAGGAGGGGCCGTCATCGACTTTCGTTCCTCTCATAGCTCCATCTGTTACAACAGGCTAAACGGGGGTGTGATCACTTATGAAGCAAAACAATCCCTCATATTCTCAAAACTGGTACAGCTATGTGCAGCAGCAGGCTGCTCTGATTGAAAATCTCGAAAGGCGAATGGCCGTATTACAGGCAGAATTGAACAACCTGAAAGAAAATCCCGGCACAAGGATTGACCGGATTGAATACAAATTTGACCAGCTGAAGATCGAGCGTCTTGAAGGAACGCTCAACATCGGGCTTAATCCGACAGATCCTGACCAGGTGGAAAACTTTGAAATCAGCCAGCAGCCGCCGGGTATCGGAATGCTGCAGCAGGAACTCGACGGCCAGCTGATGCAGCAAACGAGACAGCTCGTCGATGCCTACTTAAACGAAGAAACCCCTCGTTTGCTGGAACAGCTGGAAGACCGGTATGACAGTAAACTGGACGATACAAACCGCCACCATATCATCGAAGACATCAGAAAGCAAATCGACAGCCGCATCCGCTATTACGTCAAACATGTGCAGCCTGACGAAAACATCCAGCCCCGCGAGCATGCAGAACGGCTGGCCGATTATGTGAAACGTGATATCGCACGGGCAATCGAACACTTTCTCAAATCGATTCCTGACGAAATGAAAGGAAATGAAAACACATGAATTTTACCGTTGTGAACCGCTGTTTGGATGTAGGTAATATTAACATTACCGGGGTTTCAAGCTCATCTGTTTTTTTAATCGGAGATACAGAATGCATTTCCCTGTCATCAATTTTTGATACACCGCCTGAATCTCTCATTGTCGGGCCGTTTGTCCCGCTGGCGCCGGAATCAAGATGATCAGAACGTCAAAAGTAAAGTTTTTGAAAGTTCATTCAGTAGGGATCACCAGCACGCTGCAAATCGGGGATGTCGAAGAGATTATTCCTAAAGTGAAAATTCTCGCTGTTCAGCGCTACCTTTCACTTTTTTTCGGAAATGAAGGCTCATTTAATCAGGAAGATTTCCCTCTCTTTCAGCAGCCGATACCACATTTATTACCGGAAACCGGCGTCTCATCAGCTTTTTTCCATGAGGTTCCCGTCATTCGAGTCAGAGCTGTAAAAATTGCCGGGGTATCTTCTTCTTCAGTTTTTCAGGTTGGTTCGACGCGCCGCATGATTTCCGAGGCGAGAGTCAAACATATCAGAAAGCTTCCTCCTGCAAGGAACTCACAATAACCGCCCGGCCGACATATACTGGTTCAGAGACTTCTATAAAGGATGTCGATCAATCATGCCAGCCATTGTCGGACCCATTAAAATCAATGAAATCTCAGGAGGAGTAGTGAATTTCGGCGATTCTTTTTATCTATCTCCAAAAAGCTCTTCAAAGTCTGCACTCGGTTCTGGTGCTGGTAATACTGGAGATTTCCTTATCGTCAACAATGGTATAAACGCGACAAATTATATAGACCCGGATGTAAGCGACCAGAATGTTGTCGGAAATGCATAAAGCAGCCTCTTCCACTAGAAGAAGGCTGCTTTTTGGTTACCAGGTTAAATCATTTCAAGCGATACAGCTGTGCCTTTGCCGCTCGGTTCAGCCGGATGGACAATCAGCTTCTTCGGCAGCCTGGCCCGAAGTTCCTGAACGTGGCTGATCACACCGACCGACAGATTGTCAGACTGAAGCTTCTCCAATGCGGTCACGACCGTATCCAGCAAATCCTGATCAAGCGTGCCAAACCCTTCGTCCAAAAAGAAGAATTGGAGCGGATACTCTCCGCGAAGCTGGATCTGTGCCGAAAGTGCAAGCGCAAGCGCCAGTGAAGTCAGAAACGTCTCCCCGCCTGACAGACTCGTAACAGGGCGCTTGACTCCGCCGTTGGCATCGTCCCTCATCACAAAGCCGCCTTCTGAGTCGACTTCAATCGCATACCTCTGTCTTGTCAGTTCGCCGAGTCTTGCAGATGCGTCTCTTGTGACGCTTTCAAGCTGCTCTTCTGCCAAGTATTCAACAAAGCTGTTTCCTTTAAAGACGGCTTGGAGTTTATCAAGACGGTCGATGTATGTCTGCCATTCAGCCAATGATGCTTCAAGTTCCTTAAACCTTTTATGGTTCTCGCGGATGACGGCGAGAGCTTTGCCGGCCGCGCCCCTTTCTTCCAAGGCTTTGCTGAATGCCTCCTCAGCTTTGTCCTTCGTGACGGCGGCTTTTTCCCAACTCTCCTCAGAAACCGATCTCCCATCAAGCTTTTCCGTAATCCGCTTGATATTGGACTCGCACTGTTTTGTCTGATCCCAATGCATTTGAATGTCTTCTTTCAGCCGGGCAAGATCATCGCGGTCTAAAATGCTCGCTTTCACTTCAGAGGCCTTTTCAAACGGTGTACCTCCGGATTTTTCCTGCCAGATGTCCGACGCTTTCGCAAGCCTTGCTTCCGCTTCACGCAAAGCGAGCTCACACCCTTTTGTCTGTCCTCTTAAACGGCTGACTTCGGATTCGGTCTCTTTGAGCCGTCCGTAAAGCGTCTGTTCCTGCTCATGCAGCTTGGCCAATTGCGTTTTCACGTCTTGAAGCTTTTTGTCGATCGCAGCTGTATCGGGATAGCCCATCAGCTCTTTTTGATAATCGTTTATTTCTTTATTAAGGCTTTCGACTGCATAGCGGAGGTCGAGCTTTTCTTTATCAAGCGCAAACAAGCGCTCAGTGAGCTTCTCTTTTTGCTGTTCATGTTTTGTGAGAAAGCCGACGCTCGTTTCGATACGCTTTTCGAATTCCTCTGCGGCCAGATCTTTTTCTTCAATCGTTTTTTGCCATTTTTCAGCCTGTTCATAAGAGAGGCCGTCGAATTGTTCGCCGAAGCTTTTTCGGCGTTCATTTAACTGGTCATTTAATTCGCGGACGCGGTTTTGAAGCCTGTTACGCTCCTTTTCTTCATGGCTGAGTCGCTCGCTGATTTGGTCGCGATTCTTGCAGAGCTCTTTATATGTGTGAAGGAGCTTGGACATCCTGCTTTTTGTCTCTGCGAGATCCTGTCTGATTCCTTTCCATTCAAAGCTGATGCGGTTGTACCGTTCGGGAATGGTGCCTTCTTCTATCGATGCAGCGGTTTCAGGCAGTTCATGTTTGCTCTTGACTAAAAACGGGCATTCGCTCACCAGGTGGTCGGATTGCTGTTCGAGTGCCACTTTAGCCGAGAGAAACTCCTGAGCCAGCGCACCGGCTTCAGCGATGATGGCTTCCGTTTTCTCCAGTTCGGAATCCGCCTCTTTAAAGGACAGGCTTTCTATGCCGACGCGGGCGGGCATTTCATGATGTACAGATCCGCAGACCGGACAAGGCTCTCCGTCTTTGAGCTGCTTTGCCAGTTCGATTGCCAGCTGATCACGGTTTGCCTGTTCCCGTTTTGCCGCAATCTCTTCTTTTTTTTGAGATGCCACACGGATGGTCTCAGAGAGCGATCTGTCTGTTTCGCAAACGAGCGCGTACGCTCGTTCGACAGCGGCAAACAATGCCTCGATGCGTTCGGTTTCAGCTTTTACCTTTTGATCCACCGCTTGCTGTTCTTGCTGGAGCTCTTTAATCAGTGTCTCCTGCTGACCAAGCCGTTCCTTTTCTAAAGCGGCATCGTTGTTAAGCTGTTGAATGTGAAAAGCAAGCTGATTGGCATTTCGGCAGTTTTTACGCTCTTCGCTAGATACCTGGACAGATTTCAGCTCCGCTTTCAGTTGATTCTGCTTGGCTGTCCCGCGTTCAAGCAGACTTTTCACCTTGGCCAGCTCGTCTGCCGCATGCTTGATTTCCTCTTCTTTCAAACGCTGTTCGCGCTGCTTCTTCTCGGCCTCGGCCTGTGCGGCTAGCCGCTTGTTTTCAATTTCCTTCAAAGCGGTGAGCTGTTCTTCTTGCTTGAGAAGCTCCGGTTCCTTTTCATTTTTAAGACGCCTGAAATCCTCGTACTCGCGCTCTGTTTTTTTATGAAGCTCTTCATATTGTTCTAATTGTTCCCGCGCTTGTTTTTCTTCCCGGTGTGCGCGTTCGGCATCTTCCCGCGCTGCCAGCAAGGCGTCTGCATAAGGCTTGAGCGTATTTGCCGTTTCGGCGAGGTGCAGGCGGCTTTCTTTTTCCCGAATCTGTTCCTGTTTCTTTAAAAGCTCCGCCTCTTTTTTCAGATAGCTTTCTTTTTCCTGCTGCAGGTTCCAAATCTCCTGATACTCCGCAAAGCGCTGCGCTTCTGCGTCTCGTTCGCGCTTCTTGCTTTGCAAAAGGCTTTCAGCTTCTTCGAGATGCTGTTCCGCCTGTTTCAGCGCCTCTTCCCCCGCATCGCCCAATCCAGCCTGCTCGGCAAGCATCTCATTTTTTCTGGCCTGCGCTGTTTGCGCCTGTTTCTTCAGTTTTTTGACGAGCCTGTCCCCGTATTGTTCGAGGTTGAACAGGCGCTGAAGCATCTGCCGCCGCTCCGCTCCTTTTAAGGAAAGAAATTCGGCGAATTTCCCTTGCGGCAGAACGACTGCCCTTGTAAAATCGTCGATCGTCAAGCCCAACAGCTCTTCGATTTTCCGGTTCACTTCATTCGCTTTATCGGCTAGAACGATTTGTTCCTCTTTCATTTCAATGAAGCGGCAGATCGATGTTTTGACCTTGACGGCATCTGTCCGCTTAAAGACCCGTTCCACTTTATAAGCCGTCTCATGGCCTGTCTGCAGCTTAAACGTAAACGATACGGCAAGCTCATCTTCGGCATGATTCAAAATACCGTGCGTATTATTGGCGGCCCGCTCCACCTTCCCGTACAAAGCGAGAGTCATCGCGTCAAGAATCGACGACTTGCCGCTTCCGGTCGGCCCGAAGATACCGAATACACCGGCATCGCACAGGCGCTCAAAATCGATCACCTGCTCCTGCCTGAAACTGTGCAGCCCCTTAATAGACAGAGAAATCGGCTTCATGTTTCATCACCCTCTTCCTGTTCCGATCCTGCGGCGAGCTCCAGAAACAGTTTGACGGTTTCCTCATCGGGAACCGCTCCACCGGTTTGTCTTTCATAAAACGCTATAAACCGTTCTTCAATCGGAACGTTTCTGGACCGGATCTTCTCTTCATCCGAGGCGGCTTCCTCAAAAACCGGACGAATATGGATGATGCCTTGATGCGCTTTTCTCAAACGGTGAATTTCTTCAATCGACAGCTGGTCTGTCAGATGGATTTCAAGGTCGATCCACGCGTTTTTGTCCCGCTCTTCCTCCAGCCAGCTGTATACTTGGGACATCCCTTTTTCCGCCTTCCATTTAACGAGCGGTTTTCCACTCGTCAAATGGACCTCTTCCCATGATGCCGTTTGACCGGGTGCGGCTTCGACAATGGTGACCGATTTTGCGTATCCCGCTTCAGAGAAGCTGTAAGCAAGCGGTGAACCTGAATATCTGGCAAGCGTGCGGGCCCGTTTGATCGTCTGCGGGCGATGAAGATGCCCGAGCGCCACATAGGCGGCGGTTTCCGGCAGGCTTTCCGCAGCCACCGTATATGCGCCTCCGACTTCGATCGGCCGCTCAGAATCCGTCTGGCTGCCGCCCGCCACATAAATATGGCTTGCCGCAATCTGCACCGCATCCTTTCTCGCCTTGCCGCACATACGCTGGAAGGTCTGCTTGATTTTCTCATCATACTGGTCGCGCAGCAGTTTTTCGTCAAATGTTTCCGACAGCACTTCATTCAGTCTGGACTCGGAAGGATAGGCGAGCGCTGCGACTGACAGGATCTCCCCACTAGAAGCGACTTCTATATCAACTGGCTCAGTCTTCGGGTACCCGATCAAGTGGATGCCATGGTCTGTCGTTAACGGAGAGGCCGCGGAAAGGCGGTCCGGATTATCATGGTTGCCGGCAATCACGACGACCGGACGGTTTCCTTTGTCAGACAAGGCGGAGAGGCTTTCATAAAAAAGCTGTTCAGCCAGTGCAGGCGGATTCACTGTGTCAAATGCGTCTCCGGCCATGATAACGGCGTCGATCTTTTCATCTTTTACGATCCTTGTGAGCTCTTCAAGAAAGTCCGCCTGTTCTTTCAGGCGGCTTCTCCCTTCAAGCGTTTTTCCTAAATGCCAGTCCGCTGTATGTAAAATTCGCATGTGTGCCTCACCTCTCTTTTCATTAAAGCTCCCCCCGAAATCGTCAGGGGGACGCCGGTTACATATTAAAATAAGAGCACATGTCCTCCGTCAAAAAAGTACAGTGCACGCCCTTTGAGCGGCATTTTAATCATCGTTTCAACGGCTCGTGCATAAAGCTGAATTTGTGTTTCGTAACGCTTCCTTAAAATCGGTTCGGCCCCTTCGAATCCGTTTCGGTACTTTCCGTGTATCCGGTCGGTTTTGTAATCAAGAAGGTAAAAACCGTCCTCCGTCTCGAATAAACAATCGATAATTCCCTGTATCAATACAGGTTCGTCGGCTGACTCAAGATCAGGATAAACCTCTTTGGCGGACAGCGTCATGTTAAAGGGAACTTCCCGTTCGACGCGGCGGGCGCCGAGAAGCTTTTGTCCGATTTCCGTATCAAAGAATGCGAGAATATCGTCTTCCTCAATCGCTGCCCGCTGGTCTTCTGTTAATAGCTCTTTCTCAACAAGCCTGTCTAGGAGGCGGCTGAGCTCATTCATTTCAAGCGCACGGGTCAGCGGAATATGCTGCATGACGGTGTGCATCGCCGTTCCCCGTTCGGCCGCGGTCAGGCCTTTTGCCATCATAAAGGACGGCCGTTTAAACAGGAGAGCATCCTTAGTTGGGCGAATCAGCGAGCGGTCGCCGTACTCATCCTCATACTCCTTCTGCCTTTTCATTTCTGAGACAGACTGTTTTGTTCGGACTTTGGCGGCGTCTTTGTATGGATATGACCATGTCAGCCTTTCTCTGACTTGTTGCTCATACTCAAACGAACCATCGATCGGAAGCCCCATTTGAATTTGGGAGAGCCGGCCGTGTCTTTCTTCACCGGCCTGATCAATATCTTCTGCTTGAAGATCCGCGGCCGACAGCCAGCTGATCTGAAAGCGCGCCGGATGTTCACGGATCTCATCAATCACCAGCGGCGCGCCGGATTCATCCATATCTCTGTGTCTCATCAAAGCAGGTCCGATGAAATCCAGGTAAGATTTCGCCTGAAACCGTTCATAATCCGGAAGCAGCCACTCAGACCCCGCCGCTTGTGACCGCCAGTCGGCAAGCAGCTTTTCTTTATCCTTAGCCGTCCCGACCAGGTACAGCTTTTCCTTGGCCCGGGTAAGAGCGACATACAAGACGCGCAGCTCCTCTGATAAAAGCTCGCGGCGGAGCTTTTTCTTCATCGCGATCAGCGGCAGCGTCGGATAGCTGATCCGCCACTTCGGATGAATAAACTTCGTTCCGAAACCGAGTTCTTTATCCAGCAGATAAGACTTGTTCAAGTCCATCATATTAAAATTCCGTCCGAGACCGGCGGTAAATACGACAGGAAATTCAAGCCCTTTGCTTGAGTGGATCGTCATCAGCCGAACAACGTCTTCCTGTTCGCTCAGAGCTCTTGCCGTTCCGAGATCATCACCCCGCTCCTGCATCCGCTCAATAAACCTTAAAAAGCGGAACAAACCGCGGAACGATGTCGCTTCATAGGATCTTGCCCTGTCGTAAAGCGCGCGCAAATTGGCCTGTCGCTGTTTTCCGCCCGGCATTCCGCCGACATAATCCAAATACTTCGTATCCCGGTAGATTTCCCAGATCAGCTCTGCCACAGAGTGGTTTTTCGCATACGCTCTCCACTTTTTGAGCAGGGAGTCAAAGCGGCGAAGCTTTTCGCTGAGCCTTTCATCGTCGTCTGCTGCAGCAAGGTATGCTTTCATCGCTTCGTAAAACGGCGCTTTTTTATCCTTGATTCTGATCAAGGAAAGCTCATTTTCGTCAAGACCTACAACAGGCGATCTGAGAACGGACGCAAGCGGGATGTCCTGATAAGCATTATCGATGATTTTTAATAAAGACAGTGTGACCGATACTTCTGTCGCTTCAAAATAACCCGTTGAGAGGCTCGCGTATACCGGGATCCCCTGCTGTTTAAACTCGTCCATAATTTGCGGCGCCCAAGGCATCGACCGCAAAAGCACCACGATATCACGGTACTGGATGTTCCGTGACGCTTTCGCTTTGGCATCATATACTTGAAATTTTTCTGTTATCAGCCTGCGGATTTGTCCGGCCATCGCTCTTGCTTCAAGCTGGACCGCCTCAAGCTCTTCAGCCTCTTCATCCTGCGCGCCGCTCTGGTTTTCGATGAGCAGAAGCTCCGTTTTTGTCGCTTCGTTCGACGGATAAGACGCGCCAAGCTTCAATTCGGCTTGTTCGTCATATTCGACTTCCCCGACCTTTTCTCCCATGAGCTGCTTGAATAAAAAGTTCGTGCTGTCCAAAATATCTGAACGGCTTCTGAAGTTTTTATTTAAATCGATTTTTTGACCGGAACCCGAGCCATCGTCTGTAAAGCGTTTATATTTCGAAAGGAACAAAAGCGGTTCTGCCAGGCGGAACCGGTAAATCGACTGCTTGACATCGCCCACCATAAACAGGTTCCCCTCATGCTCCTCTTTGGCGACGAGCTTTAAAATCGCTTCCTGGACCAAGTTCGTATCCTGATATTCATCAACAAGCACTTCATGGAACTGATGGCGGTAAAACTTCGCCGCTTCGCTCGGCACGGCTTCGCCGGCTTGGTTTTTCCCGGATAAAATCGCAAGGCAGTCGTGTTCAAGGTCTGAGAAATCGACGATCGCTTTTTCCTTTTTCGCGTCCGCAAACCGCTTGCCATACTCCAACACGAGCTGGACGAGCGTCTGAATGACCGGCTTCATTTCCCTCAAGCTCTCAAGGTGCTGCTCGGGAGTTCGCGTAAAATAATCGCTTTTCAGCTTTTCAAGTTGCTTTTTCGCGCTGTTGCGGAGATCTGCGGCCTCATCAACCAATCGAGGATCGTACGCATCTCCTTTGCACGGCTTCAATCTTTGAAACGAAACGGCCGGTACAAGCTCGTACAGAGCCGAAAAATCATTCTGCTGCTGAATCAGCCTGTCAATCTGCGCTAAATCATCGAGGAAATTTTCGGCGCGCGGCGCAGGCCCCCCTGGCTGCTTTGTCAAATCAAGCGCACGCGTCAGCTTTTGCCGCATCCCCTCCAGAACAAGTGCGATGTCTTCTTTAATGTAAGAATAAAACGGCAGAGCCTCAACTTTCGTATCTGAAGCCGCGTCATACAGATCAACAAATGTGTGAAGCCAGCCTTCCGGATCGGGATGCGAACGGGAAAACTCGTAGACCCGCTTGACGAGATGCTGCAAATCGAGGTCATGACGGTCTGTCGTATATCTGTCCACAAGTTCAAAAAAGGCCGGATCTTGCTTTTTGTATTCTTCTTCAAACAGCTCGTCCAGCACCTCATCGCCAAGCAGCTCGCCTTCCGTCTGATCGGCGATCCGGAAAGCCGGATCAACATCGATCAAATAATAGTATTTGCGGATGACTTGAAGACAGAATGAGTGCAATGTTGATATGCTCGCTTTGTTTAATAAAGCAAGCTGTCTGCGCAAATGAAGCGATCCCGGATTTTCGGCAAGCTCTTTTTCGAGCGCTTCGCCGATCCTGTGCTTCATTTCAGCCGCAGATGCATTCGTAAAGGTGACGACAAGCAGCCTGTCGACATCTACGGGATGTTCCTGATCCGTTATTTTCCTAATGATCCGCTCAACCAGCACGGCCGTTTTTCCGGAGCCGGCCGCTGCCGCAACTAAAATGTCCCGGCCGGATGAGACGATCGCCTTCCATTGGTCATCAGTCCAATTGCTGCCCTTCGGTTTAGAAATCTCCATCTGTCTCATCCTCCTTTTTCAGCCGCTCCAAAATCACGTTGTCTTTTTCGGGTTTTAATATCCGGTATTCGTTTTCCTCAAGCGATTCGTCAAACTGGCAGAATGACCGGTACGAACAATATGTGCACGGTGTCCGGTCTTTTAGCTTGTAAGGCTCGATCGACACTTTACCGTCTGTGATCTCCTCACCGGCCTTCTGAAATGTCCGGCGGATATGGCGCCTTAATACATGAAAATCCTCTTCTGCAATAACGTCAGAATCCGAACGGAGCGAGCCGTCTTTTTTTAAGCCTGCGCTGATCATGTTCGACCTGCCTTGTTCCAGCGTGGTATCCATCAGCTTGACCGCTTCCTGGTCTCCCAAGAGCAGCCCTTTCATCTTGAACTTTTTGAAAATCTCTTTTTCTATTTCATCAAGGCCGAGCGGCACCGAAGCCTGGATCATCGGATCGTGCACATGAAAATAAAGCACGCCTGCAGGGGATGCCTCCATGCCGAGCCAATCGGTTGAATGTGTGATCGACAAATCGAGATATGTCAGCATTTGCAGGGCGAGGCCGTAATACACCTCGGCCAAATCGAGGCCTTTATCGCTTGATTTATAGTCGACAATCCTAAGCAGCAGCCCTTTTGAGCTCTCCGCTTTATCCACTCTGTCGATCCGGCCGACAAGCTCCATTGTGCAGCCGTTCTTCAAGGTAAAACGCATTGGAGGAAGCGGACCTTTCCCCCCGAATCCGAGCTCAATGCCGACGGGGGCAAACCCGCTTGCTTTTGCATGCTCGCTTAAAATGCCCGATACCCTGGCAATGATTTTTTGCAGCTTCTGCTTCACGTAATGATGACGGTTCGAACTGAGCAAAATCTCTTTTTGCAGCTTTGGCGCGAGCCGTTCAACTGCATCGCTTGACAAAGTCTCGCATTGGGCTTTCGTTAAGTCGCGCCAATCCAGTTTAAGCTCGTGAAGCCGATCTGAAATCAGCTTCAGCGCCGAGTGGAACAGCTGACCGATATCCGGAGCTTCAAGCTTGAAAAATTGACGTTCCTTCAGCTTTAAACCGTGCGAAGCAAAATGGGAAAACGGACAGGCTTTGAACGTCTCCATCCGCGACACGCTTCCCTGAATGTGCTCCCCATATAAATCGCGGCTCACATGCCGGTTCAAGTTTTCGACCTTGTTTCTGAAAAACAGGCTGGACAGGATATTTTGAGAAAAGATGCGGTCAGGCTCATTCATTAAAAAGTTGTATGTACTCCACCATACATCGCTGATCGCATACTGCCTCGTCCAAATGCCGAGCTGTCCTGCCAAATGGCTCAAGGCGGCGCCTTTATTCACGAGAAATTCAAGCTGGGCTTCGTCGTCCAGCTGCTCGGGTTCATGAATCAGCATCTTCTCTTCGCCGTCCGGGAACAGCTCATTCAGCCGTTTCACTACTGTTGAAGGAAGCAGCGTCTTCCCTTCCGAATCTGCGATCGGATAGGAGACATAGAGCTTTTCAGACGGGCTGGAAAGCGTCATGTAGATCAGAAAATTCTCATCCAAGAGCTGCTCTCGACCCGTCGCAGCCAGCTGTGCGCCGTTTCGTTTCAGCCACTCCCGGTCATCGTCTGAAAGCACGCCGTCGTCCGCAGGCCTCGCCGGAAGTATACCGTCGTTTACACCGATGAGAAATGTGCATTTCGTGCCGTACATCCTTGAAAGGTCCATATTGCCGATAAACACTTGATCAAGAGCGGGCGGAATCAGCGCGAATTTCAAAGACTCCAAGCCGGTTTCAATCATTTGCTGAAATAAAGCAAACGATATCCGCTCTGTGCCCATCATTTCAACAAACTCGTCCAACAGTTGAATAACGGCATCCCATACTTGCTCATGCTGGCGCGACTCTGCAATCCTACCGCTTTCTTCGGCCAGCCGCCTTTCCTGTTCAAGCTTCATCGGAACATCGGCTTCTTCAAGATAAAGGTAAACGGCTTCGGCCATTTCCCTGACGGTTTCAGCTTTTTTCAAGCGCTTCTGCAGCCTGTGGATCGGTGGAACGATCCAGCCCTTTAGTTCATTGAGCATATTTTCCGTTTCAATCTCTTTGTCTGTCTTGGCAAAATCCTCATCCAGTGAAGCGTACCTTCTGTAAACAAACGGATCTTTGCTTGTCCATCTGTCTCCTTTAATGCCATACGCAATACAGTAGTTTTCAAGCTGGTCAATCTGTTCGCGCAGCCGTTCCTTCGGCTGTCCTTCCGGGAATAAAAGTTCCGTTTTGACACAGCGGAACACCGCTTCATACCGCCAGTTTCCTTTAATGATATCAAGCGTCGAACGGATCAGCTCAATGAGCGGATGATTTTGCATCGATTCCTTGCCGTCTATGAAAAAAGGAAGTTCACAGTCTTTAAAAACTTCTTTTATCGTATCTTTATAATCTTCAACATTGCGGGCAATAACGGCGATATCCCTAAGCCTGAAGCGGCCCTGGCGAATTAAAGAATGAATCTCGCGCGCAATTCCTTCAATCTCGGTTCTTCTGTTCGACGCCTGCATGATGCGGAGCGATTCCGTCCGTCCGCGATACGGTTTTGCAGGACGCTCGTCAAAATAGCGTTCAAGGTGCCGGAGCTCCGAATGTTGCTGGTGCCGTTTCGTTTCTTCCAGCCGCACTTCTGACGGATCAAGGCCAAGTTCCTTCGCCTTCTGGTAAAGGTCATAGTACGCCTTCCCGGTCATTCTGAACAGATGGAGCTCATTCGGGCTGTTGGCCGTAAACGGCTGATCCGCCGTCAGCGAAAAAGTGATCTCCTCCGCATGTACCATCAGCTGTTCCAGCACGTTCATCTCCTGTGGCGTAAATTGGTGAAATCCGTCCACGTAAACGGCAGCGTTTCTAATCTCATCCGCATACGGAATCTGCTCGGCCAAAAGCGTCAAATAATCCTCAGATTGAACATATTGATTCTCCAGATTTTCCTCAAGCTTGCTGTATAAAATATATAAGTCGTGCAATTTATCGGAAAGAATCCGTTCATCTTCGTATTCCGATTTGCCCGTCCCCTCTATCATGTCCCGGATGCTTTCAGGCTGCAGACAATGCCGTTTAAATTCGGTCAGCATCCGTTCCACCTGCTCCGTAAATCCGCTTTTATCGCTTGCGTTTTGATAGACTTTAAACTCGCCCTTATGCTCTTCAATCAGTCTCCGCAGCAGCATCTGAATGCCCGTCCCCGTCAAAAACGGCCGATTCATGCCTCCGGTATGCTGGAGCACTCGCCAGGCAAGCCTTGAAAAACTGTACACTTGGGCGCGGATAGTTCCGCCCAAATCGGGTGTTTTGCTAAGCTCGTATTCCATTAAAAACGTCATTTGATCCGGGACTAGAAAAATGATCGGTTTTCCGAGCGGTTCATCGCGAAGTTTTTCTCTGATTTCATTCAGGATAAAGGTCGTTTTCCCACTCCCGGATCTGCCTGATAAAAATACTGCTCCCACTAAGCTCGTCTCCTTTCTGTTTCTTACTCTTTATTCTATCGAAACATCTGCAAAATAACCATTCTCCAAAACTGGGAAAAAACCGTATGGGCACTTGCACCCCATACGGCTATTTTTGCTTGAACTGCACAAAAAACAGCATCAAAAACGAGATGATCGCGATAGAGGCGACCCACATCCATGCCAGCGTCATATTTCCCGAATCGATCGCCAAGTATATCGCCGTAGGCACCGTCTGCGTCACCCCCGGGATGATACCCGCAAACATCAGCGTTGCGCCAAACTCGCCAAGCGCCCTCGCAAAGCTGAGCACAATCCCCGTCATGATTCCATTTGATGCGAGGGGAACGGTGACAAAGAGGAACACCCTCCACTCGCTTGCTCCATCAACCCTCGCGGCATCCTCGATATCGCGGTCGACACCCGAAAATCCTGATTTTGCTGACTGATACATTAACGGGAACGCGACAACCGCAGCGGCGATCACGGCTGCCCACCAGGTAAAAATAACCGGTGCTTGAAATACGTTTTCTATCAAGCGTCCGATCACGCTCTGCCTTCCGAAGATCACGATTAAAAAGAATCCGACAACGGTCGGCGGCAGAACGAGCGGCAGCATCATTACCGTCTCGATAACGGACTTGCCTTTAAAGTTTCTGTTCGCTAGGAGCCTCGCCGCAGCAGTTCCAAGCAAAACTGCGATGATGCCCGCTGCGACTGATACTTGAATTGAAATTTCAATCGGGGAAAAGAATTCCTCAAGCATAACGGCGGTCAGCCCTTCTTAAATCCGTACTTTTCCATTGCCTTAACGGCTTGGTCGCTTTGCAGGAATTGATAAAATTCCTCAGACTGTTCCCTGTGCTTTGTATTTTTTACAATTCCGAGCGGGTAGACAATCGGTGTATGCAGATCGCTTTTCGCCGTCTCGACAGTCTCGACCTGATCTGATGAAAGGGCGTCCGTCCGGTAAACGATTCCGGCATCCGCGTTGCCTGTTTCGATATAAGAAAGGACCTGCCTTACATCTTTGCAGTAGACGATTTTAGATTGCACTTTAGACCATACGTCAAGGTTCGTCAACGTTTCTTTTGCGTATTTTCCGGCTGGCACTGATTCGGGTTTGCCGACCGCAAGTTTTTCAATTTTGCCCTCCGCCAAATCTTTGAAGCTGTTGACATGCTGATTTTTCCCTTTCGGAACGATCAGCACCAGACTGTTTTCGACCAGCTTGACAGAGTCTTTTTTGTCAATTAACCCCTGATTAACTACTCTATTAAATTTGTCCTCGGCGGCAGAAAAAAACAAGTCAGTCGGAGCGCCCTGTTCGATCTGCTGCTGCAATGCACCCGATGAGCCAAAATTAAACTTTATGGAGACATTCGGATGATCTTTCTCATATACGGAGGAAAGTTCCGCTAATACATCTTTGAGACTCGCAGCCGCGGAAACCGTAATTTGAACTTTTTCAGGCTTCCCCTTGGCTGATCCCCCTTTTTCCGCCTGGCAGCCGGCGAACAAAACAACCGACATCAATAAAGCCACGGCCGTCAATATTACCTTTTTCAATAGTCTCACTCCATTTTGATATGTATGTCATTAATTCGGCACTAACAACCATTTTACGTCAAACTTCATTTTTTTAAAATAGATTGTGCTCACCGCACATCATTTTGACACATGTTCGAGGCTCAACCTTCCATAGGCACATGCATGCAAGCACATACATATAATGACAGGACGTCAAATATAAAGTGTTGAGGTGAAAAAAATGTGGTATGTTCAGCCGTATCTTCCCGCCTATCCCGCCAGGCAAAACGACAGGCTGATCAAGGATCTTGAAAAAGCGGTAAACGGAGAGCACAGCGCGGTCGTCTGCTATCAAAAAATCGCCCAAAAGGCGCCGGATTCCGAAACAAAAAAGCGGATTTTAGAAATCAGACAAGATGAAATTCGCCACTTTAATGCGTTCCTAACATTTTATACGTCTCTTACCGGCCGAAAGCCTGACATTTCCATAACTGAGCCTTGTCCGGAACAGTATCGAAACGCGCTGGAGTTCGCATTTAAAGACGAACAGGAAACGGTTGATTTTTATTTGGACATCGCAGACTATGTGAAAGACCGGGCGATACAGGAGGCGTTCAAGCGGGCGGCAGCTGACGAACAAAACCATGCAGTCTGGTTTTTATACTTCTTAACAAAGAGATGATCCGCCTTGATCAATATACCCTTATAGGGTATATTTTTAAAATAGCGGACTTTTATTTTGACTAAAGAGGTGCTAAAACATTGAACGTGCTGCTTGTCGATGATGAAATCCGGATGCTCGATCTGCTGGAGCTTTATTTAGAACATTATTCGTGCACAAAAGCCGCCACCGGAAAAGAAGCCCTGGATTTAATAAAAATGAACAATTTTGATCTTGTTATTCTCGATATTATGATGCCTGAGATGGACGGATGGATGGTGTGCCAAGAGATCCGCAGATTGACAAGCGTTCCGATTATCATGCTCACCGCCAAAAACGGGCAGGATGACATTGTGCGCGGATTGAATTTCGGCGCAGACGATTATTTAACAAAACCGTTCAGCGAAAAAGTGCTGCTTGCCAGAATAGAAGCTGTCCTGCGCAGGACCCGTCGGTTTCATGAAATCCGGTTCCGCGGTTTAATCTGGAATAAACAGCATCATACCCTGCATGTCAATCAACGGGAAATCGGCATTACGCCAAGTGAATTCGATCTGCTCGGGACGCTCTTAAACCACACGGATCAAGCGCTTTCGAGAGACCAATTGATTGAGAACATCTGGGGGTTCAACTCTGATATCGAGCCCCGCACCATCGATTCACACATGAGAAATTTGCGAAACCGATTGAAAAAAGCTGGCTTTCCGGTTGAAGATCATCTCCGGACCGTCTACGGCGTCGGCTACAAATGGACAAGCAAAGGAACCGGAGCATGAAAAAGATTTCATTTAAGCTCGCAGGTTCATTTTTCATTTTAATCCTTTTCATCGAAACCATCCTTTTTGCGGCGCTGTATACAACGATTATCAACACAAGAATAAACGAAGAAATCCGCGCGCTCCAACTAAGGGGCAACAGCCACAGAGACGTCCTCGAAAAACATTTTGACAAAAGGACGATAGACCACGTCACCCTGATGGAAACCGAAGCCCGGACAAACGTAATCATAACGGACCAAAATAGACGCGTATTGGCGCAGTCTGCCCGGGGAGACATGACGGAACACCTTCATTTCGAAGAAAAACACATCCCGAGGAAAGGGACCGCTTTATCGTCCCATTGGAATACATCAAAGTATATTTGTACGATCAGTCCGATCATGAACGGACGGGAAACGGCCGGCTACGTCTTCATGTATTTGGAGACCTCCTCGATAAAAGCCTTGGTGGCAAGCATTACGAAGCGGTTTTTCCTCAGCTTTGGCTTAACCGGCGTCTTAACTGCCGCAGCTATTCTTTGGTTCAGCCGTGTATTAGCGAAGCCGATTATTAAACTGAAGGAAGCAACCGAAAGTATCAAAAACGGTCAAGCTTCGATTCCGCTTGATATCAAACGGAACGATGAACTCGGCGAGCTCGCCGCATCAATCGAAAGCCTTTCTTCAAATCTCAGCAGGCTTCAAAAAGAACGAAACGATTTTCTGTCAAGCGTCGCTCATGAGCTGCGGACTCCGATCACATATATAAAAGGCTACACAGATGTCGCGATGAGAGATAAACTCGATCCACAAGCCAGAAATCAGTACTTGTCGATCATCAAAGAGGAAGCGGACAATTTAAACACCCTTGTTGACGATTTATTTTTGCTGACAAAACTGAAACAGCCCGGATTTCAAATCAGTAAGAAAAAGGTTCACCTGCACACATTCATAAAAAAAGAAGTTCAGAAAGCGGCGGTCGCTTTTTCGGAAAAACGAATCAGCCTTTCGTTCGACATCCCGGCGGATCTTTATGTCTCAGTCGATGAAGTCCGTTTTTCACAAGTGATCTCAAATTTGCTGAACAACGCCCGCCAATACTCCGATCCTGATTCAATAGCGTCCGTCACCGCAACAAAAGCAGAGGATCAGGTCAAGATTACGATAGCGGACGAAGGCTGCGGCATTCCGGAAGAAGAACGGGATTATATTTTTGAGCGCTTTTACCGGGTCGATAAGTCGAGATCGAGACAAACCGGCGGTACCGGGCTGGGCCTGGCCATCGCGAAAGAAATCGTCGAGCTTCACGGCGGTCAGATTGCAATAAAAAACAGAACCCCGAAAGGAAGCGAATTTATCATCACGCTGCCTTCTAATATGTAACAAATGTCGAGATGTCTGCACCAGTTTTGCACATTTCCCGGGTATACTACTCAGTAATCTGGACCAAAAAGGAGGAAAACACCATGAAATTGAAATCCGGTTTACTTTTTGTCATGCTTGTTTTCGCGCTTCCGCTCGCAGCATGCCAAAATTCCGGCTCGGGAAAGACGGACGGACATAAGGAGCATCATACAAAGAATCATTCGGAGATGAAAGAAAAAGACGCCGTTTCTCTTCCGAATGATTTCAATAAGCGGGCGGAAGAAGGGCTTCTGGTGAAAAACACAAAGAACACGACAAGACTTGACGCGAATACACCGGAAGAAATGAGCATCAAAACCTCTCAAACGATATGGCCGGCCACTCATAAACAAAACAGGCCGGGCGCAGTGATTTTAGTTTCGGGCGGATCATGGCAGGCAGCTCTTGCATCAGCTGATCTGATCCATCACCCGAATAACGGACCTGTTTTAATCGCGGAAAAAGGGAAAATCTCCGGGCAGATTCAGAATGAAATCAAGCGCTTGAACCCGACGGGCACTTCAGACGGAACGCAAATCATGGCTGTCGGAGAATTCGATTCACTTCAAGCTTTGAACTCTTTTAAAATAAAAGAGCTGAAAGGGAAGAACGAGGCTGATCTGGCAAAAGAGATTGACAAAGAATACGCGGATGCAGCCGATGAGTATCCGAAAAGCGTTATCATCGGATCATCCGAGGAAGATGCGGAACTTTATTCGCTCCCGGCTGTAAACTGGATCGCCCACATGCCTGAGCCGATCCTGTACGTGAACAAAAAAGGCATTCCCGAAGAGACGGCCGCAGCATTAAAGAAAAGGGACGGCAAAGCAAACATCTATATTCTCGGCCCTAAAAAAGCCGTTTCAGAAAAAACGGAGGATGCATTAAAGGAATATGGAACAGTCAAAAGAATTTCCGGAGATACGCCTGTCGCAAATTCGATTGCGTTTGCGAAATTCAGCGATAAAAACACCGGTTTTGGGTGGGGAATCACAGATCCGGGACACGGACTGTCCTTCGCATCAACGGCCGCGCCCGAGCTGGCGCTTGCCGGAGCGCCATTTTCCCATTTGGGAAAACACGCTCCTCTGCTTTTACTCAAAAATGGACAGGCAGACAGTACGATGTACAGCTATTTATCCGAGATCGAGCCTTCTTTTCGGGACAGACCGCAGGACGGCCCTTATAACCATGCATTCATTCTCGGATCAGAAAATGAGATTTCATTTCGAACGCAAGGCGTTCTTGATGACATATTGGAAATTAAGTCAGTGGATGGAGGACATTCCGGTCATTAAGAAACACAATGGAGGGGCTCTTACAGAAGAGCCTCTTTTTTGTACCAGATGCCGTAAAAATCAATCCATCCTTCTTCGTTAAGCACAATGCCTTGAATGGCTTCCCCCGCTTTAACGCGAATATTGTTTTGATATAGCGGAATCGTGTAAACCTCTTCTGCCAAGGCGCGGTCCGCCTCACACAGAAGGCTGATCCGCTTGGAATGCTCATCAATGAAACGAAGCTGATCCCTCATCAAGGCGGACTTCCTCTGCCATTCCCCCGGCATATGGACGTGTAAAAAGCTGTTTTCCGTTAAAAGGAGGTGCAGCCAGCTCATTTCTTCCGAACGTCCGAATGTCGCACTGTCGTGAATCAAATCGGCTTTTGCGATCACTTCTTCCTTCATGAGCTCATCCGCTTTCATATAACAAACCTCTAGTGCGATGCCGTACCGCCTGCACCTCTTTTGGATCCATGACGCATCCTCCCGGTGATCCGGTTCGGAAAACGTATAAAGCCGAAGCGGATCGCCTTTGTAATGGCCTTCCATAAGCAGCTTGCCGATGTCGTCGTCCCCGGATTCAGGCGGAAGATCCCGGTTTAGAAAGCCTCCCGCCGGAGCCGTCCGTTGTCCGGCTAATTCACTGACCATATGTGAAGGGGAAATGATTTGCCGCAAAGCCTTCCTGAACGCCTTATGCTTGAGAGGCCCCGATTTGTTTGCATTCACCGAGATGTACTGAACATTCCTTTCCTCGTGCCATTCATCGAAAACCTGACTTTGTTCTTCTTTTTCCATATAAAAACCGTAGTCGACAAGAGAAAAATTGCCATCCATATACCATAGTTCGATCCGGTCTAAAAAAGCCCGCCCTTGAAAATATCGCTCATGCGCTTCAAGCGCGAGAATCCGGTCATCCCGGCGGACAAGTCTGAAAGGACCCGTCCCGATCAACAGTCCGTCATTCTGATGGCGGTTTAAAATAGACAGCCTTTCATCGCAAAGATGATGCAAAAACAGCGAGTTTTTTGCCTTTAAACAAATATCAAAACTATATTCATCCCTGACCGCAACATTTCCGATATCCTCTACGAGCCATTTGCATTTATTTTCATCATCCAGCATAAAACGCTCAAACGAGTATTTAACATCCTCAGCTGTCAATGTTGTGCCATCATGGAAATAGATCCCTTTCCTCAAATAGAACGTCCACGTTTTTTGGTCGGCGTCACATTCCCAGTGGTGGGCAAGATGCGGCATAAAACCTCCTTCCTTTTCATTAAAACGGATCAATGTATCACATACCTGCTTAACGACATGGCTCTCTGAACGCAGATAAATACGGCACGGATCAAGACGCTTAAAATGCTCTGGCTCCATCGCGGTCATGAGCCTCAGCACATCTTTTTGCTTGCTGCCCTCCGATTCGGTCTGAAAGCCGAAAACGCGCTCAAGCCACTCTTTATATGACGGCAATGCGTCCGGACACGAATGCTGATATGCTTCGAGAAGGTGTCTCGCCCGGTCGATTTTACCTTCTTTCGTATCATTTTTCGCCGTTTCAAGCAGCAGTTCACAAGGTTCTTTTAAAAAGCGGATTTCTGATTTGTTTCCTCTCCCCCTTCCCCTTTTCCAAGCAATCCACTGCAAACCTTCAAGTTTCGCTAAAATCAGTTTTGCGTTCCTCGGTGTGCAATACAGAATATCCGCGATTTCACTGACTGAAATCTCTTCTGCCTCCCCTTCGCTTTCGCATTTAATTCCCGCGGTAAGTTCCATGTAATGTTCGATCGATTTCATCTCCGTTATCCCCCGCTTTATAAAAGGGGAAATTTCTCCCCTGGTTTTCTGTCCTTTTTACTGATGATTTTCCATTTTACACTAATTGCACTGCTATGTTGAAGGAGGATATGAAATGAACCGTTTAAAACAAAGGTACGGTTCTCCCGTGCTGATTTGCTTCTTCGGAGAGTTCCTGACCGGAATAACGGGAGCCATGCTGGCCCCTTTCCTCCTTTTTTATCTGTATGATGTGCTTGGAACTGGCATATTGCCGGTGATGCTCGTCATCGGAGCAAGACCGCTGACCGAGGTCGCGGTGACGCTTGCCGCAGGAGGACTGACGGATCGGATCGGAAGACGGAAGGTGATCCTGGCGGCGCTCGCCTTTCAGACCGTCTCTGCCGCCGGTTTTATGATGGCAGATCACATTTGGCTGTTCGCTCTTTTTTATGTGCTGAACGGCATCGGGGGAGCTTTGTACATCCCTGCGCAGCGGGCCCAAATAACGGACAGCACCGAAAGCGGGCGTCGCTCTGAAGCGTTCGCTGTCCTTCATGCCATTGAAGGGTTGGGCGCAGCGGTCGGTCCGGCCGCCGGACTTGCAGTCTATTCCTATCAGCCAAGCCTGATGTTCGGCTTTCAGGCATGTGCGTTTTTTCTCTATTGGCTTGCTGTTTATTTTAAAATGCCCGAGGTATGGCGGTCAAAAAGGCAAAAGGAGATTTTGGAGAGGGAAAAACTTCTTTCCGCAAAAAAGGTATTTTTTCAGCACCGTCCGGTTCTGTCCTTGATGTTCTTGTCGATCCCCGTCAGCCTGTTCTATGCTCAACTGGAGTCAAACTACCGCCTTTATCTCGAAACTCTTTTTGAAGATTTCCTATTCATCTTGACTGTTTATACAGTGTGCCGCGCCCTTCTTAGCATTACGATGCAAATTCCGCTTGTCAAATGGACGGAAGGACTGAACATCCAAACGGTCGTTTCCATATCATATGTATGCTACGCTGTGGCAGCAATTGGTTTCGCTTTTTCATCATCGATCTTTTGGCTGCTCTCGACTGCCGTTTTATTTACGGCGGCAGAAAGCATGCTGCTGAATCACATGCAAACCTTTGTCTCGCGCCTTGCTCCCGATCATATGCGGGGCAGATATTTTGCATTTTTCGGCCTGCATTGGGATATTTCCCGGACAATCGGTCCTTTTTTAGGCGGGATGATGTTCATCAAGTTCGGCGGGGCAGCGCTATTTCTTGCTATTGCAGGAATCGTGGCTGCCGGCGGAATTGCACAATACCGAACAGTATTAACATTATCTTCCCGGCTAAGAAAAAACTAATTCTTTATAGTACCTGGTACTAGAACAAAGTGCTATAATAGAAACAGTTTTTATTCGGGAGGCAAGGAGGCATTATGATTACATTAAAAAAACAAACGATCGGCGGGCTTTTAAAATCAACCGCCGGCCGGTTTCCGAATCATGAAGCGGTTGTATATTCTGAGCTCGATTTAAGATATTCGTATCAGGAGCTTGTTGAAGAAACCTCTAAAATTGCAAAAGGGCTGCTCGCGCTCGGCATTCAAAAAGGAGAGCATGTCGCCATCTGGGCATCCAATATACCGGAATGGATTCTGCTCCAGTTTGCGACGGCAAGAATCGGCGCTGTGCTCGTCACCGTCAATACAAGCTATCAGGCGAGAGAACTTGAGTACTTATTGGAACATTCCGATTCCACCACCCTCTTTCTAATGGACGGCTACAAAGGGACATCCTATATCGATATGGTCGACGAGATCATGAAAAATCCGGAAAAGCTGCCGAAGCTGAAAAATCTCGTCTACCTTGGCAAGAATAAAGTCCCTGAACATATGACGGCTTTTGCCGACATCGCCAAACTGGGCGAAACGGTCTCTGATGCCGACCTTTTCGAAAGAGAGCAATCACTCACACACGATGATGTGATCAATATGCAGTATACGTCGGGAACAACAGGCTTTCCAAAAGGTGTGATGCTGACTCACTACAATATCGTCAATAATGCGGCGATCGTTGCCGACAGAATGGGGCTGACGAGCGAAGACAGGCTGTGCATTCCGGTTCCTCTGTTTCACTGCTTCGGCTGTGTGCTAAGCACGCTTGCCTGTGTCGCGTCAGGCGCGGCCATGCTGCCGATCATCGAATTCAAACCGGACATCGTCCTACAAACGGTCGAAAAAGAGCGATGTACAGGACTGCAGGGTGTGCCGACAATGTTTATCGCCGAGCTCACCCACCCCGATTTTGCAAACTATGACCTATCTTCATTGCGGACCGGGATCATGGCAGGCTCCCCGTGTCCTAAAGAAGTGATGAAAAAAGTGATGAAGCAAATGAATATGACGGATATCACAATCGCATACGGACAAACGGAGTCTTCACCCGTGATTACGCAGACAACGGTCACCGACACGATCGAACGCCGCGTTGAAACCGTCGGTAAAGTGCATCCGCATGTAGAAATGAAAATTGTGGATCCTGACACGGGGGAAACGCTCGGCCCGGACGAGCAAGGCGAACTGTGCACAAGAGGATACCTCGTCATGAAGGGATACTATAAAATGGACGAAGCCACCAAAAAGGCCATTGATGAAGACGGCTGGCTCCATACCGGCGATTTGGCCGAAATGGACCGGGACGGATACGTGAGGATTACCGGCCGCTTAAAAGATATGATCGTCCGCGGCGGTGAAAACATATACCCGCGTGAAATAGAGGAATTCCTTTATGAACATGAGGATATTGTCGATGTACAGGTTGTCGGCGTTCCTGATGAAAAATACGGGGAAAAAACGGCGGCCTTTATTAAATGCAAACCGGGCAAAAAGCTGACGCTTGAAGATGTCAGAGATTTTTGCAAAGGACAGCTTTCATATTACAAAATTCCGGAGTACGTATTTCTGATCGACGAATACCCGCTGACCGCTTCCGGAAAAGTCCAAAAGTATGTGCTTCGCGACCGCGCAGAAGAGCTGCTTGCGAGCCCTGTGCAGTAAACAAAAAGCCGAAAATACCAATCGTATTTTCGGCTTTTTGCTGTTTAAAATACTTTTTTACTGTCGCGCTCTTCCTTCAAAATTTCGACAGCTTCGCGGAAGCGCTGTGAATGAACGATTTCCCTTTCCCGTAAAAATGCCAGCCCGTCATTTAAATCCGGATCATCCGACATGTCAATCAGCCATTGATACGTAGCCCTCGCTTTTTCTTCAGCCGCTATATCTTCATATAAATCGGCAATCGGATCGCCTTTTGCCTGGATGTATGTAGCGGTGAACGGAACGCCGGCAGCGTTATGGTAAAACAGGGCTTTGTCATGGTCTGCATAATGATCGCCGAGCCCCGCTTCCTTCATCTGTTCGGGTGTCGCGTCTTTTGTTAATTTATATACCATCGTCGCAATCATTTCAAGGTGAGCAAACTCTTCCGTACCGATGTCCGTCAGCAGTCCGACGACTTTGTCAGGAATGCTGTAGCGCTGGTTCAAATAGCGAAGCGCCGCAGCCAATTCGCCGTCCGCTCCGCCGTATTGCTCAATCAAAAATTTGGCAAGTCTCGGATTGCATTCTCTCACCCTAACAGGATACTGCAGTTTTTTCTCATAAAGCCACATGAACCTGACTCCCTTCCTCTATTAAACTTGCCACGGCCAGGGACTTTTTTTCCAGCTCCAATAGGATTCCGTCTGATCCGGGCTCCCTTGCGTCAAAGGGCCGTATTTTGATTCAAACTTCGCTTTCAGTTTTCTTGAATATCCGGCATACTGGTTGTATTGTCTGATGGCGTCGGTATCATCGGGATGTGTATCAAGGTAAAGCATCAGCTCAACGATGACAAAATCGACGGCCTGAATTTCATGGAGCCTTTGATAATAGTCTTGCGGTAAAGAGTTCGTCACCCCCCTTACCTCCCATCTTCATACGGATTTTCATAATGATCGTAAAATACGGGCCAAAGCGTCCCTTTTTGCAGCGCCTCCATCGGGGAAAACTGCGGAAGGCCGCGGGGCTGAAAACCTAGATATAGATTTGGAGGGGTTCTGTAATATCTTTTACCGATCGGAGGACACGGATCAAAAGCGCTGTGAAACGGACGATACGATTTGACTTTGGTGAATGATTCCTTGGAATGTTTCATATCGGTTCACCTCTATTTGTGATCGAATCTAATTTAATGTATTCATATGTTCCATCTGTTATGTTCAAAAATGAACGATCAGTTTTTCTTATTAATCTTTTAAATAAATTCGTATTTTACCAATCACTAAAATTATTATATAGTGATATATAGAAATACTTTACTTAGTGAACAAAATGATTGCAGTAATCAGGAAGAAGGTTTTTCATTTGAGGGAAAAAAGAGATTTCCTTCGGGATATATTATTGATATTAATCAGCAGTTTTGGGGGATTTCTTCTCTCTTTGACCGGCATGACGATCGGCTGGATGGTCGGCACAATGACAGCAGCCGCTTGTCTGTCGCTGTTTCGCCCGTCACCGTTAAAGGCTGCTGTCAGACAAAACGGCATCCATCATGGCTGGCTTCAGTTCGGCCAAATGCTATTGGGGATTGAGCTCGGCCAGAAAATTAACATGTCCGTGATTTCGATTTTTAAGGAAAATTGGCTGATTGTCGGCGTCATGCTCCTCCTTTCCGTCGTGTTCGCCATGCTGTCGGGCTTTGTCTTATGGAGGTTCAGCAAGACCGATATGCTGACGAGTTTTGTGGGAACGGCCCCCGGCGGGCTTTCCGCGATGCCGGGCATCGCTCAGGAAGTGGGAGCGAACACGGCAATCGTCAGTCTCGTGCAGATGATACGTGTGCTTCTGGTCGTCATGACCATTCCTTTTTTCGTTTTTTTCATAAATGCGAAGCAGCCTGACGCCCATGCTGCCGGCAGCCAAGTGATCGCCGCGGGAACATCGGCTTTTGAAGCGCCTCATATCGCATGGACTGCGCTGATCGTGCTGGGCGGATTCGGGGTATGCAAAGCGATGAAAGCACTGCGGTTTCCGGCGCCATGGCTGCTCGGAAGCATGACCGGTGCGGCCGTTCTGCAAATCGCAGGCGCTTCAATGACCGGACTCAGCGCAACAGCCTGGTGGCCCCACGGCTTTTCAGTGCTGTCGCAAATTTGTCTCGGCGCGACGATCGGTTCAAAAATCAGCAAAGAAATGTTTATCGGCGTCAGAAAAACGCTGATCGTCGCACTTGCCAGCTCTGTCGGACTGATCATTGCGATGATTTTAAGCGCCGCCGTCACCGCTAAAGCGGCAGGCATTTCCCTGACAACGGCCATATTGGCGTTTGCTCCGGGGGGAATCGCGGAAATGGCGACAACATCTGTCACGCTTCACGCCGACTCTACGTTCGTCGTCGCCGTCCAAGTGTTGCGGGTGGTGCTCGTGATCGCGATGCTTCCTCCATTCTTCCGATTGCTTCATCAAAAGTCGGAAAAATATTCACACCCCCGCATGAAAAAAGCCCGAGCTGAAGGCTGATCCCTTCGCTCGGGCTTTATTTTTTCATTCAAATTCCGGCAGCCAGTCGCCGTGTGCTTCGATCAATTCATCGCACATGCTTACAATATCATCCATCGATAATTCCGCAGCCGTATGCGGATCAAGCAATGCGGCATGGTAAATGTGCTCTTTTCTTTTTGTTATTGCCGCTTCAATCGTTAACAGCTGTGTATTGATATTGGTCCGGTTTAAAGCCGCCAGCTGTTCAGGCAGCTCGCCCGCGGCGCACGGAGTGATCCGGTTCCGCTCAGCGACGCACGTCACTTCAACGACGGCTTTTTCCGGAAGGTTTGGAATCAATCCTTTATTCAAGACATTTCCCCCGAATGTAAACGGCTGTCCGGTTTCCATCGCTTCGATGATTCTTGAGCCGTATTCGTTTGACCGCTCGTGGGTTAAATGCCGGTTGCCGACGATTTCGCCGCGCATCTTTTCCCAGTTTTGAATCTGCTTCTCGCACCTTCTCAAATATTCGTCAATCGGAATATTCAGCTCTTCAATCATTTCGGGATAATGGCTTTTGATGAAATAAGGGTGGTACTCCGCGTTATGTTCGGATGATTCGGTCACATAGTAGCCGAATTTATCCATCAGTTCAAATCTGACCATGTCATCATGTTTCGTTTTCTGCTTTTCTTTTGCCCGTTTTTTGATTTCTGGATACAAGTCTTTTCCGTCTTGCTTTACTTCAAGAAGCCAGGCCATATGATTGATACCGGCGATTCTTTCTTCGATTCGTTCATGCTTCATGCCTAGGGATTTGAAAAGGTCTTTTGTGCATACTTGTACGCTGTGGCAAAGACCGACCGTTTTCAAGTCCGTGTAGCGAAGCAGCGCACCGGTTAAAGAAGCCATCGGGTTTGTGTAATTTAAGAGCCAGGCGTCGGGCGCCGCGCATTCGATGTCTTTTGCCATATCCAATAAAACGGGAATCGTCCGCAGCGCCCTGAATATCCCGCCGATTCCGACCGTATCGGCAATCGTCTGTTTGAGGCCGTACTTTTTCGGGATCTCAAAATCGATGACTGTGCCCGGTTTATAGCCGCCGACCTGAATGGCATTGATCACATATTTCGCCCCCGCCAAAGCTTCTTTTCTATCGTCATAAGCGCGGATCGATACCGTGTTGTTATAGCGGTTTTTTAAATGTTCAAGCATTTCTTTAGATTCTTTGAGACGCTGCGGATCGATATCATACAAAGCAAATTCAAATCCGTTGACCGCCGGAACCATCAGGCAGTCCCCCAGCACATTTTTCGCAAAAATCGTGCTTCCGGCTCCGATAAAAGCAATTTTAGTCATTCATATCTTCCTTTCCCCGTGAAATTTCCGCTAACCTTTTAGCGCTCCTGCTGATAATCCTTTTATAAAATACTTTTGCAGGAATAAAAATAGAATCGTCATCGGCAGCATCGCCATCAGTGAAGCTGCAGCCACCAAGTGCAGGTTGTTCGCATTTTGCCCAAAGAATCCGGCAATCGCCACAGTCAAAGTCTGCACACTTTTGTCTTGAAGGAAAAAGATCGAAAACTGATAGTCGTTCCAAATGAATACGCAGGCAATAATGCAAATCGTCGCAGTCACCGGCTTTAATAAAGGAAAGACAATTCTGAAGAAAATGCCCGCCGTGCTCGCCCCGTCGATTCTTGCCGCCTCTTCAAGCTCTTTCGGAATCGTCGAACGGATAAATCCGGCATACAAAAAAATTGTCAAGGGCATATAAGCCGCCGTATTATTCAATATCGCGATTTCGAGCGTATTCAGCATGCCGAACTCCACCACCATTTTGTATAAAGGAACCATTGATGTCAGCGGCGGAATGATCATAATGCCGATAAACAGAAAGTATACGGCTTGATTGAGCTTTGTTCTTCGTCTGGCGAGGGGATAGGCCGCCAGAGAGCCGATCATAATCAACAGAGCCGCCGAAGCAAGAGTGATCGCAGCGGTATTGAAAAACGAGCCGGCCAGACCTGCTTTATCCCATGCTTCTGCGAAATTACCGAGGCTGATTTCGTCAGGGAACTTCCATTTCGAGCTGAAATCCCCCTTTGCTTTCAGCGCTGTCGTCAGCAAAATATAAAATGGAATCAGGTGAAAAACGGTAATGCATGCCGCCAGTGCCGTCCACAGCGCCCGCTTCTTTTTCTCTTGGTGATTCATCTAGGCTTCGACCTCCTTGCGCTTAAAATAAATAAGAGCCGTAAAGCTGATCAGCAGTATCAACGCCGCCATGAAAACCCCCTGTGCGGCTGCATAACCGGCATCCTGCCTTTTAAAATACAAATCGTACATAAAAGTCGACATCGATTGCGAAGCATTTCCCGGACCGCCGCCTGTCAGCGCTAAAATGACATCAAACAGCTTCAGTCCGCCGATGATATTGATGACCATGTTGATTGTGACAGAAGGCATCAACAGCGGCAGCGTAATCTTCCAAAACTGCTGAAAACCGCTTGCCCCGTCAATTTGCGCCGCTTCATAAAAATCTTTCGGAATGCTTCCGAGACCTGCTAAATAAATGACCATCGCAATACCGACAAACTGGTACGAATTCACAAATACGATGATCCACGGATTGATTTCCGGGCTGCTCAAAGCGTTTACAGGAGCTGCTCCGAATAATTTCAGCACATCGTTCAAGGCGCCTCCTTCATAGGAGAAGAAGAAATACCAGATATACCCCATGATCAGCGGGCTGATGATGACGGGCAAATAGACAACCGTACGTGTCAGCGCTTTCATTCTGATGCTTTTAAACAGCAGGAGAGCATAGAGAAGACCGATGACATTTTGCAAAATCGTACTGCCCAGTCCATACAGCAGGGTGTTTCTGACGACAAGCCATGTGGCCGGGTCGGCCAGCATCCGTTTATATTGGGCAAAGCCGATCCAGTCATACGACTGTGAAAAACCGTTCCAGTTCGTAAACGTGATTTTAATGCCGCTGGCAAACGGATAAATCATAAAAATGGATACAAGCGCCAAGGCGGGAAGATACATCCACCAGAGTGATCCGCTTTTCTTCACAAATCCCCTTTTACTTTTCGTAATAGTCAGACTTTTTCCTTTAGCTAATTCGCTCATCATTTCACCCTTCTTTTTTCATCATGATGAAAACGATCCTTTCTATTGATCTTGCAGTCTGCTGTACTCCTGTTTCATTTTTTCCGATACCTGCTTCGGCGTTAACGTACCGGCCAAAAGTTCCTGTCCCGTCGTCCCCATGACGTCCCACATTCCGCTCGGGAGGTAGACACGGTCAAAGTACGGTTCGATTTCGATTTCTTTATATTGATCATAAAACTTAGAATAGTAGTTTTCGGCTTCTGTGTTGGTTAACGCTTGAGGAAATGAGGTGGCTTCGGCGATCTTTTTCGCATATTTGGGCTGTGCGGCGAATTGAATAAACCGCTTTGCTTCTTCGAGGTGTTCAGAGTCTTTCCAGACAGCAACGGTATGGCGCTCTCCTCCAATCCAGCTCGGTTTGTCGCCTTCATAAACGGCTGGCGTCGGCATCACGCCTAACTGGATATCAGGATTGACTTCTCTCGTATCAGGGCCGATCGATGTGACCGAGAGAGTAAAGCCGATTTTTCCTTGTGCCATTAATTCGACCAATTGCGACGGTTTTGCCGTTAGGATATCTTTATTGATCAATTGCTTTTCCTGCATTTCTTTAAAGGTTTCTGCGAGAAGTGTGTAGCCGGACCAGTTGAATGTGCCGTTTTCCAAAGCTTTTTTTTCATTGCGGCGATCATCTGTGATGAGAAGCGGGGTGGCAAACTGATCATAAAACTGAGCTAAAGCGCCTTTATCTGAACCTGCAAACCAAAAAGGAATGACATTCCCATTGCTTTTTTCTTTGATCGTTTCCAGCGCGTGCATCAGTTCATCCAACGTGTGTGGAGGCTTGAGACCGTATTTCTGCAACAAACCGGCATTATAGACGATCCCGTCTTTTGCCTGATTGAAAGGATAGGCATATACTTTGCCTTTTTCATCCTTCAAAATCGGATCGAGGTTTGGGTCGAGATGCTTCACCCATTCCATGTCTTTTAAATCTGCGGTGTATTCCCCGTAGCGGATCTTCGCCCAGCCGTGCGTATCGAACAAGTCAGGCATGTCATTTGCCGCCATTTTGACACGCAGCATATTTTCATAGTCCGGTCCGGGAAAGCTGATATCGATTTTGATGCCTTCATTTTCTTTTTCAAAATCATCTGCGATGCTTCTGAGCGTCTGTTTTTCACTGTCTTTTGTCATTGTCGAAAACATTGTGAGTGTGACGTCTCCGTTCTTTCCGGCATTCTTTCCCGAGCAGCCCGCTGCTAGTGCAGGCAAAATGATCAGGAGAATAAAAGAGAAAATGATTTTTTTCATCAATTTCACTCCAATTATGAAATTTTGACGGTGGGTAAAATGCACTTTCATTATTTACTGTCATTTAGTAAACCTATTTGCCTCACCTCCTTGAAAAGCGCCTGATCCTTACTATTAGCCCCGCTTGCTGAATCCGCAGCTTTCCCGAATCATCAGTTCTGAAGGTACGGTCACTTTCAGCGGGAGTTCCCGTCCTTTCATTCTGTCGAGCAGCAGTTTCACACCCGTCCGGCCCATCTCTTCTGTATGAACCTTTACGGTAGTCAATGGCGGATTAGCAAATTCGGACGCTTCAATGCCGTTGAAGCTGACGATGGCAACATCTTCGGGAACCTTGAGTCCCGATTCTCGAAGAGCCCGGAGCGCGCCGATGGCCATCGAATCGCTGGCGATAAAAAAAGCTTCGGGAACGTTTTTCTCAAGAATCGCTTTTTTCATCAGCTCATAGCCTTGCTGCATCGAATACTCGCCGACATAAATATGCTTCGCGTTTTCCGAACCGGCCGTCTCCAGAAACGCAGTCAGCCGTTTGTCTTCAATTTCAATGACGTTTGTCTCCTGATCGCTGATTCGAAAGTGCTCTTTTTCTCTTCCGCCGATATAACCGAGCCTTGTATAGCCGAGCGATTTCAAATGGTTCAGCGCCCTCCCCGTCGCCTTCTCAAAATCGACGACAACCGAGTCGCGCAATTCTTCATTGTCTGTATGGTTGATGTACACGACGTTGTTGAGCGCGCCCATGCACTGCTGCAAGCCGGCAAAATCGATCCTTCCGATGACGATTAAGCCGTCGACATCGCCTGCAAGCTGATTTGAGCGGATGCTGCTCAGCTGAATAAACTTCGTAATAAACGCTCCTCTATCAAAACACTCGCTTTCAATTCCTTGCCTGATGGAATAAAAGTATGGATCGTTCAGCTCTTCTTCCTGTGATTGGCAGACAACAATGCCGATTCGCGGGCTTTCCCCGCTTTCTGAGACATATACGTCGCGGCGTCTGCGCGTGTTTTTATAGCCGAGCCGGTCTGCAATATCCAAAATCCGCTGCCTTGTTTCAGGGGCCACCGCTAATGACTGGTCATGGTTCAAAACCCTTGAAACCGTTGTGCTTGATACTTTAGCCTGAAGCGCAATTTCTTTAATCGTCGCCATTTTCATCCCGCCCTGTCTTTAAGATCCATATTCACTAAACTTTACTAAAGGCATCATAACAAACAAAGTAAATGTTTTCAATATTTAAAAAATTAAGTACCAAGCTCTTTTAGGACCTCTCTAGATCTTGCTGCTTTTCCTGAAGCTGCTTATCTTATCTTTGCTTTCGCCTTATCACCCATTACTTACCAAAATATAAGAGGTTGAACATTGATTAACTTTGATTCTAAAATCCTTGACGTAGTTCGGATTAAGAGCCTATTCAAATTAATGACACAGAACTTTTGGCAATTATAGATGAATTTTAAAAGAGCAGACAGCAGCCTGCTCTTTTAGTTGTTTTTTTTCTGTATGTTTTTCATGGTTGCCTTATATAACCGCCTTGAAACAGGATATGCTACATTTATTAGCAAATACAAAGCAAACAAAAATAAAGATACTAAGAACACACCATTATTCCGTATAACAATCTCCTGAGAATTCATTGAATAAATCAATACATAGAGATAAAAAACACAAAACATCAACAAAGCTTCAATAACAAAATTGAGAAATCCCCGTTTTTTCGATAAAATTTGAGAAAAGACTACGTCTACAATCCCTACAACTACCACAGTGAGAACAAAAAACTTAAATAAAACTATCACAGAATCAAAAGTACCTTTTGTATTGATTGACACATCTGGTGCCAAAGCCACCAATTTAAAGACTCCGAAGAATATCAGAAAAGGGGAAGAAATAAGAAATACACACATAAGAAGAACAACCAAAATTGCAAAAATATGATCCCCAATAGAGTAGTTTTTTCCTTTAGTTTTTTTACCCATTTATACCTATTCCTCTCTTTTTGTGGTATTATATTACTTGTTAAGAATATCAAATAATTGGGGGAATTTGAAATGAAATCTAAGAAAAAAAGATTTTCTCAAGGTGTGATAACACTTACTGCCACAACTCTTATCATTTCAGGATTTAGTGGGTTCGCGTCATCTGTCTCAGCCGCTGAACAAGAACAGCCAACCACGTCAATAACAGAAACAATGGATGTCACATTGCCAACTTCTCTTCAAGAATATATGGAAACACATCAAGAACCTACTACCCTAGAAGATTCCAAAGCATTCATCGAATTTGCATCACAGACTCCAGAATTTCAAACTTACAACCAGTTAAATCAGGATGGGCAAGTACATACTGCAGGCCTTATTGGTGGATCTCTGAAAGCCATAAAAGCATTTGGATGGGTATGCAGAGTTGGAGGAAAAACTCTTAAATGGGCTATTAGACCACTCTCTCCTTCTAAAGCGAGACTCGTCGACAAATATGCACGCAAAATTGCATATGCCACAGAGAGATTAAATAGTGCTTCAAAAGGCGCTCTTGTAAAAGCCTTAGTGAAAGCCGGAGTTCCTAAAAAAACAGCAGATTCCCTTGCTGAAATCATCTTATGGATCGTATAAAAGTAGAGCAGGCCGCTGGCCTGCTCCTTACTTTGATTAGTAATTTTGATGATAGGAAATCAATAGGAATGACCTCAAACACAGTTTCATATTTTCATCACTGTTTCATCTCTTGATAAGTAGGCTTTTCCATTTTCCCTTCACGCATCAGTTTTCATTTCTTTAAGCGCTGCCAAAGATTGAGAAGGGGAAGGATTTAAAGTACCAAATAACTTTTTCCTTTGTGCTCTTCTCGCCTAGAATTCTTTTGTTGGTACTCTTTCAAGAAAATCTTACAGCACCTTTTCCTGTTACAATGGGTTTGTCAGTCACTTCCGCCTCCATATAATTATCTCCTTTTCTTCATAAAGAATCCCTACTGAAACAAACAGTAGGGTTTCATTTGCTTCTTCTATGTTTCTAAGTTTTGCTTGTCTATAGTCAATCATAATGCATCTTTGCTATTCTTCTTTTCGAAATTGGAAGCTTAGAATTCTTCAAGACTTCATAGTAATGATTAAGCAGCTTAGCCTCTTCTTTGGTAACAATTACAGTCATTGTCATCACCTTGTAAGGACACTTTACTTTATTATACAACGTGTTGAGGAAAAGGGTACTGATCTGTCGATGGCGCAACCTCTTGTATACTGGATGTATATTCTTTCATGACAACGTTACCTGGAGCCTCAGCCTCTACTTTGTAGTTATGCTGATCTTCTTTATTCATGTTGTCAATTTGAAGTTTCTCAATATAAGAAAAACCAGCAAGTACAGAAGCAGTAATTGTTGATCATATACTCCAATACTTTACCTTTATCCGAAAAACCCGCCCCTTAGCTAAGGAGCGGTTGTTCAATATTTGTTCCGGGTATTCGATTTAACCGACCATCTTTTCAGCAATCTGCATGTCGCCGGATGGCGAATGAGTTTCTGCCGCAAACCATCCCGAACATACGACGGCAGCAATCGCAGCAACAATGAACAGTTTTTTCATCACATTCCCTCCACTTTTTTCATTTTTTCTTCCGCTTTAATCGCTTCCAAAAAGAAATGTGCGGCCTCTTTATAAAGAGACTTTGATCTGTAAACATTGGCCGTTAAGAGAGATAGTTCTCTGGCACTGTCGTATTGCTTTGCTTGAAAGAGGATTTCTATGTTGTCTTTGCAGTCTTTAACCGCCTGTTCACCACATCCAGCATAAGCCGCATATAAAAGATCGATTTTAGCGTCAAATATTTCATTCGCCGCAGATTGCGACCTTTCCTTCCCTTCTTTGTAAAAGGCTGCGGCGCGTTCATAGTCTCCGGTTTTAAACAGCTCTTTGATCATTAAAAACACGACATTGAAATAATAATCCGATGCAGCATATGCATGATCATTCAAAACGATGTCCAAAAATTGAATACTCTTGTCCGATTTGTCCATCGCCGCATAAAGCAAGGCAAAATTATGAAGGAGCTGCATTTCTTTAAAATGGTCGCCGGCTTTTCTGACAGTATGGATTGCTTCTGTTAAATATTCTTCCGCCTCTGTATATTTCCCCATCTCAGTATAATTTCCGGCCATTGTAATATAAGTTGAGACAAGGTTCATGTCATGGTCGCCATGTCCTTTGAAAATTTCCATCGCCTGCCGGGTATGGTTTAAAGAGACGATATTCTGGCCCAAGTAATAGTAGAGCTTTCCGACTTTATCGTGAAATTGGGCAACTTCAATTTCATCATGTACATGAGCAAGCTTCTTCTCGGCAATTTTATAGAAGCTGATTGCCTGCTCATAATTTTTTTTATACACTTCATAAGCTCCTGAAAACAGGTAGTAGTAATAGGATGTCATATGTGATGCAGCACTGTCGCCGGCCGATACGTCGTGCTGCTCTATCTTTTTACCTCTCGAATCGTAGAGCATAATTTTATGCCGCAGTTCCAGCAGGGAATAGTAGATCAAAACTTCCTGATCTTCCTCCATGTCTGCCAGCAGCGGTTTGATTTGTTCAAACAGCCTGATCGACTGTTCAGCATCGCTTCTTCTAATGGCGCGGTACCATGTATTGAGCATGTTGGCGACTTCTTCCGCGGCGATTTTGTTCATATGGAGCTCCTTTCTGCCGATATTCAATTTTTTTGTATTTTATTCATTTCTTATCATACTATATTTTTCCCCTTATATAAATTAATAGTAATAGTTCATTTTGCACAGTTTTTTTTGAATCCCCCGCTATTTCTGCCCCTTCATTAGGTCAAATGACTCTTCAAGAAATGAGAAACCGGGACTGATAAGACAGCAAAAAGCACCCTTGCTGAAAGGGTGCTTTCATTGCTTTAATATAAATACGAACTTATCTAGGCATAAGCGAGGGTTCCGCTTGATGAATGATAATATTTCCACATCGCATATGAAGAACGCGGATCGAGAACATAAACCATCGGTGTATAACAGGATGTCTGACCCGGGAGCACTTTTCCGTTTCCTCCAGCTGAGCTGCCGCTCAGTTCTTTCCCGTCTTGTTTCTTTTCACATATGCATTTGCCTCCAAGCCTGAGCGCGCTGCTTTGTCCAGCGTCATTTTAGCCCATGCTGTTTTGCAGACGCAGCCCAATTTTTACACCGCGATCCCGAATTGTTTATTATTTGCATCTATCAGTCTGGCTGTCGCCTTTGTTATGCTGCTTGAATCACAATTACAGTGAAGAAGTCATAAGCTTTTACTGACTAATGATTTTTAGCTGCTTTATCAACAGAGGGCAAATTACTTTCATCTATTAAATATGTTGCAATCAATGCGATGACTAACAGAGCTGCTGCAAAATAAAATCCTATATTCATACTTCCTGTAGCGTCTGTAAGCCAGCCTGTAATATACGGAGCTAAAATGGAACCTAACATTCCAACAAAGTTGTAGAATCCAAATGCTGTACTTAATGATTGCTTTGGTGCATTATTAGCTACAACCGCAATTAAAACGGGATTAACGCTAATTTTCCCTACAATTCCATACACAATTAGTGTCATATACAGAATTGGTAAGCTATCAAAGTAAACAATTGCAGCTGTTGATAAAATACCAAACGGTAACATCATAAGCAATACTGGTTTACGCCGGCCTAGCTTATCTGACAGCCAACTAAAAAATAATGAACCTGGAATCGCGGCCCATGGAACAAGTGATGCAACAAAGGCGATATTTCCTCCGGTTAAACCGCGTGCTGTTTCTAAATAGTATGGCAACCAAGTAATAATCATAAAGAATCCGTAAATAGAGCAGAAAATAATAATATAAGCCAAAATTAAGTTTCTATTAAATAAAGATGAAAACTTAAACGGTTCAGCGGTGCCTTTAACCTCTTTATCATTTTTGGGCTTGTCTTTAATTACAATTGCCATTGCAATACCAATAAGTACAACCGGCACTCCGATGATAAAAAATGGAATTCTCCATCCGAATCCCCATTCTCCTACAACATAACTGGAGATATAATAGCCAATTGAAGTACCGAAAGCCATCCCTGCATTAATTACAGCACTACCTAATGTTAAACGGTTCTTCGGGATCATTTCGGATGATATTCCATATTGCGGCCCATAATATACCCCCTGAGCCATACCAACCATAAGCCATGCAGAGATAAATAGAAAAAATGTAGGCATCATTCCTGTAACTGCTGCTAGCGATCCAAATAGAATAACACCTGGAACCAACACTCGTTTTTTTCCAATTTTATCTCCTAATATTCCTGCAGGAACGTTCATACCTGCATAACCGATGAAAAATATACTCATAATTAAGCCAAGTTGTGCCTTGCTTAATGAAAACGCTGATTCAATATCCCCCATAATCGGGTTTAATATTGTTCGCGTTGCATAAAGAGCTACCCAACCGAAGAAAAATACGATAACAACTTTAACCCAATAGGGAATCAGTGGTTGTTTTCCTTTACCTTCAACTGATCCCGTCTCTTTTGTCATCAAACTTCCTCCTTCAACTTTTAAATGATCCATTATTTTCTACTCTTCCTTTGACTTTCGATTTAGACTTCATAGATTGTATCTTTTCGAAATCTGTCTGTGGTCATATCTGAAAAAAGGAGGAATTTTGGCTTTTTATCCTCCTTATGAACAACACGGATTGTCTTATTTTGTTATGCGTGTCCCCGCTTTTCCATCTAGCGCAGCTACCGCTTGATCCAATGAACAAATCATTGCCTCTTTACCTGACTTTGCAAATTCTATAGCCGCTTGGATCTTTGGCAGCATACTGCCAGCAGGAAATTGCCCTTCTGCCACATATTGTTCAGCTTCTTCTACTGTAATTCGGCTTAGTTTTTGCTCATTTTCTTTGCCAAAATTGATAAATACATTTGGTACGTCTGTCAACATCATGAAAACGTCAGCATTTACTTGTTGTGCAAGCTTTAATCCTGAACGATCTTTGTCTATAACTGCTTCAAGACCGTGTAATAGACCGCTCTCATCACGATATACAGGTATACCGCCGCCGCCAGAGGAGATAACAATCGTTTCATCAATTAAACGCCGAATCTCTTCTATTCCATGGATCACTTTCGGTTCCGGGGAAGGCACAACTCGTCTGTAGCCTCGCCCTGCATCTTCTGACATCGTAAACCCTTTCTCTTCTAATTGCTTCGCCTCTTCCTCTGAATAAAATACTCCTATTGGTTTCGTTGGTTTTTCAAATGCTTTGTCATCCTTGTCCACTTCGACCATGGTTAGAAATGTAGCTACATTCGCAGCAATGCCCCGTTCTTTCATATGGTTTTTCAAAGCTTTTTCCAGCATATAACCAATGAATCCCTGTGATTCTGCATTACAAGCATAGATTGGCAGTGGTTCAACGACATTTTTGGCAGCTTCGTTTTGAGCAATAATATTCCCCACTTGCGGACCATTGCCATGTGTAATCACAATTTTATGTCCTGCTTCTTTGATTTCAATCATATGACGTGTTGCAGAGATTACATTTTTGAGTTGATTGGCATAAGTTGCTTCTTGTTTTGGCTGTAAAATTGCATTACCTCCTAGTGCCAGTACTACTCTTTTCCCCATTTCTTTCACTCCTTTGTTAAAGCCATATAAATTCCGTATAAAGTATCCATCCCAGAAGAAGAACCTACTTTTATAAGGCTTTTCATACTTTTCAAAGATGGATCATGTTGTAATCTTGTAATTTTCGAACTAAATAAACCTTCTATAGCACAAGTTAAAAAGCGCGTGCTAACAAGGGTTGTTAAGGGTTTTCTGATGAGATTCCCCAATGTTTCGAGGTGGTTTTGTGCGATAAAAGAGTTGATGAAATGTCCATATAATATACCGACCAGTATATCGTCACCTGTTGGGGTTAAACCTTGGCCTCGTCCGATAAAGTAACGAAACTCCTCTTCTAAATTTTCAGTTGGATCGTGTAATTTATTTATCAAGTCCGACACATGAACTGATTCAAAATCAGTAGATTCATACGATTTAAATGAAATCTGTTTCATGTTTTCTTTTAATTTATTGATGTTTGCATATTTAAAATCCGTATATAACGGAAGTATTTTGGCATTAAAATTGAGTTTAAAGCAGTTGTGGGAAAGATGGTTATTGCGAACGTGTAATGAATCTCCCACCTCAAGACCTGCTTTTAATGTTTGCCTCGTTTGTGAACCAAGCAAAATTCCAAATGGAAAAGTCCCATTTTCATTTGTGCCGATAAATATCAATTCATCATTCTGATCAACAATATTTATACCTTTTTCAAAAATGCTGTGCACAGTAAATGTTTTTCCCTCAATTAATAGCTGAAGTGCGATTGAACCAATCGCACTTGCCTGTAAAATCATCCTTGAAAACCCAGTTTTTCAGCATATGCTGTGATTGCTTTCTCAAAACATTCGATTGGAGGATGAACTGTACCAGCACCAATTTGCCCATATCCGGCAATTTTATGTGCAATGCCTGTGTTGATTACCGGCGTGATGCCTGTTTCAACAACTTTACGTGCATCAATACCTAAACACGCACCTTTGAAGTCCCACGTCGGAATCACAAAGTTCGGATTTTCTCCAACACAGATCTCAGCCATTTGATTGCTTGTTTCAAGCGCATCATTAAATCCGCCTGTTCCAACAAAACGTGTTACTGCAGGGGCAGCAATCATTGCTACACCGCCAACACCGATTGTTTCTGTAATCGCTGAATCTCCGATATCTGTGTTTGCATCTTCCGCTGAGTAGCCGGTAAAATATAACCCTTGTGGTGTATGAACAGGTGCTGTAAACCACTCATCTCCCATACCTGCAATACGGATGCCAAAGTTTTCACCGTTTCGGCACATTGCGGTAACGACTGTACCATGTTTGATTGTACGCGCTGCATCCATCATTGCTTTTCCTGTCGCCATGGCAATGTTTAAGAAAAATTGGTCTGTATCAGCTAAAAATTGGATCACTTCTGTTCTTTGTTCGTTTTCAACATCATCTAATGCTGCAATTATTGGAGCAACTTCTTTTAAAAACACCAATGACGCTGCAATATTGCGCTGGTGAAATTCATCCCCCATTGCTATAGCTTTAGCCATCAATACATTAACGTTTAAGCCTCCATCAATTTTTCTTAATGCCTTACTTAACACCGGACCCAACACATCTTTCATCCAGTGCAGGCGATTGATTACCTGCTCATGATAAGCACCGAAGCGTAATACTGCACCGATGCCTTCGTTCATTTGACAGTACGCCTCGTTGCCGCTCTCTTTGTTCACCACAACAAGAACCGGCATATCAGGTGATGTAACGCCTCCCATTGGTCCAACTGCATTCACATGATGACATGGAATAAATGTAATCTTATTGTTTTCAAGCAGTTCACGCGCTCCCTCTTCATCTTCTGCCCATCCTTCAAAAAGAATCGCTCCCACACAAGAGCCTTGCATAGGATCTGTCATATTTTCATATTTAATTGGAGGCCCGGCATGTAATAACACGTAATCTTCCAATTCAGGAATCACAGACTTGGCAGGTACAACATCCGTTAAGAATGGTTCAGCTGCTATGATCTTCTGGATAACAGCTTCGTTCGCTTCATTTATTGTTTTGTACCCCATTAGATTGTCTCTCCTTCATAGTAGTTTAGAAATTGAAGTACTTTCATTAACTTTTCATCACCGCCAGCAATTGGACGCCAGTTAAATTGAACACACTCTGATCCGCTGTTCTGAACAGCTGCTGTAAAACTTTTCAGGCCAATATTGATGACACTTGGTTTCGTATTGATTAAGGACACAATTTTTTCGTCTACTGTCAAGTCTTCTTGGGTATGTTCAAATTTTTGTATATCAAGGACTGGCTGTTCCACTTTTCCTCCTGCCAGTTTAATCGCTGTACGAACCATTTGGTCGTTTGTCTCACAAATGATTGCACCACTTTCTTTTAAGGTTTCAATTTGCTTTTCATAACCTTGAGGATCTTTAGTTGTACCTACAACTGTTACAAGAACTGCAAGTTCGCGGCCTCCCTGATGTGCATTGGCTAACATACATTTAATGGCTGGTGCTAATTCACTTGCCATATCATCATGACTGCCATAGCCAATAACGTTATCAATCATGATGACTGCTGTTTCAGGATCGTTTCCCGATGTTTCAAGCATTTCGATACGCTTTTCAGGATTAATCATCGGGTGCGGCTTCCCTTGGGTATAAATATCATCGCCTAAGTCAATAATTTCATGATGTTTTGTTTTTAGGATATAGGCTTCTTTCTTCTCTTCAAGTACTTCCTCTTTAAATGCCTCTTTCAATAACATAGCTGCTTCAGATGCCAAAGTACCACCTGAGTAATAACCTTTAATACCAACTTGTGAATCTTTTAACGACACATTTACATCTTCAGCCAATGTCGGTTTAAAATTCGGTTTGTCACCATTGGATAATTGAACAGATACAACCGCTGCTTCTTCAAGTGTATACGCATGATAAATATTTTCTTCCTGATAAGTTGGTTGATCTCCTAAAAATAACGTAACAACCGGTTTTTCAATATTTCTTAATACGTTTAATACTTTTTGCTGCACTTCCTCTGCAGGCGGTTTAGAAATTACTGTAATCACTTTTACTTTTGGATCTTGGTTCAATGCTTTGATACTATCTAAAACCGTGATAGCACCAACCTCTGTCGATAAATCCCGACCACCTGTACCAATTGCGTTTGTTACACCTTTACCATAACGGTCAATGATGCTTGTCACTTCCTGAATCCCTGTACCTGATGCACCCACAACGCCAATATCTCCTTCATTCACGATATTTGTAAATGCAAGTGGCACGCCATGGATAATTCCGGTCCCGCAGTCTGGTCCCATTACTAATAATCCTTTTTCATGCGCCTTTTGTTTCAACTTAACCTCATCTTCTTTAGATACATTGTCGCTGAATACAAATACATGTAACCCTTCATTCAATGCATTTTCCGCTTCCATTGCTGCATACTGACCAGGAATGGAGATCAATGCCAAATTAGGGTTGTTCGCAAGTTCCATTGCGCGCTTCCAGTTATGTGCTTCTTGGCCTTTAGATGCGTCTTGTGAAGCGGCATCACCTTTTAAAGCTGCTTCTACTTCTTCTTTCACTGCCGCTACTTTTTCTTCTTGATTTGTATCTATAACGATAACAATGTCATTTGGATTTGCTTTTTCCAATTCATCTGTGCCTAAACCCGAAGATTTAAAAATATCTTTGTTAGCTGGTGTTCCCATCATGATCGATACTTTGTTTACACCATCTATTGCAGATAACTTGTTTGATAAAAGCATTAACACGATAGAATCTTGATAGGTGTTTTCTTTTATAATTGTGTATAACATAATGATCCTCCATTTTGTTATTCTGCAAATCTATTCTTTCCATGATAGCGATTGTAATGAACATCGCCTGAAACGAGGTAGTTATAAATATCGTCTACAATTTCAATTCCTTCTTTATCATATTTGGCACTTCTTAATTTACCGCGCTCACCCGGATAATAAATTTCTCCATAGCCTTCAGCTGCCGGTTGTGCTTTTAATTCATCGAGCATCGTCGAAATCTGTTGTTTAAAAGCAGTTAAATCTGTGAAGTATGCGGGATTGATAACAATATGAATTTGCCCTAAATCGCGGCCTTTTGTCAGATCTTGGTACATGGAGGATACATGTACGCCATGAGGTACTCCAAGAAGACTGCCCGATAAAATATCCACCATCATCATCAATCCATAACCTTTTGGACCAGCAATTGGCACAAGTGCATGAACATCTCTTGCATTCGTTGTTGGTGCACCGGCTGCATCTACTGCCCATGTTTCCGGGATCGATTCATTTTTACTTCTGGCATCCAATACTTTTCCCCATGCCTGAACAGTTGTCGCCATATCAAATGTGATTATGCGTTCATCAGCCGATGGTACACTATAAGCAATCGGATTGGTGCCAAAGTATGGTTCTGTTCCTCCAAACGGTACGACCATTGGATCTGATTGGCACATACTTAAAGCAACCATGTCCTGTTCTGCTGCCATTTCAACAAAGTAACCCAATGCACCACTATGCGAAATATTCTTCATGCCTACAACAGCCACACCTGAATTTTTTGCCATTTCGATTGCTTTTTCCATCGCTTGTTTTGCTGCTTGGTGACCTGGACCATTATCTCCGCTAAAGACAGCGGATGCAGGTCCTGTTTGTTCAAATGTGTAGTTTGGGTTTGCTGTAATACCGCCTTTTGCGATTCGTTCGGCATAGTATTCCACACGTACTGCTCCATGGGAATGGATCCCTCTATGATCGGCGAATGTCAATACATCTGAAACATCGTGTGCGGCTCCTTCATTTAATCCAGCTTTGATTAGCTTCTGTTTGATTAAATGAAACAGCTCCTGCTTAGATACTCGCATCTGATCCTCCCCCCTTCCATTACATAATTAGTAAATGTTGTCTGACTCTAAATAATCTAAAATTTCCTTTGTAACTGGGATACCTGTTTTTTTATACTGTTTCATCACATCTATTTGAATTTCACCGGGATAATACACTTTGTCAAATCCTTCAGCAGGCGGGTTATCATGTAATTCTTCAACCATTTGAGATATTTTTTCCAGGAATTGCTCCTTCCCGCCAAAGTATTCAGGATTGATCACGAGATGAAGCTGCCCTAAGCGACGGTACTCTGATAAATCTTTATACATGGAAGTGACATGCTTGCCAAATGGCAAGCCGAGTAAACTCCCCGATAAAATATCCACCATCATCATTAACCCGTATCCTTTAGGCCCAGCCATTGGTAATAATGCATTTACCTTAAACGGGTCTGTTGTTGGTGCTCCATTTTTATCCACTGCCCATGAGCCTGGAACAGACTTGTTTTTACTTCTTGCATCTAAGATTTTCCCCCAGGCTTGTACCGTTGTTGCCATATCAAACAGTATTGGACTGCCATCTTTTCGAGGCGCACTAAAAGCAATTGGGTTGGTGCCAAAGTACGGTTCGGTACCGCCAAATGGCACAACCATGGGATCAGATTGACATACTGTTAATGCCACCATACCTTCTAATGCTGCTTGACGTGCATAATAACCAATCGCACCACTGTGTCCCATTTCTTTTACACCGACAACACCGATACCTGATGTTTTTGCTAATTCGATTGCCTTTTTCATTGCTTGATAACTCACATAATGTCCTAACGCATTATCTCCATGGTAAATCCCTGATGCTGGACCCGTTTTTACGAAGCTTAAGTCGGGGTTCAGGTTATATCCACCCTTTAATGTACGTTCGGAGTAGTATTGCATTCTCACTGCACCATGTGAGTGAACACCTCGTTCATCTGCAAAGATGAGTAAGTCAGCTGTTTTATCCGCATGTTCTTCAGGTAAGCCTGCTTTCACTAATTTATCTTTCATTAGCTGCCGGAGACGATTACTTTCTACATACACTAATGGTTCACTCATTAAAATTGCCCCTCTTTATAGATTAATATCTCTATTCGCATCCTTTGAATAAATATACGAGAATGGTTCATCTAAACCAATTGCATAGGTTGCTTGCGGCGTATAAGCTCCCATAAAAATATAGTCACCTTTGTCAACTGGCATCCACTCGTTGTCTAAGTTGTAAACACCTCGTCCACTTAATATATAAGCACCATGTTCTTGAACGTGCGTTTCAATGTAACCATGCGAAGCACCCGGCTTAAATGAAAGAATATGAATGTTCATGTCATATGCAATTTCTTTTGGCAGTAAATCTTGAATTAATACTTCTTTCATCCCTTCATAGGGTTCTTGTTTGATGTTATTCACATTACCTGTAACAATTTCTGGCGTATGTCCTTTAAGCGGCTGATAACGCTTTTTGTATAAAAACAAACGGCTGTCCTCACCATTATTATGATTATCAAACGTCAATTGTAAGTGTGGAGGTACATATAAGAATCCGCCTTTTGCCAATTCGTATTTTTTACCATCCGCAAAAGCGTTGATTTTACCATATTCAACGTACACAAATGATTGGATACCATCACCGGCAAAACCGGTTTTGTTTCCGCCCTTGTTTTTAACTGTTACCAAATAATCTACAAACCTTGCACCTAAACGCGGGGATCCTAAAATGGTTACATCACAATCTTCAAAGCCAGGTACAACATTATTAACCAAGCCATCGGGTGTAATTACCGCATAATTATCCTTTTTTATTACTGAACGTGTTTCTAATAAACCTTCTCTGTATCCTTGATTATGATTTAAGTAACTCATGAGTATCTGGCTCCTTTTCATTATTATTCCTTATAAGCTAGTTCAAACAATACATCTTTCAATACTTCAATCCCCTTCACAAGGTCTTCTATCTTCGTTTCTTCATTGGTATTGTGGCTGATTCCGCCAATAGAAGGTACAAACAACATTGCTGTAGGGACAAAATCCGCAAAAATTTGTGCATCATGACCTGCACCAGATGGCATCAATTTATAGCTGTCCCCCACATTATCCTTAGCTGCTTGTTCAATTATTTGAATGATTTCTTTATCCATCAATGACGGTGCTTCATCCATCCATAAATTAATGTCATAAGCCATGCTGTTTTCTTCTGCCACCGCTTTAACTTTATCTTCAATTTCTCTCGCAAAATCATTTAATAGTTGTTGATCAATATGACGACAGTCTATCGAAAAGGTAATTTCTCCAGGGACGACATTTACCGTGTTTGGAACAGGAGTGACATGTCCAAACGTTAATACAAGAGGCTCCCCAATTTCTCTAGCTCGTTTCGTTAAGTCTGTTACAATCTCACTATATGCAACAACTGTATCTCTTCGTAATGACATCGGTGTTGTGCCAGCGTGGTTTGCTTCACCTTTCAAGTTAACTGAGTAACGTTTTTGACCGACAATCCCAGTTACAACACCAATCGCTTTATTTTCCGTCTCTAATACTTTCCCTTGTTCAATATGTACTTCAACAAATGCTTTAATATCGTCACGAACATCATCTGTTTTACGGTAATCAAAACCCGATTCGTGCATAGCATCTTCGAATTTAATTCCTTCAGCATCTTCTATTGTGTCAACATCCTCTTTTTTGGCTAGGTTAAAAAAGTTTTTACTTCCCCAAAATGTATATGGAAATCTGCTTCCTTCTTCTTCTGCGAGCGATAATACTTCTATTGTTCGTAATGGTTGACCATATTTTTCTTTTAAATATTTCACAGCAACCAGTGCAGATAAGATACCGAATTGTCCATCTAGATGACCGCCTTCAACAACTGTGTCGATATGTGATCCTGTTAAAATAGTTTCTTCAGAATATTTACTTCCAACAAGACGACCAGATAAGTTCCCAACATCATCAAAGCTTACTTCTAAACCTTCTTCCTTGAATGTTGCTTCCAGTTCGCGAACTGCATCAATCCATTCAGGAGAGTATAACAGCCGCGTAATTCCCCCTTTTTCTAAACCGCCAAATCTTGTGAATTTCTTATCCAACGTTTCAAAGGTTGATTGAATATCCATTCTTTTTCTCCCCCTTTCTTTTATTTACTTTCATCATAGAACCCTATTTACAACCATTCATTGACATAACCAACAATAATGGAAAAACATTTTATGCACTTTTAACAAAGACACCTTTTAATCAATTTACGGTATCTAAATAATCGGCTAATGCCAGATATAAAAAGAAACTGTTGGCTTTCGATTACATAAAAAAATACGCTTTATAACAAATCAAATTTGCATTGAATGTCTCCTAAAGAAAATCACAGATCGCTCGCTTCAAAAGAGCGAAACTTCTCTTTTGCCAATCAAATAAATAAGGTGCAAATAAAAAAACGACCCTATAAATCAATAAAAAACATTGATTTATAGGGTCATTTATCTATTTCATAAATGATATGCCAAGAGTCAGGATACATATTGATTAACAACTGCTGCTGTAATAGCAAAAGATTGTGATGAAGTCAACTTTGCCATGCTCACTTCAGCTATATTAGCTGCCATAAGAAATGCTGATGACACACTGAATTTGCGAGTGTAAGACAATCTCAGGTCGCCTTCACATCTTCCTATGCCTCAAATTCCTGACGGGCTAGCTATTCCGTCACTCAAGGAATAAATCTTCCTACTTTTTCATTTGAAATCCCTTTTTCTTTATCATAGATTTCGACACCGCGAAGGATTGTTTTCACTACCTGAGCACCAATTTTGCGGCCAATATACGGACTAATTTTGTGTCGATATGCTAGGTCCTCAGCTTTTAATTCATAAGGTGCATCTTTCTTAATAAATACAAAATCCGCATCTTTCCCTACTGCAATACTGCCTTTTGACATTAGATTAAAACGTTTCGCAGGGTTTGTAGCAATAATGTCTGCAAATTTGGATAATGACATATTACGTTTTTGCACCCCCTCATCAAATAATATGTCAACATTATTTTGTATACCTGCGATACCCCCCCAAGCTTCAAATGCATTATCCGTAGCTTTTAAGTCTGGGGTACATGGTGAATGGTCTGATGTTACGAATGAAATATCTCCGTTTAATACCCGATTCCACATGCCTTCTAAGCGTGATTGTTCACGAATTGGCGGAGAACATTTTGCAACTGGTCCGATATGATCCAGTTCTTCTTTATAGAAATATAAATAGTGTGTACATGTTTCGCATGTAATATCGACCCCTTCCTGTTGTGCTTTGACAATTTCATCTACGCCCTCTTCACAAGCTATATGAACGATGTGTACACGACATCCCGTTTCTTTCGCAAATAGAATTATTTTTCTAATCGGTTCTACTTCAGTAAATACGGGTCGAGAATCTACATAAGCACGTAAGGAGGTTTCACCATTTTTAGATGCTATTTCCCCTAACTTGTCCGTAATTGCAGCATTTTCAGCGTGTATAGATAATATTTTGCCTGTCTTCGCAATTTGTTTCATACCTTCGTAAAGGGAATAGTCATCCACATTCATGAAATCTCCTTCTATAGAACGGTCACCACATGTTGCTAAAAAACATTTATATGCAACAACACCATTGTTATCTAACTCTTGAATACCCCCATCCAAGTTAAATGGTACTAAACCGCCGTAACTCGCAACGTCTACAGATAATTTTCCTTTCCCAGCTTTAAATTTTACTTGAATAGATTCCTCATCTACCGTTGCTGGCACTTGATTTAATGGCATTTCGATGATCGTTGTGACACCGCCTTTTGCAGAGGCACGTGTTCCTGTGTCATAGCCTTCCCATTCATCACGATAGCCGCCGCCCGGCTCTGTGATATGAACATGTGCATCAACCATACCCGGAGATACAATCGATCCTTTTGCATCGATAATTTTTGCACTTGTACCCAAATCCTGACCGATTGCTGCGATTTTGCCATCTTTAATCCCTACTTCGACTTCTTGTTCACCATTTTCCAGAATGACTAATCCATTTTTGATAATTGAATCAAAATTCATTAAAATCATCCTCCTCTTTTAATGGTTGGATATATAATACTGCCTTTCGCAACCGCCAGCATGAATCCCCCAGATAGCCAAATACCAAAAAGTGTAAATCATTAGATTTAAGATAGCAGTTATTTAATGTTTCACCGATAGCAAAGTTAATGATCAAGAATAATAAATGGCAACCCCGCCCCACTATCAATGAAAACGGGACGCCATATTTTGAACCTGTGTATCCGTTCGCAACAAGTCATAAGGCTATCCGACAAGTGATATCGTTGCTTGAAATGGTGATGTAAAACATCACCAACAGCTATATAATCCGGAATATTATGCACTAGTCCCACCCCCAACGTTAAAAAAAGTAAATGAGGATGAAATTCTTTGTTCAAGTGATCTTCGGCATGATATCTTTGTTATAATCACACTTTTCAAAAAACGAAAAATCATGTTCAAGCATTAATGATTCTCCTTTAATATTTTTAACTAAAGGATTATACGTATAATTACCTTCAAAAACAGTGTACGATCAGATTGAAAAGTTATCCTTGTAACATCTGACATATTTCATTTTTATTTTATCTTTTTCTAACAAAGATAAGGAGGCAGCCTTTATGACAACATTAAAAGAAATATTATCTGTACTACAATTTTCAGATTTAACATTGCTGAATGAGCAGGGCGATTTGGAACGAGTGGTAGAAATGGTTGATATTACAGAAACGCCTGATATAAAAAATTTTACAACGCCGCACTCACTTATCGTCACAACAGGAATGAGCTATCAGGATGATCAATCCGGACTAATCAGTCTTATTAGTGAGTTAAATGATATACAAGTTGCTGGTCTAGGTATCAAGCTATCCCGATTTTTAAAAAAATTAGATGATGAGGTTATTGCATTTGCAAACAAATTAAAATTCCCAATTATTGAAATTCCGGAAAGTTGGAATTTAGGATCCATTACTCATCATATATCGTCATTTATCCTGGATGAAGAAACAGAAAAATTACACTTCGCATTAGATATCCAACAAGAGTTAAATGCTATGCTTATGCAAGGGTTAAGCCTGAACATGATGATTGAACGTTTAAGTAGACTTATAAAGGTTCCTGTCATGCTGCTAAATTCTTTTCATCAAGTTGAGTCAGCGAGTCATCACTTTCATCAACACTCAGAACATGTTCAAAAAAACCTCAATTATTTCCGAAGATATTTAAATTCAGAGCAAATCGAACCAAATCACAATGGTGTTTTCCAGGAAGAATATGCTATATTTAAGGTTCCTGCATTTAAATATTTTCCGTATTATCTAATGATTTCAAATGTTAATTTGCTCAACTATCCGTTTAGTTTATTAACAATAGAACAAGCAGTTAACACACTTAGTCTCGCAATTTACAAAAATAGCAAAATCAAAGAAGCAGAGCAGCAGGATACGAACCATTTTTTTACATCTCTGATGTCCGAACATCCTGATAACCTTGTTTCACTAACACAACACACCGACCTTTTAAAAAAATATCACATTCAACCCTCTAAATTCTACCAAGTGATGATTTGCGGGATAGACAAAGAAAAGAATGTAGAAAATAGCGCCTACTTAAATGAGCGATATCAGATGACTTTTGAGTGGTTAACGCATAAGTTTACTGGGATTGACCCTTCCATTAGTATATATATGTCTCAGGGTGAACGCAGATTTACGATACTTTTACAAAGAAGACATCATTATTATTTGGAATATTGCAGATATATCCAAAAAGAGTATCAGCTATTTTTTAATAGCTCCCTTTCATTTGGCATTGGTAATGAGGTCTCCGAGCTTTCACAATTACCACTGTCTTTTTTCGAAGCGAATGAGGCTTATGATAATAAATATGAACAAGGCGAAATAGAATTTGTAGAGCCCTATAAATCTAAAAGCGTAGAAGAATTATTACAACTCATTCCAACGAATAAATTAAAACCATTTATCATTTATACACTCGGTCCATTAGCTTATCCCCAAACAACGAAGGAAAAAGAACTAAGGTTTACGTTAAATGTCTATATGGCAAACCAATGTGATCTTACAAAGACCTCAGAGGATATTTTCATTCACCGTAATACTGTGAAATATCGTATTAAAAAATGCGAAGAAATATTAGGTCAATCTGTAGAATCTCCTGATACATCCCTGAGCATTCGATTGGCATTATTTGCTTCAGAGAAAATATCGTTGTAAATCAAAAGTAGAACCACCGGAAGTTTTCTTTTCTATTTATTTAGTTAGCTACTGTTTTATTCTGTCTTAACATAACCACAAGGAAAAATAGCAACGCTGCTGCTGCGAGAAGGATGGTTGCAATATAGAATGCTAATACTTGCGAGCCGGTTACATCACCAATATAACCAGTAAGTGTTGGTGCAATAACAGATGAGCTCATTCCAAAGAAGTTAAAGAGAGTTAATGCTCTGGCCACTCTATCTCCTGATACGGAATCAGATACATAGGTTATTAAAACTGGATCAATCGCAAGTTTACCTAATAAGCCATATAAAATTAATGCAATATACAGCACTGCAGGATTTGGTGCAAATACTGTCAAACTAATTGTGATTGCCGCAGCAATTAATAGAAATAAAATTAAACGCAGACGCAAATGTGCATGTTTGTCTATGTATTTAGTAAATATCAAAGCACCAGGCACTGCAGTGACTGCAACTAGTGCAGCTACATATCCTACTGAACCTTGAGCAAATCCTTTTTCTGCTACAAGGAAGGATGGCAGCCAAGTGACAATCATATAATAGCCATAGCATGTTGCAAAATACACAAAATATACAACTAATTGTCTTGGAGAAAATAAGCTTTCATTTAGAATCTCTGTGCTTTGTACGGCGTCTTTCTTCTCTTCAGCCACTTCCTTGTCTGATGTTTTATCTTGTTTAATAAACAACACAAACACAAATGTTACAGCTACGATAACGATAGCTGTTATAAAAAGCATATAATTCCATTGAATTTCAAAACCGCCTACTAAAACCGATGATCCGATTAGTCCAATTACCATTCCTAATGCTGATCCGCTATTTATTATCGCATTGGAAAAGCTTTTTTTATCTTTTGGCGTATGTTTGGCTGATAAGGAAAAGGCTGCACCGTAATATGAACCAGTCGAAATACCAGCCAATAACGAACCAATGTATACTTGCATGATAGTTGAACTTGTGCCAATTACAAATGCAGCCAGCGCAAAGACGATAAATGCAGGAATTAACACCTTTTTCTGTCCAAATTTATCGACAAGTGCTCCTGACGGAATTTGCATACCCGTATAGGCAAAGAAATAAATAGAAGCAACCAACCCCATTTGTGTATCACTAATATGTCCTAATGATTCTTGAATCTGTGGATATATTGGCGTAAGGATTGTTCGATAAATCCAAATAGCTACCCACCCTAAACACAATGCAATAATGATCTTTTTGTAATAATCGGGGTCATGTTTCTTTGTTTTTTCCACGGTATGACACGCTCCCTTTTTATTATTTAATTAAATTGTAGGTTATAAGCCAGTCAATAACATTGTTCACTTTCAACAAAAACAAAAGTAACATTATACATTTTAGACAAAAGGCATCTGCTTAAAAATATCGATGGAATGATTCATCAATAGAAGCTGATCTTATTTTTTCCAGCTCTCTCATTTCTATAAAAGCAATCAGGTAAAAAAGATGGCTCTTTTTTAAACAAACCTACAATTTATTAAAAAAAGCACTTCCCAAATAAACAAGAAGGCTCCCCAAACGTTGATATAGCAGCGTTCTTAACATTTCAAGAACGGAGTTGCACGACGAGCGCCCTTAAGATCGGCTTTCTTTCTCTTTGAAAATTCAAAAATTCTCCGATATATATAGCGAATGCCGCTAAATAAGGAGGAGAGCCGGATGAGAAAGTTATGGAAAATCGCGGTGTCCGCTGCAATGTTCGTCGGTTTTTCCGCAAATTCACCCCGCATTCAAGCGGAAAGCAATAAGCAGGAAAACGAAGTCATTGTCGTATATAAAAATGCCAGCGGAAAAGAAAACGTCATCGAACAAGCAGACACGGTAGAACACGTTTACCGGCACATTCCCGCAGCTGCTGTTACTGCGGACGACAAAACAGTGCGGGAACTTGAACAAGATCCCGACGTCCTGTATGTCGAAGACAACCTCCCGGTAGCTGCTGCCGACAGCACCGTTCTAAAAGCTGTCTCCAGCAGCACAGCGCAAACCGCCTCCGCGTTTTCACAGTGGAACATCAAGCCGATTCAAGCCGCACTGGCTTGGAATAAAGGTTTGACAGGGAAACAGGTGAAAATTGCGGTTATTGACAGCGGGATTTCCCCCCATGAAGAGCTGTCAATCGCAGGCGGTGCATCGATGGTCGGCTATACCGCTTCATACCGTGATGATAACGGCCACGGAACACATGTTGCCGGAATCATCGGAGCGAAGCATAACGGACGGGGGATCGACGGTCTCGCGCCCGGCGCGCAGCTGTATGCCGTAAAAGCGCTGGACCGGAATGGTTCGGGGGATCTGAAAGGCATCTTACAAGGCATCGATTGGTCGATCCAGCACGGAATCGATATCATCAATATGAGCCTCGTCGTTTCAGGCGACAGTCAAGTTCTCCACGATGCAGTAGATAGAGCATACAAACGGGGAATGATTTTAGTCGGTGCAAGCGGAAATGCCGGAAACGGAAAATCCGTTTATTACCCGGCCGCCTACAGCAGCGTCATTGCCGTCTCGGCCACCAATGAAAAAAATCAGATCGCCTCATTTTCCAACACCGGCAGCGCCGTCGAGTTTGCCGCTCCCGGCACATCGATTATCAGTACATCTTCCGACCGCGGCTATGCAATCGGAAGCGGCACTTCACAGGCAACGCCGCACGTAGCCGGAATGTTTGCTCTTTTGAAACAGCTGTACCCAACCGCTTCAAATGCTGAGCTGCGCAAGAAAATGCAGATTTATACAAGCGACTTGGGCGCTCCCGGCCGTGATCATTTGTTCGGCTATGGATTAATCCGCTTCAAAGAGATCACACAGCCGTTGGAGAAAGCGCAAAAAGCAGTCGGACAAGCGGAAAAGACAAAGAAAAAAGCGGACATTCAAACCGCGCAAAAGGCGATCGAACCGCTGCCTGCAAACGCCGATAAAACCGCTTTGAAAAAGAGGCTCGATGCTGTTAAAGAGCAGCTTAAAAAGACAGCCGAAAGCAAAGTAAAACTCGCAGAGAAGCAAAAAAAGAAAAACAATGCCGACGCAGCCCAAAAAGCGGTCAATGAACTCGACAGCGGGACTTTCAAAACGAATTTGCAAAAACGGATCAACGCGGTCCGCTCAAGCCTCTTGAACACCGCAAAGCAGGCCGTTGCCAAAGCTGAAAAAGCGGCCACAGACTCAAACTTCGGCAAAGCGCAAAAAGCGATTAATGAGCTGCCTGCCGGAAAAGACAAATCAAATCTGCAAAAAAAGCTGAACACCGCGAAAATGCAAGCCGCGTCAGCCTATAACAAAAAAGTGGCAGCGGCGAAAGCCAAAGTTAAAACGGCCGAACAAAAGAGAACGAAAAAAACAAAATCGGCAGCGCAATCAGCGGTCAGCAAGCTGAAAGCATCCGCCGAAAAAACGAAGCTGCAAAAACGAATCAATGCGATCAAACTGAAATAGCAAGAAAAAAAGCCCGGAATCCCGGGCTTTTCTTGCGAATACGTCTTTTTTGATGCTGTTCTGCTCGGACACGACAATTGCGACATCGTATTCCTTTCGGCCGGGCGCTTGCTTTCCGCCGCATTCTCCAATCACTTTTTATCAATTCTTTCCGTCACAATCCCGACGATGTCCCGGTCTGAAACAAAGCCGAAATGGCGGCTGTCAAAGCTGTGGATCCGGTTGTCCCCGAGGACGAAGTACTCATTTTCAGGCACCTTTTCCTCTCCGGTCACTTCCTTCAGCGTAAAATCCCCTGTCAAGTCCCCTCCGGCAGTGACGGCCTTTAAATCGTCCAGATAAGGCTCTTTGATCTTTTCTTCGTTGATATACAGCTGATCATCTTCATACCGGAGGGTTTCGCCCGGAAGCCCGATCACCCTTTTAATGAATATATCTTTGTCAGGTCCTTTAAACAGCACGATGTCAAATCGGCTGATTGTTTTAAAGTGGTGGGCGAACCTGTTGATCAAAAGTTCGTTGCCCTCCTGAAAGGTCGGATTCATGCTGACGCCTTCTACTTTATATTCAATGAAAACGGCATTTTTGACCTGAATTCCGACGACGATGACAAGCAGCACCCCGGCTATGACCAAAAAACGCTTTTTCAATTCTGTGTCCCCCTAGTCTTTCTCTCTCTGGCTGAATCTCACGTTCAGACGATGTTCAACCCGTTTTCCGGCGTACCATAAGATCAGCATGACGATGATCACGGCAGCTGTCCGCAAAGGCTGGGTAAAAAGCGCCTTCAGATCATGGCCGACAAAGCTCACCATAAAAATCATCACGAACTTGCCGCAAAGCACCGCCAGTGAAAAAGGCAGCAGGCTGACTCTCGAAAGTCCTGCCACAACATTTACCGCAGCCGAAGGCGTGAATGGAAAGCAAAGCAGGAGAAACAGCGGACCGAAGCCCCGTTTTTCCACCCAGATCATCAGTTTTTTTACGGATGGATGCCTGCGGATAAAACCGAGTGCTCTTTGCTGGCCGAAATGGCGGATAAAAAGAAAAACTGCTATAGAGCCTAAAGATGCCCCTATCCACGTCAACAAGAACCCCTGCCATAAACCGAACGAATTTACATTGGCGACAACAAACACGAGCAGGGGTAAAAACGGGAGCAGCGCTTCAATAAACGGCAGCAGAACGGCTACAAAAGGACCAAAAGCCCTGTAGCTCTGAAAAAACTCTGTTAAATTCTCTTCTGTAAAATAGCTGAATAATTGCTCCAACATTGATTCTCCTCAGGGCGGTTGTCTACTTCTATTCTACACTTTAAATCAAAAACTTTAAATCATCCGTCTCGGTGTTTTCTGTATTAGTCTGAAACAACTTGATCATTTTAGTCATTTTTTCCCGTTCTTGATTAAAAGGCCGTCTTTCGTGTAAAATAAAAACAGAACAAACGTTCCTTATCAACAAAAGAAATGAGGAGAAAAGCCATGACAAGAATTCCCGCTGAAGCCAGGGATATGATTGAAAAGGCGATTTACCTCCCGATGACCGTCAGCATATTAAACCGGGACATGAAAATCATCCAGCAGGGGCCATTCAAGCTGAAAGACCCCTATCAGCGTCTGATCGAACAGGCGTTAAAGCTTGCCCAGCGCGATCTGTACGACGTGAAAAATGAACTGCGCCGGCGGAAAATCAAGGTGCACGAAGTGTCACGGGACGAAGCCTTTACGATGTACTCCTTTATATATGAAGGATACGAAGAAGAGCATAACTATTTTAATCCCCGCATCCGCAATCAGGTATCCGCGCTTCTTGAGCACTATTTATTCAAAGCCGCTCCCGATCAATAGCGCTTTTTCAGCTCCCTGAGGATGAATTCGTATATCAGCTGATTCCGGTCTTCCTTCGGATAAAGCATAAATTCCTGTTTCTTCTGCATGGCGTTTCCTTCAATCCGGTCGATAAATTTTGTTCTCAGCCATGCCGTTCGGTAAACCTGGTTTTCAAAAGATGTGATGGATACGGGCAGCTCCAGCGTTTCCCCGTTGACAAACGTGACAAACGTGTTGTCATACTTTGCCGCGCAAAACTCGTGAACATGCGCATGGGAAAGCCACCCGCACTGAGGACGAGTTGAGGAAAATGTGGGAAAAAGAAAAATATTGTTTGAGTGATCCACCATGATCGGCGGTTTATGGGAAACTTTAATGACCTCATATGTGCCCGCTTTTCTCCCCGCATAGCTCGACCCGAAATAGCGGCAGCTTCTTTCGATGATCTGAAACGGCTTCATATTGACGCGGAAAGTCCTGTCGGTCTCGAGTATTTTTGAGGCGGGTTTCTCCCCCTCTCCCAGAGGCAGGACAGCCATTGTCGAACTGTTTACTTCATACGTATCTTTTGTCATATCCTCTGTGCTCATCATGATCCTCCTAATCGTTAGTAAATTTATACTATTAATCTAACATTATCCTTTACAAAACGACAGGATTTTTTCCAATTAATTTGAAAATATGTTTTTAAAATGCCATTTTTATGTTTTGTTCGATTAAATCCGTGTTTCTTTGTCCAAATATACAAACTTTTATTCTCATAAACACGCATCTTCGAATAATTATCTAAAAATTATAAATACTTATTGATTTTTTGTTGTGTAATCCATATACTATAAAAAAGGCATCAGGGGGAATCTTTATGAAAGAGAAAAAGTCGTACGCTGAGCTCATGAAGTCCCGCAATACCCAAAAGGTGAAAGAACTTGATGTAACCATCACGGATATCTACATTCAAATGGTCCTTGATGAATCGCTTTTTAAACGGCGTTTGCACACGCTGAACAAGAAGATTAATGAAGCATTAGACAAAGGAGATAAGCAATCTTTCCTTGAGCTTTCAAGAGAATATACAGCGCTGAAAAAGCACGCATAACGGCCAATCCCTCCCGGATTGGCTTTTTTACGCGGAAAAAGCCGGCTTATGAAATAGTCCCGGCCTTTTTATCCGTTAATAATCGTTCCGCCGTTGACATGGAGCACTTGGCCCGTCATGTAGGAAGAATCGTCGCTGGCTAGAAACAAATAGCTCGGCGCCACTTCAGCAGGCTGTCCGGGCCGTTCCATCGGCGTTGTTGAACCGAATATTTCGACCTCTCTCTCCGTAAACGTCGACGGGATCAGCGGCGTCCAAATCGGACCCGGCGCCACCCCGTTCACACGGATGCCCTGATCGACAAGCGACAAAGCGAGCGAACGCGTAAATGATGTAATCGCTCCTTTCGTCGAAGAATAATCGATCAGCCTTTCATTGCCGGCATAAGCCGTAATCGAAGTGGTATTGATGATTGAGCTGCCTTTTTTCAAATGCGGCAGCACAGCTTTTGTCAAATAAAACATTGAAAAAATATTCGTCTGAAACGTTCGGATCAACTGATGGCTTGTAATTTTTTCGATTCCCTTTTGCGGATGCTGTTCAGCCGCATTATTGACGAGTATATCGATCGTTGGGAATGCTTCCTTTGCCTGGCGCACAATATCGTTGCAAAAAGCCTCGTCTCCGATGTCTCCTGCGATCAGCTTGCATCCGACCCCTTCTTTTTCCACATACCCCTTTGTTTCTTCTGCATCGCGGTGTTCATTTAAGTAGACAATGACAATGTTCGCGCCTTCCTTCGCAAACAAAACGGATACGGCACGGCCGATTCCGCTGTCTCCTCCCGTAATAATCGCGGTTTTCCCGGCCAGTTTCCGCTCTCGTTTCGGCCGGTCGAAAACGGGCCGGGGATCCATCAAATACTCCAATCCCGGACGCTGCGTTTGGTGCTGGGGAGGCAGTACTTTCTTCGGCTGCTTGCTCAAAACGATTCCCTCCTTCACATCGATTCAACCTTACTATTTTATGAAAACGCCCCTTTTTTATGACAAGCCGTTTCACATGCATGAATATTTCTCAATTGGGAAAATTTAAGAACAAAACAGATGGATGATGGAGGGAACTTTGTGAGCAATCAAGAACAAAAACTGCCGGACTCGCCTGAATCGTATTGGAGAAACAGTACAGATCTTCCTAAGTTCGAAGAACTGTCTGAAGATGTCAAAACAGATGTCGCCGTCATCGGCGGCGGCATGACCGGACTGACGACTGCTTATTTACTGACGAAAAAAGGCTACAGCGTCATCTTGATCGAATCCGGGCGGATACTCGACGGAACAACCGGCTATACGACAGCCAAAATCACCGCACAGCATGATCTGATCTATGATGAGCTGATCGGGCACATCGGAATGCCGAATGCGAGACTGTATTATGAAGCAAACCTCAAGGCGCTGTCCTTTATCAAAAACCTCGTGCTTGAGCAAAAGATTCCGTGCGATTTTGAAGAACAGGACGCATGCATTTACACAACTGAAGAACAATCGGTACAAAAAATCAGAAAGGAATATGAGGCATACCAAAAGCTCGGGATTGACAGGGAATTCATCAAAGATCTCCCCGTTCCAATCGATATGAAAGCAGGACTTGTTATGAAAAGCCAGGCCCAGTTTCATCCGCTCCACTATTTGAAACACCTTGCAGAGGCCGTCCTGGAAGCCGGCGGAAAAATTTACGAAAACACGGCGGCTAAAGAAATCAAAGAAGGCGACCGGCCAAAAGTGCTGACAAGAAACGGGCATCAAATCTTCAGCGATTATGTCGCGTGCTGCACGCACTTTCCGTTTCATGATAAAAAAGGCTTCTATTTTGCAAGGCTTGAGCCGAGCCGGTCATACGTGCTCGCCGTCAAGCCGAAAACGCCGTATCCAGGCGGCATGTATTTAAGTATAGATCAGCCTTCACGCTCGCTCCGTTCGGTGACGATTGACGGAGAAGAAATGGTTCTTGTCGGCGGTGAAAGCCACAAAACCGGCCAGGGAGAGGATACAATCAGGCATTATCAGGCGCTTGAATCATTTGCAGAAGGCGTGTTCGGCATTGAATCGATCCCTTACCGCTGGTCAGCGCAAGATTTAATCACGCTTGACAAAATTCCGTATATCGGGCCGATCTATCCGAAAGAAAAGCGCATTCTCGTCGCCACCGGCTTTCGGAAATGGGGCATGACAACAAGCACCCTCGCCGCGCAGTTGATGACAGACCATATCGCAGGCGAAGACAATCCTTATCAAGCCGTCTTTCAACCGGCCCGTTTCCACCCGGATCCAAGCATCAAAAAAGTCATTTCCTATAACGCGGATGTTGCAAAACACTTTGCCGAAGGAAAACTCGAACAGCCGATCAGGAAGCCGGAAGACCTTGTCAACGGAGAAGGTGCGGTCGTATCACATGCCGGGAAACGTGCGGGTGCTTATCGCGATGAAAAAGGCGAGCTTCATCTGGTTGACACAACATGCACCCATATGGGCTGCGAAGTCGAGTGGAACGACGGAGAAAAGACGTGGGACTGTCCGTGCCACGGCTCAAGGTTTTCGGTCGACGGCGATGTCATCGAGGGTCCTGCCGTAGAACCTTTGAAAGATCCGGAAAGCTGAGGTGTACAAGTTAAAAAGTAATGAAAAATTGCCGATAAAAAGATAAATGCTGGAAATTTCATAAAAACGGCAGTTTTATCATTAACGATTACAGGGGGATACGATCGTGTTATTCAAAAAGGATAGAAAGACAGAACGATCATTCTTTGCTGAAGAAGGTCCTGACCAAACAAAAAGAATCAGGCTCAATCAGCACGCAGAATTTAAAAAACAGCTGGCAATGGTCGATTTGACGGATGAGGATCTTTGGGTGCTGAGCAGGCTGAAGCCTTTAGTCACTGAACATATCGAAACCATCGTCACCCGGTTTTACCAAAACCTTGAGCATGAAAACTCTTTGATGGAGATCATCCATGACCACAGCTCAGTTGACCGTCTCAAAAAGACATTGACGATCCACATCCAGGAAATGTTTTCAGGTGTCATCGACGAAGCCTTTTTAGAAAAAAGGATCCGGATCGCCCACGTTCATCTTCGGATTGGGCTCTTGCCAAAGTGGTATCTGGGGGCATTTCAAGATCTCCTTCTTTCCATGCTGTCAATCTTTGAAAACGCATTATCCGATGAGGAATACAGGCGGTCAGTCAAAGCCGTCACCAAAATTCTCAACATCGAACAGCAGATCGTCCTCGAGGCCTTTGAAGACGAGCATGCAAGGCTCCGCAGACTTGATGAAGAGAGCAAAAATGACCTTCACCGGCAAATCAAAGATACTTCCGGTTCTTTGGCCGCTTTATTTGCCGAAACAACGGGCGCTGTACAGGAATTGGTCGACAAATCGTCCGAAATCGCCGAAACGTCAAGAGCCGGAACGAAGACAGCTGTTTCTGTCGAACAAAAATCGATCGGCGGAAAAAAGGAGCTTGAGGAGCAGGAACACCAGCTGAATCAAATGGGAAGCAGCATGACGCAAATCGAGCAGGAAATTAAAAAGCTGGAAGAAATCGCGCTGCAGATCGAAAAGATTTTCGGAATCGTAACAGGCATTGCCGAGCAGACGAATTTACTTTCGCTCAACGCCTCGATCGAATCTGCAAGAGCGGGGGAGCACGGCAAAGGGTTCGCAGTCGTCGCAAACGAAGTCAGAAAGCTGTCCGATGATACGAAAAAAACCGTCTCCACCGTATCTGAGCTCGTCAATAACACAAACGCGCAAATCTCGATCGTCACGAAGCATATTACAGATGTAAACCAGCTCGTGAACGAAAGCAAAGACAAGATGTCGGAGATCAATCATCTATTCGATGATATCGTCTCCAATATGAAAACGAGCAAAGAGCAAAGCGGCCGAATCGAAGGCGATCTGCAGGCATTTTTAAGCGGCCTTCAAGATGTGAATGCCGCCGTGTCACAAGTCGCGGTTTCAGTCGATTCTCTCGTAGAGCTGACAAAAAAATAAATCATTCCTGTACACAGGTCAACTCATGGCCTGTGTTTTTTCTTTCGATCTCCTTTTTGTAAACCTAAATAAAAACAAAGTTGACATTATAGAGCTTCAAGTGATACTTTGATTCTATTACGTTATTTGAAAGGAATCGAGTCTACTATGCAAGTCAAAGATATGACATTTATCTCGCTTAGCACAGCCATCATGGCAGTGCTCGGCTTTTTCCCGCCGATCTCCCTGCCGTTCACGCCCGTACCGATTACGTTTCAAACGCTTGGCGTCATGCTCGCCGGCGGAGTCAACAAACCGCGGAACGCGGCACTCAGTCTTACCGTCTTTTTGCTGCTAGTCGCAAGCGGGCTGCCTCTCCTATCAGGAGGAAGGGGCGGAATCGGCGTCTTCATGGGACCAAGCGCCGGCTACTTGCTCGCCTACCCTGTCGCAGCTTTTTGCATCTCATGGGCCGTCGGCAAACTTAAAGTTTTACATGTTCGAAACCTCTTTTTCATTCATCTCTTATTCGGCGTATTGCTGTTATACACGGCAGGCGTCCCTGTCCAGGCGTTTCTGATGCAAATTCCTCTCACCGAAGCGATGAAGCTCTGCCTGGTGTATGTACCCGGAGACCTGCTAAAATCCGCCGCAGCCGCCTTTCTCGTGCTAAGATTGAGAAAAGCGCTCAAAAACGACGTAAGCAGGAATGCAGCTTAGGAGGAATGAAACCGTGCCAATTACTGAGACTTATCAATACCACGCCAATCGCTATCCTCAGAAAACGGCTGTTCAAATAGATGAAATGTCTGTCAGCTATCTGGAATGGCACCAGTTAGTATGCAGGACGGCCGGCTGGCTCAGCGCGAAAAAAACAAAGAATAAAAGGATGGCCTTTTCGCTTCCAAACGGACTGCCTTTTTTGCAGCTGTTCGCGGGAGCGGCGATGGCCGGCTGGACGGCCGTTCCGTTTGATCCGCGCTGGAGCCCGTCTGAATGCCGGGAAAAGCTTTCTCTTTGCAAAGCCGAACTGTTCATCTCGGATCAGCCGTTCCCTGCTCTTGAACAAACACTGCTTCTGAACGAATGCCTTGACGAAATCAATCACGCTCCGGTCCTGGAACCTCGCCCATTTGATGATGAACCGTTTTACATCGGGTTTACATCCGGGTCTACCGGAGCTCCGAAAGCATTCATCAGATCGCATCGCTCCTGGGTCGAAAGCTTCCGCATCAGCAGCAGGGATTTTCAGCTATCAGCCGGAGACAGCGTCGTGATACCCGGCTCGCTCTTCTTCTCGCATTTTTTATACGGAGCAATGACAACGCTGTATCTCGGCGGAACCGTCTACCTTCTGAAAAAATTTTCGCCGTCCCGGCTCGAAAACGCAGTCGCCCGGAATCCCGTGACAACGCTGTTCACGGTGCCGACGATGACTGAAGCCCTGAGAGCGGAGAACAGGCGAATCGATAAACCGGTCAAGGTCATTTCTTCAGGCGCCAATTGGAGCAGGCAGGCAAAAAAAGCGATTCAAAAAGCGCATCCGCATCTTTCTTTATTCGATTTTTATGGAACTTCTGAGATGAGCTTCGTCTCTGTATCCGCTCCGGAAGACTTTCATGTGAAGCCGGACTCTGTCGGACGGCCTTTTCACAATGTTGACGTTGCCATCCGTTCAAGCTCAGGGGAAGCAGTCCGAACCGGGGAGGTCGGCAAAATTTTCGTGAAAAGCCCGATGCTGTTTTCAGGCTACCTCCAAGAAGCGGCCGCCGCCTCCCCGATTGATGAAAACGGCTGGATGACAGTCGATGACATGGGCTGGATGGATGAAGATGGTTACCTCTACATAACAGGACGGGAGAACAGCATGATCGTCTACGGCGGCATCAATATTTTCCCCGAAGAGGTTGAAGGTGTTCTCCTGTCACACCCGGAAGTGGAAGAAGCTGCAGTAATCGGCATCCGCGACGATTACTGGGGAGAAAAAGCGGCAGCCGTCATTAAGGGTAAAGCCCCGGTTAAAGAGCTTAAAACATATTGCAAAAGCCGACTCGCTCCGTACAAAGTGCCGAGAATGTGGCACTATCTCGAACAGATTCCGCATACTTCCGGAGGAAAAGTCGCCCGTCACCTTCTGAAAGAACAGCTGAAGGACGTGATCAGATGAAAGCTGTTATCACGGCCGCCAAAAGAACGCCGCTCGCCAGACAAAACGGCTTATTGAAAAATGCCGAGCCCCATGATCTGGCCGCCTCCCTGATCAAGCACCTCGCAAAGCCGCTGAACGGGATATTGGACGAGGTCATCCTCGGAAACGTGGTCGGACCGGGCGGCAACATCGCCCGTTTATCCGCGCTTGCCGCCGGTCTTCCCGCTTCCGTCTCAGGAATGACGATAGACCGTCAATGCAGCGCTGGACTTGAAGCGATCCGGACCGCCTGCTGTTTCGTGCAAACTGGGGCAGGATCCTGCTATATTGCCGGAGGTACAGAAAGTGCAAGCCTCTCCCCTTTTCCGGGAAGAGCGAGGTTTTCTCCCGATGAATGGGGTGATCCGGATATGGGAATTGCCGCTGAGCTGACGGCGGATCGGTACCGCATTACCCGCAAGATGCAGGACGACTATGCCCTGTTAAGCTATAAAAGAAGCGAGTCCGCGTTTGAAAACGGCTATTATGACGACGAGATTCTGCCATTTCAAGGATTGGCGGCCGATGAAAGCATGATTCGCAAACGACTGCTGGAAAACATCATCGAAAGAGCAAAACCAGTCTTTAAAAAAGGAGGAACCGTAACAGCCGCAAACAGCTGCGGAATTCACGACGGCGCAAGCGCGGTTGTCGTGATGAACGAAGAAAAAGCGGAAGCGCTCCGCTTGCAGCCTGTTCTCCGATTTGTTGACAGCGCGGTCGCCGGCGTCGACCCAAACGTTCCGCAAATTTCTCCGGTGCCCGCGATTCAAAAACTCTTAAAGAAACGAAACCTGTCTGTCAAAGACATCGATTTGTTTGAGATCAATGAAGCGTTCGCCGTCAAAATCGCGGCCTGCGCCGGAGAGCTTGGCCTCCCCTATCACAAACTGAATGTCAGGGGAGGCGCTTTGGCGCTTGGACACCCGTACGGTGCTTCAGGAGCCGTGTTGGTAACCCGCCTGTTTTACGAAGCGGCAAGAAGAGACAACTTGAAGTATGCCGTCGCGGCGATCGGCAGCGGCGGCGGAGTCGGTATGGCGCTCCTTTTTGAAAAAAACGTTTGAATTTTTCTCTGTTCCAGTCATCATTCGTAGTCATTGTATTTAAATTTAGTATAATAGCCATATCACCGAAAAACGCGAAAGCCGACATCGAAAGGAGATTTTTCAGAATGACTGCGATTTGTTTGATCCGGCATGGCGAGACAGACTGGAATGCTTTAGGAAAACTGCAGGGAAGAACCGATATCCCTTTAAATGAAACCGGTCAAAAACAGGCAAAAGAAACCGGGGCGTTTTTGAAAGGGTCCGACTGGGACGTCATCATTACAAGCCCTTTAAGAAGAGCGAAAGAAACCGCTGAAATCATCAATCAATACCTGGGACTTGAAATCATCGAAATGGAAGATTTCATCGAAAGGAATTACGGAGATGCAGAAGGGATGCCATTCGAAGAAAGAACGAGGCTCTACCCCGATAAAGAATATCCGAATCAGGAATCAAAAGAAGCGCTTGCCGAACGGCTGATGGCCGGCGTTCAAAAGGTCAGCGAGCGGTATCCGGACAAAAAAGTGCTGATCGTCGCACACGGAGCCGCGATACACGCCCTTCTGTCAAAAATCTCAAACGGCGACATCAACCTGGAAAATACGAAGCTCGTCAATGCGTGCCTAAGCAACATCAAATTCCATGAAAATAAATGGCATGTGAAGGATTACAATCTTTCACACCATTTGTCAAATTAAAAAAAGACGGCAAGGTTGATGCCGTCTTTTTTATGCTCTCCCCTGCCTCGCTTCGCGGCGCAGTAAATAGATAAAATACGGACCGCCGATAATGGCTGCGATCAATCCAGCCGGTATTTCAAGCGGCGGAACAAGGCCTCTTCCGGCGGCATCGGCTATCAAAAGAACGATGCCGCCGACGAGCGCTGAAACGGGAATCAAGATCCTCGTTTCAGCCCCTGCCAGCTTTCTTGCGATATGGGGCGCCATCAGCCCGATAAAACCGATTGTTCCCACGGCGGTCACAGCCGCAGCTGTCAGCAGGACCGAACCGGCAAGCAGCAGAAATCGCGTTCTTTCGAGCCGGATGCCGAGGCCGACGGCAATCCCGTCCCCTGATTTGATGATATCGAGCGGTTTTGCCGCAAACCATAACGGAGGAATGACCAGACAGCACCATATGAAAAGAGACAGTACATCATCCCAGTCTCTCCCCCACAGACTTCCATTCAGCCAAATTAATGCGTTGTTGACATTTGGGCTCCCCCTTGAAATGAGTAGCTGAATACCCGAATGGCAAAAAGCATTGACCGCGATCCCGACAAGCGCCAGCCGCACAGGAGAAATCCCGTTTCGATAAGCCAATAAATAGACGAGAGCCGCAGCCAAAACGCTTCCTGAAAAGGCGGCGCCTGTCAGCAGAAGCGGACTTTGCTGTGAAAACAAGACCGTAACGATCACAGCGCCCAATCCCGCTCCTCCTGTAATGCCAAGCGTGTCAGGGGCGGCCAGCGGATTTTTCATCAGCGATTGTGCGACTACACCTGCGATTGAAAGCGCCCCTCCGGCAAGCACAGCGAGAAGGATGCGCGGCATTCGAAATTCCATCACCAAGAAGCGGACTCCTGCATCCTCTTGCCCTGCCAGTGATTTCATTACGTCCCACAGTCCGATGTTTTCATCGCCGATCGCCAAATTGAGCACAATGAGCATCAACAAACAGGCGCATAACGCAGAGAGGACAAGCGCCGATTGCCCGCGCCGTCTTTTCATTTTTCTTTCCGCATTGTTCATCATGCCGCCCCCTTTTTCCGTCTTCTCGCCAAATAGATGAAAAACGGCGTCCCGATCATTGCCGTAACAACTCCGACCGGCGTTTGGTACGGAAAATAGACAAAGCGGGACAGAATATCAGCAAACAGCAAAAGAACGGCTCCAAGCAATGCCGAATACGGAATCACGAACCGATAGTCAGCCCCCATCAGATACCGGATCATATGAGGAACCATCAAACCGATGAAACCAATCGGTCCGGCAGCGGACACCGATGCTCCTGCCAGCGCGACAACAGTGAAAGCGATGAACAATCTGCTGAGCCATACATTTTGTCCCAGCCCATGTGACACATCATCTCCGAGACTCATGACGGAAGCCGCCCTCCCTAAGGCCAAAGCCGTCAACAAACCTGCCATGCTTACCGGAATCAACAAATGAAGCTTATCCCACGAGCTCCCCGCTAAAGAACCGGAAAGCCAAAACAATAGCGTTTCCGTCGACTCTTCATGAAAAATGAGCAGCATTTGCGTCATCGAAGCAATGATCGCCTGAATGACGACACCGATCAAGGCAAAGCTGATATCCCTGTCGTGTTCGCTGAATACTGAGGCAACCGCGTACACGACCAGCGCGGCCGCGGCACCGCCGGCAAAAGCGGCTCCCATCGCTGTCTGGGGAGCGGCAAGCGCAGGAAACATCACCGTCAAACATACGACAGCAAGAGAGGCCCCTGCATTGATTCCGAAGATGCTCGGAGATGCCAGCGCATTTCTTGTCACCGCCTGCATCAGTGCGCCCGCGGCCCCTAGATTCGCGCCGATGAATGCGGCGGCCAAGGCGCGCGGAATTCGGATGGACTGAATAATCGCGTGCAATTTTGAACCGTCGTACATAAACACAGCTGCCCAAATGTCGGGCAGCGCAATCGTTGACGAACCGATTGAAACAGAAAGCGCAAAACCCGCGAGCAAAAGAAAAACAAAAATGAGCGGTGCAAAACGTTTCATATATATCAAAACAGGTCACTCCTTTAGAAAAAAACAAGCGCATGCTTTTGTAAAAAGCATGCGTCAAATTGTTGACAAAATCCCAAAATGGCTCTTAGTTTTGGGATTTTGTCATCCTTTCAGCGTGACCCTCAACCCTTGCAGTCTAGGAAGGCCGAGCATCGGAGCTGACTTTCACAGGAGGTGATGACGGCGGCGTTCAGGCAGGACGTCTGGGCAGTTAGCCGCCGATTCTATCTCTATTCGTGAGCACCGACGCGCAGGCCTGACAACGAATGCGAGGGTTTCTCGACACGCTGGCGCATGCTTTTGTAAAAAGCATGCGTCATCCCGTCCAGCAAACCGGCAGGCTCTTAAGATTTCTTTTGATCCTCAGACAGAAGATGCTGACCGATTTCATCTATCAGCGCATCTGCTCCGTCAATACTGCGGCGGAGCGACCAGGCGAATCTGTCGGCTTCATAAACCTTGCCGTTTTTGACAGCGCTGAGCTTTTTCCAAAGAGGGTCTTTTTCAATGGGTCTTTTCCCGTCTTCATCGACTTTATCTTTTTCTCCCGTCATCAGGACAATGGTGTCGGGGTCTTTCTCAAGCAGCTGCTCAAGCGTCATTTTAATATTGACGGATTCACCGTTTTCGCCATCGCCTTTGCTGCTGTCTCTGACACCGTATGTATAGCCGATTTTCGTCAGAAGCTGAGACGTGAAAAAGTTTTCGTCGCGCACAGTGATTGCTTCATTTGTGTTTCCGAGCAGAAGAATGCTCTGTTTCCGGCTCCCGAATTTCTGTTTCAATTCATTCAGCTTTTGTTTATGTTCAGCCAACTTTTTCTCCATTGCGCTTTCTTTGCCGACGGCTTTCGCAATCGTAAGAGACGCGTCAAGCGTGTCCTGATAATCTGCATTCAAGTTTTTCAGCGCGATTGTCGGCGCAATTTTCGCCAGCTTATCATAGACACCGCTGTGCCTGCTCGAATCGGCAATTATTAAATCGGGCTTTAAAGAAGCAATTTTTTCAAAACTTGGCTGGGCGCGCGAACCGACTGAAGTATACCCTTTGATTTTTTCTCTGACCTTCTCGTTAATAAACTTAGGTTTGCCGTCGTCCGCAATCCCGACAGGCTTAATGCCCGCATCAAGGAGCGCATCAATAAAACCCAATTCAAGAACCACAACTTTTTTCGGATTGTTCTTTACTTTCGTTTCTCCTAAGTCGTGCTTAACTGTCACGGAATCCTGACTGGAGGTTTTCGTACTTTCGCTTCCCCCCGAGCAGGCTGTCAACACTGATATCATCAATAGGAATAAAATAGCAAAATACTTAGGCTTCATATGTATCTCCTTTTCTGGTAGTAGACGAAATTATTATAGCAACACTTCATACCAATGACAACGATAATCATTATCATTATAAAAAAAGAAAGGAGCCTCCTTCTCCTTTCTACACCCGTTCATTCACGGAATCCCCCGCTTTGCTTTCTCTGCTGAGGGAAAGAATGATGACCGTAATGATCACCATTACCGTACCGGCACCTTGAAAGGCATTGAACGGCACACCCAGCCAGACCGCCGACGACAAAACAGCCGCTAGCGGTTCGGCGCAGCTCAGGCAGCTCGTTTCTTTTGCGGAAAGATAAGAAAGGCTGCCGATGTATAGGGCAAACGCCAAAGCTGTGCCGCACAATACAACAAACAGAATGGCTGCCGCCTCCCCTGCCCCAATGTGCGAAAGGTCAAACCGAAACGGCGGAAACAAAAAAGAAATTCCGGCCCCTCCGACAAGCATACCCCATCCCGTAACCGTCAAAGCACCGAACGATTGAATTAATCCTCCTGCAAAAACCGTATAGAAAGCAAGCGCTCCACCGGACAAAATGCCCCAAACGGCGGCCTCGGCCGGAATATACAAACTGTCCGGCCTTCCGCCTGTCAAAAGAAGAAGCACGCCGAAAAGCGCCAATAAAGTAAGTACGGCATCTTTCCACTTAGGCGGAAGTTCTTTTTTAACATATAGGTAAAACAATACGAAAAAAGGCGCCAAGTATTGAAGAATTGCAGCAGCCGCGGCATTACCCTTTTCGATTGAAGCAAAAAACGTATATTGAACAGCAAGCATTCCAAAAATGGAAAATACTAAAATCGAACAAATATCAGTTTTTTTCTTCCATATCCGACACACATGTTGAAAACCGTTTTTCATTGAAACATATAACAAGAGAATGACTCCCGATGCCAGAAGCCTGACAGAGACAAGCGAGCCGGCTTCAACCGCTCCCCTTTCAAATATGTACTGTGCAGCGCTTCCCGATAATCCCCACAATGAAGCCCCTGTAAGCACCATCAATACGCCTTTCACATGAGCTGATTTCATATCTTTCACCCGTTTCTGTATGCGATATATTGCATATTTTAATAGATGATCGACAAGGCCGCAACCTCCTTCGGCAAAAAATGATCTCTTAAAATAAATGAATAGTATTTTCATAAAATGAATCAGATGGAGCAATCTCCTGTCATTCGCGGCCCTCGGGACCTCTTTCCCTGCCAGGCTGAAGCGGTCTATTCATACTTTCGAACTGAACATTTTTCTAAAACAGTTATTAATAACCAAAAAATTTTAAATTGGTCCTCCAAAAAAATAGGCCTACCATATAATTCATTTTTTTTCTATAATAAATTAACAGAATAATTGGAATAGATTATATTATCCTTCTATTTCAATTATTCTGAATAAAGAGGAGGAGAGTGAGTAATGATGAGGAAAAAGAGTTTTTGGCTTGGGATGCTGACGGCCTTCATGCTCGTGTTCACGATGGCATTCAGCGATTCCGCTTCTGCTGCTCAACCGGCGAAAAATGTTGAAAAGGATTATATTGTCGGATTTAAGTCAGGAGTGAAAACCGCATCTGTCAAAAAGGACATCATCAAAGAGAGCGGCGGAAAAGTGGACAAGCAGTTTAGAATCATCAACGCGGCAAAAGCGAAGCTAGACAAAGAAGCGCTTAAGGAAGTCAAAAATGATCCGGATGTCGCTTATGTGGAAGAGGATCATGTGGCCCATGCCTTGGCGCAAACCGTTCCTTACGGCATTCCTCTCATTAAAGCGGACAAAGTGCAGGCTCAAGGCTTTAAGGGAGCGAATGTAAAAGTAGCCGTCCTGGATACAGGAATCCAAGCTTCTCATCCGGACTTGAACGTAGTCGGCGGAGCAAGCTTTGTGGCTGGCGAAGCTTATAACACCGACGGCAACGGACACGGCACGCATGTTGCCGGTACAGTAGCTGCGCTTGACAATACAACGGGTGTATTAGGCGTTGCGCCAAGCGTCTCCTTGTACGCGGTTAAAGTACTGAATTCAAGCGGAAGCGGATCATACAGCGGCATTGTAAGCGGAATCGAGTGGGCGACAACAAACGGCATGGATGTTATCAATATGAGCCTTGGGGGAGCATCAGGCTCGACAGCGATGAAACAGGCAGTCGACAATGCATATGCAAGAGGGGTTGTTGTTGTAGCTGCAGCAGGGAACAGCGGATCTTCAGGAAACACGAATACAATTGGCTATCCTGCGAAATACGATTCTGTCATCGCAGTTGGTGCGGTAGACTCTAACAGCAACAGAGCTTCATTTTCCAGTGTGGGAGCAGAGCTTGAAGTCATGGCTCCTGGCGCAGGCGTATACAGCACTTACCCAACGAACACTTATGCAACATTGAACGGAACGTCAATGGCTTCTCCTCATGTAGCGGGAGCAGCAGCTTTGATCTTGTCAAAACATCCGAACCTTTCAGCTTCACAAGTCCGCAACCGTCTCTCCAGCACGGCGACTTATTTGGGAAGCTCCTTCTACTATGGGAAAGGTCTGATCAACGTCGAAGCTGCCGCTCAATAACATATTCTAACAAATAGCATATAGAAAAAGCTAGTGTTTTTAGCACTAGCTTTTTCTTCATTCTGATGAGGGTTGTTCAATATTTTGAATCCGTTCCATGATCGTCGGATGGCCGTATTTAAAAATCTTGACGAGAAACGGCGGGTTTGCCTCGCTCAGCCCGGCTTTTGAGAGCTCTTGAAACGTCGAAACCGCTGCATCGCTGTTTTGTGTCAGTTCAATCGCATACTGGTCAGCAGCTTTTTCCTGATGCCTCGAAACTGCGTTCGTAAATGGAGACGACGCGAAAGAGATAACCCCCATCAGCATCAGAAGAAGCGGAAGTGCGGCTAGATCGGATTTTCCCGCAATATGAAGGCTTCTTCCATAGCGGCCGATGATCCGCTTGTACAGCTTGTCGATCACATAAAAGACAGCAAGGGATAAAAGCAGATACCCGCCGAGTCCTATGTAAACATGCTTCATCACATAATGTCCCATTTCGTGCGCCATGATGAATAAAATTTCCGGCTCATCCAGCTTGTTCAGCGTGGTATCCCAGAGCACAATCCTTTTATTGGCGCCGATTCCTGTTACATAGGCATTTAACGCATTCGTTTTTTCAGACATGTTCACTTCATAGACGTGATTCGCAGGAATATCCGCCTGATCGGCCAGCTTCAGAATGCTTTGTTCAAGATCTTTATTTTTCAGCGGATAAAAGTCATTGTATAAAGGATCAATGACAACCGGCTGGAGAAAAAATAAAAACAGCGTAACCGGAACCGTCAGACACCAGGCATAAAACCACCAGCGTTTTTCATGCTTTTTGATCAAATAGTAAAAGACGATCACCGCCGCAGCCGTTATCGGAAAACTGATCCAGAAGTCGATCACCTGGTCTTTGATCCAGCTCGCGGTTGTCTGGGTTGATATGCCGTAGTCAAGCGAATATTGATAGCTGATCCAGTCAAGCGGCAAAGAAACGATCGTAACGATCAGAAACAAAGCAAAAACATATGCCGTGATTTGAATGCTTCTCCTCTTCGAGGTCTGCTCCGCCCAATTTTTCATTTTCCTGGATAAACCGGCAATCAACAATATAAAAAATAAAAACCATTCAAACGGAATCCGGATAAAAAACATAAAGTCCTTTATTTTCGAGTACTCTTCCGTCAGCATGAGTTCTCTTTCGTTCATAAATGCCGCCGGGTCTGCGCTTGTCCCTTTCAGCGCCTCAGGAACGGAGGGTTCACCGGCCATAAAGAGATACCAATAGAAAAAAAGGCCGTACAGCACATACAGGAGACCGGCTCCCGCGATCCATTTCCGCATGGCGAATCACTTCCTCTCACATAGCAGTTACTTCTATTGTAAGCTTTTCATGCGAAAGTTAGAACCAAGCCTTACAATGAGAGCAAGAGGCCGGCGCCTGCGAGCGTCAAAATCGTCCCCATCACGACGACTATGACGCTTGCTCCAAAATAGGAAAATAAAAATGCGATAAGAGCGCCGGCAAGTCCGTAGAGCATACCGCTTTGCACCAAAAAAACTCCCGGAAAAATGAGAGCCCCTAAGACGGCGTACGGCACATTTTTCAGCACGCGCTCCAAAAATCCGGGAAGCTTCAGGCTTTCAAAAGCAATGAGCGGCACCATCCGCGGCACATATGTAACGGCAGCCATGCCGATAATCATCCAGATGATCGGGCTAAACATAGTTTCTCTTCCCCTCTGTTCTAAATTGGTACAGCCATTCAATCAGGACGGCGGATAAAAGCGTAGCGCAGACGATCGACCATCCTGCCGACAATATTCCGTTCATTTGGAAAACCGTATTGAATAACGCAGCCGCCCCCGCCAGCAGCAGGACTTTTCGCTGTTTTTTCAAAGGCGGCACCAACAATCCGATAAACATGGCATAAAGGGCGATGCTCATGCTTTCCTGGAGAACAGCCGGCATGGCGGCCCCTGCAAAATGCCCGGCCGCACTCCAAAAAACCCAGCTTACATATCCGATCGAACCGAGGCCGATCATATACCCGGTCGTCAGCTTTTCCTTTCTTAGAGCAGCGACGGCAAACGATTCATCTGTCACCGCGAAAAATGAGTAAAACGCTTTTTTCCAAGGCGAATCTTTTTCTACCAATTGATTCAAAGTCGCCGAAAATAAAAAATGTCTGATATTCACAATGAACGTCGTCATAACGATTTCGATGATTCCCGTCTGAACGGCGAGCATGCTTAAAGACATATACTGGGACGCTCCTCCGAAAACAAGGGCGCTCATCAAAAACGTTTCAAAAAGCGACAGCCCCGTTGTTTTCGCCAAAAGCCCGAATGTCAAAGCGACCGGAATGTAGCCGACGGCAAGGGAAACCCCTGAACGAAGCCCGTCTAGAAAGTTGAGTGAATCGTGCTTTTCCATCTTGACACCTCTTTACGGATAATAAATGAGTGTATAACATGATGCCGTTTGTTCCGTGTTGTTTTCGTACGTATGCACGGTGTTTGCGGTGAAATGCATCGCATCGCCTTCGTTCAGGCTGCAGGTGTAATCACACGCCGTCACCGCGATCGCTCCTCTAGAGACGAGCACATACTCTTCAATTCCTCCGTGGTGAGGCTCTGATTCGTGTACACAGCCGGGCGCAAGTTCAATATAAAAGATTTCAAACTTCTTTTTCTGGTCGAAGGGAAAATGCGGAAATGCCGCGTATTTTTCTTCTCCGGCCAAAACGGGCGTTTTCTCATGCTTTCTGACGACCGTCGGCTCCCCCGCGGGCTTTTCTGCCAAGGAAGTAAATGATACTTGCAGCCCGTTTGCGATCTTCCACAAAGTTGTGATCGTCGGACTTGAAGAGCCTTTTTCAATTTGCGCGAGCATGCCTTTGCTGACGCCAGTCATCGATGACAATTGATCAAGACTGTAATTGCGGACTTTTCGCAGCCTCTTTATGTTTTCTGCGACTTGTTTTTCAATCGAATTCATCTTCTGCCTCCTCTCAATAAATTGAACATTTGTATAATTTATTGAACATTATAGCATAATTTTTTAGGATGAAAAGCCATTAAACGGAGAAAATAAATAGCCTGAGGTGATCATTCTGAAAAAAATAATGGGGATCATACTTTTTTTCGGTATTTTATCTATCACTGTCTTTTATGTATTCCACTTGATGGCGGAGCCTTTCGACTCAAGAAATGCCGAAGAAATCATCTTGAAGCAGGCAAATGACAGCGAAAAAACGGTCAGCATCAAAGATAGGCACAACATAGGCGTTCTGCTTGATACATTTAACAAAGGGAAAAGAATGAAAGAAAAGTCGGCGCATAGCCTGCCTTCTCCGGCGTATCACGGATACATCAGCATGACCGACACACATCGCGTTCACTTCACCGTCTGGCTGAAGAAAGATGAAGCCGTCATCCTGAAAGAAGAGGAGGGCACATATTTTGTTCTCCGACAAAAGGAAAAAGACGCTCTTCTCAGAGAACTGCAGAAAAGGGACGCGGCAGGCGTCCCTTTTAACGTGTCAAGATTGATTTGTCAAAATGTCTTTTAAAGCGCGCCTTAAAATTTTGCCGGTCGAATTTTTCGGTATTTCATCCATGAAGACGATCGCCGCCGGGCGCTTGTATTTGGCAAGATGCTTTTTGCAATGCGACAAGACATCATCCTCTGTCAGCGTTTTATTCTTCGGAACGACATAGCACTGGACGGCTTCTCCCGTATTCGGGTCGGGCACTCCGATCACCACCGCTTCTGCGATTTCCGGATGAAGGTAGAGCACTTCTTCGATCTCCCTCGGATAGACATTATAGCCGCCGACGATAATCATGTCTTTTTTTCTGTCGACGATATAAAAATAACCGTCTTCATCCCGTTTTGCCAAATCACCTGTATACAGCCATCCGTCTTTAATCGTATGGGCCGTTTCTTCCGGCATGTTGTAGTACCCTTTCATAACATTCGGCCCTTTAACGATCAACTCCCCGACTTGACCGGCAGGCAGCTCTTCCCCGATTTCATTGACGACTTTGTTTTTCACATTGAGAATGTTCGTGCCGATCGATCCTGGCTTGCGGCCGGTGCTGAACGGGTTAAAGCATGTAACAGGAGAAGCCTCCGACAAACCGTAGCCTTCTAAAACGAGAACGCCGAATCTTTCTTCAAAGCTTTTCAGGAGAGCGACAGGCATGGCCGCTCCGCCTGAGATGCAAATCCTGATGGATCGAAAACCGGTTTCATCCGCCCCTTCATACTGGTACAGGTAATTGTACATTGTCGGCACGCCTGAGAAGATCGTCGCCTGATGCTTTTTAATCAGCTTGAAAACCTCGGCGGGACTGAATTTCGGCACGATCAAAATCGCTGCGCCGTTCATGAGCGGCGCATTCATGCAGACCGTTAAACAAAAAACGTGGAACATCGGCAGGGCGGCGACGACAAGGTCAGATTCATTCATTGTTAGATAGCGGGCTGTATCATTTGCATTCGAAAATAGATTTTGATGTGTGAGCATCGCCCCTTTTGGTCTTCCCGTAGTTCCTGACGTATAAAGGATGGCGGCCGTATCTTCGGCGTCGATTTCAGGAAACGGCCGGACAGGAGGTTTCATAATGTTTGTAAACGATTTCAATTTCATCTTAACCTCGGTGCTTTCCGGTTCGCGAAGCGGCTCTCCCGTTTCGCAAAGTACGACGCAGCTGACTTTCGGAAGGGATTCATGCACCTTTTCGTAAAGCGGAAGCAGCTGTCCCAGAGCCACGATCACTTTTGCGTCGCCATTTGTCAGCATATAGCCGATCTCAGTCGGCGTATAGGCCGGATTGATCGGTATGACAACGGCTCCGGCCTTCAGCGCACCGTAAAACGCAATCACAAAATGCGGGGTATTGCCGAGAAGCAAAGCAACATGATCTCCCTTTTCCACCCCGATTTCGCGCAGACCTTCTGCAAAGCAATCAATTTTCTGCTGTAATCCCCCGTATGTTTCCGTCTGTTCCCCAAAAATATAAGCGGTTCTGTCAGGCTTTGATTGAGCTGTTTCCCCTAATTTTGAAACTAAATTCATTCTCCCACCCCTTAAAAATGAATGAATGACCATTCATTTTGTGATAATCAAAATCTATTCCCATTATAGTAAATGAACAGAAAACACTCAAGGGCTGTTGGGAAATATCTTCCATTCCTCTCAAGTTAAAAAGGGGCCGCGGAAACCGCAGCCTCTCTTTTAGTAGACAAGATCCAAAAATTCTTCTTTTTGAATATTGCCGAAGTAATGCTTGATGTCGACGCCTTGAAGGGCTTCTTCAATCGCTTTTCTTTCATACTGTACGCCTGTCAGCTTCTCTTCAATATCGCTGACATCGCCGACTCCGAAAAAGTCACCGAATATTTTACACTCGCGGATCACGCCTTTTTGCACTTCCAGGCGGATGTCGACCGATCCCGCTTGAAATCGTTTTGAATGCTGAAGATTGAATTTCGGAGACTTCCCATAGTTCCAATCCCAGTTTTGATAGCGTTCCTTTGAAATTTGATTGATGATTTTCCAGTCTTTTTCAGTCAGCTTATACTCCGGTATTTCCCCTTCGGTATCAAAAATATAGCGGAGAAGCATGCTTCGGAATTCCACTGTCGTCATCTTCTGATCGAGAAATTCGCTGATATTGGCTACCCGGCTCCTGATCGATTTGATGCCTTTTGATTCGATTTTATCTTTTTTTACTTTTAAAGCCGATACGACATGTTCTATCTCAGAATCGAACAACAGCGTGCCATGGCTGAACATTCTCCCTTTCGTTGAGAACTGGGCGTTTCCCGAAATTTTCCGGCCGTTTGCCATCAAGTCGTTTCGGCCGCTCAGCTCCGCATCGACGCCAAGCCGCTTTAAAGCGGCCACAACGGGCTCCGTAAACTTCTTAAAATTATGGAAGCTGTTGCCGTCGTCTTTCGTAATAAAGCTGAAGTTCAAGTTCCCGAGGTCATGGTAGACAGCTCCGCCGCCTGACAGCCTGCGAACGACAATGATCCCGTTTTCATCCACATACTTTGTGTTGATTTCCTCAATCGTATTTTGGTTTTTGCCAATGATGATCGACGGCTGGTTGATATAAAACAGCAGATACGTCTCTTCAGGATCGAGGTGCTTTAAGCAGTACTCCTCAATCGCCAAGTTGATCCTCGGATCTGTAATATTTTGATTATCGATAAACAGCATGTTTGTCAGTTCCTCCTTCTATTCTCCCCACACATAACCGGTGTGCGCCAGATCAACCGCGCCTTTATAAACGGTTTTGGCCTCTTCTGCTAGTTTTTGATGTTCCCCGAAATGCGGGAGGTGTGTCAAGAGCAGATGTCCCGCACCCGCTTCTGCAGCGATGCGTCCCGCTTCGAGGCTGTTCATATGACCGGCGCTTCTCCCATCCTGATCCGCATAAAAATTGCACTCCGAGATCAATAGATCGGCTCCTGCACTGAACGGGATGAAAGCTTCCTGAAAGCTCGAATCGGCTGTATAAACGACAGAATGAACACCGTCCGTCACCCTCATAGCAAAGCAGTCAACAGGATGAACCGTCTTTAAAAACGTGAACGTAAACGGTCCGATTGCCAAAGACTCTTTCGGATCATAGGCCAATCCAGCGGTATGCGTTTTATATGTAAGTTTTGAAAACTGCTCTTCATCAAAAGGATGTCCATATATCGGAAGGGCATTCGCTCCCTTGCCGAGGAATGAGCCGACCAGTTTGGCAAATTGCAAAGGGCCGACATCCGCAATATGGTCGTGATGATAATGGGATAATATAACGGCATCAAGCTCCTCAACGGGCAGAAACAGCTGAAGCTTCGATAAAACGGCACTGCCGCAGTCGATTAAAACGGAATAATCCCCGGATTGAAAGAGATAGCCTGAAGTCGCTTCATTTGCAGCCGGAAATCCTCCGCAGCAGCCGATGACTGTCATCTTCATATATACACACCTCTTTTTTGTGTCTATCGTCCCCCTATTCAATATACCCATTTTTCTTAAAAATTGCATGTTTTATATTTTGTCATAAAACAGACATTGATTTCCTGGATACTGTTATAATACAATGATGACAACAAACGAATTGGGGGAATCAACATGCTCGCTAAAATCACCGAGTTCTTCAGAAATTTGCCTTCCAAAAAATGTTCAAAATGCGGTCACGATATTGATGAGCAGCACGAATGCTACGGAAACACTTGCTCTAAATGCTTAAATGTAAAAGATATATAGACGTCATTAAAAAATGCTCCGGCGGATCTCCCCGGGGCGTTTTTTTGTCATAAAGTTAGTTATAAAGAGAGAGATTCTTGTCAAAATTCATTATTTTAATAACATTTTACTATTTCACTTAGGGAAATATACACCGATGAACGTCCCGATTTGAATTTAAGCTGGGATGATCATCTCATATTTGAATTTTCAATATATTCAGACGTTATTTTTTTAATGGACGAGCTGTATTTTCTTTCGCTATACTTAATTTACGATCTCAAGTTTAATATTCTAGTATAAATTAAGCATGCGTTGGGAGGGCATCTATGAAAAGACTTAAATTCGGATTAGCCACACAAATTTTCCTCGGGCTGATTTTAGGTGTTGCAGCAGGAGCGATTTGGTTCGGAAACCCTGCGGTCGCAACGTATCTGCAGCCCGTCGGTGATTTGTTCTTAAGATTAATCAAAATGATTGTGATTCCTATTGTCGTTTCAAGCTTGATTGTCGGGGTTGCAGGGGCCGGCAGCGGAAAAAAGGTCGGCAGGCTCGGTTTTCGGACGATTCTGTACTTTGAAATCATTACGACTTTTGCGATCGTGCTCGGACTGCTCCTTGGAAATATCATTCAGCCTGGACACGGCGTAAACTTTTCTGGTGCTGAAAAACAGGATATCAGCCAATATGTAGAAACAGAAAAAGAGGCAAGCACCAAATCTGTCGCAGACACGTTCCTGCACATTGTGCCGACAAACTTTTTCCAATCGCTCGCTGAAGGCGATCTGCTTGCGATCATTTGCTTCACTGTTCTGTTCGCACTCGGAGTGTCAGCCATAGGCGAAAAAGGCAAGCCTGTGCTTTCCTTTTTTGAGGCAACGTCTCAAGCCATGTTCCACGTCGTGAACATCGTCATGAAATTCGCGCCGTTCGGCGTTTTTGCTTTAATTGGTGTAACGGTTTCAAAATTTGGTTTTTCTTCGCTTTTATCATTGGGAAAGCTCGTTTTGCTTGTCTATCTTGCTCTTGCTTTCTTCCTGATCGTCATTTTTGGGATCGTCGGCAAGCTGTGCGGTATCAATATATTTAAATTTTTGGCCTATATGAAAGATGAGCTTCTTCTTGCATACAGTACATCTAGCTCTGAAACTGTGCTTCCGCGCGTCATGGAAAAAATGGAGAAAATCGGCTGTCCGAAAGGCATTGTGTCGTTTGTCATTCCGATCGGCTACACATTTAACCTTGACGGCTCTGTCCTGTATCAGGCAATCGCGGCGCTGTTTCTGGCGCAGGTCTACGGCATCGATCTGTCCATTGGGCAGCAGCTCACGCTCATCCTTGTCCTGATGGTCACTTCTAAAGGAATGGCTGCCGTTCCCGGCACATCATTCGTCGTTCTTCTCGCGACTCTGGGCACGATCGGCGTTCCTGCTGAAGGGCTGGCCTTCATTGCCGGAGTCGACCGGATTATGGATATGGCGAGAACGGTCGTCAACCTGACCGGAAACGCTCTTGCCGCTGTGGTCATGTCAAAATGGGAAGGTGAATATGACGCCGTTAAAGGACAGACCGTCTTAAATCAAAGGGAGCCGGCAGATATGAAAATGTCCGGCTGACAGCCCGCAAAAAAACGTATGTTTCCCGCTTTTGGAGAAACATACGTTTTTTTAAAAATATGCATTTTGCTCAAGAAACCTGTCCAAACAACTTCCTTTCGTTTACATACGATGTACTGTAGTTAAATTAGAAAAGAAAACTGGAGGGAAGTTTAATGTATTTTTACCATGACCATTGCAAGAAAGATTATGACTTTGACTACCACAAGAAAGACCACGACTGCAAGAAATACTACTACTACTATTATTACTACTATTATCCATGCTATAAGAAGTATGATTATGACTATGACTACAAGAAGTTTGACCACTTTGATCACTGCAAAAAGAAAAAACACTATGATTACTGGTAAGTAAACGCCATCCTCTACGGATGGATGACTTCCACTCTTTTTTTACTCCCAAGGGACCGGGGTCCTTTGGGAGCTTTTTTATGCCATGTCAGACAGGACATAATGATACAGCAGCTTTGCCGTCTGCTCCAAGGACGACTGATGCGTCCTTTCAAACGCGTGGGATGCGTCAATTCCCGGGCCGATCAGCCCGTGGACGATATCATGGCCCGCTCTGATGGCTGCTGAAGCATCTGAGCCGTAGTACGGGTAAATATCAAGCTTATACTCGATTCCGTATGTTTCACAAAGAGCGGTCAGACGCTTGCGAAGCCCGTAGTGATATGGCCCGCTGGCATCCTTCACACAAATGGATACCGTATATTCGTCGGTTGACTGCCCATCGCCGATCGCTCCCATATCAACAGCCAAATATTCCACCGTTTCAGGCGGGATATTGGAGTTGCCGCCATAACCGATTTCTTCATTGTTGGAAATTAAAAAATGTGTTGTGTAAGGCAGTGTCATCCCTTCTGTGTTGATCGTTCTGATCAGCTCAATAAGGAGGGCGACGCTTGCTTTATCATCAAGATGACGCGATTTGATAAACCCGCTCGGTGTGATCTCAACGCGCGGGTCGAAGGAGATAAAATCACCGACATTGATGCCGAGTGCCCGGGTTTCTTCTTCACTGCGGACCGGTTCGTCAATGCGGACCTCCATATTCTTCTGGTTCCGCTCGGCTTTTCCGGCGTCTTTGTAAACATGCACTGATGTCTGATGCATTAAGATCGTGCCGGTGTAAGTTTTCCCTGATGCTGTTTCAATTTTGCAATACTCGCCTTCAATCGAGTTGTAATTGAACCCCCCGATTAAGTCAATTTTCAGCCTTCCGTTCGGTTTAATCTCTTTCACCATCGCTCCGAGGGTATCGACATGAGCGGTGAGCATCCGGTGCCGGGCTTTGTCGCGGCCCGGTATCGTCGCGATCAGGCCGCCCTTACGGTTAAACTTTGTTTCGACTCCTTCTTCCTGTAATAGGCGATTGATATAGTCTATGATGTCATACGTATTTCCGGTAGGGCTCGGGATGGAGACGAGCTCCTTGATGAGCTCCAGCGTTTTCTGTCCTGACATTGTTCATTCCTCCCAACTTGTGATGTTTATAGTATACATCAGATCAATATTTTAGTACCAGATACTAATACTAGGTGTTATAATTAAAAAAAGGAGAGTGAACTTCATGAAAACTTTATCAAAAGCGCGAATTTCCGCCATCGGCACCTATGTTCCCGAAAAGCGCATGACAAACAAAGACTTTGAAAAAATCGTCGATACTTCTGATGAATGGATCGTTCAGCGGACAGGAATGAAAGAAAGGCGAATCGCAGGAAGTCACGAATTCACATCAGATCTTTGCATAAAGGCCGTTGAAAATCTACAAAGCAGATACAACGGCACGCTGGACGATATTGACATGATCATCGTCTCTACCACAACGGCGGACTATGCTTTTCCAAGCACGGCATGCCAGGTTCAGGAGCACTTCGGATGGAAAGAAGTCGGCGCGGTGGATGTAAATGCGACTTGCGCGGGATTAACATACGGATTGCATATCGCCAACGGCCTGATCACTTCCGGACTGCACAAAAAAATTCTTGTGATCAGCGGTGAAACCTTATCCAAAACAACCGACTACACAGACCGCGCGTCTTGCATTTTGTTCGGCGACGGCGCGGGCGCCCTGCTTGTCGAACGGGACGACAATTCCCCAAGCTTCATTACTTTTGCCCAGGATACGAAAGGTGACGGAGCCCGCCATTTATACAGAACCGGCTTGCGCAGCGACCTTAAAGGGGAGCCGCTCTCAGGTGAAGGAAAAATGGTTCAAAACGGCCGCGAAGTGTATAAATGGGCGGTCAGGTCCATTCCCGAAGGCGTCAAAAAGCTGCTTAGCCAAGCTGAAATGGAGCTGAAGGATATCGATTGGTTCGTCCCGCACAGCGCGAATTTGCGAATGGTCGAATCAATTTGCGAAAAAACCGGAATTTCACTCGAAAAAGCGCTGACGAGCGTCGAATGGTTTGGCAACACCTCATCCGTATCAATCGTTCTCGCCCTTGATGAAGCCGTCAAAAACGGAAAGTTGAAAGAGGGCAATACCTTGATTCTGTTCGGTTTCGGCGGGGGTCTTACATATACGGGACTGATTGTAAAATGGGGCGCGCCAGCTTCCTGATTTCAAAAAAAAACATCTTTTCTTGCCCTTGCCGGGCTTGAAAAGATGTTTTTCTTTTATGCGTGCTGCTCTTCAACTTTTCCTTTTCTCAGCAGCACTTTAAAATAAATCAGCGTCAAGGCCATCATGACGATCGCAACACCGCCGAGCACGGCAGCCTGCTCCCACATATACGCGTAGTCTCCGCTTGAAATCACCGCTCTGTATCCCGCAATGCTGTAGGTCATCGGCAGTGCGGAATGGATGACTTGGAAGAACTTAGGAACAAGTGCAAGAGGGAATGTTCCTCCGCTTCCTCCAAGCTGAAGCACGAGCAGAATGACGGCAATGAAACGTCCCGGATTTCCCATGGTCGCAGCCAAAAATTGAATGATCGCAAGACATGTAATGCTCATGATCATACTGAACACATAAAATCTCCAGACGCTTTGCACTTCAAGCCCGATGCCAGAGAGAATGATCGTGCAGGCGATCGCCGCTTGAAGAATCCCCACTGCAAAAAGTACGCTGAATTTGCTCATAAACCAGCCGAAAGCTGATTCAGGCCGGACAGCCGGCTCTTTCACATCAAAGACGACGGTAATCATTAATGCACCGACAAATAAGCCGAGCGACAAAATATACGGGGTTAATCCTGTTCCGTAGTTGGAAACCGGATCGATTTTATCGCCTTTCACATCGACGGGATCTGAGAACATATTGTAGTTTTCGTCTCCCGCTTGAATATCGCCGGTCTGATCGGCAGCGTCAGACAGCTTGTCAAACAGCTCCCCGCTTCCGTCAGACAGCTTGCCAAGACCTTCATCAAGAGATTTAGCCCCTTCTGCAAGCTTGGAAGAACCGTCTTTCAGTTTATCAGCCGCGCTTTGCAGATCGCCGAACTTCCCGACTAACGTCTGGCTGCCTTCGGCGATTTTGGATGATCCGCTTTTCGCCTCCGCGAATTTTTCGTTGTAAGCACCCAAACCGTTTGTCAGCGCATCGAGCCCTTGCTGAATCTTTTGCGATCCTTTATAAAGCTTGTTCACATCCGAAGGAACTCGCTTCAATTCCTCAAGCTTCTGTTTCAGCCCGGATAAATCGGGAAGTTCGCTTACATCGGGAATTTGCGCTTTCAACTTGTCAAACTCAGGCAGCTTCACCGTTCCCATTTTTTCATCGACTTGTTTCATAAGCGCGGCTTTCTGTTCTTGTGTCAGCATGTTGCTGGATTCAATAATTTGTTTGACTTCACTATGCTGGTTTTTCAATGCCGCTTCAAGCTCATCAATATTTTTTGAAATCTGACTGATTTCTTTTTTTGCCTTTTCGGCGTTTGAAAGTGCCGTTTCAAGCTGCTGAATCTTTTCATTTGAAATGGCTTCTTCGAGTTTGCTTATCATCTGCGCTTTTTCATTCATCTGCTCCAATCCCGCCACAATCTGAGGCATGCCTTGTTGGAGCTGTTGAGCACCGCTGTGCAGCTGGCCGCTTTTTTCCAAAAATTGCGCAAGCCCTGAATCAAGCTCATGAATTTTGTCGTTCAGCGTATTGAATGCTGTGCCGAACTTCTCCATTCCGTCTTTGTTGAACTGAATTTGGCTTTTCGCAAGCTTTTCAAGGTTCTTTTTCAGCGTTTCGCTTCCTTCTTTCGCATCTTTCAGTCCTTTATCCAGTTTTCCGGCACCTTCGCTGGCTTCACCGAGACCTTTTGCGATTTTGCCGAAATTGTCAAAGATGACTTCGGCATATTGTTGCGTAATTTCAGAACCGACTGAATGCTGAAGCTGTTCAATCGCTTTATCGCTGATCTGGGCGCCGACATAGTTTCGTCCTGCGTTTGTATGATAAATCAGATTCAGCTTTTTCGGATGTTTATCCATCACCGTGCTGGCATCCTTCGAAAAGTTTTCAGGAATTTCTACAACCATGTAGTATTCCTCATTTTGCAAGCCTCTCAGCGCTTTTTCCTTCGTCGTAAAATGCCAGTCGAATTTATCGTTTTTTTTCAGTTCTTTGACAAGGTCGTCGCCGATGTGAAGGTCTTTTCCTTCATATGTCGTTCCCTTGTCGGAATTCACAACCGCTACGGGGAGCTGATCGACGTTTCCGTATGGGTCCCAGTACGCCGCCAAAAATATGCTGCTGTAAATCAGCGGTATAAAGAGAACCCCGATCACGGATATCAGTAGTTTTTTATTGGTTATCAGTTCTCTCCACTGGTTTTTGAAAACATTCATGTTGATACGCCTCCTAGTTAGTAGCCGCTCTCTATGCGGATAAGCACCCCTTTAAACAAAGAAAGGACAATCTAACGAGATAATCCTTTTAAAATATACATTTTCAGCATCTCTGCCAACTCTTCATCTTTCAGCGGTTCATGGTTTTTTTCCCAGTCAAAGATGAGCGCGATGTAAAGCTTGAAGATGACAAACGCGTTCAGCTCGGGGTCACACGGTCTAATATCGTCATTTTTAATCGCTTCTTTAATCTTTCTCTTAATATAGCTGATGACCATGCGTTCCAGCTTTTCAATCACTTCGCGGGCCGCCGGTGTGCCGAGCTCCGCACCTTCCTGAAAGATCTTAATGGTCAGCTGGTGCTTCTTTCTGTACTCCAATATCGCCATCATCGCGCGATGGGCATTTTCGTGAAAAGGCAGATCAGGATCAATCGCTTGATCAGCCGTTTGCTTCATCTCAATCAGAAGCGAAGAAAAAATGTCGTCGAACAGTTCCTCTTTATTCTTGAAAAAAGTATAAATCGTACCTTTGCCGACATTGGCAAGCTTCGCCACCAGATCCATCGTCGTCGCTTTGTAGCCGAATTGTGTAAACGATTTTGTCGCCGCTTCTAAAATCAGTGCTTTTCGATCTTTGCTCACGGTTTCTCACCCCGAAATTGACTATTTGAACATTTTGGTCAGTAAGTACAAAAAGTAATGTAACACACCTGAATATAAAATGCAATAATTTAAATGTTATCTTTTCCATAAACAAACTTTAAAATGATGAAAGCTGTAAAAAGAGTGAAATAAAAAAAGCCGCCGAATGGACTCGGACAGCTTTATTTGCTCTTCTTTATTCGAAAAGGTGTGAGAGCACATCGGCTACGGCCTGCTTGCCTTGGTCGATGCAATCCGGAATGCCGACCCCTTCAAAAGAGGCCCCCGTCATGAAAACGCCCGGATATGACGCCTGTAACCCTTCCCTGATCTCTTTCATTCTTTTCTTATGGCCGACATGGTATTGCGGCATCGCTTCATGCCATCTTGTGATGCAGGTCATTTCCGGCTCGCCGTCGATCTTCATAATCCGTCTTAAATCGTCGAGGACGATTTTCACCATTTCGTTATCTGACTGTTCGACAACGGACTCATCGCCGGCTTTCCCCACATAAGCTCTTAACAGAACTTTTCCTTCAGGCGTTGTGCTCGGCCATTTTTTGTTTGTCCAAGTACACGCCGTAATCGAAAAGTCGCTGTTCCTTGAAATGACAAAGCCTGTTCCTTGATGCTCCATTTGGACGGCTTCTTCCGGAAATCCGAGCGCCACATTGGCGACAGATGTTGACACCATATCTTCTAAACCCTTCAGCCAATCCGCTTTTGGAAACATCGCGGCAGCTGCTTTATGGGGAGCGGTGACCACGGCCGAATCAGCGTGAAGCACCTTGCCGTTGTCAAGCTTCATGCTGTAGCCCGAGCCCGCGCGCTCAATGCTGACGACCTTTGTGCCTTTATAAACCTTTGTGATATCGAGCTGCTTTTCCAGTTCTTCAACAATCGTCTGCAGGCCGGTTTTCACCGTCTGGAACTGGCCTTTCTTTTTGTTCGCAGGCTTTTTGGCACTCTGGGCGCCGCGCGATTTTTTCATCCCGATGATCAAGCTTCTGTACTTCTGTTCTGTCTGGTAGAATTGCGGGAAAGTTGACATCAGACTGAGGCGGTCAATGTCCCCGGCATAAATGCCTGACAAAAGCGGTTCGATCAGGTTCTCCACCACTTCACCGCCGACACGCCTTCTGAAAAATTCTCCGAGCGACTGGTCTTCCTGCGGCTTGCTCGCTGGAAGCAGCAAATCCATTCCGGCTCTCAACTTCCCCGGCAAGGAAAACAAGCCGGTTGTCAGAAAAGGTCCGATTTTTGTCGGCACCCCCATCACAGCTCCTTCCGGAATCGGATAGAGCGTTTCGCTGACAAGAACATAAGACTGGCCTGTCGCGTTGTTCACGAGCAAGTGCTCCAGCCCGAGATCCTTCACGAGCTGAGGTGCGCTTTGCTTCCGTTCCAAAAATGAATCCGGCCCCCGTTCAATCACATAGCCGTCTTTGTGTACCGTCTGTATCTTTCCGCCCAGTCTCGGACTTGCTTCAACAAGCGTGACTTCGGCCGGGAGATCGTTCTTTTTGATTTCCTTCTCCAAGTAGAAGGCGGCGGCCAATCCGGTAATACCGCCGCCGATGATGACAATCTGCCTGCGTTCTCCACTCATTTACAATCGCCTTCTTTACTGTTCTTTCTCCAATTGTTTTAATACAACATCTGCTAAAGCATCGATAAACTCATGTTTTGCGTTAGGCATTTCAGGTCTGTAATAGCTTGCTCCGATATCGTCTGTGACGACTTTGCATTCATAATCGTTGTCATAAAGAACTTCCAAATGGTCAGCTACGAAGCCGACGGGAGCATAAACAAAAGCGCTGTACCCTTTTTGCTCTGACAAGTCACGGGTCAAATCCTGAACATCCGGCCCAAGCCACGGATCAGGGGTGTTTCCTTCGCTTTGCCAGCCGACGGCGTAATCTTTTACACCCGCCGCTTCGGCAATCAGCTTCGCTGATTCTTTAAGCTGTTCAGGATATGGATCACCCATTTCGACGATCTTTTCGGGAAGGCTGTGCGCCGATACAATCAAGACGGCGTTTTCCCTTTCTTCCGAAGGCATTTCGTCATAGATTTTTCTCACTTGATCCGCCCAATATGCGATGAATTTCGGCTCATCATACCAGCTGTTGATCGATGTGATCGACAATCCGCCGAGCTTTTCAGCCTCGTCTTTCGCCCGCTTGTTGTACGACTGTACGCTGAAGGTGGAGAAATGGGGCGCAAGCACGATGCTGACGGCTTCTGTAATCCCGTCTTTATGCATCTCCTGAACGGCATCCTCGATGAAAGGTTCGATATGTTTGAGACCGATATATGACTTGAATACCACATCATCCTGAAGCTCGTTTAAGCGTTTTTCCAGCTGCTTCGTCTGCTCTTTCGTGATCTTTGCAAGCGGAGAAATTCCGCCGATCGCCTTATAGCGGTCTTTTAAGTCCTGAAGCATGTCAGGCTCAGGCTTCCTGCCTCTTCTGATGTGTGTATAATAACGTTCAATGTCTTCCTCTTTGTACGGCGTCCCATACGCCATAACAAGAAGCCCCATTTTCTTTTTACCCAACGTGAACACCTCTTTAAAGATCATGATCTATACGTATTTTGACAGTTTATATTGAAAAGACCAACTGAAATGCTCATGTCATCAGGCTCGATTTTTTTGAGGCGGAATACTCATGAACAAATGCCGTCAATTTTTTCAGTGTGTCAGGACTCACTTCGGGAAAAATCCCGTGACCGAGGTTGAAAATAAACCGGTCCGTCTGCATGCCCTGATCGAGAATGGCTTTCGTCCTCTCTTCAATGACTTCCCACGGGGCGAGGAGGATCGAAGGATCCAAATTCCCCTGAAGCGTTTTTGTCAGCCCTTTATCCCTGGCTTCCTGCACGCTCATCCGCCAGTCCAACCCGACGACGTCAAGGTCAAGATCGTGCCATTCAGTCGCGAGGTGGCTTGCGCCGACCCCGAACATAATCAGCGGCACGCCTTCTTTTTTCAGCTCTTTGAAAAGAATGTCCATCGTCGGCTTGATATAGCGGCAATAATCACCGGCATTCAACGCCCCGACCCAGGAATCGAACACTTGAATGGCTTTGGCACCAGCGCGGATTTGGGCTTTGACGTATACAGCCGCCATCTTCCCGAGCTTTTTCATCAAGAGGTCCCATGCAGCAGGCTGGCTGTACATAAACGCTTTTGTTTTATTGTAGTTTTTGGACGGGCCGCCTTCGATCATATAGCTGGCCAGTGTAAACGGCGCCCCAGTAAAACCGATCAGCGGAACGTTCAGCTGTTCTTCTGTCAAGAGCCTGATCGTCTCCAGCACATATGGTATATGCTCCTCCGGCTCGAGTTCGCCGAGTTTTTCAACATCTGTGAGAGATGTGATCGGCTGATCGATGACAGGACCGATGCCGTTTTTAATTTCGACGTCAACGCCAATACCTGGAAGCGGTGTCATTATGTCTTTATAAAGTATTGCCGCATCGACACCGTACTGTTCGACGGGGAGCCTTGTCACGTAAGCGCACAGTTCGGGCTGATGCGTAATTTCGAACAGTCCGTATTTTTCCTTGAGCGCTCTGTACTCAGGCTGTGATCTTCCAGCCTGCCTCATGTACCATACCGGTACATGGGCGGCTTTTTCTCCTCGGCACGCTTTTAAGAATGTGTCATTAAAAGCCTTGTCGTTTTTCATCATGATATCCACCTTTCAAGCTGCAACCATACGTTCGCAAAATTACTCCTTCCAATATACCGTTTTTTTATTGAACGGTATACTCATGAGACTTATTGTTCAAGAAATTGATGAATTTCGGGTACCTAATGACCCGAAGGAAACACTTTCGGTTCGATATAATCAGTCCCTTTCCCCTCTGTTTTCGTCTGCGGATTGTACGGAACAATTTTATAGGAAGCATTGGAAAAGATGTTTGCATAAGGGATTGAATAGCTTCCTTTCCCCTTAACCGTATCAATGAGCGTTTCTTTTCCGTTTTTCCTTTCATATATTCGGTATTCAACCCTTTTATCCTCTTGTTCATGCCATTTTAATGACACCGTAATCAGCCCCATCGGCGTAAAGGAATAGTCTGCTTTAACACTTTCCAAATCTTCGAGGCGGATCGGCCTGTCCAGATCTTTTACACCTTCAGGCGCCTTAAATCGTTCAGGCTTATGGTTGGAGCGTTTTAAAATGTCTTTAAACAGCCTTGTCGGATAAGCGCTGCCGCCTTTTAAATAATGGGATTCATCGGTTTTATCGTAGCCCATCCAGACAGCTCCCGTCACTTCGGGCGTATACCCCGCAAACCAGGCATCTTTTGTTCCGCCCTCTTTTCCGGTATACGTGGTCGAGCCCGTTTTTCCTGCAATCTCTCCGGAAAAATCACCGGCTTTTCCCGTTCCGCTTTTCACGACCTCCTCTAGCATTCGCGTCATGTTCCAAGCGGTTTGTTTGCTGAATACCTTTTCTGATTTTTCCTCGCGGCGGAATATGACATCCCCGTTTTCGTCCGTGATTTTTTTAATAAAGAACGGCTCGGTGTATTGTCCTGAATTTGCAAAGGTCCGGTATGCCCCGGCAATCTCAAGCGGCGACACTCCTTTCTCTAAGCCGCCCAGCCCCAATGCCAGGCCCTCATCCGGCACGTTCATGCCCAAGCGGCTGAGATAAGGCTTCACCGTTTCGATTCCGATCTCATTTAACGTCCATACGGCAGGCGCGTTTTTGCTGTAGGTCAGCGCATCCACCATAGAGACCTTGCCCTCGTACTGGCCGTCATAGTTTTTCGGCGAGTAGCCGCCGTATGACAGCTGTTTATCTTCAAGCATGGAGTACGGCTTAAACCGCTTTTCTTCAAGAGCGGGGCCGTAAACGGCAAGCGGTTTAAAAGTCGAACCCGGCTGACGCGGGGCTGTTGCCCTGTTGTAGCCTTTCGGAGCGTATTCCCGACCTCCGAGAGCGGCCACTACGCCGCCTGTCCGGTTATCGATAAAAACGGCGCTCCCTTCAGCTTTATTGTCTGTTCCGGGAAAATAGCCGTCCTGCTTCATCAGCGTGTAAGCCGCTTTTTGTATCGAAACGTCGAGCGGAACACTGATTGTGTATCCGCCTTGAAGAAGCTGTTCACTCGAAATCGAATATTTGTCTTCCGCTTCTTTCATGACCAGATCAATATAGCTGTCAAGCCACGGATTTTTTGATTTTTCTTTCACGTGGAGGCCCAATGTGCTGCCTTGGGCTCTGACGGTTTCCTTTGAGCTGATATATCCCTGCTCGTTCATCATGCCGAGAATGACATTGCGCCGCTCACGGCTTTTTTCCGGATTGAGAATGGGCGAATACGTGGACGGCGCTTTAGGAATGGAAGCCAGCACCGCTCCCTCACTGACCGTCAAGTCTTTCACATCTTTGCTAAAAAAGTAGTTTGCAGCCGCTTGGATTCCATAGACGCCGTGCCCGAAATAAAGCTGGTTCAAATACATTTCCAAAAGCTTGTCTTTGCTGTAGTCCCGCTCCAAGTTGATCGCGATTATGACTTCTTTCGTTTTTCTTAAAAACGTTTTGTCGTGTGTCAAAAAAGTGTTTTTTGCGAGCTGCTGGGTGATCGTACTTCCACCTTCCACTTTTCCTCCCGCTAATATATCTTTATAGACCGCACGGCTCACGGATTTAAAATCGATGCCGTGGTGCTCATAAAAGCGCTTGTCTTCAACCGCGATAAAGGCATTTTTTACGCCGTCCGGCACCTCGGCAATTGAAATAGGTCTTCTGTTTTCAGTATAGAGGCTTGTGACTTCTTCTCCATTTTGGTCGACGATTTTAGAAGAAGCATGGAAAATCAGTTTCTTTTCATCAATCACATAATCCCCCAGAAACAAAATCGTAATATATCCGATTAACGATAAAAGGAATATCGCCGCTGTAATGATGATTGGAATGAAAAATCTCTTTCTCATATGGGTCACCTCATTCCTTTCTATAGCTAGTATGGGAATTTTTTCTTCAAATTATGTTGCAGCATTTATAGCGGGTAATAGATAGAATTTTAAATCGTCCTTTTGTTATACTATCAAAAAGGGGTGATAAAATTGAATTTTTACATTACATACGGAACTGTCGAGTTTTTAAAAAAGCTCGCCAAACAGCACGGTCTTGAAAACATGTTATTTATGAAAAGCCACGATTCCGCCATTCTCTTTCACGAAACCGACGGAGAAAGCGTCTTTCATTCTCCTCACCGCTACGAAATCATCGATCAGTCGGGAACTTTGGAACATTCCGGATTCGCCGTCCTCAACAACATCCCTGTCACACCGGAAGGAAGACCGCTTTTCGAAACCCGTTTTAAAAACAGAGCCGGAAAAATCGAAAATCAGCCTGGCTTTAAAGCCCTCAGGGTGCTGAGGCCGAAAGACAGCGATACGTATATCGTACTGACGCTGTGGGACACAGAACAGTCGTTTCAGGACTGGAAAAGCTCCAAATCGTTCGGCGAAGCCCATCAAAAGAAGGAATCTTCAGCTGGAATCAACCAAGGCGGAACGATTTTTTCCCGCCCATCCTATATTTCTTCGTATCATTCTGTCGAATAACTGCCTTTTAAGGCAGTTTTTTATTTCCGAGGAAATGAGCCCTTCCTTCACACTCTGACAGCCCAGGAATAAGCTGTATGAGGTTATGTTAACGGGGGGATCGGGAAATGGAAATTGAATTAACGTCCGTTCACTTTATATATTTGGGCTTTATCGCTGCAATTCTCGCATTTATGCTTCTTCGTCTTGATACCACCTTTATATCGCTTGCCGGGGTTTTTTTCATTTCATTAGCGGCGACCCATTCTGCCATTGCCTCTGTGATGGGCCTGTTCAACAGCTTAATCTACGCCGCCGGAGAACTTCTCCCGACCATTTTCATCATCTGCTTTACCGTTTCGATGAGCGAACTGCTGGCAAAGACCGGCGTTAATGAAGCAATGGTCACTCCGATCGCCAAATGGATGAAAGGTCCTGCCTTGGCCTACTGGATCACCGGAGCTTTAATGTTTATCATTTCTTCATTTTTTTGGCCCTCCCCGGCTGTCGCATTGATCGGCGCCGTCCTCCTGCCTGCCGCGCTGAAAGCCGGCCTCTCCCCGATAGCGGTAGCGTGCGCCATGAATTTGTTCGGCCACGGTTTCGCTCTATCAGGCGATTACATCATCCAGGCGGCGCCTAAATTGACCGGAGATGCAGCCGGACTGTCCGTTGCAGAAGTGATGTCTGCAAGCGTTCCGCTCGTCCTGATCATGGGCTTTTCGACAACGGCGGCAGCCTTTTTTATGCTCAGGAAAGAGAAAGACAATCAAGCAGCCGCAAACAGTGAGCGGCGGCAAAGCGAGCCTGAATGGCTTCTTCCCCCAGCCCCAAGAAAATGGCTCGCACTGATGATTCCGGTCATTTTTTTAGGGGATATCGCCGCGATGCTGATCCTGGAATTGCAAGGAGACGAAGCGACGGCGCTTGTCGGAGGAACAGCTGTCTTCGTCATGATTCTCATTCATTTTATCGTCCACAAACACCGTCGTCTTGAGAAAATCACCGGTTATTTCATTCGCGGATTTCAGTTCGGCTTTAAAGTGTTTGCCCCCGTCATTCCGATCGCCGCCTTTTTTTACTTGGGCGACGCGGGTTTCGAAAAAGTACTGACAGCCGAGATACCCGGTTTTTCTAATAGGATCGTGCAGGACCTCGGTTCAGCTTTTGCCCACAGCGTCCCGCTCTCTCCAGAACTCGCCGCAGTGGCGCTCACTGTCACGGGAGCGGTGACCGGTCTTGACGGCTCCGGTTTTTCAGGAATATCTCTAGCCGGATCAGCTGCTTCGATGTTTGCTGCGGCTGTTGACGGCAACCCGGCCGTTCTGACCGCACTCGGCCAAATCTCAGCCATTTGGGTCGGCGGCGGTACGCTTGTGCCATGGGCGCTCATTCCGGTAGCAGCGATTTGTAAAGTGGACCCGTTCGATCTTGCCAGAAAAAACTTTATTCCTGTAGCAGCCGGATTAACTGTCACAACGATTGCCGCCATTTTTCTTCTATAAAACGTGACAGCAAGGTTGAACAGCGGCTTCAGTTGTCATAAAATTATAAAAACTTGTCATTCCTAAAAGGAGGAATTTTTTTGAGCGCATCCGCATTCATCCGACAAATTAATGAGCAGCTTGATGCACACTACGATGAAATGGTCAAATTGAGGCGTCATTTTCATCAGCACCCGGAGCTTTCTTTTCAAGAAAAGAAAACAGCAGCATTTATCGCTTCTTACTATGAAGCGCTCGGTATGCCTATCCGCACCAATGTCGGCGGGGGCGGAGTTCTCGCGCACATCGAAGGCGGATCGCCCGGCCCCGTCATTGCGCTTCGAGCCGATTTTGACGCGCTGCCCATTCATGATGAAAAAGATGTGCCTTACCGGTCGACGGTGCCGGGAGTGATGCATGCCTGCGGACACGACGGGCACACGGCCACCCTGCTCGTCCTCGCGAAAATTTTGAACGAACATGCCGACCGTTTAAAAGGAAAGATCGTCCTCATCCATCAGCACGCCGAGGAATATTCCCCGGGTGGAGCCAGGCCGATGATTGAAGACGGCTGTCTTGACGGTGTTGACGTGATTTTCGGAACCCATTTGTGGGCTACTGAGCCGACGGGAACCGTTCAATATCGAACAGGACCGATCATGGCCGCTGCGGACCGTTTTACGATTACGATTAAAGGCAAAGGCGGGCATGGCGCACAGCCTCATAAAACAAAAGACGCCGTGTTGATCGGATCGCAGATCGTCGCTTCACTCCAGCAGATTGTCAGCCGCAGGCTCGATCCGACTCATCCGGCAGTCGTTTCGATAGGTTCATTTGTTGCCGAAAACGCCTTTAATGTAATCGCTGATAAAGCCGTTTTAATCGGGACGGCGCGTTCCTTCAATGATGAAATCCGCACCTTGATTGAAAACGAAATTGAACAGATTGCAAAAGGTATATGCGGCATGCATGGCGCTGACTGTGACTATTCCTTTGAAAGGGGCTATCCGCCTGTCTGCAATCATCCGGAAGAAACGGCTTTTCTCGCAAAAATTGCTAAACAGACAGAAGGCGTCGAAAACGTTGAGGAAAGCAGCATGCAAATGGGCGGGGAAGATTTCGCTTACTACCTAGAGCGCGTCAAAGGGACATTTTTCTTTACAGGCGCCCGTCCTGAAAATCCGGACGCGGTGTTTCCCCATCACCATCCGAAATTCGACCTTGATGAAAAAGCGCTGTTGATCGCAGCCAAGGTGCTGGCAAATGCCGCTGTCTCCTATCAGGAGAAAGAGCAGGCGCTCCGCGAAACGCCTGCAATGTAACAACCGAAAAAGCAAAAAACAGCCGGATCATCAATATCCGGCTGTCTCATGTATCAACCTCATATGGAAAACGTGTCTCGCTGTTTCCCCAAGATGCCCAAGCAGCTTATAGTTAGCCGTTCCGCCTATGACCGCGCCGAAGCCCGGCACAAGCTGAAACAGCTTTACAAGATCGAGATAGTCCCGGTATTCCTGCTGAAATGCCAGCCAATCGATTTCGCGCTTTTCGGTTTCCCAATGTTCAATCATACGGAAAATTTCTTTTCGGTGAGCTTCCCCTGAGAAGGCGAGCTGAAAAATATACAGAAGAAACATCCGCTCTTCTTTTTCCTTGATATCATATCCGTAAATCGACGCCAATTCAAACAGGCATTTCATTTTGATGCCGAGCAAAAGCGGAAAGTCCGCCAGTCCGAGAAAAATCCCGCCTGCGCCTGTTCCGATCCCTTCAACGGCAGCCGCCTTTTGATACTGGGCGATCGTCTTCTGAGCCAGCTCATCTTTTTCCCTTAGTGAAAGCGTGCCTGTTTTCTTGTCAAAAGTCGTCAAATTCGAGCCGAGCAAAGTGGCCTCGACCATCTTTTTAATGCTTTCTGTTATCGCTTTATGAACTTTGGCGGGAATGCGGGCGTTGATTTTCGACTGCACGCCTTTCGACATCCGCTCAGCCATCGACGGCTTTCTGAGAAACTTCATTTTCCAGCGGATTGCTTCCTCCAAATAAAGCTGGTTTTCATTCATGCGCCTCTCACCTCTTCTTTCATCATACTTGCTTAAAAAGAAAAGGATTCATGATCTCTTGGCATTTTTCTTCAATCTGCTGTTGAAATAAGGCTTCAAAATTACAAATATAAGCAATGCGGAGCCGGCCAGTCCGGCGAGCATCCCGGTCCACTGCATCATGGCTCCGGCAACGGCAGATAAAACAAGCGCCTGGACGCTCAGAACAATGTGAAGCAGACCGAAAAAGCTCTTCCGCTTTTCTGCAGCTTTGACGGGATAAAGCTCCTGCAAGGACAAGTGTGAAAAATGATCAAACAGCGGCGTCAGCTGAATTCCTGTAATGAATACGGTAAAGACGATGAGCGCCGCAGAAACCCACTCATATGTCGAAAAATAAGCGATGATGATACCAAAAATTGCGGTCAGCCTGACGACGATACCGAAATAGTCGTTTGATCTGATAAAGGCCCTTCCGTACATATATGTAAATGTCCGGCGCTGTTCATACGGAATAAACCGGAGCATCCAATCGAGATATGCTCTTCTTTTCGCCTGCTTTCTAAGATGGGGAACGTCTGTGAATAGGTTCGCAATTCTGTAGAACCGCTGCTTTCTTCTGATTTCGTCTTCAATATGCAGCTCCCATTTAAACGATTTTTTCTTATCGATCATTTTAAAATACACATACAGTGCGGCCATGATCAGGTAGACAGCTGCTGCAAATCCGTATGAAGACGCTAAAGCGAAATAGATCGCGATCGTGTTGAGAAGCAGTCTGACAATCCAGTCGGTGACCCTCATGTTTTTTTCGCCGAAAAACGTCATCCGCCATTGCATCGCTGTGTTCCATCCTTTTAAGACGAGCAGCTGAATCAGCAAGATGAAGTACGCGGAGAATGCCTGGCCGCTCGCTTCAAAATAGAGCGGTGCCAAAGCGAGGGCCGCGGCGGCCAGCGGAAAAAGCTGCGTCAACAAACTGAATCGGAAAGCCTGCTGAAAATACGGCTCCATCTTTGCTTCGAGCGGCAGCAAAAAGACGAGATCCGCTTCTTTAATTAGCGTTCGGACGTATGAGCCTGTCAAAATGAACGAAAAGATGACGGCCATCACCCAATAGGCGGGAAAACCTTCGGGCATCTCTTTCAGCCATTTGCTGTACCAGCTCGCAGCTCCTGCAAGGAAAAAAATCATGACGATGACAAGGTGGTCATTCAGCATGTATTTCAAATATGATCTTGTTTCTTTGACATACTCCTCAATTCTTGTCTTCCAAATCCCCAGAATGCTATTCATAGCTCTCTTCCTTCGTCAGTTCAAGATACAGGTCGTCGAGGCTCGCTTCTTCCATCGAAAACTGCTCTCTGAGCTCATCAAGCGTTCCTTTCGCCCGCACTTCGCCGTTATGGAGAATAATGAAGGAGTCGCAATACCGCTCTGCCGTTGCCAAAATATGCGTCGACATCAAAACGGCCGCGCCGTTTTTCTTCGCTTCGTTCATCCGCTCGAGAAGGGCATTGATCGCCAGTGGATCAAGACCGAGAAACGGTTCGTCTATAATGTACAGGTCGGGTTCGACAAGGAAAGCGCACATGATCATAACCTTCTGCTTCATACCTTTTGAAAAATGGGCAGGGAACCATTTCAGGCGCTTCTCCATTCTGAATTCTTTCAAAAGCGGCGGAAGCCTTTTCTCGAACGTTTCCTTCGAAAGGCCATACGCCATCGCCGTCAGCTCCAAATGCTCCTTCAATGTCAGCTCTTCATATAAAATCGGCGTTTCCGGAATAAACGTAAATTGGGAACGATAGCTTTCCGGATCGTCCATGAACGTTTTGCCGTTCAATTCAACCGATCCTTTGTGCGGTTCCATTAAGCCGATGATATGCCGGATCGTCGTGCTTTTCCCCGCTCCGTTCAAACCGATCAGCCCGACGATCTGCTCCCGTTCAATCGCAAATGAAACATCGCGCAGCACCGGGTTTCTTGTATACCCTCCAGTTAACTCATTAACAGTCAGTAGTGACATACGTTCGTTCCTTTCCTGCATTTTTCTTAATAGTACCAAAAACAAGAATGTATTTGAAACGTTTTCCCTCTTGCTTTTCGGCCTTAAAATAAAACGAATAATCGAATGCGCATCAGGACATTCTAATTCTTGAAGAAGGGAAAGCTTATCAACTCTGGCGAATGAGGTGTTTGTCAAAGACAAAATCGGCAAGAGTTCCTGAGTATGAAACATGTCAAGCTTAGAAATTTCTTTCATCCACTGAATTGAGAAAGCACCTGCTTTATTTGACATCTCCGTCATATAAAAAAGGTGTGACGATCAAATGAGGTGTTTGTCGCAGGAAATGTATAGGCGTTACAAGCTTTCATTTTGACGAAAATGGGGTGCTTGCAAAAGGCAGTTAACGTTTCTTCATTAAAGCGTACCTTCTTCTGGCAGGGTGAACGTTGGAGCCGTTCATCCTGTTTTTCGTGTTTTCGCGCAAATTGTGGTAATATGTTGCTTATACATAACCTTTCCCTGATGGAAAAAGGAGGAAAAGTATGAGCGACTGTATTTTCTGCAAAATCATAAACGGAGAAATCCCTTGTGCAAAGGTATTTGAAAATGAACATGTATTGGCTTTTCTCGACATCAGCCAAGTCACAAAAGGGCATACGCTTGTGATTCCAAAAGTTCATAAAACCAATATTTACGAAATGACACCTGATGTTTCAAGGGAATTTTTTGAAGCGGTTCCGAAAATCGCCCAAGCTATCAAAGACGAATACGAGCCGATCGGCTTAAACCTTCTGAATAACAATGGCGAAAAAGCGGGGCAGTCCGTCTTCCACTATCACATGCACATCATCCCCCGCTACGGCAAAGGAGACGGATTCGGAGCCGTCTGGAAAACACATGCGGACGACTATTCACCGGAAGACTTGCAGAACATTGCAGCTTCCATCAACAAGCACCTGTAATCGAGACATTGTCCAAGGGCGCCGGCAGCTGCCGGCGTCTTTTTTTCGTTCAAAAAAACTCCACATTTATCAGATCGCCCGGCACGACTAAATAGACTTTGTTCTATATTTCACACAATTCAAATTTTTTATGTATAACCGGAACCTTTTATGATAGGATGGTTTTATATTTTTATACATGAACAGGGAGCGATTGTGATGATACGTACAACGAACTTTAACGCAGGACCGGCAGCACTGCCTTTAGAAGTACTGCAAAAGGCGAAAGACGAATTTCTTGATTTCAACGGTGCGGGGATGTCCGTGATGGAGCTGTCCCACCGCAGCAAAGAGTATGACGCCGTTCATCAAAAAGCGAAAGCTCTGTTAAAGGAACTGATGGACATACCTGATGATTATGAAGTCATGTTTCTGCAAGGCGGAGCAAGCCTTCAGTTCTCAATGATTCCGATGAACTTCCTCTCCAAAGACAAAACGGCGCACTACATAATGACAGGCGCCTGGTCTGAAAAAGCGCTCGCCGAAGCGAAGCTCTTCGGAAACACATCGATCATCGCGTCCAGTAAAGAAAATACGTACAGCTATATTCCCGAAGTACCGGAGATTCCGGCAGACGGTGCTTACCTCCACCTGACTTCCAACAACACGATCTTCGGAACGCAGTGGCAAAAGTTCCCTGACGCTCCGATTCCGGTTGTCGCTGATATGTCCAGCGATATTTTAAGCAGAAAAATCGATGTTTCCCAATTTGATATCATCTATGCCGGCGCTCAGAAAAACCTCGGACCGTCAGGGGTGACCGTTGTCATCATGAAAAAAGACTGGCTCGGCAAAGAAAACGAGCAAGTTGCCAAAATCCTGAAGTACTCAACACATGCCAAAGCGGATTCTCTCTACAATACCCCTCCGACTTTTGCGATTTATATGCTGTCTCTCGTGCTGGAGTGGCTCAAGGAAAAAGGCGGCCTCGATGCCATTGAGAAACGCAATCGCGAAAAGGCCGGTATTTTATACAACGCGATCGACGAAAGCGGCGGATTCTACCGCGGCCATGCGAGAGAAGACAGCCGCTCAAACATGAACGTTACCTTTACGCTCAAAAATGATGAGCTGACAGCATCATTCATCGCAAAGGCAAAGGAAGAAAAAATGTCAGGGCTTGGCGGACACCGTTCGGTCGGAGGCTGCCGCGCTTCGATTTACAATGCCGTATCTGTTGAAGACTGCGAAAAGCTGGCAGCCTTTATGAAGAAATTCCACGAAGAAAACTGATGGTTTATCCTGATGATGGAAGATGGCGAAAAAGGCTTCCCCATTCCTTCGAAAGTTTGATATACTACTAGAAAGCTTTCGCAATAAATGACGAGCATATTATTGGAAAGCGTAAAAAGAGCCTAGATGAGGAGAGAATAGACATGAAAACAAAAGAATTAGTGGCTATGGCCCTGTTTGTCGCCATTGGAGCGGCGCTTCACGCTGTGATTCCGCCTTTTTTCTACGGAATGAAGCCGGATATGATGCTGATCATGATGTTTATGGGAATCCTTTTGTTCCCTAGATTGCAAAATGTTCTTGTCATCGGAATCGTGACAGGCGTCATTTCCGCGTTGACGACGGCTTTTCCGGGAGGACAGCTGCCCAACATCATCGACAAACCGCTAACAGCCTTGATGTTTTTCGGCGTATTTCTGCTTGTGAAAAAGCTGAACAGCAAAACGCTTGCCGCCGCCGGATTAACTGCTGCAGGAACGGTTCTTTCCGGAACCATTTTCCTTACGGCTGCGCTGTTCATCGTCGGCCTGCCTGGAAACCAGGGGTTCATTACCCTGTTTTCTGTTGTCGTTTTACCTGCTGCCTTGATCAACACGATCGCCATGGCGGTCATCTTCCCGATCGTGCAGTCGATCATGAAGCGCTCAAGGCTGATTGAACAAGTCAAATAAAACCAGAACCTCTTCTTGAAAAGGGTTATCCTTTTTTTGAAGAGGTTTTTTTCATTTTGATGGTCAAAAAAAGGGGAATCCGCCCGATATTTTATATAAGAAGCTGAATAAAAAAAAGGAGCAGGAGCGCCAATCCTGCGCTTCCCGTGCAAAAAAGCGCTTTTTGTTTAAGAATGCGTTTCGGCGGGTAAGATGCAGAATGTCCGAGAAGCCTTAAATAATAAAAGGAGCCGGCGGTAAACACAGCGCTTAAAATTGTCAAAACAATGATAATGACAGACAACCCTCTCCCTCCTTTTTTTAAAAGTATGCTAAAATAAAGCAAGCTATGCAGAAGTTTCTAAGAAGAGAAACGGATGGCCCGGCTCGAACGCCAGTATCTAATCATGAGAAGACGGGCGCCTGCCAAGCCTGATCTTTAAAAATATAACCGGGGTGATGTACATGTCAAAAGGCCGATCTTTAGCAGCTGGACTGATTGTAGGCGGTGTTATTGGCGGTGTTGCAGCATTGCTGACCGCGCCGACTTCAGGAAAAAACTTGAGAGGACAGCTAAAAGCCAACTGCGGTAAATGGGAAGACACCGTCAAAAGGCTGAAAAACGACGGAATCGCATTAAAAGAGCAATTCGTCAAAACCGCCATAGAAGGCGCGGAAATCATCAAAGACGTCGGCAGCGAACTGCAAACGTCCATCCAGGAATGGCGCGAGGAAATCAAACCTCACCAGCAGGACTTAAAAAAGGAAATCGCTGAGATTGAAGAAAAGATAAAACAGCTGGAGAAAACCTTACAAAACTAATATACTCAGCGAAAAAAATGAACCTTAAAAAAGGGGTGTGAATGGAAAATTTTCACGCTCTTTTTTTGGGTAAAATCCTGATTTCACACCGTAAAGCTGGATTTTTTAAAAATTTCGTAAATTTACATCTTTATTAATCTTTATTTTATTGGCATAATAGAAATTATAAGATAAAGAGAAGCAGGTGAAGTGAATGAATCGAGCGGAAGAGCCCTATACGGTGAAAGAAGCCCTTTTATTCAGTCAAAGAATGGCACAGCTTAGCAAGGCGCTTTGGAAGTCAATAGAAAAGGATTGGCAGCAGTGGATTAAACCTTATGATCTGAACATTAACGAGCATCATATTTTGTGGATCGCCTACCAGCTGAACGGTGCATCCATTTCGGAAATCGCCAAGTTCGGCGTCATGCACGTATCCACAGCGTTTAATTTTTCAAAAAAACTTGAGGAAAGAGGTTACCTGGAGTTTTCCAAAAAGTTGAATGACAAACGAAACACTTACATTCAGCTGACTCCGAAAGGTGAAGACGTTTTCCTTAAAATCCTCGAGTCTTACGATCCGACCCGGAATGCCGTCTTAAAAGGCGCTCAGCCCCTTCATCAGCTGTACGGGAAGTTTCCAGAAATCGTCGAGATGATGTCGATCATCCGCCATATTTACGGCGATGATTTCATGGAAATTTTCGAAAAATCGTTTTCAAACATCGAAAGTGAATTTACGAGCGAAGAGGGCAAAATGAAGAAAAAACAAGAAGCAAAAGAAGCCGGGGAATCGATAGAGATGGACAAACCGCTTGAGCCTCTTAAAAACTAAGCCAGATCGTATTGCCTGATAATGCTGATGAATTCGCTCATCAGCGGTTTGTACAGACCTTGTCTGTGAAGGGCGAAAATCGTTTCGTGCACTTCAAGTTTTTCATTTAACTGTCCCGCAAAAAGCGTGAGGAGATGATCGAACATCACATATCCTTGCGCTTTTTGTGCTTCAAGCTCCTTGGAGAGCTCTTCGCACAGCTTTTCCGTTTCCTTTGCTTCTTCCTCTGATAAGCCCTTTTCGATCAACATTTTATAATACGGATACTCTTCCATATCCGCATTGTTCAATAACAGTTTGATGTAATATTCCAGCCGCTCAAGGCGTTGCTCCATAGAGTTCATATTTGTCCCTTCTCTCCCTTTCTCTTATTTTAGCCGATATTCCCTTCTGATGAAAGTTCAACACGGGAGATTTCTGTTCCTTTTACACCCTTCTAAATTCTTTGGAAAATGACGAAATTTTTTTCGAAAAAGGGATTGATTTTTCTCATCCAGAGGAGTAAATTATTCTGAGGATTTCATATAACAGTTTGTTGAAACGGAAGGATGTCATTTATGAGTTGCTGGAAAACCATCAATCTCGTTAAAGATTATGGAGGCATGCGCATCGTGCTTACTGCCGTCAGTTTAATGATTTTATTTTTTATTCCCGAATATTTAGCGATGCAACTGATTCATCCGCAAACTGTTCAGAGAGGCGATCATGCCCTTTTGTTTGCAGGACTATTGGTTGCGGCTATAATTGCCCATAAAATTCTTCATATCTTGCCGTTGATCAGCAAGAAAAAATTAGAAAAAAAGATTTATTGGTTGAAAATGAGAACATGGAGAGAAGTTCCAAAAAACACGATGCTTGTCTCTCTTCTCTGCCCTTTTTTCGTCATCACGCCTGCTTTATTTTACGCGGGGGCTGTGATGCCGAGCTTTGCTCATTATTACTGCATCATTTCAAGCATTCATTTCGGCTATTGTCTGCCTGATTTTCTGTTTGCCTGGAAACTGATCAAAGCGCCTAAAAACTGCTATGTCGATCAGGAAGCCGACGATTTTGATATTTTAATACAAAAATAATCCAGCCGCTCGGCACTTGGAAAATCCTTTTTTTCAGTCTATTTTCTATCTTTTTTAATAAATATTTGGTAATGTAGTATGGAGCAGAAACAGAGAGGGGGATCTCCTATCATCCTTTTTTATTTCATCTTGTTTGCGGTTTTTACTGTCTTCAACATAAACAAGCTTACAAACTCTTTATGCCTTGTCAGAGAGATTCCTGAAGAACGGCAGGATAAGGTGTTTAGAATGATTAATGTGCTGATCTTAATTTTATTGATCTCATCATTCATTGAGATTTCCTTTACGGTGTAAAGAAAAAAAGGATAGCTGCCGATCGTATTGATCCGGCAGCTATCCTTTTGTTGATTAGCATATCCAAGAAGCACCAATAATAATTAATAAGATGAACAGTACCACAAGCAGCGCAAAGCCGCCAGCGAAACCTCCTGTATAACCGTCGCCCATATTGACACCTCCTCTGCCCCAGTCGTTACATTAGTGTATGCACGAATGTCATGAAACGATTAGGCTATCGTCCAAAAGAAAAGAACCGCTTGAAAAAATGACGGTTCTTTTCTCATTTTCTAAGGTTTTAGTACAGATAAGCTGCACCAACGATGATTAATAAAATGAACAACACGACCAATAAAGCAAAACCGCTTGAGTATCCTCCGCTCATGTTATTGACCTCCTTTTCTTGATCAATATATTTGTATGAGCGGAAAGAAAATTTGACTAGACGGATGCCCCTCTGTTGAAAATCTTTTTACAGCATGTCAGAATATGATATGATACAATTCAAAGGAAAGTTTAAACTGTTATGATTAGGAGTGTTTGCATTTATGAAGAAGATTGCAATTGCGGCGATTACAGCGACAAGTGTGCTGGCTCTCAGCGCATGCAGCGGAGGAGACTCTGAGGTTGTTGCAGAAACAAAAGCTGGAAATATTACAAAAGAAGACCTTTATCAAACATTAAAAGACAATGCCGGAGCGGACGCACTGAACATGCTCGTTCAGCAAAAAGTACTCGATGATAAATACAATGTCTCCGACAAAGAAATCGACAAAAAGCTGAACGAGTACAAAAAGTCGATGGGTGACCAGCTCAACCAGCTCATTGAGCAGAAAGGCGAAGACTTCGTCAAAGAACAGATCAAATACGAACTTCTCATGAAAAAAGCCGCAAAGGATAACATAAAAGTAACCGATGATGACGTAAAAGAATATTATGACGGCCTAAAAGGCAAAATCCACTTGAGCCACATTCTTGTGAAGGAAAAGAAAACGGCTGAAGAAGTTGAGAAAAAGCTGAAAAAAGGCGAAAAATTCGAAGACCTTGCAAAAGAGTATTCAACTGACGGAACAGCCGAAAAAGGCGGCGACCTCGGATGGGTCGGCAAGGAAGATAACATGGACAAGGATTTCGTCAAAGCTGCGTTTGCTTTGAAAACCGGCGAAATCAGCGGCCCTGTGAAATCGCAATTCGGCTATCACATCATTAAGAAAGACGAAGAGCGCGGCAAATATGAAGACATGAAAAAAGATCTCAAAAAAGAGGTCCAAGAACAAAAGCAAAACGATCAAACTGAACTGCAATCTGTTATCGACAAACTTGTCAAAGATGCTGATCTAAAAGTAAAAGACAAAGAGTTGAAAAAACAAGTCGACCAGCGCCAAGCTCAGACAAGCAGCAGCAGCTGACGCCAAAAAAGCTGTCCTCCCCTCGCGGGGCCGGACAGCTTTTTTTATGCGATGGAATGACTGTCAGCCGATTTTTCATGCTGTTCTTGATCTTCATCCAATGAACGCTTCATGCGCTGTGCTTTTTCTTTTTCCATCCGTTCGATATAAATGCGGCCTTCTTTTTCGATAAAAGCCTGATCGATCTTTTCCTCTTCCTTTGCCGTCGTCATCAGCTTATAGGCGCTGAAAATAATGCCGACGATGCAAAGGTACACCCACCACGGAAACAGCAGCACGGCTTTTCCCCCTTTTTTGAATAAACTGTATATCAGACATTATGCAAAAGGGAGACAAGTTATGACGCTTATTTGTGAAAAACAGGCTTGTAAAAGGAACGATTATCCAATGCAAAGACGCGTTCGGTATACTCTCCCGGCTTGACCCGTTCGAGCGCTCTGTCCATCATATTGATCTTCGCGTCAAGGTTGTCGATATAGTGAAGAATTTCCGCTTCCTTGACCATCGGCGGCTTTGGACTGCCCCATTCGGGTTTGCCGTGATGGCTTAAAATCAAATGCTGGAGAATCAGCACTTCTTCTGAATCAATTTGAAGCTCTTCGGCTGCTTTTGCAATTTCTGTCACCATAATCGAAATGTGCCCCAGCAGATTCCCTTCGACAGTATAGGTCGTGGACACCGGTCCGGATAGTTCTTTTACTTTTCCAAGGTCATGCAAAATAACACCTGCGTACAATAGGTCGCGATCGAGCGACGGATACAGGTCTGCGACCGATTTGGCCAGGTTCAGCATGGAGACAACATGGTATGCGAGACCTGATACGAACTCGTGGTGATTTTTCGTCGCAGCTGGATAATCAATGAATTCCTTGCCGTATTTTTTGACGAGGTGCCTCGTGATTCGCTGAATACTCGGGTTTTTCATTTCAAAAATATATTGAGTGACCGCATCCATCATTTCGTTTTTGGGAATCGGTGCAGTCTCAAGAAAGTCATCGATTTTGACATTGTCATTGTCGCCCGCAGGTCTGATGTTTCTCAGCTTCAGCTGATTCCGCCCGCGGTAATGATGAATGTCGCCGACCACTTTCACGATCGTCTGCGGGCCGTAGGTCACTTCGTCCTGCTGTTTGGCGTCCCAAAGCTTCGCTTCTATATCTCCGGACTGATCCTGGAGCATCAGCGTTAAAAACGGTTTCCCATTGCTCGCGATTCCTTTCGTTGACGATTTAATGAGCAAATACAAATCAACCTGCTCGCCAACTTCGTGCAGCATGATACCTTTTGCCATGATAAAGCTCCCTCCGTTTTCCTACATAAAATCATTATAGCACACACTTTTATTTGTTAGTTATACCCTTTACTTCCACGTTTTTCATGACGGGAGGCAGCAGGATCACATCTTCGTCGTGAAAAGCTTCTCTTACATGTTCATGACACGTAAAATACAAGATTTGCTGTTCTTCGCCTGAAAGCTTTTTTAAGATGTTCAGCACTTGTTTAAACCTCTCCTCGTCAAAGTGGACAAAGCTGTCATCCAGCTGGAACGGCAATTTGACTTCCTTTTGATGGGAGAGGGCCAGAGCGAATCGGATCGCTAAATAGAGCTGTTCACAAGTTGCCTGGGACAGTTCGTGGGCGTAAAAAACAGCCCCGTCTTTCCGCATGACCATCATGGATTCATCTGTTTCAGAAAAATAAATTTTTTCGTATTGCCCGGCAGTCAATGGGTTCAGTAATGTTTCAGCCGTTTGTAACAGCTTCGGAAGCCGAACCTTCTTATGTTCATCGATCTTGTTTTTGACCGCCTGCCGGATCAGCTTGACGGCTGCCCACTTTTTGGCCAGTTCGGCGACCCGCTCTTTTTGCATTCCGGTCTGATAGGCGAGCTCGGATACCGCTCCCGATTCCTCAAGTCTGACCAGTTCCGCATGGACATTCGCCGCCTTTTGTCTTTCTTCTGCAAGCTTATTTTCTATACGGGCTCTTTTTTCCTGCGCCTCGGCCAGCTTTCCTTTCAGTTCTGCAAGAGAGTGTTCTGATGCAAGCATGACGGCCTTCTCGTCCTGCCTGCCGAGCTCTCTTTTGAGCTGCCCGAGCCTTGCCGTTAATTCTTTTTTGGCTTGGTCGCGCTTCGCCAGACCGATGAACATCTCACGGCCGTCCGCCCCTGCTTTTTGAAAGAGTTCGCCAATTTGGGATTGGAAGTATTCCGTCTCTTTTGTCAGCTCTTTGATTTGTTCGGCGGTATGCTTTAAAGACACGTCCGCTTCCTGTTTTTGCCGAAGTTTTTCTTTTTGGGAACCAAGCGCGCTTTTCAGTAGAAACACCTGCTCTTGGACGCTTTCGCCAGCGCGGCCGAGAGATGAGACAAGCTTTCTCAATTCCGCTTCAAAGGATGCTTTTTTAGCTTGAAGGCGGCTCAGCTCTTGCTCGATATCCCGCTTTTTCAACATTTCCTCTCGGAGTTCCTTGATCAAAGCGTACGCATCGGCTAAAAATGACGGGTCGATTGACAGGTTCAGCTCTCTCAAATAGCGTTCGGTCTTCTCCTGATACGGACGGATATCCTTTTCCCACGCTTCGAACTTCTGAATCGCTCTTTCATATTCCGCTTCTCTCTGTCTGAGCTCTGCTTGTTTTGCGATAAGGAGCTGCCGGGTTTGGTCGTCCTTCCACAGCTCTTCCCTCAAAGCGTTGTCACTCACTCCGCTTTTTGTACCGCTGCGATCAATGTCGTCCAGCTGTTTTTGAATAAAAGCCGCTGCCGCGGAAGGCTCGGGCTTTTTTAGAACAACAGCGGCAAATATGAGCAAGATCGGCACGAGTAAAGCGCCCGGGAACCACTCCTTGAAAAAGAGCGCCGCAAAAGCGGCCGCGAAAGCAGCACAAAGCGCTGCTGCAAAAGCGGTCTTTCTTCTTTTCATCCGAACCTTTTGTTCTTGCTTCAGATAGGACAGCTGAAGGAGCAGCTCTTCCCGTCTTCCGGCATGGCCGCCGGCTGACGCAAGGTGGCTGAGGGTTTCCTCCTTTTGCTTGCGGACATCTTCCGGCATCACTTCATTGCTGAGAGCGGCGTGGGCCTGTTCAGCTTCCTCCAGATCAGCTCTCGCCTGCTCAAAGCGTTCGTCAAGCGACCGTTTCAGTTCACGCAGCTCGATGTATGCCTGAGCGGTTTCCTGCAGCTTCCACTCATATTCATACGCGGTGTCCGCATTGAGGATATCGCATTCCTCGATTTTCAGGCGCCCAAGCCCCGCTTGAACCCGTCCGTTAATCTGGTGAAGCTGATCAGTCAAAGACGCGATTTTTTCGGAATACGACTGGTAAAACGGATATGCTTTTAAAAGCTCTTCCGCTTCGTGCTCGAGAAAGTCTTCAGCCGGTGCAAAAGCGGCGGCCCGCTGTTCCAAACGGCGCTTTTTCTCTTCCAGCGCCTTCAGCTGAGCCGCTTTTGGATGCAGGTGGGATTCGAGCTTTTCGAGCTCAAAAAGTCCACCTTCGGGGAAACGGCTTTCTCCTGAGCCGCCGAAAGATGCGAGCTGCTCTTCCAGCTGGCGTTTTTCCGCGGCCGCCGGCAGAATCTCAATCGCCTGCTCGATTTGTGAGACGAGATGCTCAAGATCTTTCAGCAGTTGTCCGCTGTCCTTTATTGACGCCTCGGCGCTTTTTTTTTCGTTTAACAGGCGGTGGTAGTCGCCTTCCCGCGCTTTCGCTTTTTTCAAATCTTCGGAAAGCTTTTTTAACCGGTCGAGCTCCTGATTCAGTTCAGGTTTCCGGCCGTTCGGTTTAAACAGCTCTTCCTGCTTTTTCACGAGGCCGGCATCCATCTTTGAAATCGCATCAGAGCCGAACAGACTCGAAAACAGCAGAAAACGGCCGATTTTGTCGCGGTTGAATTTATGAATTTCCTGAAGGCCGAACACGTCAAATGAATAGATCGCTTTATACAGCTGTCTGTCGACGCCTGACAGCAGCTCATTTAAAAAACCTTCCGGCTTCGTGCTGCCGTCTTCCAGATAAACGGTGACCCGCTCAGGCTTTCCGGCCGTTCGTTCGATCCGGATCTGCCCCAAATCAGGGTGCCCGACCTCAAGCATCCCCCCGTAAATGACGCCCGTTTTCGGCTCATACCGTTTCGTCTTCGGAAAACCGAACAGCACGCTTTCAATAAACGACATGAGCGTCGTTTTCCCGGCTTCATTGAGCCCGTAGACCAAATGCAGATTTGAAGGAGACAGGCGAAATGTCTGATTGGCAAATTTACCGTATCCGTATATATGTATCGCATGTATATTCACCCTGCACCCTCCCTTATCTTTTCAATGTCTTCAGTTCATGAAGCAGCAGTTTTTCCGCCTGCGCGCGAATGTCCCGGAAGTCTTCTTCATGAAACCGCTCTCCGTGCCTTCTAAAGACCGGATGACGCTCCAAATCGTCAAAAATCAGGCTGAAATCCTGAAATTCCTGCATTTCTTGCAATAGCTCCTGAAAAAAAGCGTCCCGTTCAATTCCAGACAAGGCGGCATCTGTTTGATCTTCGATCGCGGTAAGCCAGATGAACGCGTCTTCCTCCCGCTCTTCTTCATGGAAGATGTCAAGGATCTCGTCCACGATGCCGGCCTGTCCTTCCGCCAAATAAGAGGGTGTTTCTCCTGTCAATACCATCTTGACGCATGCCGGCTTGCCTCTGTTTCTGAAAGATTGAAGGGCATCCTGCATCAGGCTGATCAGCTCTGTCATCTTCTTTGTCCCGGAGATATCGATGCTGGCCGTTTCCCACAGAACATCCGATAAGGCTTTAAATTCGAAGGACAGTTCTCCGCCGCAAACATTGACGAGACAGCAGCCTTTCTCTCCCGTTTCCTTCATGTGCCGCGATTGTGTGTTTCCCGGATAAATCACCGCCGGTTCGGAGGCTGAAATGACCTGTCTTTTATGTATATGGCCAAGCGCCCAGTAATCCATCCGGCCGTTTTTTAAATCTTGAAGGGAAAAAGGACAGTACGGATCATGGCCGCTCTCCCCGGAAAGCGTCCCATGAATCATGCCGATATGCAAGGGCGCGTCGGTCGTTTTTTTGATTTCAGCAGCCTTATTGGAATAAACAGAGCGCTCGGGATAGCTGTAGCCGTAGATGCTTGCGGCGAGCCGGCCGTCTTTGTAAAACGATTTTTCTTCAATGTCTTCCGACGAGAAAATGTGGACGTTGTCCGGCCATTCAATCGGCGTCCAATCGCCGCCCAGATGATCGTGATTGCCAAAAATCACATAGACTTGGATGTTGTTCTCTTTCAGCTTTAAAAATTGCTTTCTCAAAAACATCTGTGCTTTTAAACTGCGGTTTGCTTCGTCGAAAAGATCGCCGGCAAGCAAAATGAAGTCGGCCTCTTCATCAATCGCAAGCTTAAACACATTTTCAGCGCTTTTAAATGTGCTGTTTTTGATCCGCCGGTAAACCTCTTCAGGTAGCCGGCTGATGCCGTGAAACGGACTGTCCAGGTGCAGATCGGCCGCATGAATGAAAGTGATGTTTGTCAATCTTCTGCTCCTTTTCATAAAATATTCTGCTCCCATTCTATCACGGGTTGAAAGCGAATGCACGTTCTACTCTTTGCACGAAAAAAGCAGCTTTTCTTTCAAGCTGCTTTTCTCTTTTATTATCGATCTTTTGACAGACGAAGCGCCTGTTTGATATTTTTCAATCCGCCGCCGCTCGTGTACATGAGCACGCCGCCTTTATACACCCTCGCCCCGATGACGGCGAGAATCACAATGGTGAGAGCGGTAATGCCGATGCCGAGTGCCGCTTCCCAAAACGGAATATCAAGCACGCCGACTCTGAGAAACATGATCATCGGCGCAAAGAACGGAATGAATGAAGTAACGGTAATGAACGTTGAATCCGGTGTACTTAGCCCGACCATGGCAATTACGAATCCTGCGACGACCAGCAGAATCATCGGCGAAATCATCTGCTGAACATCTTCAATCCGGCTGACGACGCTTCCGAGAAATGCCGCAAGAGTTGCGTAGAGGAAGTAGCCGAGCATCAAGAAAATGGCCGCGTACACAAGCGTTGCAGTAGGTACGCCGGAAATATCAAGAAATCCTTTAATCATATCGGCTGCATCCCCTCCCTTTTCCTGGCTGGACTGGAGCGAAAGATAGCCGACAAGAAACAGCGCGGCAATCTGTGTCAATCCCAACAGAGCGACGCCGAACAGTTTGGCGAACATTTGCTGGACAGGCGGCACGCTGGAAATTAAAATTTCCATCACGCGGGAAGACTTTTCCGTCGCAACTTCTGTCGCGATCATTGACGCGTACGTCAAAACCGAAAAATAGATGACAAACAGCACAACATATACAAGCCCTGTCGCCTTTTGAAGCTCTTCCTCGGTTTTCGCGCCTTCTTTCAAGGCGACACTGTTGACTTTTACCGGTGTAAACAGTTCACTCAGCTTTTCCTGTGGTACGTTCAATTCAGCCGTTCCAACGGCAATCTTTGCTTGTGAGAGCGCCTGTTCAATCGTGGAGACAGCTGTGGAATCAGCGATTTCGAGCGCTTTATACGTTCCCTTCAGCACGCCTTTTTTATCTCTGTCCAGGATTAAAATGCCTTCGAGATTTTCGTCTCTGACGTCTTTTTCAAGCTCTTTTTCCGGTTTATCCGCTTTTTCGACTTCCAGCGCTTCATCAGTGTCGAGTGCTTTCACTTGCTGGGCAAACGTGTCGTACAGCTGATTTGAACGGTCAATGACGGCGATTTTATCACCCTCTCCGCCGTCATCAAACATGGAAATAATCGATCCCAGATTTGTGACGAGCACGACAAGCGCAAGCGTGATCACCGTTGAAATAATGAACGACTTTGTTTTCAGCTTGCTGAAATATGTATGAAAAAGAACAATCCAAAACTTATTCATAACGGGCACCTACCTTTTCGACGAAAATATCATGCAAAGAAGGCTCTTCAAGTTCAAATTTTCTGATAAACCCGCGTCCTTGAAGCATTGTAAACAGCTCTTGAGAGACTTCTTCATTTTCGACCTGCAGGCGGACTCCTTCGGAATGATCGCGCCATTTGACGATACCGTCCGCCTCTTTCAAGAAGCTCAAGTCGCCGTCTGCGTGAATCGTGACATTCTTTCTGCCAAAAGAACGTTTGATTTCTTTTAATTTCCCTTGAACGACAGGCGTCCCGCGCTGCAAAATGCAGACGTGTTCGCACAGCTCTTCAACATGCTCCATTCTGTGGCTTGAAAATACAATCGAAGTGCCGTCGTCTTTCAAAGAAATGACCGCGTCTTTTAATAGCTCGACATTCACCGGATCGAGACCGCTGAACGGCTCGTCAAGAATCAAAAGCTCCGGCTTGTGCAGCACGGCCGTGATGAATTGAATTTTTTGCTGGTTCCCTTTGGAGAGCTCCTCAACCTTTTTGTCGGCGTATTCCGTAATATGGAACCGTTCGAGCCACTTCTCCATTTCCTTGAGCGCATTTTGCTTTGTCATGCCTTTCAGGCGGCCAAGGTATACGAGCTGATCTTTCACCTTCAGCTTCGGATACAGTCCGCGCTCTTCGGGCAAGTAGCCGATGCTGTTTGTGATACCGTAGTTAATCGGCTGTCCTTTCCATGTGACAGTACCCTCTGTCGCATTCAAAAGGCCTAATATCATTCGGAATGTCGTCGTTTTCCCTGCTCCGTTGGCGCCGAGCAGACCGAACATTTGCTTGTCTGGAATCTCCAGCGTCAGATCGTTTACAGCTGTAAATGAACCGAACTTTTTCGTGACGTGATCGATTTTGAGCATAATAACTCCTCCTTCCAATTTACAATCATACGTTAGTCATACCATTTTAAAAAGGATTTTTTTGATTTTTATATAATTTTAAACAAATAGATCATATTTTGAGAAAGGGGAAGAGAAATGGAAAGTTATTATGTAACCGTTTTCGATACTGGTGGAGAAACGCTTTTGAATGAGCGATTTGAAGCGGCCGATGATGAAGAAGCGAAAGAGAAAGGAAGAGGAATGCTGAAGGAAAAGCAATTTTTGGAGCATACACACCGGGTAGTACATTCGTCCGGTAAAATCATTGTTTTCCGGAGCTGACTAAAATACGGGGCAAGGCGGCTCTTTTGGGGAAGGTCTCCCGCTGCCGCCTGCCCTTTAATCCGCCAAACACTAGTGGATCATCATAACAATGAGCAGTCCCATGTTGATGAAACAGAGTAAAAACGATAAGCAAGCGACGCCTTTATTTTTTCGCAGAAAATAAAGGCCATTGACCGCCAGCACACAGATGATGACGGCATCAAACAGTCGAAACAGCAGATCCTGCAAGCTGTAGGCCGGAGCGAATAAACAAATCACAGAGACGATCAGGATGAAAAGGCAAGAAACTGTAATATACATCGTCCATTCTTTCGCTGCGTCAGCCCGCTCATTCTCAGATGAAATCATGTTCTTAAACTCGGGCCTCCTTGTCAGTCGTGATCATTTTGTCCGCGTACAAGGAAGGAGCTTTTCCCACATCTGCCAAAAAGCCTGAAGACGTTAACACAACAGCCAGTGACACCGCGACGAACAACAGTTTAGCTTTCATACAACGCATCTCCCCTTTTGATTTTTCGTCTTGCCTGAGCGCACTTCTCATAGTAAAAAATGGCATCTTCAAGCCGCTCCATTTGATTATAGTACTGGGCTGCGTCTAAAGCCAGCTCTTCAACAGCGGCATATAAATGGTTTGACTCCAAATAATCAAATCCGATTTCCACGGCTTTCCGATCCCCGCCGTCCAAATACAGCCCGGATAGAATGTTAAGCTTGGCCGCGTGTTCTTCATCTCCGAGCGATGCCGCACTTCGGATGCCTTTTTCATAACAGTCGGCCGCTCCGACATGATTTCCCTGTTTTAGACGGACGTACATTAAGTTGTACAGCACTTTTGGAATATATGATGAACTTTCCTGTTCAAAAATGGAAAGGGCGCTCTCCATATGATCTGAGGCTTCCCGGTACGATTCTTGATGGAAATAGCAATTTCCCAAATTAAAATGAGCGGCTGCCGTCAAATGGCTGTTTTTGATTTTCGCGGCGTCTTCAAGCGCGTTGGCCAGGCTTTTCAGCGCTGGTCCGTATGTCATCGATTCAACCCAATTGCCGGCAATGATAAAATCGCAGAAAATCTTTTTTTCTTTTAGCGTCTCATACCGGTTAAAAATGTCGGAAGCGAGCGTCGCATAGTTGATCGATAAATATCTCTGGCTGATATAATAGTAGATTTCCGCCAGCTTATAATAAAATTCCGCTTTTTCAACCTCGTCTTCCAAGGCGCTGACTTTTTGTTCAGCCGTTTTATAGCAGCCGATTGCTTTGACAAACCGCTTTTGTTTGAACTCATACATCCCTTTAAAAAACCAGTAATAATAGTTTAGTAAACCTGTCATTTGGTCCTTTTTCTCTTCTAAGTCGCGGAGGTTTTTTTCAATATTTTCAGTCTTTTGTGGTTTCAAATAGCTGAGCATCAGCTTATGCCTGAATTCGAGCAGCGAATAGTAGAGCAGGACGTCCTGATTTTCTTCCATGTCTTGAAAATCATTTAAAATTTCCGCTTTCAATGATTCACTGGCGGCGATCTGATTTTTCCGAATGGCGTTGTACCAATCATTCAGCTTACTAGCAACGTATTCAGATGGAATCTTCTGTTTCAATTTCCCCGCCTCCCAAGACTTCGTACAGACCTGTGTCCTTATGAATCATTTTATAGAAACTTAAATTTTTTTACAATTGCTTCTGCACATCATTTCCCAAGGTCAATTTCCTGTCGGGCCCTCTTGTTATACTTGCTGACGGTTAAATTGCGGCTGGCGCTTTTCTAAAAATGCGCGGATTCCTTCCTGATGGTCGCTTGTCAGCCTCATTTTCATTTGGGCCGCTTTCTCGAGTTCAAGCGTTTTCTGCAGCCTACCGCCATTCAGCGCCTGATAGATCTTTTTTGTCTCAATCATCGCTGCCAGCGGAGCGTGCAGAAGCTTTTCAAGATAGATGCGCGCAAAACGGCCGGAGTCCCCGCTGAATACAGCGTCTGCGATTCGAAGTTCGTGCGCTTCGGCCCCCGTCAATTGTTTCCCGCTCCAAATCAATTCTTTGGCCGCAGCTTCACCGATTCTCCGCTCTAAAAAGAAGTGTCCGCCTCCGTCGGGAACAAGCCCGATGCCAATAAAATTCATCGCCAGCTTCGCCTCTTTTTCGACCAGCACATGGTCGCAGCTGAGCGCGAGGCTCAATCCCAGACCTGCGGCCGCCCCGTGGACAGCCGCTGTCGTCATCTTCGGCATGCTGTAAAGCTTCACCGCAATTTCAGAAATTGTGTCAATGACGCGGGCAGAGCTGTCTTGATCTCCGGAAGACAGCATCATCTTAATGTCTCCGCCTGCCGAAAATCCTTTGCCGCTGCCTCTCACAAGGAGAAGCAGCGATTCGCTTTCCTCTGCAATACGCAAAGCTTCATTCAGTTCTTCAAGCATTTTTTCATTCAAGGCATTGTACGCCTCAGAGCGATTTAGTACAATTTCAAAAATCCCGTCTTCGTCTTTCCATTTGATATACTCCATCTTGCACCTCCGTGAATACGTTTACAATTGATACTGTTTAAACTATTCCACCTTCGCCCTTTAAAACCTTTTTTTGTTGCCGATTCCGGTTTGATTCCGCAATAAAAAAGCTGCCGGCGATACCGGCAGCAGCTTCTATTCCTGTTGAGAACCGCTTTTTGCCTCCTTCTGAAAAAGCTCAGACAAGTAGCGGATTTTTTCGTTTGTATAGTGTTCAAATCTGTCATTGTACGTTTTCGGGTCTTTCGGGTTGGAGAAGTGTGTGATCTTTCCCGTTTCCGGATCGACGAATTTGCTCGCAGCTCCGCAGCCGATCCCAATAATCGTCTGTTTTTCCTCCATGATCATGATGTTATAGATGCTTTCCTGGCCGGGAAGGGAATAGCCTATATTCTCCAGGTTGCCGAGAATGTTTTTCTGCCTGTACAAATAGTAGGGATGGTAGCCGTGCTGTTTCGTCCACGAGACAGCGTCATCCATCATCGCAACAATCTCCTCGCGGTCAGCCACCTTATACTTATGTTTGTTTTTCGTCATTTCAGACGCGCGCTTAAATGACAGCGTATGGACGGTCAATGATTCGGGCATTAATTTTTCGGTTTCGGAAAGAGAGTTTCTGAATTCTTTTACCCCTTCGCCCGGAAGGCCGATGATTAAATCCATATTGATGTTCGACATGCCGGCATTTCGCGACAGATGATACTTTTCGATCGTTTCTTCGACCGTATGGTGGCGTCCGATCGCTTTCAGCGTTTCATTCTCGTAAGACTGGGGATTAATGCTGATTCGGTCGATGTTCCATTTTTTTAAGACTGCGAGCTTTTCCTCTGTGATCGTATCGGGCCGTCCAGCCTCAACTGTGACCTCGCGGATGTTTTTTACATCGGGAAATGAACGGTACATTTCTTCATACAATAGATCCATTTCTTCAGCGGTAATGCTTGTCGGCGTTCCGCCGCCGAAATACACGGTCGTTATTCTGACATCGTTCTCCTTGAGCCATTCGCCGATTTTTTGCATCTCATAGTGAAGCCCCCACAAAAATGAGCCGACCCGTCCGGCTTGTCCTCTGATCGCATACGCCGGAAACGTACAGTAGGCGCACTTCGTCGGACAAAACGGGATGCCGATGTAAATGCTGACTTCTTGACTCAGCTCATACAAATCGGGTACCGCTTTCAGCTGACGGTCAATGATGTTTTGCATCAGTTCGATTTTTTCGTCGTGAATTAAATAATCCCGTTTCAGCTCGGCATGTGCCTCTTCCTTTGGCATGCCGCTCTCCAGCTTTTTATGAAGCAGCTTTGTCGGACGAACACCGGTGAGAATCCCCCATTTCTGAATGATTCCGGTATGCTCCTGAAGCATGCTCAAAAAAACGTAGGAAACGGTATTTTTCACCTGCTTAAACGCTTCCTTTTCCGTCAGTTTGGGGTCAATGTTTTTTGCATATTCCGCTCTAATGTCCGTATCTTTTATCATACCCGAAGCCTTGACGCCGTTCTCTTCCCGGTCGTAGCCGAGAACGATCGCAAGGTCTGCCGGCGCTTCTTCGCCAAAAGCGACTTCGCTTTCTTCAAAGAATAAGTTGGCTATATGCTCAAGCGGTCTCTGGAACCTTTCATCTTGGAGCCCTTCTATATAAATGCGCAATGTCATCACCTTTTTCGTTTCAAAACTTTCTTTAGTGTACAAAAATAAATGGCCAAAATCAATCCGGGAAACAAACATTCCTACGTGGCAGTGATGAATGAATAATCCCCGCATTCGAGTTGAAAGCGGGGATTCTATCAGAATCAGACTTTTTTAATATGGAATTTTTTAAGAAACCCTTTGCTTTGCTGCATTCTGAAGTATTCTTTAATCATATAAGCGACGCCCTGTTCATCATTGGAGCGCGTCACCCAATCCGCTTTTTGTTTGACTTTCTGAGGAGCATTGCCCATTGCGACTCCGAGTCCGGCAAGCTCGATCATCGGGAGGTCGTCGATTTCATGGCCGATCGCAACGACATCTTCCATTTTTAGACCGAGGTCGGCGGCGAGCATCGTCAAGCCTGCTTCTTTGGAAACCCCTTTATGGACAATCAGCATTTTTTCCCCCGCTCCAATGATGTCGACGAGAGGAAATGCATTTGTGATCGTCTGCCTGATTTCTTCGGACTGTCCTGTTGAGCAATAAACCTCGATCACCGGTGCGCTGACCGGTTCATCCATCAGCATGTCGCTCAGCGAATCGACAAACTGGACGGGATAAAAAATCGGGTCAGACGGGTGAATCATCGTTTTCCCCAGCAGGTTTGAATTCGTTTTTTTCCGGTTTCCAATCGAATATTTTTCATGGAGGATTCTGATATTGCAATCATAGCTTTCCAGTATTTGAACAAGGTTAAATGTCTGTTCTTCGGAAATCCTTTTTTCTAATAAAGGATCGTCGATTTTGTCCGCTATGATGGCTCCGCTGTGCGTAATCAGCTTCGTATCCAGCTTTAAAGATTTGGCGATTTTTTGAGCGGAGCGAAAATGTCTGTTCGTCACAAGCGTAACATATACACCTTTCTTCTTTGCATATTCGATCGCTTCCTTCGTTGCGGGATGAAGCCGTCCGTTTGTCCGAAGCAGCGTTCCGTCTATATTCAGCGCAAGCATTTGTTTTGACACCAGGAGGTCCCCCTTCTTTGATGACTGAATCTGTTATAGAGGATATGTCCCGATCCTTTTTTTTAGAACAGCCCTCTTGATGCACATACTAAAAAAGCCTGTTTTCACAGACTTTTTACTTCGCATCTTGTGGATACGATCATGATTCTCCCTCATATTCAAAACAGTGAATTCAACGCCCCTTTCGTTCAATTCACCGTATATTGATAACCCCTTTATTTGACCAGCAGACGTGCTTTCAGTCTGTTAATTTCCTCTATACCCCTTATCATTTTGCCGCCAGTCCGTTTTTCATGATCGTATCCCGGCAAAAAATGAAAGCACTTACATTTAATATTATCGCAACTATTTCATGAATTGACAAGTCTTTTTTTAAATCTTTATGAACGTTATTTGTTCACTTAGTGAAAAAATCCCCTCTTGCCTTGACAAGGGGGGATTTTTTATCAGCTCTCTGGGTTTCCGTAAAGCTCTTCCAAAGGCTTCATGATGATTTTGTTTAATTCAGCAATCAGCATGCTCATCCGCTGTTCCGCTTCCATCAGCTGCGAGATTTTATCATGCTGCTGGACGAGCGCCACGGATTTTTGCGCTTGTTCGACTTCTTCCTGTGTGATGTCTTCGCCGTTCATCTGTTTTTGCTGAAGGTTCATTTGAATATCGCGAAAGTTATCAAACATCTTTTTAGCAGATGGGTCGCCATTCACCTCATCATAAAGATTTTTCAATCGGGAATATTCATCGCTTTGTCGCAAGGCTTGCCCCAAGTCATAAGCCGAGTCATGTAAATTGACCGTCATCCTAATCCGCTCCTTTCCTGCCTGTATTCTTCTTATGGAATCGGCACCACTCCACTATAACAAACTATGGAGCGTTTTTCACAGTTATACGATAATTCCGTTTGAACAGGCCGTCTTCAGCCTCAGATCAAAATCACAAAGATGGCTTGCACGGCTCCGATAATTCCGCCAAGCAGACCGCCTAAATACGTGATCATTTTGAACTCCCGCTTGGAAATGGACAGCACCATTTCTTCAAGACGTTCAACAGGGAAGTTGTCCACCTGTTCCTTGACGATTTGCTCGAGCTCCAGCTGCTTGAGCACTTGATCCAGGCGGCGGCCCGCCTCTTCGAGAAGCCGGTCGGCGATCTGCGGCAGGCGCAAAGCGATCTCCCGCTCAACACTGGCAATAGAGGAGCCAATCGTTTTTTCGAAAAACGGCTGAAACGAGAATCGTTTCAAAAGCTTTTCCTTCAAATCGAAAATGAGAGATTTGAGATTCCATTTGTCATCCGCTTCCTTGAACGTATATTCTTTCAGCTTGTCCCATTCGTTTTCAAGCAGATCCGTTAAAAGACGCGCGGTCTCGCCGTTCTTTAAAAACTTCACAATCTCCGGCTGAACGCGGTCAACCAGACTGCTGTTGCCTAAAAACATCTGCACCATGCTGCCGAGCATGCCCCGTTCTTTCAAAAAATCGTCAATCATATGTCCGAGGCGTTCCTTTCCTTCGCCGCTTTCAAAGTAGGTGACAGCCCGGCTTAAAATATAGCCGGACACCATCGGAATTTTCTCTTTCAGCTTTTTCTGGGCCTCAAGAGGGATAAGCTCTTTGAGCGGTTCATTTTCATGTGCCTCTAACAATGCGGACAGCTTCTCATCCGTCCATCTGGATACCGCCCGATCCGCTTTTTGGGCGGGATTTGAAATTCCGATGCTTTCCAATGCTTCTTCAACGGTGGCCGTTGATTGCGAGAAGTGCGCCAAGATCCGCTCCCCAACCTGCACCGCCTGGCTTTTAACCGCATCGGATGCAAGCCTTTTTTTGATCCCTTCTGTTGTCAGCAGATGGCCTGTGACCATCTGTCCCATCTGTCTCGCCAATTCATCGCGCCTTTTCGGAATTAATCCGGGTGTAAAAGGAACCCTCTTTCCAAATATGTAGACCGCTTTATATGGGCGAAAAAGCATTTTAATCGCAAAATGGTTCGTTACAGCGCCGATAAGTGCACCGACTGCAATCATAACGGCAAAAACCCCAAATACATACATGTTCTTTTCAACTGCCTTCCTTTTTACCTGACATCTTAGCTGCACAGCGTGGGCCTTATGGTCGATCCTCACCGTCTTGCCTAACGTTATTATAGTAGCTGAATAAAAGACGGGCAAATAACGGAATGGAGCAAGCCGCTTCAAAATACAATGGGTCAGATGGCAATTGTATGAAGGGCGCTCTAAAATTTTTAATCATTTCCAATTTACAAAAGCCTATTTCTGCAATCTCAAGCGTATCATGAAACAGAAGTCTATATATTAAAGTTTGCCCGAAGTTTGACAGTCTCAGCCTGTTAAGCCTTGTTTTTCATGAAGGAGGTATAATCATGATGACGCTTGGATTTATGTCGCTGTCGCACGAACATGAAAAAGCCTATGCCGAAGAACTGGCCAAAATGGCTTCGGACTATGGAATCCGGTTTATCCGTTTCACGCCCCTGGATATTTCTCCCGGTTCCCTGCTTGTGAAAGGGCTCTCCTTTCACCCGAAGTCAGGACAGTGGAATGAAATTGAAAGAGAAATCCCGGAATTGATCTATGACCGCTGCTTTTACGGCAGAGATCAGCAATCGAAAAAAGCAAAACCGATTGTCGAATGGCTCAAAAAGTATCCTAAAACAACATTTTTAGGACTCGGACTTCCTGACAAATGGACGGTTTTCAAAGCATTGAATGCCGATCCCGTCATCAAGTCCTACCTTCCTGCCACATCGATTGCAGAAAACGCCCAGGATATCCTGCGCAAGCTTGCAAAAGAAAAAGCGTGCATCTTGAAGCCTGCATCCGGATCAGGAGGCCGCGGCATCATTCACCTCGAGCTTACGGGAAAAACGGTCAAGGCCGCCTACCAAACCGGAAAACACAAACAGCTGAAGTCATTTTCGAAACAGGCTTCATTTGAAACGTGGTGTCAGAAAGTTCTTCAGCACCGCTATTTGCTGCAATCGTTCCTCGATATTCAAGACAAAGACGGTTTTCCGTGCGATATCAGGCTGCTGCTTCAGAAAAACGGCAGTGGAGAATGGGAAACAGCCGGCAAAACGGTAAGGCGGAGCTATCAGCACGGACTGCTTGCAAACCTGGCCGGGGGCTCAGAGGCGGTGAGCTTTGACAGCTGGCTTTTATCCGTGCCGAAAAAGCGCCAGGCCGTCCTTCTCGATGATTTAGAGACAATGGCGCAGGCCGTACCCCTGGTGCTTGAATCAAATCACGGACCATTATTCGAGCTCGGCCTTGATATCTGCCTGACGAAAGACGGAAAAGTCTGGCTTCTGGATGTCAATTCAAAGCCCGGAAAGCACGCTTTTATTAAGCACTCTCCTGAAAAAAGGGAGCTTTTGTATAAAGGTCCTTTGGAGTACTGCTCATTCTTAACGGCTTCAGCCGGCGCGAAAGGGGCTGAGAAAAGATGACCGGTCAACCGCTGACCGTCGGCATCCACCAGACGAGCGAAAACACGATGCTCCTGCCCGCTTCTTTTAAACAGGACGGTTTGTTATTCGCGGCTTTCGGTACAAGTGTTGAACGTTGCCACGTCTCATTTGACAGCCATTTGAAGCGCACCGTTTTATTATCTGAAAATCTGTACAAAAACCTGCGGATTCCGTACCGCGGCAAAGCCTCCCTGATTTTCCGCGACAATACCGTCTATATCGGACCTTTAATCGGGATTTTCACGGCCGGTTTTACAAAATCGCAGCTGGACCCTGTCAGAGGGAGGTCTTTATTTTTTTCGAAGCTTTTGACGATGGATCTCCCGGCAGGAGGCTACAGCTATCTGTTCGGAGCGCACCAGATAGATTGGGAAGAAGGTACAGTGCAGGCTCTCATTTTCAGGGAAAACGGCTGGGAGGAGGCCACAGTCCCCCTTCCCAACGTCGTTTACGACAGACTGCCGAACCGCAAAGCGGAAGAATCCGCCGCTCTGCGGGAAACAAAAACCCGCCTTATGGATGAATACCGGATTCCGTGGTTCAACCCGGGCTTCTTTAACAAATGGGAGATCTATAAATGTCTGCAGCAAGACGAGAGGACAGCGGAATTGCTTCCATTTTCGGCATTGGAGCCCGATGCCGGTAAAATCGAAGACATGATCGGTCAATACGGCTTCATTTATGTAAAGCCCGCCGGCGGCAGTTTGGGCAAAGGCATACTCCAGCTTTCAAAACGGGAAGAAAACGGAATTCTCGCCAGACATGCCGAAGGCGTCACATCTTATTCGTCCGCTGCTGAATGTTTAGATGAATGGCAGAGACTGCACAAACATACTTCTTATCTCGCCCAGCAGGGCATCGAACGGATCGAAGTGGATCATCATCCGGCAGACTTCAGGGTTCATACAAACAAAAACGGAAAAGGCCAATGGACCGTCACAGCCATCGCGGTCAAAATCGCTGGAAAAGACGGAATTACAACCCACATGTCGAGCGGCGGTGCCGTCAAAACGCTTGCAGAGCTATATGATGATCCTCAGGAAAGGCTTCACACTCTGCAAAAACTGACAAAAGCGGCGCTCCTCCTCAGCCGGGTCCTTGACGAAAAGCTTGACGGTTTCATCGGGGAAATCGGCTTTGACCTCGGATTGGACCGTTCGGGAAAAGTGTGGCTGTTTGAAGCCAATTCCCGGCCCGGCAGGGGGATCTTCTCCCATCCCCGTCTGGCATCTGTCAGCAGCTTAACGAAGAAAAGAAGCTTCGAATATGCTTCTTATTTAACTGAACAGTCCATCCTTAATCCGGAGGACATGTGGCATGACCTCAAGCCGTGAAGAACCTGCTTCTTCACGGTATTTTTTTGAAAAAGCTCCACTTGAAAAGAATCTATGATCTTTTCTGTGAATGAGATACAATGATAACAAATCAACGTGTAGACAGCTCGCTGGATTTGACCCACCTGAAATCAATGAAGGAGCGTGGCGTTTATGATTTCTCATTTTCAATGGAAGCCGCTGTTTAAAAAAGAAAGGCTTCCCGGCTGGAAAATATCGTTTTATCATAAAGGGATTCACTATGAAGGAATCTATCATAAATCAGGGGAAATCGAGTGGGGCAGCACCTATCCCCCGCACGATGACGAGCCTTCCCTGAAAAGCGAAATTCATGAATTAATGCTCTTCCATATTTACGAATAAAGAAAAGGACGTTGTCGTATGCTGGAGAAATTAAAGACGCTTTACGGTGAACGGATGATTGTATCTGAGGCTGTTTCAAAACACGATGCATTATGGTTTCAAACGGACGAAGGCGAGACCTTCGGCGTTTTGAAAAACGCGGTCACCGACCGGGAAAAAGAGCTGCTCCATTGCCTGTTCCGGCCTTTCTCAGAACCGCGTCCCGAACAGCAGCTGACAAAGCGGGAGAAAGAATGGCATCAATATTTTTTTCGCAATGCCCCCCTTCCAAACCCGGGGAACATTCAGCTGATGCAAGGACATTTTTTTAAAATGGAGCATGTACCTGAAGAAAGACAGGCGATCAAAGAAGCGGTCAGCGGCTTTTTTAAAGACCCGCTTGTGGTATGGTACGACCAGCACGAAGCTGTCATCGTCCACGAAAATCCTTCGCCGTTTCTCGCCAAAAAAGAGCTGTCCGAGCTTGCGCATGCACTGACAAGCGATTTCATGGCAAACCCTGTGTTTTTCAGCGGCCAGCTTCATCCAGTCAACGGATCGCTTCAAGGCAAAATCCGCTTTGAAAAACAAATGTTTCATTATATGCTGGAAGCGGGTGACATCGGAAACGTCGCCACGTTTTGCCAGTGTCTCCCGTCTTTTTTGACGGCAAAACCCGAGCGGGTTCATGCTTCTTCGTTTTCGGACGCCGTAAGAGAGGCGCTGTCTGATCCCGAGACATCCCTGACCATCAAAACGTATATGAGATGCAACCTGAATGCCTCTCTTACAGCAAAACGTTTGTTTATCCACCGAAACAGCCTGCAGTACAGAATTGATAAATTCATCGAACGGACCGGGATTGACATCAGACAGTTTGAAGAAGCAGCCGCTGTTTATTTGATGATGTATCTCCTTTAGCGGCTTTAGCAACTTGCACGAAAAGAAATTGTGCACCATGTCCATTTACACCGACCTGCCGTTTTTTATAAACTAAGACCAGATAAAGCGCTTACATAAAAGAGGGGGAGAAAAAATGGCGGAACTCGTGCTCGATCGGATATACAAAGTGTATGACAACAAAGTCACGGCTGTGGATAATTTTAATCTTCATATCGATGATAAGGAATTTATCGTCTTTGTCGGACCGTCAGGCTGCGGCAAGTCGACAACGCTCAGAATGATCGCAGGACTTGAGGAAATTACGGATGGCGAATTCACAATCGACGGGAAACGGATGAATGATGTCGCTCCCAAGGACCGCGACATTGCGATGGTATTCCAAAACTATGCCCTTTATCCGCACATGAACGTCTATGACAATATGGCTTTCGGCTTAAAGCTGAGGAAGTTTCCGAAGGATGAAATCAAACGGCGCGTCCATGAAGCGGCCAAAATTCTGGGCCTTGAACAATATTTGGACAGAAAGCCAAAAGCGCTTTCCGGCGGACAGCGCCAGCGCGTTGCCTTAGGCCGGGCAATCGTTCGGGACGCAAAGGTGTTTCTGATGGATGAACCATTATCAAACCTTGATGCCAAATTGCGCGTACAAATGCGCGCCGAAATCACAAAGCTTCATCAGCGCCTGCAGACGACGACCATCTATGTCACCCACGACCAGACTGAAGCGATGACGATGGCTACGCGGCTCGTCGTCATGAAAGACGGAATCATCCAGCAGGTCGGCGCGCCGAAGGAAGTCTATGAAAATCCGGAAAACGTGTTTGTCGGCGGCTTTATCGGTTCTCCCGCAATGAACTTTTTCACCGGCACTCTAAAAGAAGACTTGTTTACATTTGACGGCGTTTCGGTTCGCGTGCCGGAAGGAAAAATGAAAGTTCTGCGCAGCCAGGGCTATGCCGGCAAGGAAATCATCATGGGAATCAGACCTGAGGATATCCATGACGAGCCTGTTTTCATTGAAGCGTCAAAAGACTCAAAAATCGATGCGAAAATTGAGGTAGCTGAGCTGATGGGCGCCGAAACGATGCTTTATTCGCAAGCCGGCACGCAGCCGTTCATCGCCAGAGTCGATTCAAGAACCGACGTCCAGGCCGGCGATACGCTCCCTCTTGCGCTTGACATGAATAAAGCCCACTTCTTTGATAAAGAAACGGAGCTTCGCATCCGTTCTGAAGAATAGCGGATTTAAACACTTTCCATGACCGAAGCATGCTGCGGCCCTCCGTGCTGCTATGCTTCGGTCGTTTCAATTTCAACGGTTTCTTCATAAGTACAGTCCTGGCAAGTATATAAATGAACGCATACGGTTTGCGTTTGTTTAAATGAATCAAACTCCATATACGGACTGTACGGACCGAAAAAATCGGTTGCTCTCCCCGCGTCCGCCATTTCCCCGCCGCACTTCGGACAATGCCTTGTCTGGACGAGAATCCCATTGCACACTGGACACATCATCTGCTTCATCCTCCTGCTTTTTTCCTTAGCTTGCCCCATTCCCGGCCTTTTCGCCTTTCAACATTTACCAGATTGAAGCACGCATTTATTTTATCGAATCCACCATAATACGTAGTACAAACCAACATTGGGCTTTAGCCGAGAAGGCAGCGGTTTTCTTTTGGTGAAAGCCGGCAGCTGGTGCAACTCCAGTCAGCCCAACCATACCATTTTTATAAAGGAGTTTGATACAAATGGCTAATCAAAATTCTTCAAATCAACTGGTTGTCCCAGGAGCAGCTCAAGCGATCGAACAAATGAAATTCGAAATTGCTTCTGAATTCGGCGTAAACCTCGGCGCTGACACGACTTCCCGTGCAAACGGTTCTGTCGGCGGAGAAATTACAAAACGTTTAGTTTCCCAAGCTCAAGCATCTATGGGCGGTCAACAATTTTAAACAACTTCATATTCATGGATAACAGAAGGTGCATATCCTGCACCTTCTTTAGCGTGTCGACAAACTTTCACATTCATTGCCGGGGCGGCGGCCCGCACCTCTGGCATATCTTATGAAAGCCCGCACCCGCTTCTCCTTTTTTCATATGCTGATATAAAGGAGGAGTCGGCATGCAGCTGATGTTGAGCATCAATTGGGAATTGATTCAATTTGTCGGGATTTCTCTATTGAATGAGTATGTCTCAAATGTCCACCCTTATCATGGAACTTTTTGCTTTCGCGGGGCTTTTTCTTCCGGACGATCTGACGTATGATAGATCCGATGGGAGTGATTATGTTGAAAATTGCGCTTTTTGGAGGTACAGGCCGTGTCGGACAGGCCTTTCTCAATTTTGTTGAAGAGGATGGGCGTTATTCCGTTTACGCACTTGTTAGGAGGACGGAAGGCGCCCGCATTCCGGATAAATGCTGCCAAGCGCTTACAGGGAACGCTAGGAACCAGCATGACGTCGAGTCTTTAATAAAAGATTCGGATATCGTTGTCAGCTGTTTAAACACAGATGGAGACGATACATTGACCGTCTCCATCGAACATATGATAAATGCCATGAACGCACATCGGATTAAACGGCTGATTACCATCGGAACGGCCGGTATTTTAAACGCGAGGCAGAACCCGGACCTTTACCGCTTTGAAACAAACGAATCAAAACGGCGCTCGGCGCGCGCAGCGCAAGAACATGCCCGTGTGTACGAACGTCTCCGCGAGTCTGAATTGGATTGGACGATCGTCTGCCCGACATATCTCCCCGACGGGCCGGCATTGAAGACATACCGTTTTGAACAGGATGTTCTGCCGGACGGCGGAAAAGAAATATCGACCGGCGACACCGCCCATTTTCTTTTCAAACAGCTTGAATCAGACCAGTTTGTCAAGGCAAGGGTGGGGCTTGCTTATTAAAGCCGGGTGAAGATCCGGCTTACCCTGTCAGGGCTCCTTTTCCCTTTTGCAGTTCATACATTTGATAGTATTGTCCTTTTTGCTTCATCAGCTCTTCATGATTTCCCCTTTCGATAATCCGGCCTTTTTCAAGAACGAGAATCTGGTCGGCGTTTTTGATCGTTGACAGCCTGTGGGCGATGATAAAGGTCGTGCGCCCTTGTTTAACAACATCAAGCGCTTTTTGAATGACCGCTTCTGTTTCCGTATCGATATGGGCCGTTGCCTCGTCTAAAATAAGAATAGCCGGATCATATGCCAGCGCACGCGCAAACGAGATCAGCTGTCTTTCCCCTGACGAAAGGGTGCTTCCTTTTTCGATGACCGGCTCATCAAGACCTTTCGGCAGGCGGGCGAGCATTTCAAGTGCCCCAACCTGTTTCAAGGCGGCTTCTATTTGATCTCTGGTCAAATCAGCATTGTCAAGGCTGACATTTGAAGCAATCGTGCCGGAAAATAAGTAAGGATCCTGGAGAACGATGCCCATCTGCTTTCTGATTTCCTGCCTTGACATATCGTATATGCTTCTGCCGTCGATTTTGACATCGCCCTTTTCAATATCGTAAAAGCGGAAAAGTACATTTAAAATGGAGCTTTTTCCTGAGCCTGTATGGCCGACCAATGCAACGGTCTCCCCTTGCTTCGCTTCAAATGAGATGTTTTTCAGCACATCTTCACCGTCATGATAGCGAAAAGATACATCTTCAAATACGACTCGCCCCCGCGCTCTTTCGCTGCCCGGCTCTTTGACGTCGACGCCTGGCTCATCCAGCAGGCGGAAAACCCGCTCCGATGATACGCGAGCCAATTCAAGCTTGGCAAACTGGTTGACAATGCCCGTAATCGGCTGAAATAAACGATTCAAGTAATCAACGAATGCATAAAGGACGCCGATTGAAATCATTCCTTCCGCGTTCAGGGCAGCTCCCCCGAAATACCAGATTAAAGCGGTGAACATCACATTTCTGAGAATGTTGACCAAGTTGTGGGACATAAGCGAATTCAATTTCAGCATTTTATTTTGGTAATGAAAGTGGCTCTCGTTCAGCTGTTCAAATTCTTCTTTTGTGTCCTGTCCGCGACGGAATGCCTGAATAATCGGCATGCCTTGAATCGATTCATTCATTTTGGCGTTGATCTCGCTGTTGATTGACCTGAGTTTATGATTGTAGCCAGAAGCGAATTTTCGATAAACGGCCGCCCAAATGACAATCAGGGGCAAAATCAACAGACAGACGCCGGCCAGCCTGACATCAAGGAAAAACAGCGCGGCGAATATTCCGGCCATATAAATGATATTTGTGACAAACGTCGAAAGAACGGTCACATACAGGTCGCGGATCGCTTCGGTATCATTCGTCACCCTTGCAACGATTTTTCCTGCCGGCAAATTATCAAAATAGCGGATAGGTAGCCTTTGAATGTTGGCGAATACATCCTGCCTCATCTTTTGAATGATGCGGTTTGCGCTCATCTGCAAGAGGTAGAATTGGCCGTAATGGAAAAAGATCGAGAAGACGAGAAGGCCGAAATAAATAGAAACGAGTGAAATCAGCCCTCCTATTTCAGGCTCGTAAAAAGCATACACTTCTGACAAAGACAGGCGATCGGCCTTGTAGGTTTCCGTCCGGTCTCCGCTTGTCATTCTCAGCTCTTCTCCGGATACCGTCCGCTCTCCGTCAAAGGAAACCGGTTCCTCCACAAAGTAGTAGTTCATGCCGACTTGAAAGATGTGAACTTCCTGCAGCTTTTCAGCTGAAGAGTCTGTCCTGTCCTCCCTGATATATTCCTTTCCTTTATAGGAAACGGTATATTTCGTCTCCTCTGTCGTTTCATACCACGTTTTTTCAATTCCGAGAATATGATCGTCGATCATCTTTTTGGCGATCATCGGTCCCGTCAGCTCGGCTGTGACGGCAATCGTCAGCATGACGAGCGCCCAGATGAGAATTTTTTTGTAAAGAAGCGCATATTGGAAAAGCCTTTTTCCTGTTGTCATGCTACAGTCCCCCCTTCTTCTCCCGAAGGAAGCTGCTGTGCTTCGTATTGTTCAAAATACCAGCCTTTCCGGCTGATCAGTTCCTGATGCGTCCCTCTTTCAACGATCCTTCCATTTTCCATGACGAGAATGAAATCGGCGTGTTCGACGGCCGACATCCGATGTGATGTAATAAAGGTCGTTTTGCCTTTCCGCCTGCTGCGGATGTTTTCAATAATCGCCGCTTCCGTTTTCGCATCGACGGCGGACAGCGAATCATCCAAGATCAAAATATGGGGCTCCGCAATCATCGCTCTCGCAATTGAAATCCTTTGTTTCTGCCCCCCGGATAAAGCGACGCCCTTCTCTCCGACCATTGTCTCCAAACCGTCTGAAAGCATCTCAATATCCTTTTTCAGATGTGCTGCAGAGATGACATCGTATAAATCGCGTTCCTCGGCGAGTCGTCCGCCGAACAAAATATTGTCTTTCACCGATTTTGAAAACAACACGTGGTCCTGAGGCACATACCCGATCCAGCTGCGAAGCTGATCAAGCGGCAGGCGGTCAATCGGCACACCCGAAATGGTGATCGTTCCTTTTCCTTTCGGGTACTGCCTCAGCAGCTGCTTGACTAACGTCGTTTTGCCGCTTCCCGTCTTTCCGACGACTCCGACCGTCTGTCCTTCTAATACGGTAAATGAAATATCGGCCAGGTTTTCCGACGCGGAGCTCGGGTACGTAAAAGCGACCCCGTCAAACACAATATCGCCCGGTTCCGCTGCTTCAGGTTCGGCGGGCTCTCTCACATCAGGCTCATATGCCAATGTTTCATTTACTCTGTCAAGCGAAGCATTTCCCCTCTGCATGACATTGATCAGTTCTCCGATCGCAAACATCGGCCAGATCAGCATGCCGAGGTACACGTTGAAAGAGACGAGTTCACCCAATGTCAGCTGGCTGCGGAAAACAAGATAGGCGCCGTAGCCAAGACCGATTAAATAGCTGATCCCGACCAAAAACTTCACCGTCGGTTCGAACAGCGAATCGATCAAAGCGACTTTCATATTTTTCTTGTACACATCAGCCGTCATGCTGTTAAACCGGCTGACATCATTTTTCTCCTGTACATAGGCCCGGATCACCCTTACCCCTGACACGGACTCGAGCACTCGATCATTTAAAGCGCCAAACGCATCCTGCGCTTCCGTGAAACGCTCATGAATTTTTTTCCCGTAGATGCTGATGGCAGCCGCCATCAGCGGAAGGGGAATGATCGAAGCAAGCGTCAGCTTCCAGCTGATCAAAAAACCCATCGTCAAAAGAATCGTCAGCATATACATCGTCGAATCGACCAAGGTCAAAATGCCGAAGCCCGCCGTCATGGAAATCGCTTTTAAATCATTTGTCGCCCTCGCCATCAAATCCCCTGTACGGTTTTTCTCGTAAAAAGACGGGGTCATTTTCAGCAAATGGCCCATCAGCTTGGATCTGAGGATTTTTTCGACCAGGTTCGCTCCCCCAAACAGCTGATACATCCAATAATAGGACAAGATATAAACAACTGCGCCAAGCGCGAGAAATAAACCGATATAGCCGAGCATGCCGGCCTTTGAAAAAGTGCCTGCCTGCATGTCGTCAATCGCGTTGCCAAGCAGCTTCGGCGGAAACATTTCCAATACGTTTACAATAATCAATAGGACGACTGCTATCGTGTAGCGCCGCCAAGAGGCTTTAAAAAACCAGCCCAGCTTCCATAAAACAGAAAACATCTAATATCCTCTCCTTTTTTAGCCGCCTTCAAGTTTTTCCTTACAATCTTTGATTTCGTTTTTTCTGATACTCGGCATAAAAAATTCCTCCTTATGTGCGGTTTATTTATTAGAAAAACATGCTGCTCCGCATCGGGAACAGAATGTTTTTTCTCAGAAAAAAAAGGCACACTGTGTACCAGCATGCCTTTTTTCATATAAAAAGGCGCATGTACGCTTGTTCACGCGACATGCGCCTTCCTTTTGAAAATTGTTAAAGTGAAACAGAGCCCTGATCGTAAGGAAGGTATAAAAATGTCACGTTAAGGTGCTTTTGTTGTTGAACTGATGCTTTGATATTTCTAAACATGACGATACCCTCCAATCTTATTAATATTTTCCATCTTATAGTACGGCCCTTTATTTGTCAATTTGTTTTTTTGGCGAATGGCGGGCTTTTGATTCATATTCTCATATTTCGTTAGATTTGTTGGGAAAACGGGTAATATAAAAGTAAATCCATTCTGAAAGGAATGATCAATTTGTTTAAAGCTGAGATCATTGTCGCGTTTGACGGAAAAGAGGAAAGCAAAAAAGCGCTGAAAAAAGCGATCGACCTCTCGAAAAGGCTCGGCTCGCAATTGACCGTCGCCCATGTCCATGAACCGAGACAAGTGAGAACAGAGGCTGCGACTGAAAGACCCGCTGCCGGCGCGCCATACCTTTACAGCGGCTTCCCGGCCGCGCCCCGGGTCCCCCACGATTCAGACTTGGCCGGTGAACCCATGATCTATGAGGACAGCGCGGAAGAAGCGATTGCGGCAGCGAAAATCATATTAAGCGAAAACCAGTACGACGCGGAAATAGAGGTGTTGGAAGGCGACCCGGCCAACGCAGTTCTACAACATGCGGAAAATATCGGCGCTGACCTTGTCATCACGGGTACGCGCGACCAAAACCGCCTGAAAAAGCTCCTGTTTGGCAGTGTCAGTGACAAGATATCGACAAAATCGGAGATCCCTGTGCTAATTGTAAAATAACGATTTTAAAAGAGGCCGGTCAAATGTCCGGCCTCTCATCATGTTACGATCTTCTCCTGTTCATAATATAGATCATGCCCCACACAATGGATAGGAAGACTCCTAATACTATGACCGCATTTATTATGATCAAAGCAATCTCTCCTTCTCTATGAAAACATACTTGTAGAAAGAACCTGTTTTTGCAGTCATACATAAGCATTTGCATCAGTATAAAACTGCAAGGGCACTGTTCCCGCGAATGATCCTCTACTGCTATATACAACGCCAATTGATTTTTCCTGCTAAGCCGAATGGTTACCTTTATCCTCTAGGCTTTCTTCACTTTAGACGTTTCCCTTGAAATTTGACTTTCACTCCACATGACTTACAATTGATTTCTTTCTCCGCCTTGCCCCGCATTCTTGGTTTTACTTAGTGTCCCCCCTCTCTTCAGTCCCAACGATCTTTATATCAATAAACTGCCGCAAAATAAAAGCCCCTCTCCAGCGAAATCCAATAACAGGAAAAATAGGCGTTCAAATTAGTAACAACCACCTAACAGACCTCATAATTTGATCTTGTGAGTACCCGGGGTATTTGACTTAATCTGACTTTGCTTATGTTTCATTCTTTTTTTATTGTGTTTTGGTCAAAAAATTTTATCGATGAGGGGGATATTAAATGCAACCATTCCATGATGAACTGCAGTCGTTGGAGATGGATCAATTCCAGGCAGAAGATATGACGCATTGGGATGCGGACCGTCATCACGCCAATGTTAAACACTGCGCAAGCTGCTGGAGCTGCGGAAGCTGTGCCAGCTGTTGGAGCTGCATGGGTCACAGCTGTTGGAGCTGCGCGGGTCACAGCTGCTGGAGCTGTGCGGGCCACAGCTGCTGGAGCTGTATGGGCCACAGCTGTTGGAGCTGCATGGGCCACAGTTGTTGGAGCTGCGCGGGCCATTGCTGTTGGAGCTGTTGGCGCGGAGGCATGTAGTTTTTTTATAAAAAAGAAGACTTCCCCTGCCTCTTTTGCCGCAGGGGTCTTCTATTGCATAAAGGACAAACAAAATTACATATAATGGTATGTCTTGTTTTTAAAACATTGAAGGAGGAAGAGCATGACACACCTGACTGCTTCCGCTCGCCTGAAAGTAAACCAGGATACATGGTTTCTTCCTGATCCGAACGGCGGCGCATACTTTAGAAATAATTCCGGGTCGTTTCGCATAAAAGGATCTTCGATTGCTCAATGGATCGAAAAACTTCTGCCGATGTTCAACGGGGAACATTCGCTTGAAGACTTGACAAAAGGGCTACAGGCTCCGTACCGAAAGAGAGTATATGAAATCGGAGAAATGCTTTATAAAAACGGGTTCGTTCGCGACGTAAGCCGGGATCACCCGCACAAACTGGAAAGCTCAGTGCTTCAAACGTTTGAAGCCCAAATCGAATTTATTGAGAGCTTTGCCGATTCCGGCGCTTACCGCTTTCAGCTGTCGCGTCAAACCAAAATATTGGCTATAGGGGCCGGCTCCTTTCTCACAAAATTGGTCCGGTCGCTGATCGATTCCGGTTTTTCAAGAATCCGTGCGATCGTGACGGATGCATCCGGGCGCGCTTTAGACGAACTGGCAGAAATATCAGGGCAAACCGAAAGCGGACTGGAGATTGGCTGCGCCGAAACGCAACACTGGCGGGAAGCGGTGCGATCTGCCGATTGGGTTCTGTATGTCTCTGACCGCGGCTTCACAGATGAGCTCCGCGATCTTCAAACGTTTTGCCTCGAAGAGAACAAAGGCTTCATACCCGGGATCTGCCTGAAACAAGTCGGACTGGCAGGCCCTGTCTTTCATCAACAAGGAGACGGTTGCCTGAAGGATGCCTGGAGGCGCCTCCATCGGCCTGCGCTCCATGAAGAACGGACGCTTCGAACTTTTCCTTCGGCAGGGAAAGACATGCTGGCAAACGTTATTGTGTTCGAATTGATGAAAGCAACTGCTGAGATTGCACCATTATCTAAGAAGAATCAAGTGTATCTGATTGATTTGGCAACGCTCGAAGGCGGCTGGCATATGTTTCTTCCGCATCCGGACTTCGAATGCGGCAAGGATTCGCCTGAACTCATCTGCGACCTTGAAGCGAAACTTTCGGAGCGCCCCGGAAGAGAAGCAGAAAGCAGGTTGTTTCAATGTTTCAGTGAACTGACCTCACCTGTAACGGGCATTTTTCATCTGTGGGAAGAGAAACATTTGCGGCAGCTTCCTTTAGCACAATGCTTTGTTCAGACAGCAGACCCGCTCTCTTCCGGACCTGCGGAGCTTTTGCCCAAGACGGTGTCGGTCGGTTTGACCCATCAAGAGGCGCGGCGGGAAGCCGGGCTGACGGGTATTGAAATGTATGCATCAAGGTTGAACCGTTCTTATCCGAGTAACGGGGAGTTGTTCGCGATCGCCGCCGGGGAAACGCTGGCTGAAGGCGTATTAAGGGGATTGGAGAAATGCTTGGAACACCGGTTGCGAGAACGGATCAAAAGCGGAAAAGAAACGATTTCCCTCGTTCAGCTAGGCGGAATGGAAGACCGGCATACCGCATTTTATTTAAAAGCGATGACAGTCTTGTACGGCAAACCGGAAATCGGTTTAGGAAAAAACATAGGAGGCTTCCCTGTCGCATGGGCGGGAATTCGCGGCCGCTGGTACGGAAGTTCTGGACTCAACATCACATTCGCTCTCAGAAAAGCGCTCGAACGGGCGCTGACAGACAAAGACCCTGTGAAAGGCGCGGATGTTTTGCTGGAGTCTAGTGACCTGAAGCTTGCTACCCCCGTTTCCGCTGATTTGCAGCAAACACTGCTTTCCGCCTTGAAAAACAACTGCGACTTGCAGCTTTATGTCTATGAGCTGCCTGCTGAACCATTTTTCAAAGAAAAACTGGCAGGCATTTACTGCGTGCAGTTGCGAAAGGAGGAATCTTGATGAACCGCTGCATTTTGGTCATTGGCGAAGGATTGATGGCAGAAGACGCATCACAACAATTATCTGCTGAATATAACATTATCCGAAGGTCTGATTTTGAGAACAGCATACCGGAGGAGACTGCGTTCGCTCTTGTGCTGCACGATGCTTGGCGGCCTTTATTATACCGCGAGGCGGAAAAGGTGCTAAGGGCGGCAGGGATTCCGTGGCTTCGCGGGTTTGCATCTTTTGGCGAAGGGGTCATCGGACCGCTCGTTATTCCGTCAGCGTCAGGATGTTCCCAATGCGCCGATATGAGGCGGTATATCTCCGGCCCCGACAGCAGAGAGACCCTTGAACTGGAACAAAAAAGCAATGGCATAAGCCGCGATCCGTGGATTTCAAAGACCGGCTGCCGCCAAATGGTCAGCCTGATCTGCACAGAAGTCGACAACATCATGAACGGCGGGTGCGGCCGGTTGAAAAAAAACCTTTACATCGTCAATTTGAAAACGTTAGAAAGTTCGCTGCACGCTTTCATCCCGGAACCGACATGCCCTATATGCGGCAGTCTGCCTGAAGACGGAGCGGAATCCGCACGGATATCGCTTCGGCCCAGTTTGAAAACGAACCCGGACAGCTTTCGCGTGCGAAACACGGACGATTTAAAACAAACGCTCGCCAAAGACTATCTGGATCATAGAACGGGGATATTCAACGCCAAAATTTATGACGCGATTCTGCCGTTCGCCGATATGATCGTCAATATGCCTTTATGGACGGGAAATGAAGGTGTCGGAGGGCGGAGCCATTCGTATGAAGACAGCGAATTGACCGCCATTTTAGAGGGTTTGGAACGTTATTCCGGAATTGAACCGCGCGGCAAACGGACGGTCGTACATGACACCTATGAAAATGTAAAGGATCGTGCGCTCAACCCGGCAAAAGTCGGGCTCCATCAAGCGGAACAATACATGCATCCCGATTTTCCTTTTCAGCCATTTCACCCGGCCCGTCCTCTTCACTGGGTATGGGGCTATTCATTTTTGCAGAAACGGCCGATTCTTATTCCTGAATCGCTCGCCTATTACAGCCTGGGGCGCGAAGACAGCTTCGTCTATGAAACATCGAACGGCTGTGCACTTGGAGGGAGTTTGGAGGAAGCGATTTTCCATGCCATACTAGAAGCCGCTGAGCGCGATTCATTTTTGCTTGCCTGGTACGCCAGGCTCCCACTTCGGCAGCTGGATCTCGGCTCTTCAGAAGATCCGGAATTACGCCTCATGACAGAGAGGGTGCGAAGTGTGGCGGGATATGATCTGCATGTCTTTAATTCAACGATGGAATACGGCATTCCAAGCGTTTGGGCGATCGCCAAAAACAGAAAACGGGAAGGATTGAATCTGATTTGTTCCGCAGGGGCCCACCCCGATCCCGTAAAAGCGGTGAAAAGCGCCCTTCATGAGCTGGCAGGCATGATGTTGAAGTACGACCGCAAATTTGAATCTGAAAGGAGCAAATATCACCAGATGCTCCGCAATCCTGCTTTAGTGCAGGAAATGGAGGATCACAGCTTCATGTACGGACTGCCTGAAGCTGAAGAGCGACTCCGGTTTTTGCTGAATCAAAGCCGGCCTCTGCAAACATTCGACGATGCCTTTAAAAAAAGAAAGAAACACCTTGATTTAACCGAAGATCTCTGCGACCTGCTTGAAGCTTTCCGGAGTCTCAATCTTGAAGTGATTGTCGTTGACCAGACTTCCCCTGTTATCAAACGGAACGGACTTTACTGTGTGAAAGTGCTTATCCCGGGCCTGATTCCGATGACATTCGGACAGCGCTTCATCCGCCTGGAAGGACTTGAGAGAATTTTCACGGTGCCGAAGGAGCTCGGCTTTGCAGAAGAGCCGTTAACACCAGAACAGCTGAACCTGCACCCGCACCCGTTCCCTTAAAATTTAAGAGAATGACTTTTTTTCCCGATTGTTCTGCTTTATGATCATAAAGCAGAACTTTTTAGGCGGTGGATAATATGAAACAGGAATACAAGCGGCCGCTTCTTTTCATTGCTTCCCTTTTCACGGCCTTTTGCACCGTTTATTTCGGCGGCAGACTGATCGGTTTCTATATGACGGAATACCCGAAATGGAACGGACAAAGCGCCGATGGAAATTGGGAGGCCGTGATCAAAAAGATAGAAGGCCGCACGCTATTTGGCGGAGACCTCTATTGGACAGGCGACCGCGGGGAGCTGGACGATATATATTTGGAAAAGTTGGTCGTAAAGTTTGGTGATGAAATCGTTTTGAACTCCCAAGTCGAGACGCCGATGAAAGATTACGCGGGAGGCGAATTCCCCGGCGGAGGGTCAAAAGAACAATCCGTTTCTTTTTTGGAAGAGCTTGAAGAAGCCGAATTCGCCGGCCGCAAGATCACGGTTCAATTGGATTGGAGAGAGGGCAAACAAGCGTCCCATACAGCATTTACGCTTGATAAAAGCTCATGGTAAAAGGCGGAATATCGATTATATTCCGCCCACCTCAATTTTGCTTCGCATCGTCAGCTCTTCCTGCGGCCCCAAATCCCGAAATCCGGTCACATCCTTCGGAAGGTTGAGGTTCGGTGCATTCGTCATCCAAGTATATGGCTCTATACAAAGCAGATCATCCTGATCAGATGTACCGTTAAACACAACCCAGTGCTTAAAATGCCCGTCGCATTGGTAGCGGACGCGAATGCCGGCGAGGCTGTCCGCAATGACGGCCGCGCTGTTTCCTTCCTGGTCTTGTTCAGCTGCCAATATATCGTCAAGCCTTTCTCCCGCTGCCATTTTTCCCGCTTTGAACTCCTCTGTCACCCGATACTCGCCTGTCGGCAGCATGCGGTCTGTCAGCGTCCATCGCTTTGAGGCAGGAAGAGTAAACAGACACCTTTCTTTATCTCCTGCTTCGTTTAAAGGATAGCGGAAAGATGTGTGGTACCCCAATCCGATCGGCATCGGGTCTTGACCGCGGTTGACAGCCGATGCATCGATTTTTAGATGCTGTCCTTCTAACGTGTAAGTGATGGTGATGGAAAACGAGTGCGGAAAGATCGCTTTAATATCGGGATGATCATCAGAGTCCAGCTTCGTCTGCACGATGATCCTCTCTTCTGTTGCCTCCACTTTTTCGACCGTCCATTTTTTATCGTAAAGAAATCCGTGCAGGTGGTTTTCGAGCGGCTTTTCATTGATCGGCAGCTCGTACGTTCTTCCCGCATATGTAAATCTTCCGTGATCGATCCGGTTGGGAGGAAAAAGAACAGGAATTCCGAATAAAAACGGATTCGCGTTATATTCTTCCTTTGTTTCAGGCGTTTTCAACAATTTCAAACCGCTCGGCTTCCACTTCAGTGAAATTAAATTGCTTCCCCACCCGGGCACAAGTACAGCCTCTAAATCATCATTTTCCAACCAGATCGCTTCCTCATCTAAAAACCGGCTTTTCTGAACAGTGTAAGACATTCGCATTTCCCCCTATTTTGGCTAAAGGATCAGTGAAACGTGTATCAAGTACATGCCTATCTCCAATCTATTATATCTTAAAAAAGTCAGCGCTTTCAAAAGAGAATGGGCGAACCTTTGAAAAATGTTTGAAATATTTTAATTTAAGTATATAATCTATTTTTCTGTTATAATACGTTTATGCACAAAAGCATCAAAGTATTAAAGAGAGATATTTCTTCTAATGAGGTGTGTGACTTGTCAAACGAAAAACGTCTATCGTTTTCCATATCGGCTCTATTGTTTTTAGCCATATTGTTCATTATTTTCACCTGCTTATTCATATTTAAAGCAGAAGCGCACATACCGCTGTTGATTTGCGTTGGTTTTTTAGCTGCGGTCGGCGCGGTGAAAGGCCATTCCTGGAAAGACCTTGAAAGCGGCATTGTCTCAGGCATCCGGAATGGCGTTCAGCCGATTATCGTCCTTTGTTTAATCGGCATCTTAATCGGAGTCTGGGAGTACAGCGGCGCGATTCCGACGGTAACGGTTTACGCGTTGAATCTGATTGAACCGCAGCACCTGCTGCTCACCGCACTTTTCAGCTGTCTTGTGATCAGTTCATTGGTCGGCTCCAGCTTTACGACGGTCAGCACGATCGGCGTCGCCCTCATCGGCGTGGCCGCAGCGGCCGGCGTTCCACTGACATGGGCGGCGGGAGCTGTGATTTGCGGCGCCTGTTTCGGCGACAAAATGTCTCCGATGTCTGACACGACCAATTTTGCCGCAGGAGTCGGAGAGCTTCCCATTTTCAAGCATATTAGACATATGGCGGGAACGACGATCCCCGCTCTTTTGATCACGATTTTGCTTTTCTTTTTCATGGGCCGTTCTTTAACGGCGGCACCGGCTTCTACCGAAAACATTCAAGCGATCATAAACGGAATAGAAAGTACAGTCAACATCAGCGTCTGGGCGCTTCTGTCGCCTCTTCTTGTGATTGTACTTGCTGTCAGACGAACGCCCGTCATTCCGTCGCTTGCAGCGGGGATCGTTTCCGCCGGAATTCTTGCCGCGTTGATACAGCCTGACGCCAGCATTTCATCGTTTTTGTCAGCGATGCAGAATGGTCCTGTTTTCTCAGCCGACACTGAAGCCGTTGAGAAAATTTTAAACCGCGGCGGCCTTCAATCGATGATGGGCTCTGTTTCCCTGATTATCATCGCATTCGCGCTCGGCGGTCTCATGGAAAAGATCGGCCTGATTACAAGCCTGCTTGAAGGTGTGATCAAGGGCATTCATACGAAAGGCCGGCTTGTGTTCTCAACCGTTTCATCAAGCATCGGCATGAACCTGGCGACAGGCGAACAGTATTTATCGATCTTGATTCCCGGACAGTCCTTTAAAAAGCTGTATGACAAGCTCGGAATCGACCGGAAACATTTGTCGAGATCGCTTGAAGACGGAGGGACATTAATCAATCCGATGATTCCTTGGGGAGTCAGCGGCGCGTTCATGTCCAGCGCGCTCGGCGTTCCCGTTATTGAATATTTGCCGTTTGTGTTTTTCCTATATTTATCGCCGCTCTTTTCAATTTTGTTCGGTTTCCGCAAGTAAAAAAACGCCGTTTCCCCATGGAAGCGGCGTTTTTCTTTGTTAAACCGGTTTGGCTGTCTCTGACAAAATGCTGTTTTGCAATGCGGTCTGCACATTTTTGGTGAGCGGTCCGGGCGCTCCGGAGCCGATAGTTTGCCCATCAATCGATGTGACCGGAATGACTTCGGCTGTCGTTGACGTGATGAACACCTCATCTGCATTCAGCAATTCATCCTTTGTCACCGCTTTTTCTTCATAGTTCAAGCCGTGTTGCTCACACAGCTGAAGCACTTTCATCCGCGTGATGCCGTTTAAGATGAGCGTTGTCACAGGATGGGTGTAGATAACGTTTTGCTTGACGACGTAAACATTTGAGGACGTCCCTTCCGTCACCAACCCGTCGCGAATTAAGATCGCTTCGAATGAAGAAGCTTCATACGCTTTTTGCTTGATCATTACATTGTACAACAGATTTAAACTCTTAATGTCGCATCTCAGCCAGCGCATGTCGTCCGCAGTAATAGCTGAAACGCCGTTTTGCTGTTCTTTTTCAGGCTTTTGAATAGGAAATGTATAAGCCGTCACCTGAGGCGTAAGCCCTGCTCCGTATTGGTGCTTTCTCGGGGCTTTTCCCCTTGTCACTTGAAGATACAGCCCGCCGTCCCGCATTTGATTGATGTCGACGAGCTCTTTCAGCTGGCTTTTCAGCTCGGCTTCTGAAAAAGACAAGTCGATTCCGATTTCGGCTGCGCTTTTATATAAGCGGGCAATGTGTTCATCAAGCGTGAACAAGATTCCATTGTAAATGCGGATGACTTCATAGACGCCGTCTCCAAATTGGTAGCCTCTGTCTTCAATATCAACCGCACACTCGCTCCGTTCCATCAGCCGGCCGTTAAAAAGAACTTTCATTTCTCCATCCCCTTGTTTTTTGTTGACTTCTGAATTTTCTCCATTCCATTCTAACACGACCCTGCCCTTCAAAATAGTGCAATATTTCCAAAAACTTTTCTCCGCCTTCATGATCAAAAAAACAGCATTCCCCATCGTTCAGCATTTTCTATTAAAATTTGATATATTTTTCCCTTCATCCTGTATTCATCTTCTTTCCAATCCTGTATACTTAAACATTGTGATCCATTATTTTATGAGACTAGCATTCTATAATGGCATTGGAACGAGAAAAATGATACGGAGAGAGTGACATGCGCCAAGTATCAAAAAAAACTGCCCCATCTGTAGCTTATCTGTTGACGAAAGCAGCGTGCTTTTTTGTTTTGTGTCTGATTCTCCTGTACGTATGGGACCTTTCACAGTCCTCTGCCGCCGCTGAGAAAAAAGAGCTTACGGTGTCGGAAAACAGCCAAATGAGGCATGAAGGAGACAGCGTTCCGCTCAAAAAAGCAACGCAAGGCGAACTTCTCGATCACTTGAGCACAAAACAGCAGATCGAAAAGCGCAAGCAGGAAAAAGAGAAGCAAAAAGCTGCCGCGGAAAAAAAGCAAGAAAAATTGAAGGAAAAAACGGTTTATTTGACGTTTGACGATGGGCCTTCAGCCGTAAGCCAAAGGCTGCTGCAAATTTTATCCGAACATGACGCTAAAGCGACGTTCTTCATGCTCGAACCGAACATGAAGCTTCACAAAAAAGCCGTTCTCAATATGAAGCAGCAGGGCCATGCACTTGGACTTCACGGAGTGACCCATGACCAAAAGCAATTTTATAAAGGCGCCAATTCTCCTCAGCTGGAAATGAAGCAGGCTCAAAAAACGCTGAAGTCTATCACCGGGGTTGAAACCCATTTAATCAGAACGCCTTACGGGAGCAAACCTTCGCTGACCGAAGCGCAGAAAAAAGTGCTGAAAAAGAACGGATTTGTTTATTGGGACTGGAATATTGACAGCATGGACTGGAAATACAGAAGCCAAAAATTCGTTCCGGAAGTCATGAACCAGCTGAATACGCTGGAAAAGCGGCAGACAAAACAGCCGATCGTGATCCTGATGCACGATATTCCTTCAACGGTTCAATCGTTGCCGTTATTGCTGACAAATTTAAAAAACATGGGGTATTCATTTGCAACGCTTGATGAATCGATGACACCCGTTCATGAATAACACCCCATGCCTGATCCCCTACTGAAGGGGATTTTTTTATTTCCTCCCGCAAGTGTGATTATCTGACACACTTGTTGCCAAACAAACCGTTTTCTGATTATGATGCAGTTATCTTTATATCATGGGGTGAATAAATGAAAATTGAAGAGCTGCATTCGACTGCCGAATATACCAATCAATTGGCCGAGCTTCTCATCCGGGTCGTCGATGACGGGGCATCGATCGGCTTTCTGCCCCCGCTTGATGAGCAGCTGGCGGAGGCTTATTGGAAAACAGCCGTCACACCGGATTCGGTGTTATGGATTGCCAAACAAAACGGCCGGATCGCAGGAAGTGTTCAATTGCACTTATGCACAAAACAAAACGGCCGCCACAGAGCGGAAATCTGCAAGTTAATGACAGATCCCGCCTTCAGGCGGCAGGGCGTCGCCAGATCATTAATGGAAAAAGCGATCGACAGGGCGAAACAGGAAGGCAGATCTCTTCTCGTGCTGGATACAAGGGAAAAAGACCCGTCCAACCTTCTTTACGCTTCGCTCGGCTTTGCCGAAGCCGGCCGCATTCCCGCATACGCGGAATCTGCAGACGGCGGCTTTGATACATCCGTTTTTTATTATAAAAAATTGTGATGAAGCTCAGAAAAAGGCGCTCCGGTCTGGAGCGCCTTTTTAACAATTAAGCTTCCGAACAAACTCGGCGATTTTTTGATGGATGACAATATCAAATAAATGATCGTAAGGTGTCTTATCGAGATTGATCATCGCTTTCTTCAAGCCTGGGATCAAGTGCGCTTCTTCAGGAACAAACCTGACAGGCGCCACTTCAAGTGAAGTGCCGATCACCAAAAGCAGGTCGGATTCGTTGAGGACTTCAAAAAGCGTGTCAAAATGCTGAACGGCATCGCCGAACAGCACGACATCCGTTTTTAATATGAATCCGCATTCTCTCCCCTTGCCATTGACGCGATGGCATCTTGGCACTTCTTCTTGAAGAATGTGGTCAAGACCATAGCGCGCCCCGCATTTTGGGCATGCGGCTGTTTGGATCGAACCGTGCAGTTCATATACATGCCGGCTTCCCGCCTTGAGATGCAGTCCGTCGATATTTTGCGTGAATACCTTGACATCCTTACCGCTTTTCTCGAGATCGGCTAAATAAAGGTGCCCGTCATTCGGCTGATAAGTTCCGGTCATTTTCATTTGAAAAAGCTCTTTAAACTTCGGCCAAAACAATTTTGGATATCGTTCGTAATAATCACGACTCATCGCTTCCATTCTCGACAGATCTTCCGTCCATATGCCGCCGGCTGAACGAAAATCGGGAATACCTGATTCCGTGCTCATACCGGCGCCTGTCAAAACGGTAATGCGCTCGGCATTTTCGATCATCTCCACAAATCTCAGGGCTTTTTCCTCCATTTGGCTTGTCTCCCTTCCAAAAGCGTTACCTAAGCATCTCCTTGCTGATCTTTCATTTTCTTCAACTCAAAGAGGCTGTGACCCGGAGAAACAAAATCAACCTGCTCCTCTTTCATAATATCAAGAATTCGGTAGTTGACATCCTGTCTGACGTCCAAGTTTTCGGCCCAGACCGTCGTATTGGTATAGTAGTTGAAGAAGATGCTTAAATGCGTATCCTTCAGGACGTCGAAATTGACCATAATGACATCCGGGTTGACCCCTTCGTGCGACTTGAGCATTTCTTTGAAACGCTCCACACATCGTTCGACTTTCTCGCGCGGGGTGGACGGATCGATTTCGAGCGTAAAGGTGACCTGACGCTTTCGCATTTTCGTCCAGTTCATGATCGCTTCGTTAGCCAGCACCGAGTTGGGGACGGTCACGAGAGCTTCTCCAGCCGTGCGGACTTTCGTGCTTCTGAACGATATATCTTCAACAGATCCGGTGACGATATTTGTTTCAATCCAATCGCCGATTGTAAAGGGCTTCTCCATAATAATGACAATTCCGCCGAAAAAGTTGCCGACAGTGTCTTTTGCCGCAAGAGCAAAAGCGAAGCCGCCGAGCCCGAGTCCGGCAACAAATCCGTTGACATCATAATTGAACTCTCCGGCGATAACGCTGATTCCGAGCGCTACAATGATAAAGCGGAGAATCTTGGACAAAAACGGCGCAAGAATATCATCCATATCAAGCTCAAGCCGCTTATTGATTTTATCGAATAAAACCGACGAAGCCGCCGTTAAGTTGTATAGGCCGCTTACAATGACCAAAATCACGGACACTCTGTACAGTTTATGAACGATCGCCATATGCCCATCAAAAAACGGGGAATAAATGATGGCCAGATAAATACCGAGTATCGCAAAAAACCACCGGGCCGGCTTTTCAAACGCCAGCGCCACCTGATTGAAAAAGTCTGTTTTCGTCTTATTCGTCAATTTCAGTATTAAGTTGAACAAGTACTTCGTAAATATTTTTCGAAACGCGAAAAATAAAAGAAGGATACCGATGCTGATTCCGATATCGACAGCGAAATCCATTGTCATATACTTTTCGAACATTGCTTTCTCTCCCTTATTTGACTCATCAAGCTTTAATTATACTAAAACGAGAAAAAAATTTCTCATTTTATTGTGCACCAAAAATAACCGTCGACACGCATAAAAGGCTGCCGAACACTTCGGCAGCCTGATGATCATCATATTTTATTGTTCCAGAGACAACGTGATTCGGGCCAACACCGCTATTTCTTCTTCTGAGACTGTGTTTGATCAAGGAGAGTCGCTTTAAACATTTCAGCATCGGTTTCGATCTTAATCCGTTCTTCCACTTTAATTCTCCCTTTACCCATCATCTCGCCTCCTTTTGTCCATTATAAAATATCAGAATCTTTAGTAAATGATCCTTTTGTACCATTTTGCCGAAATTTGTCGCTTGTCTCTTCTCCCTGCCCTTTGTCCGCTTCAGTCAAATGATTTACTTGCATCGTCAAAATCGGGTATCCTTGTGATGGAAAGATTTTATCAAGAGGAGCTGACATGCTTGCATATTATCGCACATCGCGGAGCCTCGGCTTACGCCCCTGAAAATACGTTTGCCGCTTTTGAAAAAGCGGTGGAGCTCGGGGCTGATTTTATCGAACTCGATGTACAGCTGACAAAAGACGGCAGACTTGCCGTCATCCACGATGACAAAGTTGACAGAACGACGAACGGTACCGGGTTCGTTCGCGAGTATACGATGAATGAGCTCGAAAAGCTTGATGCGGGAAGCTGGTTCAGCCCGGAATTTCAGGGCGAAAAAATCCCTTCACTTGAAGCTGTTCTGGGGAAATATCACAACAAGACGGGCCTTCTCATCGAAATCAAGTCGTCCAAAACCCAGCCCGGAATCGAAAAAGCGGCCGGACAACTGATCAGCCGGTTCGGCCATTCGATGAACACGATTGTCCAGTCGTTTGACGCAGGCGCCATGAGGGCGCTTCATCACATGTATCCTTCGATTCCGACCGCCGTTTTGATCAGGCCGCGATTCGGAATGCTGCCGCGCGCCCGGCTGCGGCAAATCGCGGAGTTTGCCCGGTACGTCAGCCTGAAAGCTACGATGGTCAGCCCTTTTCTAATCAAATCGATTCACAGCTGTGATTTGAAGGCGCTGGCCTGGACGGTCAACGGGGAGAAAACGGGACGCCGCCTGAAAAGCTGGAAAATCGACGGGATCATTACCGACTACCCGGATTATTTTTGAGAAAGAAGGAAGAGTATGAAATCATCTGTTGCCGTTTTTATCGGAGGAGCCCTTGGCTCGCTGCTGCGCTACTTCGTCAATCTGCATGGCGGCACCGCCGGTTTTCCTTGGCCGACTTTTATTGAAAATGCGTCTGGAAGCCTTCTCCTCGGCCTTTTGACAGGTTTTTTTGCGGCTCGGGCAAAAAAGCCGCTCGTCCAGTTATGTTTAGGAACGGGGTTTTGCGGAGGATATACGACAATGTCCGCTTTTTCTAAAGAGACCGTATTTTTGCTGCAATCGGCCGCTCCGCACATCGGGGTTCTGTACTTGATCGTGTCGCTTGCCTGTGGGGTGTGCTTCGCATTTTTGGGCATCATGATCGGCAAAAGGATGAGCGGAGCGTCAGGGAAAGAAAAGGAGCGGTATCAATCATGATGGCAGTTGGATTTATGATCGCCGGAGGATTCGGCTCCGTTTTAAGATTTTGGCTCGGCAATATGCTCATGGCGATGTTTCCGCGCCCGCGCATTCCTGTCAGCGTGATGGTGGTCAATATTGTCGGCTCATTCGCCCTCGGCATATTCGTCAGCCTCGGCATTGACAATCAAACGGTCTCTATCTTGGTCGGAACTGGATTTTTCGGAGGCTTCACAACATTTTCCACATTCAGTGTCGAAGCGGTTCAGCTTTTGGCTGCACAACGTGTAAAGGATTCAGCGGTTTACATGCTGCTTACAATGGCATGCTCACTTGGGGGTTTCTGGGCCGGCAGCATGCTGATTTTGTGAAGATGATGAAACAATGATGCTCGTTCGGCTATGAACAGGCGCTTGCACATGTACTTCCGGTTGTCATTTTTTTTTGCGCCCGCCGTCGCAAAAGCTGTACCCTGATTTGAATGGCATTGTTCAGAAAGGAACACCACGGACAACTAAAAAAGATACAAACACATTAAAGAATCCATTTTGAATGCTTCAAAATGGATTCTTCCCTTTTTATCCTTTTTCAATGGCCGCTGTTTGAAAGCTGTCCCAATTCGCAGAAATAACGTTCAAAACATCGTCTTTTTCTTGGTAAGCTCCAATTTGTCCCCCGTCCATCGTCACTTTATACAGGGGAAACTCATTGTGTGTCAGACCGAGGCAGAGTGCGATGCCGGCTGCATGTCCCCGCGCCGTCTGTTCGATCCAGGCGGCGCTTTTCATTTTTGCCGAATCTTCGGGATGATCGATAAAGCCGTTCTCCGTCAATATGGCGTGCATCGCTGTTTCCCGAAGAACATGAAAGTTCGCCTTCTTCATTCCCCTGTCCCTGAGTCCGTTCTGCTTGATCACTTCGCCGTGAATGATCCGTTGATAAAGAGCAGTAACCGACTCATCGGTCAAGCCGCTGTAGATATAATCTTCATACCCGTACGCTGTACCGTCAAAAGCGTTTGTATGAATGGAGACAAATAAATCGGCCCCCCACGAATTGGCATCATCTGTGCGCTCCTGAAGCGTGACCGTTTTGTCTGTTGTTCTGCTCAGCCTCGTCTCTGCGTTATCATACTCTTTTAATAGAATGTCATTCATTTTGAGAGCAATCGCAAGCGTCACGTCCTTTTCCTGCAAACCGTTTCCCGATGCTCCCGGATCACTTCCGCCGTGTCCCGGATCCAAATAAATCTTCATGTTCAATCTCCTCCTTTGATAATGGTTTCAAGACGTTTTTTGAGCCGGAGTAAAATCCAACTGATGACAAGCCAAGCCAAGTTCCGATCATCATATCTTCCTTCCAGTCCCCTGCGGTAAACAAGAGAGAAATCGAGATGCCGAAGACAATTGCACAGATGGGGAGAAATCGTTTCTGAATGCCGACAAGCTTTACCGTATGCACCAATCCCGTAATCAGCGGAACGAGCGCAATTTCAGAAAAATCCATGTTCTTCCTCTCCTTTCCTGAAGCGTTTGTCTCAAAAAATGACCGGCATTACATGTGTCAAACCTCCCCGCTGTTTAAAGCTTGTCTTTATCATAAAAGAAAAGCTGCCCTCTCCCGTGTCATCATCGCGTCAAGAACCTGAAAAAAAACTGAAGCGGCGCAGAAAAGAAGGGCTTGTTTGAGACAAGCCCTCGCATCCGTTAAATATTCGTGATCGCCGCCAAGCTGACAAGCAGCTTGTCCAGTAGCGATTTCTTCATTAAAAACAGCGTTTTTTCGCTGTAGCCGATTTCCATCGCGCATTTTCCCATGCTCCAATTATGAATATACCGGCATTCCACCAACTTCCGCTCGAGCTCATCCAATTCGGAGACAGCCGTTTCCATCGAATCAAGCAAAAATTGATAGAGCCTTTTTTCCGCGTCGATCTGATATTCAGCGTTTCTTTCTTTGACGGTGAGCCCGTTCTTTTGCTCCTTCTCCATCCTCCTCTCTAAATTGAGCACGGCGGCTTTGTAATTTTTCCAATTCCGCAAATGAAATTCGATCCGCTTAATATACGTTTTCCTCTCTTCCTCCGAAATGATTTCGTACCACAGCAAATCAATCACCTCTCAAACAGAACGTTTGTTCCCATTATATACGAACAAAAGTTCCTGTTCAAATGACTTTTTTCTTAAAATCAAAAATCACCTTGAGCTATTTTTCGCTCAAGGTGACTTCGTTAACGACGACCGGATTTGCCGGTGCCAGCTCTACATGTTCTGTTGTTTGTTCCCGCTTAACTTCGACGTGCTTAATCAGACGCCCTTCCATTTCGAGAACCGTTATCGTGTAGGAGCCGATATGCACCGCCTGGCCTTCCGCGATATCTATGTTTTCTTTCAGCACAAGTCCGCCGACTGTTTCGACTTCCTCTTCCTCGAGATCGTCTTCAAACAGCTCATTGACCTGATCGATTCTCACTTTGCCGTCCATGATGTATTCATGATCGGAGACTTTTTCGATAAGCGGTTTTTCGTCTTCATCGAATTCGTCCCTGATTTCCCCGACGATTTCTTCAAGAATATCCTCGGCCGTCACAAGACCAGATGTCCCGCCGTACTCATCCGTTAAGATCGCCATGTGAATCCGCTCCCGCTGCATTTTGATCAGCAGCTTTTGAACAGGCACGGTTTCAATGACTTCAATAACCGGACGGACATAGGCTTCAAGGGACAATCGCTTTTTCTCAGCCTCTGACATCATGAGCATATCCGTAAACAGCTGTTTCGTATTGATCATGCCGATGACATGATCCTTATCGCCTTTATAGACAGGCCAGCGCGTATACTTTTCCTGCAGCATGACCGAAATGGCCTCATCGATCGGCATATCCACCGGGACGGAGGCGATTTCAGTGCGCGGCACCATAATTTCTTTGGCGATCCGATTGTCGAATTCAAAGATTTTATTAACGTATCTATATTCAGACGGATTGATTTCTCCGCTTTTGTAGCTTTCTGATAACAGGATTCGCAGCTCTTCCTCCGAATGGGATTCATCCTTTTCCGAAGCAGGCTTCAAACCGAATAACCCGGTCAGCACTCTGGCTGAGGCATTCAGCGTCCAAATGAACGGGAACATCACAACATTGAAAAAGTGCAGAGGTCCCGCCAGCCACAGTGTCATCTGTTCGGCTTTTTGAATCGCGATGGTTTTTGGGGCAAGTTCTCCAACCACGACGTTCAGGAATGTAATCACTAAAAATGCAATGGCAACTGAAAGAGCGTGCGATACAGCGCCAGAAACATGCAAGCTTTCAAAGACCGGATGCAGCACCTTTTTAACCGTAGGCTCCCCCATCCAGCCGAGTCCGAGTGCTGTAATCGTAATGCCGAGCTGGCAAGCTGAAAGGTATTCATCCAAATCCGACACCACTTGTTTTGCGCGAACCGCCTTTTTGTTTCCTTCAGCAATCAGCTGATCAATGCGGGAGCTTCTGACTCTGACAATCGCAAATTCCGATGCCACGAAAAAAGCGGTTAATGCAATCAGAATCCCGATGATTATCAGACTAACAATATCGTCCATTTAACCTTATCCTTCACAAAGGACAAGGAGTCACCTCCTGATGAATTCAAATTCCCTTAATAAGGCTGATGTGCGTTCTGTAAAAATGACTATGCAGAGGGCCCCATCTAACCACCTCCAAGCCAAATATATACTATTATCTTACTTTATTAAAAAAGAGTCAGTCAAATGTCTAAACTTTAAATCTAACAATATTTTCTCGAATATTTAGATAAATAAAGGTTTTCGCATCAATTTTACGCCTTTTTTTGATCAATTAACTTGTATAAACAGCTTCTAATATATTAAAATGTTTTATAACTATAACGTGATGGTTGAGGAGGGATGCAGATGGGGCAGAGAAATATCGCATTGGCGAATTAGCAGCTGCTGCAGGCGTAACAAAACGGACTGTCGATTATTATACGAATCTCGGGCTGTTAACGCCTGACAGATCATGTTCAAACTACCGTTATTACGATGAAGCCGCTCTCAAACGGCTGAAGTTTATTATGGACTGCAAGCAGCAGAGATTGGCCCTGTCCGACATTAAAGTAAGGCTGGAAAACCAGTTTCCCTCTTCAACTGTGAATGATGATGAAATTGGAAGCCTGACAACGGAAATTGATCATGTCAATGACAATATTTCCGTGCTCATAAACAGATTGAAACGGTTGAATCCCGATGAACGGAAGATTCTGAAAAGCCGGCTTTCTCCTGAAAAAATGACGGTCATCCAGTCCTTTTTACTGCTGCTTTAGTTAATCTTTTACTAAACAGGAGGTGTTACCTTCATTCTCACGCTAGAGTGAAGGTCCTAATTGGAAATAGTTAATTTGGTTTTTGTTGCTGTATTAATTGCTTTAACAGCATTTTTCGTAGCGTCTGAGTTTGCGATTATCAGAATCAGAAGCTCGCGGGTTGATCAATTGATTGCTGAAGGAAACAAAACAGCGGTTTCGGTGAAAAAAGTCATTACGCATTTAGACGAATATTTATCGGCCTGTCAGCTCGGCATCACTTTGACGGCTCTCGGTCTCGGTTGGCTCGGGGAGCCGACAGTTGCCCGGCTGCTTGAACCGCTATTTGTGAAGTGGAACATTCCGAGCTCTGTATCACACATCGTTTCAGTCGTGATCGCCTTCAGCTTGATTACGTTTTTGCATGTGGTTGTCGGCGAGCTCGCTCCGAAGACGCTTGCGATCCAAAAAGCGGAAGCCGTTTCCTTCCTTTTTGCAAAACCGTTGATCTGGTTCTACCGCATCATGTTCCCATTCATCTGGGCGCTGAACGGATCGGCAAGGCTGCTGACGAAAGCGTTTGGCCTTGAAGCGGTTTCTGAAAATGAAATGGCGCACTCAGAGGAAGAGCTGCGAATTATTCTGTCAGAAAGCTACAAAAGCGGCGAAATCAATCAATCTGAGTTCAAATATGTCAACAAAATTTTTGAATTCGATGACCGTCTTGCCAAGGAAATCATGATCCCGAGAACAGAAGTCGTCAGCTTTCCAAATGATATGAAAATCGCCGAGATGATCGACATCACGAAGGTCGAAGGCTATACCCGCTATCCCGTAGAAGACGGAGATAAGGACAACATCGTCGGCGTCATCAATGTCAAGGAAATACTAACGGCCTGCATCAGCGGAGAATGCTCCAAAGAAGACACGATTGAACAGTTTATCAATCCGATCATTCATGTGATCGAGACTGTTCCGATCCACGATCTGCTTCTGAAAATGCAGAAAGAACGCGTTCATATGGCGATCCTTTCTGATGAATACGGCGGAACGGCCGGACTCGTGACGGTCGAAGACATCATTGAAGAAATCGTCGGCGAAATCCGTGACGAATTCGATATCGATGAAATTAATGAAATCCGCAAGATTGGCGAAAACCATTACATTCTCGACGGTAAAGTGCTCGTCAACCAAGTCAACGATCTGCTCGGCATTCAGCTCGACAATGAGGAAATTGACACGATCGGCGGATGGTTCCTGACGCAAAAATATGACGTCCAAAAAGGCGACATGATCACCGATCAGGGATTTGAATTCACGATCAACGAAATCGACGGCCACCACGTTTCATACGTTGAGGTGAAAAAAGCTGCGGAAACGCCGCTGCTTGAGGAAGCGGAATAACATTGTGAACAAACCGGGGGATACAATGAATTTGTATCCTCTTTTTTTGCATTCAAAATATGTAACCACTTGATTACAGAGCAAAATTCAATTATCATGTAATCAAGTGATTACATTTCAGGAGGGACTTATGTCAGCACAATCTACAAGGGATCGATTAATCGAAGCGGCGCTTGCCCTTTTCAAAGAAAAAGGATATCAAGCCGCATCCACCAGAGAAATTGCCCAAAAAGCAGGCGTCAATCATTTGACCCTTTTTAGACACTTCGGAAATAAACAGAATTTATTTCGGGAAAGTGTTATTCAACATGTGTCATCGGGAGATTTTATTGGAGAACTTGAAGGAATACTGAGCGGCGATTTACGACAAGACCTCTCATTCATTGCGAAAGCATATCTAAAAGAAAACCTGGAAAAAGGTACTGTTTTTTTACTTTACTTTAATGATGCAGTACAGGATAAGGAAGTTTGCGAATTAATCATGGATATTCCCCGCCGTCTCAATCGCTTTTTAGAGACTTATTTTGCGAACCTCTATGCCGAAAAAAAAATTTCAGGCGGCAATTTTCAAATTTTAAGCCAAATGTTTTTCGGTTTGCTGAATCAATACATTATGTTTCAACATTTGCCCGCATTCAAGGAGTCGTTCGATGATCGTATTGATGACTATGTTGAGGAGTGCGTCGATTTATTTTATACAAAACTTGAAAAGGAAGTGCCGTCTTGATTACTCTGCAACCGGTTTTGCACATACCTGCAGTTTCCAAATGGGATGAAAAAATAAACCTGAAGATAAGCGGACTCCGACCGTTTGACATCATTGAAATCATCTTGACTGTGAAAGATGAAGCTGACGCAGAGTGGAGATCACATGCTGTTTTTCAAGCGAATCGATTGGGAGAAGTCGACCCTGCAGCAGCAGCCCCAATAAAAGGAACCTACCAGTCTAAAGATCAAATGGGGCTTTTTTGGTCAATGCAGGCGGTTGAATCCTCCTGCTCGTTCCATAAAAAATCGGTTAATTCCTCCGTTTACAGGATTGAGGTGAAGCAAAAAGAACGCACGATCCTGAGTAAAGAAATAAAACGAGTGCTGCTTTCTGAAACAGTAGAGAGACAGGAAGTAAGCGAAAATGGGTTGTCCGGCACATTTTTTCGTCCGCTTGCTGTCAACCGGCCTCCCGCAGTCATCGTATTAGGGGGATCTGACGGCGGTCTTGATGAAACAATGGCAGGCATGTTAGCAAATTACGGATATGCAACATTTGCAATCCCTTATTTTCAATACAAACAGCTTCCTAAAAAACTGGTTGAAATCCCGCTTGAATATTTCCGGAAAGCGATCGATTGGCTCGGACGCCAAGAAGGACTTCATCATCGTCAGATCGGAATATGCGGAAGGTCAAAAGGCGGCGAACTGGCGCTGCTGATAGGTTCCCATTTTCCTGAAATCCGTTTTGCGGTTTCTCATGTAGGCGGCGGGGTCGTCTTTCAAGGCGTTGGATTAAAAAAATTTCGGCAGACATCTTCCTGGAGTCTGGACGGCGCACCGCTCGCCTTTGCCCCGCTGCCATTGTTTTCGCTTTCTCAGCTGTGGAATATGGTGACACATAAGCTCACAAGACAGCCTCATGCTTTTACTGATCTTTACAAAAAAGCTTTACGGAAAGTGAAAGAGGATCATCCAGCAATTATAAAAGCGGAACATATTAATGGGCCTATTCTGTTAACTTCAGGTACGGATGATTTGGTATGGCCCTCCGCCTCTATGAACGAGAAAATCGTTGAACGGCTGAAAAAGAAGAGATTTCCCTATTCTGTTAAACATCTATATTTCGAAGATGCCGGCCATAATATCAGGCCTCCATACTTTCCGACATCCGGGCGGAAAAGCCGAAAAATAGCCTATGGGGGAAAAACTGAAGCCGATGCCATTGCAGCTCAAACATTTTGGCGGGAACTGCTTTTGTTTTTAGAAAAATCAACTGCCACAAACAACTAAAAAACCGCCTGGGGACAGGCGGTTTTCGCTTAGATAGCTCCCTTCGGGTTCGGCCCGTATTGATTTTCCTCTTTTACACTGTTTTGACAAAACATGATCAGCAAAGTAAATTGCCCAATGAGAGGGATCAGACCGATGCAGATCCAGCAGCCGCTTTTACCCGTATCATGCAATCTGCGGATCGTGACAGCCAAGCCCGGCACAAGAATGGCAAGCAAATAAACCATCCCTAAAAATGTCTCTATTTCATATTCCGGAAGATGCAGAATGGCTTTAAAAAAACCGTAGAGGACCAAAATCATGTATGAGAAAAAGCAAAACAGCCAAAATTCCTTTCGTCTCGCCCTTCCTGTAAATCCTGCATAGTTTTTTATTGCTTTCAAATACCATTTCATATATAAGCTCCTCACCAATAAATATCGTTCTAAAATACTGCCCAAAAAATTAAAAAACAGCTTCTGTGCGTGAGAAGCTGTTTTTCCTTGCGTATGTTTGAATTATAGCTGCTCCAGCTTTTTCTCTAAAGCTTTAATACTGTCATTCAAAGCCTCCGTCATCTTGACCAGCTTTTCTTTTGACGAATATTGAGCGAAATCTTCCTGATTGAGCGGTTCGCCGATGACCAGTTTCATTTTGCCTCTCTTGAAAAGCTCTTTTTCGTTGGAAGGACCGCTGTATGCGGCCGGCACAAGCGGCGCTCTTCCCATCTGGGCGATCGTGACAGCCCCTCTTTTCAATGGAACATCTTCAGATGATCTTGTTCCGCTTGGGAAAATGCCGACGATTTTTCCTTCTTTCAACAGCTTGATCGGGGTTTTGATGCTGCTTGGCCCGGGATTTTCCCTGTCGACGGGAAATGCGTTGATGCTTGAAAGAAAAGAACCGCTTAATTTATTTTCAAAAAGCTCTTTTTTCGCCATGTAATGAATTTCCATAGGCAAAATGCCGACACCCAGTGCGACGACATCCACCCATCCTGCATGTGTGCACGCAATAACGAAACCTGTGTCTTTAGGAAGATTTTCTTTATTGTATACTTTAATTCCGCCGCGCAAAGAAAGAATCGCTTTTGCAGCATAACCAGTAAATTTATACATATGGCACTTCCTTTATTGATGTAGTCGTATGAGGTTTCCCTTTATTATTATAACAATTTTTTTTATTACCTGGTACTAAAAAATGATTTTTCACAAAAAAAACCGAGGAATTTTCTCCCCGGTTTTCAGACTTTTTCTTTTGTCGGCGGCGCCATGAATTCAGGCCCGATCTGTTCTGAAATCGTATTGTCCAATATGTCGTCAATTGCTTTTTGATCACTTTCCGTTAAACTCCAGCCGGTGATTTCGCTGACGGGACGGATTTGATCAGGGCGTCTTGCCCCCCATAAAGCAATGCTTGCGCCAGGCTGATCAAGCACCCATCTTGCTGCCAGATGGAGAACCGATTTGCCGAACCGCTCGTTTGCAAACTCATCAAGTTTCCTGACGGCCTCCAGATATTCTTTAAAGCGCGGCTTTTGAAACTTAGGGTCCCGCTTTCGAAGGTCGTCCCCTTTGAACGTGTAGTCCTCATTCATTTTTCCTGACAGGAGCCCCCTGCACAAGCTTCCGTATAATAGCGTCGTCAGCCCTTGATCTTGCGCATACGGAAGAATGTCTTGCTCGATTTCCCTTTCAAACATGTTGTACGGCGGCTGTACGGTATGCAGCGGCGCCGCAGCTCTGAATGTGTCCATCTGCTCCGGGGAAAAATTGCTGACGCCGACCGCTCTGATTTTCCCCGCATCATACAAGTCTTTCATCGCTTCCGCCGTTTCTTCGCTCAGGACGAGCGGATCGGGCCAATGCACTTGATACAGGTCGATGTAATCCGTATTGAGCCTTTTCAGCGAATCGTCAACTTCCTTGATGATCCGCTCCCTCGATCCGTCGCGATACAGCTGTTCCTGCTTCCAATCAAGTCCTGATTTTGTCGCGAGAATGACTCGGTCGCGCTCTCCGTATTGCTGTACGGCTTTACCGACGATTTCTTCCGACTGCCCGAAACCGTATGCCGGAGCGGTATCAATCAGGTTGATTCCTTCATCAAGCGCAGCATGAATCGTCTGAATCGCTTCTTTTTCATCGCTTCCGCCCCACATAAAACCTCCGATGGCCCATGTTCCGAGACCGATGCGCGACGATTCGATCGATGTACCGGATATGTTGATGTATTCCATGCTCCTCTCCCTCCTGTTATGAGTCTGATATCATATTTTCCCGGAAGCTTTTTTAAAAAAACGTGTTTTGACTAAAAACCATCTTACAGCGGGACACTTCATATGCCTATTGCATACGATGATCCCAATAAAGCTAATGAAGGGACCTAGAACAAATGCATCCAAATCAATACCCATATTATATTCCTTTTTCTTATAACCCGGTTTGGTTTCACGAATCAGACTATGCAGGCGCTTTTCGAACACCCGGCAGCGAAGAACGCATCGTATTAAGAGATTATGGACAAAAGCCGTTTGCCGCGAACATCAACGAAGCGGCAAAACAGAACAAAACGTTTCGGACCGCTTTATGGACAGGAAGGCATTTACAAGTTACCCTGATGAGCCTCAACCCCGGCGAAGACATCGGATTGGAAATGCACCCTCACGTTGACCAGTTCCTTCGTATTGAACAAGGCAGGGGAATCGTGCAAATGGGGCCGAGCAAACATCATTTGCAATTTAAAAGAAATGTTTACGATGACACCGCTATCGTCGTCCCTGCCGGAACATGGCACAATCTCACCAATACAGGCAATACTCCGCTGAAACTCTATTCAATCTATGCTCCGCCCAACCATCCATTCGGCACCGTCCATCGAACGAAAGCCGATGCGCTGGCCGCAGAAGGCCGCCGCGGTCACGGCCAATATTTTTGACAGACGATAAAAACAGCTGATAATGAAGGATATCCTCTAATCAAATAGCCTTTTAGCATATAATAAAGATCTGATATGCTTAAAGGCTTATTTTGCTGCTGTGCTTTATATTTCGGCCGTTCAGTCGTTAAAATCGCCATGAAGATTAGTTTTTTTGAACGTGTTCAGTTATTATATAGGGTAGATGATTTTAAAGGTAAGAAATTGGAGGAAAAATGAGCCGTGGGCATATTTAGTGCAACTTCAAACCTTTCTTATGCGTTTATAACATAGAGGGGAGAAAAGGCAGTGACTATCGACGAAATTTACCAAATGTATATGAATGATGTTTACAGGTTCCTGCTCTCCATGACGAAAGATAAACATCTAGCAGAGGATTTGCTTCAGGAAACCTTTATGAGAGCTTACATACACATCCATTCTTACGACCACAGCAAAGTGAAGCCATGGCTTTTTCAAGTGGCACGCAATGCGTTTATCGACTATGTCAGAAAGCATAAAAAGGAAGTGACGATTTCTGACGACATGATCGGAAACCTGTTTCAAAACGCGGTGCAAAGCCCTGCTCACCAGGTCGAAATCAAGGAAGTGTTAACCTTATATATGAACCAGCTCCCCGATAACTACCGGGAAGCGCTTACGCTGTACTATTTAAAAGAATTGAACTACAAGGAAGCGTCAAGCTTGATGAATATCTCAGAGGCTAATTTTAAAAGTGTTTTATTTCGTGCCAGACAGCGGCTGAAAGCACTTTACAACAGAGGTGTTAACGATGAATGAAGATTTTAAAAAACGTTGGGAAAAATATAAAAACGGCGAACTTTCCGAATCGGAAATGCTCCGGGTCGAAGAAGAGCTTGAACAGCTTGAAGAATACCAGGACATGCTGGAACAGGAAATGAAAGACGAAGACTGGGATTTGGCGATCAGTCCTGAAAAGCAAAAAGCGATTTTAAGATACGGAAAAAATAAATCATATATGCGGATTTCCACCCTTGCTGTTATTTCTACGCTTATTATTCTGCCGATCTGCACACTCGGCAGCTATCTATACTACGGGTTGGGCGGGCATGAAAGCAAAGGGAATGAACTGGTGCAAACCGCTTCAATGACAGTTGCCGTCACAAACCCGAATATTCAAGTCGATACTGAAGCCCTTGTCAACAAAGTAAAACTCTTTGGAATCGAAACACAGTTCCCGTTAAAGAAGCAAATCGGAAACGTCACAAAAGTAGTTGGAAATGAAGAAGTGGAAATGTTCTTCGATCAGCTGAAGTCTCCGCAGATTCATCAATACAATCAGGAGCTTTCAAAAGAAGAACGTCATTTTGTCTACCCTGACGGCATCAAAGAAAAATCAGTGTCCAAAGCCGAGTCGATTTTAAAACAGCTGCCTGACGGAACCGTAACCGAAGCTTTCCTTTCCTTTGAAAGAGCATACCCGACAAAGGAGCTGTATGAAAAATTAAAAGGCTATGATATTCGCGTTCTGTGGAATGCGATTGAAACAGAGGGCGATTTAAAAGATCATCCATACGCAGAGCCGATCGGATTTCCCGGAAAAGATTCAAACCGGATTTTTGAAATTCAGCAACCTGCCGAAAACGATGACGAGCAGTTTAAAGCGGCGCTTTCCTACATGATCAAGAACAAGAAATGGGCTGAAACCATTTCAGGCAGGAAAGACCTGAAGCTTTCCAAACGGCTTGACTATGTGGAACAGAATGGTGTGAACGTGTATGGAGCCGTCATTACCGGACCGTCAAAAGAGGTTGAACGGCTGATCAAAAAAGGGCCTGTCAAAGCAGCTAAAGTAGGTGAGGTGGAATTATGGAACTGGTAAGAATCTTTAAGGAGCACAACGTATTTGGATGGGTGTCTGTCGGCACGGCCATTCTGTCCCTGTTCGTCTTAAACTTGGCCATTTTAAGCGACACGATCGCATATTCGTATAAGATGCTTCCTTTTGCGATGGCCGCCGTTCCGCTCGGAATTATCGAGCTGTTCATAAAAAAAGGACGGACCGGTCTCGGATTTCTCGGCGTCGTCCTGAACATTTTCATTCTCGTTTGCGTATGGACCATCGTCTCCATCGATACGAATCTGCAGCTCGGCTTTTAATAACTCCCCGGTTATACCGGGGAGTTTTTCATTTCAGAGCCTTGCGAAATAGGTAGCTCGCTTTTTCATACCCCATTTTCTCTTCGTAAAAACGGTGAGCGTCTGCCCGCTGTAAGCCTGAGGATAAAGCGATTGAAGCCAATCCGTTCCCTTTGGCCCACTCTTCAACAGCGCCTAAAAGCTTCTTTCCATAGCCTTTTGAACGGTGTTTTTCACACGTCACCAGGTCCGCTACCCAAACATGCCGGCCTTGGTTCAAAGAAACCCTCGGCAAAAAGCCGGCCAAAGCCACCGGAATATCACCGTCGTACAGCGCAAATAACGTGTAGCTTTCAGCCTCCCGAGCTTCTTTGACGAGCTCCAAAAAAGACGTTTCATCCAAATGGGGCCGGAGCTGTTTCATGATCGGATAGACTTCCTTGAGCTCTGTTTCACAATGCAATTCCCTATAATCAAGCAACATCGTCATTCCCTTCTGTTGGTTATGAAACTACTTTAACTCGAAAACTGACCTTTTTAAAATGACCAGTTTTGATAAAATAAAACATACCAGATGAATTGAAAGGGCTGATCGAATGGATATAACCCCTTTTTTAAACCGCAGCGGCAGCGAGCCGCTTTATCAGCAGCTGTACACGTTTTTCAAACGCAGCATTCATTCGGGACACATAAAGCCTGGAACAAAGCTTCCCTCCAAACGAATGCTTTCCAAACACTTAAATGTCAGCCTGACAACTGTAGAACACGCGTATGAACAGCTGGCTGCAGAAGGATATTTGCTCAGCAAGCCTAGAAAGGGCTGGTTTGCGGCTGAAGCGGAAGGAGACTTTGCACAGACTGCGCCTCCTCCCCCTGCCGAAAAAGAACTGGAAGAACATGAGACGGCGGCTAACATGATCGATTTTCACCACGGCCATGTAGACCTCGCGTCATTTCCTGTTTCCCAATGGAAAAAAACGCTCGCCAAAACTGTTGGTGAATCAGGGTACGACCTTTTTCAAAGCGGCCCGCCGGCCGGAGACATTCCGCTGCGGAAAATGATTGCGGTTTATCTCAGAGAGTCTCGCGGCGTGGTCTGTTCACCCGAGCAAATCATCATCGGAGCCGGCACACCGGTTTTGCTGCAGTTGCTGTGCCATCTGTTTCCTAAAGGCACAACCGTCGGTTTTGAAGATCCCGGATTTCATCGCTCGAAAACGGTCCTGAAAACCGGCGGCTTCAATGTGATGCCTATAGCAGTCGACGAGAGCGGGATTTCCGTGCAAGATCTTGAACAATATCAGCCGCAGCTCGCATACACCACCCCGTCCCATCAGTTTCCGCTCGGAATGATCATGCCGGTCGGCCGCAGGCTGCAATTGCTTGACTGGGCAGCATCGACCGGAGCTTATATCATCGAAGACGATTATGACGGGGAATTCCGCTATGCGGGACAGCCGATTCCTTCCCTTCAGGGACTTGACCGGAACCACCGGGTCATCTATTTAGGAACCTTTTCAAAATCGCTGATTCCCTCCCTCAGGATCAGCTATATGGTTCTCCCCTTTTCGCTCGTCAAAGAAGGGCTCAACATGGCATCCTTATTTAAACAAACGGTTTCCCGCCATGTGCAGCAAGCCATTGCTCTTTTTATGAAAAACGGGGATTATCAAAGACACTTGAACCGAATGAGAACACTCTACCGAAAAAAACGAAAAACGCTCCTTGACGCCATCAAGCGTGAATTTGGCGCTCATGCCGCAGTCAGAGGAGAGAACGCCGGTCTTCACATCATCCTTGAGGTGAAAAGCGCTCCGAGTGAAGAGTGGCTGACCCAAAAAGCGCTGGAAAAAGGAGTCAAAGTATATCCAGCCTCTGTCTCGTATGTGACTCCTCCTGAAACACACGCGGTGCTCCTCGGGTTTGGCGGACTTTCTGAAAAAAGCATCGCAGACGGCATCAAAAAGCTGAAGACAGCATGGTTGAGCGGCGGACAGTCTCGGGAATGATCCTGCACAATCGGGCATGGAAAGTCGGATCCCGGGATTCTGATTCTGATATTTTTGTAAACAGAGGAGGTCATCAAATGGATGTGCTGAAGAACATGAATCAAGCCATGGCGTATATTGAAGAACACCTGACGGACAGAATCGACTTTCAAACGCTTGCGAAGCTTTCTTACTGCTCTGAATATCATTTTAAAAGGATGTTTTCTTTTCTTGCAGGGATTTCGCTGTCCGAATACATTCGCCGCAGGCGGCTTACCCTTGCAGCGTTTGAATTGAAAAACACAAATCAAAAAGTAATTGATATCGCTGTGAAATACGGCTATCACTCGCCGGATGCTTTTACGCGCGCATTTCAAAAGCTGCACGGCATCACGCCGACAGAGGCAAGGCACGATATCAGCACACTGAAAGCATATCCTCCGATGACCTTCCAGTTAACAATTAGAGGAGGAAACGAAATGAACTACCGTATTGTAGAAAAGAAGGCATTTCGGATCGTCGGAATCAAAAAAAGGGTCCCTGTCGTCTTTCACGGAATCAATCCGGAAATCGCCTCGATGTGGAAAGCTTTAAGCAGTGAAAACATCGCTGAATTAAAAGAGCTGTCAAATGTCGAGCCGCTTGGACTGATTCAAGCATCAGCGAACTTTTCCGAAGGCCGGATGGAAGAGCAGGGAGAACTTGACCATTATATCGGTGCAGCGACAACGAAGGAATGCCCGGACCGCTATGAACAGCTTGAAGTTCCCGCCTCGACATGGGCTGTCTTTGAATCGGCCGGTCCGTTTCCGGACACCCTTCAAAATGTCTGGGGACGCATTTATGCTGAATGGTTCCCGGCTTCACATTACGAGCAAACGAAAGGGCCGGAAATCCTTTGGAATCAGGATCAGGATATCAGCTCCCCAACGTTTAAAAGCGAAATATGGATACCTGTCCAAAAAAGAACCGCATATAAAGACTAAAGAAAGAACGGGAGGTTTAACCCTCCCGTTTAAATTTTATCCGGCTGCTACATCGGACGGTTCAACATGCGCTTTTAAAAAGGCGATATAATGGTCAATTGTATCAACCGTCGTGTAAGGCGAGACACTGTAGAATTTCTGGACATAAAGCGGCACGGGCAAACGGCTGTCAGCAGGATAAACGTATGTTTGCTTTTTCGTGCTGCCAAAATAGGTGTGACTGCGGTACCTTCCCAATGTTTCGGCGATTTTTTCATTGAATTTGTTAATATTCCGCACTTCTTCCTCCGTGATGGCGCCGCTGATTTCTTCGTGATAGCGGACATTTCCCGGATAGAAGCGGAATGTCGTTACAGGTGATACATCATTGGTGACGGCTGCATTCGGAAAAGCCTGCAGGAGTTTTTTTCGAAATGCCAGGTTAACTCTGATGTAATTGGCCAAGATCTCCTGGTAGCCTTCGATTCCGAATGCGAGCAGAGAAGCATAAATCGGTATGCTGCTTCCCATTCGCGAACACTCTAGCGTATAGCTCGTATGATAGCTGCCAAACCCTCTGTTACCGACATAAGGCGTCTCATCCGGATCCAAATCAACGACTTTCAGTGCCTCACGGTTTTTCACCAAGAAAAGGCTTGTGATATACGGCGTTTGTCCAAGTTTATGAAAATCAAAGACCAAGCTGTCCGCCAGGTGCAAATGCTGAAAATGTTTTTTGTAGCGGGCAAGCGTCTCAAGCACCTCATCTTCAAGATGAAGCGGGTTTCCGATGAAATCGTATCCGTTAAAAAAACCGTACATCCCACCCATCGCCGTATCGGCATGAATATAGACAGGAGGCAAACCGTAGGCGGCCTCTATTTCCTCAGTCACTTTTTTGATACCGGCCAAATCATCGATGCCAAATGAGTCGGTTGTGCCAAGCGTTGCCAACACATAGATCGGATGTCCGCCTTTTTCAATCACGGCTTGCATTTTTTCCCGCAAATCGGCCAGATCCATCGAATGATCGCGATTCGTCTTGACCTTGATCAAATGGTCCGTCCCGATTCCGGAAGCTTCCATCGATTTGTAAAGGCTGAAATGCGAAAGCTCTGAACAGAACGCGTACAGGTGATGCGGCGTTCCTTGCTGATTCGCTTCAGGGTACGCGCTTGCGATCGCCAGCCTGAGCGACTGAAAAACGGCTCCCTGCCCGCCCCATGTGGTAAAACCGCCGCTCTTGTGCCTGTCATAGCCGACAATGTCCGAAAGCATCGCCGTGATCTGCACTTCCGCCTTGGCTGCAGCCGTGCCGTCGACATCCCATAAATTGTTTCCGTTTAAAAGAACCATTAAAAGATTCCCGGCGATGCTGGCGGTGTTCGGCAAAGGTGTCGCGTTGGCCACATAATGCCTGTTTAAAAAACGGTGGCCGTCAAGCAATTTCAATAGCTCTTCAACGCTTTTTTCCGCCCCGAAGCCTTTTTCCGGCAAGGCGGCCTCCTCAATGACGCTTTGATAGTAGTCAGAGGAAACTTCAGACTCGCGGCCAAGCGTCATCCGGGCGGGATCCTTCAGCCTGTCCATTCCGGCCAATACCTCTTCAAGCAATGCCAGCAGCTGATACCGCGCCTCGTGATTGCCATCCTCGCTCGGAAACATCTGTTGAAAGTCTAACACCATATTCACCCATCTCCTGATCTTTTAAAATGAAAACACTCCGATTAAATTTAAAAAGACAAGTACAATTGCAAGCGGCACAAGGAAACGGAGAAGATAAAACCACACGATAAAAAAGCCTTTCCCCGCTTTTGATCCGCTCTTCATTTCTTCATATAGATCGTGTTTGGACAATTTCAGCGGAATAAAAATCGAAATAAAAAGCGCGCCAAGCGGCAGCAAAATATTGCTGACGACATAATCCGCCGCATCAAAAAACGTCTTCTTAAAAATGAACGGCTCATCGAGCACTCCGTAAGACAAGCAGGAAGGAATGCCGACGGCAAAAATCAAAAGGCCGATCGCCCACGTCCATTTTCCCCTTTTTGTTTGATCGCCTTTTGTAATAGCGGCAACAATGATCTCAATCATCGAAAAAGCCGAAGTCAGGGCAGCAAATAAAAAGGCCGTCAAAAATCCGATAAAAAACAGCATCCCGAATGGAAGCCGGTCAAAAACTGCCGGCAGAACCGTAAATAATAAAGTCGGACCCTGATCGGGCTGAAGCCCGAATGAAAAGACGGCCGGAAAAATCGCCAAACCGGCAAGCAGCGTGACGGCAAGGTTCATGATCACGATCGAGACCGCCGACTTCGGAAGGTTTTGTGACTTTGACAAATAGGAGCTGTACGTTACCATCACAGATACGCCAAGCGTCAACGTAAAGAAAGCTTGTCCGAGCGCAAAAAGAATCGCCTGCGGCGTCAGGCTGCCAAAATCGGGCACAAGCAGAAAACGCACGCCGTCGATCGCATGCTCAAGCGTCAGAGCCCTTAAAACGAGCGCAATAAATAAAATAAATAATAGCGGCATCATAATCGAACTGACGCGCTCGATTCCTTTTTGCACACCCTTCGCCACGACGAGGATCGTCATGATGATAAACGCAAGCTGCGCTGCCAGTGTCTGCAGCGGATCTTGGATGATCGAACCGAAGAGCTCCCCGTATCCGGCCTGCGTGAGACCCGACAATGAACCGGTTACTGCTTTGATGATATAAAGCAAAATCCAGCCGCCGATCACACTGTAAAACGACAGAACAAGGAAGCAGGCGGCGATTCCGATCCAGCCTGTGATCACCCAAGGCGTCCCCGGCGCTATTTTTTGATAGGTGCCGATAGCATCCGATTGGCTTTTTCGGCCTAATATAAATTCCCCCAAAAGCAAGGGGTATCCCAGCAGGATCGTAAATAGGACAAATACAAGGAAAAATGCGCCTCCTCCGCTCGTTCCAGCCACATAGGGAAACTTCCAAATCGCCCCCAGGCCGATGGCGGATCCCCCTGCAGCGAGAACAAATCCAAGTTTGGATGCCCATTTTGCTGTCATTCTGCGATCGCTCATTCATACACATCCTTTCTCTTTCTGTTTCTATTATCTCTTACGGGGCAGCTTTTTTGAAAGTGATCTTTCAAATTCTTATTTTTCCGAAAAAAACAAACAGAAAAAAACCGGCTGCAATTGTAAGGCAGCCGGTTGAAATTATGTCGTCACATATCTTCCGCCGTTGATGTGGATCGTCTGTCCTGTCATATAAGAAGAATCGTCTGAAGCGAGCAGAACATATACCGCAGCGTGTTCAGAAGGCTGTCCGGGCCTTCCCATCGGCGTATTTGTACCGTGTTTTTCCGTTTTTTCCGGCGAAAAAGTAGCCGGAATGAGCGGCGTCCAAATGGGCCCCGGCGCTACCGCGTTGACGCGTATTCCTTTTTTGACAAGGGATGCAGCCATCGAACGGGTAAACGCGACAATCGCACCCTTTGTGCTCGAATAGTCAATCAGCGCCGGACTGCCCTCATAAGCTGTGATTGATGCGGTATTGATAATCGCGCTTCCTTCCCCTAAATGCGGGAGCGCGGCTTTTGTCATGTGAAACATGGAGAAAATATTCGTTCTGAACGTTTGTTCAAGCTGTTCGCTCGAAATATCTTCGATCCCTTTTTGCGGATGCTGTTCGGCAGCGTTGTTGACAAGAATGTCGAGTCCGCCAAAGTGATTCACCGCTTTTTCGACAGATGTTTTGCAATGTGCTTCATCCCCGACATCTCCGGGAATCAAGAGGCATTTTGCGCCTTCCTGTTCGATTCGTTCTTTCGTTTCCTCGGCATCCTTGTGTTCGTCCAAGTACATGACGGCAATGTCCGCACCTTCTTTGGCGTATGCAATGGCGGCCGCTCTGCCGATTCCGCTGTCTCCTCCGGTAATAATGGCGGTTTTTCCTTTTAATTTGCAGCTTCCTTTGTAGTCACGATCTTCCGAGAGCGGAAGGGGCACCATCTTGTGCTCAGCCCCGGGTTGTTTTTCTTGTTTTTGCGCTTTCTGTCCATCCGTCTGTCTGTTTGCCGGATTCATTCGTCTCACCTCTTCACCATTGTTTAGTGCACAGTTACCACGATTCCGGCATCCTTAAACGCAAGAACTCAGCGAGACATGTTTACTGGTCAGACAGAGGCACGCGGATGAGCCGGTCATCTGTCTGTTTTTTTTCGCCTCTTCCGTCGCCATTGTTCGTAATGAAATACAGATCATCTCCGATTACTTTTACATCTCTGATTCTGCCGTATCCGCCAAGCCACTTGACCGCTTTGGCTTCCGCAGGATCGACCCGGAAAACCCCCTCTCCCCGCAGCCCGGCCATATAGAGGACATCCCCTTTCTGCGCTAAACCGGATGGGGCCCACGTTTTTTCTCCCGAATGGATGAGCGGCGCTTTCATTCCCCGCTTCTCATCGCTTCCCTCAATCACCGGCCAGCCATAATTGGCTCCGGGTTCAATTTTGTTCACTTCATCATGTTCAGACTGCCCGTGTTCGGAGCTGTAAAGCTGCCGGCCGATCCATGCGAGGCCTTGCGGATTCCGGTGTCCAAAGCTGTATACATAAGACGAGCGAAAAGGCTGATCAGCAGGGACCGCACCATCAAGCTCCATCCTTAAAATCACCCCCGCCAGCTTTTCAGGCTGCTGGGCCCATTCCCTTTCCCCCGCATCACCTGTCGTGATGTACAGCTTTTGATCGGGCCCGATCGCCATCCGGCCGCCGTTATGAATCACGCCTCCTGGCAAATCGGCAAGCAGCTCCTCCGTTTCCGTCCAAGTAAGACGGTCAAGCGTCAATTTTACGATCCGGTTTTTCAGATGGCTCCCGTCTTTGTATGTATGGTAAACGTATGCCTCCTGATTGTTTTTAAAATCAGGATGGAGCACAAATCCGAGCAGCCCGCCTTCCCCTTCTTGATGAACGGGCTTTTTCAGCTGAAGCTGCATGCGCTCCTTTTTGCCTTCGGCAATGGATACGATTCCCCCGTTTCTTTCGGTAATGAAAAAAATCCCGCCAGTGTGAGCGATCGTCCAAGGTACATCCAAGCGCTCTGCGATGACCTCGGCGCCGCTTCCGCCTTCTTTTGTCGCCGCCGCTTCATTTTCAGCATCAAAATCCCGGCCTTCCGAGCATGCACTCAGAAAAAACAGCATGATCAACATCAGGAATCCTTTTTTCATCGTCTCCCCCTTAAAGGATTTTCTTGATGAATACATTCAAGAACACCGGCATAATTCCCTACTTAAACATACAAAAATCTATTAAAAAACACGCCCTTCGCTGAGAAGGCGTGTGTCCGCATTACTGAGAAACCAATTCCCCGATATATTTAGCCGACGGCCTGAAAATCATGTTGTTATCAGCCTGCTCCAGCACATGGGCGCACCAGCCGACCATTCTCGCTGCCGAAAAAGTAGGGGTAAACAATGCGGCATCAAAATCGATCGCCTTCATGACAGCCGCTGCGTAAAATTCGACATTCGTATAAAGCTTGCGCCCCGGTTTGTATTCTTCCAAAAGGCGGATCGCCGTATTTTCAACATGAAGAGCAAGGTCGATATCCCGGTCGCCCCCGGCAATTTCCTCAGCTTTCACCCTTAAAGCCTTCGCTCTCGGATCATGCGTTTTATAGACGCGGTGTCCAAATCCCATCAGTCTCTCGCCTTTTTCAAGCTTCTCTCTTATATAGCTTTCTGCGTGCTGTTTTTCCCCGATGCCTTCCAGCATATCGGTAACCGCTGACGGCGCTCCGCCGTGCAAAGGTCCTTTCATTGTGCCAAGTGCAGATGTGACGGCAGAAACAAGATCGGATTCCGTAGACACCGTAACCCTTGCCGAAAAGGTTGAAGCGTTCATGCCGTGTTCCATCGCAAGAATCATGTACGTTTCGAGCGCTTTTTTCTGAGCTTCTGTCGGGCGCTTTCCTTTCAGCATGTAAAAATAATGTTCCACAAAGCCAAGCTCATCCAGCGGCTGAACAGGCTCTTTGCCATCAGTCAGCCTTTTTCTGAAGGCGATAATCGACGGGGCGGCTGCTATCAGTCTGAGAGCCTGCTCCATTGTCGGCTTGAACGCAAACGATTTATCCCCGAATGAAGAAACGGCCGTGCGAAGAACCGCCATATCGTCTAATTCGGCAGGAAGGCTTCGGATCAATCGCTCGCATGCTTCTGGCAGCACACGGAATGAAGCGAGCATCTCATTGAATTGGCCGAGTTCCGCTTCCGTCGGAAATGACCCGTTGAGTATCAGATAAGCGACTTCTTCAAATGTGGATGTAAGCGCCAGTTCATCAGCATTGTACCCTCTGTAGATCAGCTTTCCCTCTTCACCGTCAATGCGGCTGATGGCTGTTTCAACACAAGTAATCCCTTTTAATCCATGATAAACCATATCAATTCCTCCTTTTTCCTTTGTAAATATCATTATAGTTGATATAATATTTAAAAAATATTGAATTATATTGATGTCTTTGATTAACAAAATTAATCAGGAGGACTGCAATGGATTTTAAATGGCTTCATACCTTTGTTACTGCCGCAAAATACGAAAATTTCAGAAAGACGGCGGAAACCTTATTTATTTCTCAGCCGACCGTCACCGTTCAAATTAAACTGCTTGAGGAAGAACTCGGGTGCCAGCTGTTCACCCGCAAAGGAAGAAGCATTCATTTAACGAAAGAAGGCCGCGCTTACCTTCCTTTCGCCCTTCGCCTGCTGGAAGACTATGAATCGAGCATGGCAGAGCTTCACAGAATCAGACAGGGCTATTCGCAGACATTGAATCTAGCGGTTTCACCGCTTATCGCCGATACGATTCTCCCATTTGTATTAAAAAAATACACAGCGCTGCATCCGAATTCGGAGATCAAAGTAAAGATCGCCGAATCAGCTGAAATCGCTCCCCTGATTTCAGCCGGCCATGCAGATATCGGATTAAGCTGCTTAAACGTGCAATCGTCAAACCTGAACTGCTATTCCATGTACAGCGATCCCGTGATTTTGGTTGCCCCTCATGACGGCCGCGATTCAGAACAAGCGCCGCCGCTCGATGTCGAAGATTTGCTTGAAGAATATTTGCTGTTGACCCATAATCACCCCGAATACTGGGACGACCTCGTCAGGCAGCTGAGGATCAAATTTCCGTTTGTCAGAACAATGCTCGTAAGCCAAACGCATATTACGAAACGATTTATTTCAGAAGGACTCGGTATATCATTTTTGCCGCTGTCGACTGTGCGCCGCGAGCTGATGGAAGGAAGATTAATAGAGGTGCCGTGCGATTTCATGAAGCTTCCTGTTGCAGGGGGATATGCAATTAGTCTGAAAGATAATGAGAAGGTCGAACACTTTTTAGCGTTTTTAGCCGAGTTCCGTTTCTAAACGAAAAAAAACCCGTTCATCATGATGAACGGGCTTGTCCCTGCAACATTAGAAGCGTTTTGCTCCAAGATAGCGGGGCTTCCAATAGCTGTTTGTCATATCGCTGATCGTTACGCCGTCAGAACCGGCATGAACGAATTGATTGTTTCCGATGTAAACCCCCATATGCGAAGGTCCCGGCTGATATGTCGTGAAGAATACGAAATCACCTACTGCAGGGCTTGATACGCTCTTCATCGAATTCCAGTAACCAGCTGTGTTCGTTCTCGCCACATTTGTCTGTTTATTGAGGATGTACCAGACAAATCCGCTGCAGTCAAATCCTGATGTAGATGTTCCGCCCCATTTATAAGGCGTTCCGATAAGGGCTTTTGCATCTGAAACAAGCTTTGACGTATTCAGCGCTGAAGAGGTTTGCGCAGGTGCCTTACTTGTTTTGCTTGTCCCGCTTGAAGAAGAAGGCTTTGTCGTTGATGCAGCTTTTACGCTTTTCGTCCCTTTAACTTTTAATACTTGTCCGATCCGGATTAAATCTGTTTTTAAACCATTCAGAGACTTCAGTTCATTGACGGTCATGCCGTATGTCCGAGAAATTTTCCAAAGGCTGTCTCCTTTGACCACTTTATGCGTAGCTGATGAAGCTTGCGACGCTTTTGCAGACGATGAGCTGCTTCCATTGATCGACAACCTCTGCCCTATGTAAATGATATCGGATTTCAGCTTGTTTTCCTGTTTAATCTTGCTGATACTTGTACCGTACTTCTTCGAAAATCCCCATAACGTATCCCCTTTTTTCACCGTTATGGTTTGCGCGGAAGCCGCTCCCGCAAATAAAGTCGATCCTAAAACAACCGCTGATGCTGCTGTTATTACTTGTTTTTTCATGTTGTCCTCCCACTAGCAGAATTCTTTATATTTTTAAAGGCAAAAATTAGCAGTTTCATGATTTTTGAGAACGGCTGCTTCAGCCTTCCTCTGCTTCTATTATAAGGAGGGGTTTCCATCAGGTATAGTCTTGACTTACTAAGTCAAATTCCTTAATTATTCGTTTTTAAAAAAAGTTTTTAAGGGTCGATAATATTTCATTTACATTTCAAAGGTAACTTAAATACTACATTTTCGCACTTTCCTGCAGCCAAAATTACAATACTAGAAATAGTGTTAAATACTTTATTTTACATTTTTGTTATTAACTCGTAAAACTGCATAGTGACGGACGTCGCTGCGCTTTAAAATAAAAAAAGGCTGCCCGAATGCAGCCTGAAACTTTTTATAAATATCTGCGATGGACAGCCTTTCCATCATAGGAAAACATGACGGGCTTATCTTCGAGCACGGTTTCGACATGCACGCTTCTTCCCCATAGCTGGTGAAGGTAAGGCAGAACTTTTTCAAGATACTTTAAATCGAGTTCGATCCCTTCATACCAATGCTTAATGTATAATTCATTGTTCTTTAAGTAATCTCCATCCTCAACTGTCAAATAAGGAAATCCTCCGTTGACTCTCATGCTGACAAGCTGATCGCGCACAGCCTCCCAATCCTTGTCGATGATTTTATAATCCCTTCCCTGTTTTTGAAACAAGTAGAGATCTTCCCTCATCACGAGATCTTTCGTTAAATAGTTTCTGATAAATGAAATGTCTGATTCGATCTCCCTGACTTCAAATATTTTTTCTCTCCCCGAGTCCGGCTTTACACCCATCTTCTTCATATCTTCTGTCGGGTTGTTGTAGCGCTCCTCTATGTCCTCAAATATTTTCAATCCGAGATAATAAGGATTGATGCCCGTTTTGGACGGCTGAACCACTCCCGCGTTGAGCTTGGCGAATTCGATCGCTTCACTTGATGTCAGATCAAGCTCGCGGATGATTCGCTGATGCCAATAGGACGCCCATCCTTCATTCATGATTTTCGTTTCAAGCTGCGGCCAGAAATACAGCATTTCCTCTCTCATCATCGTTAAGATGTCGCGCTGCCAAGGCTCCAGCTCCCGCGAATGTTCTTCAATGAACAGCAGAATGTCTTTTTCCGGCTTCGGCGGAAACTTTTTTTTCGTCCTTTTCTTCTTCTCTTTCGATCCTTTGTGATCCAGTTCCCAGAGGTCGTCATAAGGAGTGGGCGACGCGTCTGTTTCTTCTTCCTCTTCGTCATCTATGCTCCACGACAGCTTCGGCCTCACGAGCGAAGGGTCAATGTGTTCTTCAATCGCCAGCACCGCATCGAGAAATGCTTCGACTTCTTTTGAGCCGTGGACCGTCTCATAATGTTTAATCCGCTCTGCTGTCGCCGACATGCTTTCAACCATATCGCGCTTCGTATTTTGAAAACGGCAGTTATTTTTAAAGAAATCACAATGAGCTAGAACGTGTGCGACAATCAGCTTATTTTGAATCAATGAATTGCTGTCCAGTAAAAACGCGTAACACGGATTTGAATTAATGACAAGCTCATATATTTTGCTCAAGCCAAAGTCATAGTGAAGCTTCATTTTGTGAAATTGCTTGCCGAAACTCCAATGGCTGTATCTTGTCGGCATCCCGTATGCGCCGAATGTATAAATGATTTCAGCCGGACAAATTTCATATCTCATCGGATAAAAATCCAGGCCGAATCCTTCCGCGATCTCCGTAATTTCTGCTATCGCCCGCTGCAGCTCTTTTTGCTCCCGTATGCTCAATACTCAAATCCCCCCCGGTTGGACTTATCTTTATTGTATGAGCCGGGATTTGAAAAGATGAAAGGCAGCTGTCGGTTTGACAGCTGCCTCTTTGGTTAGTTCGCTATTTGCATGTCAAGGGATGAAGCAAAGCTCTCATAGCGGATGTTTTCCATCTGAACGCCAAGATTTTGCAATCCTTCAATCACGCTTTTCATAAATGAAAGCGGACCGCATACATAAAATTCGCCATTTGGATCTTTCACGATCGATTTCAAAAGCTCTTCATTCACCCGGCCTTTTACAATATGATCTTCCGTCGCTTCAGCATCCCTGCTGTAGACAAACAGGAGACGGTTCGCCGGATTGGCGCCGAGCAGCTTCTCCGTTTCTTCCTTGAAAGCGTGGTGCTGTTCAGATTTCGCAGCGTGCACGAATGTGATCTCGCGGCTGCTTTCTTTTTGAGCCAATGTTTGCACCATGCTCATGACAGGCGTGATGCCTGATCCGGCGCTGATGAAGTAAACCGGACGATCCGTTCCTTCGGAAAGGGTAAAATCTCCGGCCGGAGCGCTCACTTCCAAGCTGCCCCCGATCTCCATGTTCTCATGCAGATAGCTTGATACCCTTCCGACCGGTTGCCCTTCCTCCGCTTCCAGTTTGACTGAAATGCGGTAGTAGTCTTTATTCCAGGCATCTGACAAGCTGTACTGCCTTGTTAAGAAATATGGTTCGCCGGGAATTTTAATGCGGACAGATACGTACTGTCCGGGACTGAAAGCGGGCAAATCCGTTCCATCGGCAGGCTTCAAGTAAAAGGAAGTAATCGTAGCGGATTCGACCCGCTTATCCATGATGACAAACGGTTTAAATCCTTCCCAGTTTCCATCCTGCTTTTTGTCTTCTTCATACATTTGTTTTTCGACTTCAATAAATACGCGGGCGATCTCTTCATAGGCTTCTGCCCATGCCTGGAGAATATCCTCTGTCGCAGCTTCGCCGAGCACGATTTCAATGGCTTCCAAAAGGTGCTGACCGACAATAGGATAGTGCTCTGGTTTCACATGCAAACTTTTGTGTTTATGTCCGATTTGTTTGACAACCGGCAGCAGGTCTCCGAGCCGGTCGATGTTCTCAGCCGCCTGCAAAACAGTAAAAGCCAAAGCTTTCGGCTGTCCGCCGGTTTGCTGGCGGGACATGTTGAAGATATTTTTCAATTCAGGGTGCGCATTAAACATCCGCTTGTAAAAACAAGTGGTGATCTCTGTTCCCTTTTCTTTTAAAACAGGGGCGGTCGATTTGACAATTTGCATGGTTTTTTCAGATAGCATAACGCTTTCTCCTCTCCAGTCACTTTAAAGATGTATTTCAAATACATCTTTAAAGGTGCAATAAGATCTTTTTTTAAATGGGACTGTTACTTTTGATTAAAGATGTATTTTGAATACATCTTTATACTAGACTTTTAATGGAATTAAAGCAATATTTTCAATGAATGTTTTATATTTTTGTAACAATTTCCGCTTCACCCTCATAACCGAAGGCAAATGTGATAAGATAATGGAAACTTGTTTGATTGAGGTAATGCGATGAAATTAACAAATTATACGGATTACTCATTGAGAGTACTGATTTTTCTAGCAACCAAAAACTCAAACGAGCTTGTCAATATAAAAGACATCGCCGAATCTTATTCCATTTCAAAAAACCACCTTATGAAGGTGATTTACGAGCTTGGCAAGCTTGGCTACGTTGAAACGATTCGGGGCCGCAACGGCGGGATTCGTCTCGGAAAAGCGCCTGAACTGATTAATATCGGTGAAGTCATAAGAAATACAGAAGATGATTTTAACCTTGTCGAGTGTTTTAACGGAGAAAAAAACCATTGTATACTTTCTCCGATCTGCGGATTAAAGCATGTTTTAAACAAAGCCCTTTCCGCCTATTTGGACGTATTGGATCAATACACTCTGCAGGATATTATCGTTAATCAGGACCATATACGTAAATTATTGAGTTAACGAAGGAAGCTGCTTCCTTCGTTTTTTTTTGTTATAGAGTAAAAATATTCACGTTGATGATCGCATTGGTCACCGGGTGAAAATACACCTCGGCGTGCGCGGAAAATGATTTGCCTTCCTGATTGACGGTTACCCTGAAGACATCTTTTGTCTCTTCATCATTGACTTGAGTGCGCCCTAAATATTCATAATCCTCAAGCTTTGCGCCTTCGTATTTTTCTTCAAGGGCGCTCCAGGCGATTCTCTCCCACCGTTCTGGCGCATCGGAAACACCTGCTTGAAAGTGGCTTTTCGCCGGGAATGACAAAAGCGTTAATATGCAAAAAAAGTACGTGCAATATCGTTTTTTCATTTCCATTCGCTCCGCATGTATTGTACATACGTTAGCTTGACCGGAAACGGAGAATGTCATGCAGACATTTTTTCGCGGTATAGCGTATACCATCCTCATATTTCTAGGCCGTCAAACAAGGGAGACCAAGTTTTGCCCGGAGAAAAAAACACCCCGCCACATAAAATAATCATGACTCCTCAGAAAGAAGGGAGAGTGGCGAAATTGAATTACGCTGACTATGACAAAGCTTTGTATTATACGCACCGCTCGCAGTGGGACAACCTGCTGATCCTGATGGTGCGGACAGAAGACGATTTATTATCAAAGCGGATCGAGCATTTTTTGCACGCCTACAATTTTGAAAGAGATGACGCCATTGTCGAAAAAAGGCTTTATGATCTGCTGCAATACATTGATCACGCCTCATTTTCGGGACAAGAACACGAAAACGGCGTGCTCGTTTTTACGTAAAATAAAATAAGCCTGGCGCTCTAATCAGCGTCAGGCTTTTTGAAATTCGGCAAAGAGCAGAAGCTCTTCCATTACATTTTTGATATTGGCTTTGGCTGCTTCAGTAACCGTATGGTGTTCCTCATCAATATGAATCGGATCGAGCACAAGCTGCTTTGTGATGACGTTCGCATAAACTCCGCGCGCGACAATACGCATATTGGCGAGCGCGTTCATCCCGCCTTTGCCGCCTCCTGCACAAGCAAAAAGCGCCACCGGTTTGCCCGAGAACTGTTCATTGCTTAAAAAATCGAGCGCATTTTTCAAAGCGCCGCTCATACCGCTGTGGTATTCGGGAGATAATAAAACGACAGCGTCTGCTTCTTTGACCGAAGCTTTCAGTTTTTGAACATTCTCCAGCGAGCTCTGCTCTTCATCTCCGTTGAAAATCGGTAGGATGAACTCGCTTAGATCGATAAGCTCGGCCTGATACGTGCGGGCGATATAGGAAGCGGCGATCCGCGTTCTGCCCTGTTTTCTCGCGGTTCCGCTGACTACGGTTATTTTCATTTGATCATCTCCCGTCATTTTGTTGTAGTCCGTGTTTAACTGCAAAGAGCGCGGCTTGCGTGCGATCGGATAAGCCAAGCTTTGACAGCAGATTGGATACATGAGTTTTCACTGTTTTTTCGCTGATAAATAAAGAAGCGGCGATTTCCTTGTTGCTTTTCCCTTTTGTAATTTCCAATAAAACATCTTTTTCTCTTTTTGTCAATTGATGTATTTTTTCTTTCTCATCAGCCTGTGACATATGGTGAAAGACGTGGGACATGATGCTTGGATCCAAGGAATATCTCCCTCCATAAACAGCACGTATCGTCTCGACAAGTTCATCAGGTTCGGCGTCTTTGAGCTGATAGGCAGAGGCTCCAGCCTGGATTGCGGGAATCACATAGCTTTCATCCGCATAGCTTGTCAGCGCTATGATTTTGACAGACGGATATTCCTTTTTTATTCGCTTTGTCGCCTCAATTCCGTCCATTTCAGGCATTGATAAATCCATTAATACGATGTCTGCCTCCCGTCTTCGCAAGACATCGAGCGCCTCAATTCCTGTTGATGCCTCTCCGACAACGTCAAAATCGCTTTTTGTTTTGAAAAAAAATAAGAGGCCTTTTCTGACAATATGATGATCATCGGCAATGATGATTTTCACCTTTTCCATCCTGCCTCCCCCTTCTCATTCAAAGGCAAAACCGCCCGGATTTTCGTCCCCTTACCGATTGCGGAGTCGATCAAAAACGTGCCGCCCGCTTTTTCCGTCCGCTCCTTCATTCCTTTCAGCCCAAGCGTCGGAAGCCCCGCGTCAGGATCATACTGAAACCCTTTGCCGTCATCTTCGATCTCCAAGACGGCAGACGATTGGAATACATCGATTTTCACTTGTATGCGGCTAGCACTGGCATGCTTTTTGCAATTGTTGAGAGCTTCCTGGCTCAGCCGCCACATCAATTCCTCAGCAGGAGGCGGCAGCCGGAGCACACCGCTGAGCGTGAAGATCACCTGAAGGCCGAGCACTTCCGCATATTTTTCAAGAGCCGCCGCCAACCCTTCTTCAAGGCCCTGGGGCCTCAGCTGCCAAATTAACGCCCGCATCTCAAGCAGTGCTTCATGAGAAAGATGTTGCATAAACTCGAGCATTTCCCTGATCTCAGGCTGGTCTGTCATTTCCCCCGCCGCTTTAGCGGTCAAGCTGAGCGAAAAAAGCATTTGATTGACGGAATCATGCAAGTCCTGAGCCAATCTGTTTCTTTCGGTCAGCAGCATGTGTTTTTGCTGTTGTTCAGCAAGCCGCATCCGTTTGATCGCCATCCCGATTTGCAAAGCAACAGCTTCGAGGAGCGCCAGTTCCCCGCGGCTGAAATGAATTTTGTCCGGAGCCGCAACGTTCAGCAAACCGAACCGTTTCTTCTGATCGCTGAGAGGGACGGTTGCATGATGTGTGATGCCTTCCGGATCTCCGGTCTTCTGTCTCATGGCCGTCGTAATTCGCCGGCAATGAATGATATTTTTCGCCCTGTCCAGCTTTCCGTCCCTATATTGTTCAAGACAGTAGCAGCTTCCTTCGCATAATAAACGGTTGTGCCGGTAAGAAAGCGCCTGAGGCAGGCGGACCGAAGCGGCCAGTTCAAAGCTCCCCTTTTCATCGATCAGAAAAAGCCACGCCGTTTTGAGTCCCGTTAAGCTGAGCAGCTTTTTTAAAACAGCATGTAGCGTTTCTTTTAGATGGTTCCCTTCGTTTAAAGCTTCCGCTATTTCTTTGAGCGTTTTCAATTTTTCAAACTGCGTGTCTTCCCGCAAAAAATTCATCCCCTTAACCCGGAGTTTCTTTTATTATATCGATATTTGATAAAAAAAAGGCCACCTCATGAGATGAACTTTTCTAAGACTTTTGACCGAGAAGGGACAAAGCGAATCGTTAAGCTTCTTCCTCCCAAAACAAATCATCAAGCGTTTTGCCCAGCGCCTTTGCGATCGCGATGCAAAGGTGCAATGTCGGATTGTATTTATTTTTTTCGATCAGCCCGATCGTCTGTCTTGTCACATTGACCCGCTCGGCAAGCTGGGCTTGTGTCAAAGACTTTTCGACCCGGGCGAGTTTGACCCGGTTAACCATATGCTCACCCGCCATTTTCATTTAATCATCTAATAGATCTTGATTTTTCCGAAAGGATTTGCGCAACGAGATAAAGTTGATCAGAAAATGAAAAAATACAAACAACATCACCATCATAATAAAGTCAAACCAACTGCCGGGGTGTTTTGGTATGCCGGTAAAAATAAGCACTAAAATGGCAAATATGATGCCGGAAGCGAGGCTGAGAGCCGTGATCTCTTTTCTTTTTTTCCTGTACGCCGCTTGACCTGCAATCTCCGGATATTCAAACCCCGACAAAAGATAGCGGAACAATATCCAGCCTGCATAGACTGCAAAACCGATGGCACTGACGATGTATTCGGATGCCGGTCGCCCTAAAATGAGGCCCCGGATGATCATATCCAAAAATAAGATAGCAGCGACAATCGTACCGGCTTCGCTAAAAAATTGCGTCATTTTCTTTTCTACGTATTCATCCCCGGTTTTTATCCATTTCATGTCAGCCATTTTCCCCTTTCACATGCAATTTATACCTAACTTATTGTTAAATATATATTACATTATTTATGGCCGCTTATCAATAAAAATTGAAAACCCGCCGTGTAGCAAGGCGGGTTTTCAGCGATTATCAATTTGAAGTCGCTTTTACAATATCATCGATTTTTTTCATCACTTCATCTGTCAATTGATGGAGAAGCGCTTCACTGTCTTCATTGGTTGGGCCTTTGACTGCGAAATAAAATTTCACTTTAGGCTCTGTGCCAGATGGACGGAGGCAGAACCATGAGCCGTCTTCAAGGAAATATTTCAAAACATTGGATGTCGGAAGATCGATCGTTTCTGTTTTGTTTTCCTTCAGCAGCGTCCGCTTCCCTGTCAAATAGTCTTCTGCGGATACAACGTCTTTTCCGGCGATGGAAAGAGGCGGCTGTTCTCTGAATGTGCTGAGGATGGCTGCGATTTGCTCCGCTCCCTCTTTTCCTTTTAAGGTCAGGGACTTCAAGCCTTCTCTATAGAAGCCGAACGTTTGATACAATTCGAGGAGCCCATCATACAGCGATTTTCCCTGCTTTTTATAGAAGGCGCATACCTCAACCGCAAGCAGTGCTGCCTGGACGGCATCCTTGTCTCTTGCGAAATCGCCGATCAAGTAACCGTAGCTCTCCTCATAACCGAATTGGAAAGCATATTCGCCCGATGCTTCAAATTGTTTGATTTTTTCTCCGATGAATTTAAAGCCGGTCAGCGTGTCGATCGTGTCAAGTCCGAAAGAAGCGGCAATGTCGCGCCCCATTTCGCTCGTCACAATCGTTTTTAGAACGACTCCGTTATCAGGCAGCGTGCCTTTCTGCTGTTTTTGCGATAGCAGATAATGCAAAAGCAGCGCGCCGGTTTGATTTCCTGTCAGCACCGCGTAACGGCCTTCTTGATCCTTTACAGCAACGCCGAGGCGGTCCGCGTCGGGATCGGTTCCGATCAGAATATCGGCTCCTTTTTCTTCTCCGAGCCTGATCGCATATTCAAAAGCGGCGTGCTCTTCCGGATTAGGAGAAGACACGGTCGAAAAGTCAGGATCAGGCAGCTCCTGTTCCGGAACGACTGTGACATGCTCATACCCGAGAGCTTTCAAGCCGCGTCTCACGGATTTATTTGCCGTGCCGTGCAGCGGGGTGAAAATGACTTTGACTTCAGTTTCCTTTGCCAGATCAGGATTGACAGAAATCGATGTCAGTTTATCGAGATACGCTTGATCGATTTCCTCGCCGATTATTTTGATCAACCCTTTTTCGGTTAAGGCAGCTTCATCGCCTGCTTCGATTTCCAATTCGTTTTCAATCGCATTGACATAGCCGATGAGTTTGTCGGCATCAGCAGGCGGAAGCTGCGCGCCGTCCTCTCCGTAGACTTTATAGCCGTTGTATTCAGGCGGGTTATGGCTCGCCGTGATGACAATACCTGCAAACGCATTCAGTTCTCTTACCGCAAAGGAAAGTTCAGGTGTCGGGCGCAGTTCGTCAAACACGTACGTTTGAACGCCGTTTTCCGCGAGCGTTTTAGCAGCTTCCATTGCAAATTCAGGCGACTTGTGGCGGGAATCGTACGCGATCACAACGCCGCGCTTTTTTGCTTCTTTGCCGTTCGCTCCTATGTATGCGGCAAGGCCCGCCGATGCTTTGCGAACCGTATAAACGTTCATGCGATTCGGACCGGGTCCGATCTCTCCGCGCATGCCGGCTGTACCAAACTCAAGTTTTTTATAAAAGCAATCCTCTAGTTCTTTTTCATTTCCTTCAGCTTCCAAAAGAAGCGATTTTAATTCGGAATCTAAGTTTTCTTTGTTTTTCCAGCGTTCATAGCTCGTTCTCCAGCTCATGATTACCTCCAATGTTCTAGCTAAGTAATTGCAGCTTTTCTTTTATCATATCGACAAACAGCCGCTTTGTCCAAATTTAGCATGCCGAACGAAAAAAATGAGGCTGCCTGATCAAGACAGCCTCACATTAGGCCATTCGGTTGATTTTTAAAGAAAATTCATCAAGGGCATTTGACCCGATACATCATCTGCTTTCCAGCGGGACAACAGCGTCGTGAAGAAGTCCTTCCAATGCTTGGACATGCCGGGCCTTCGTTTCGCCATCCCAGTTCAGCTTCTCGCTCATGTAGTCGGTAAGGCTGTCTTTGTAAGTGCGGACCCAATTGATATCAAAGAACAGCGCACCCGTTCTGCGCACGAAGAAGTCTGCCGGGACGGAAGCCATTTCTTCCTCGATCCCGTAATCCATTTCTGCCAGTACATGGACAGGAATGCGGCGTTCTGCTGCTTCATCTTTCAGGGATGGGACACGATCAAACAGGCGGTCTGCGTTTGAACCGTATCGTGCGGCAATCTGTTTTGCCGTCTCTTCGGACAGTCCGGCTTTGATCCCTTCGGCTGCTTTCGCTTGAATAAAATCGTCCAGATTTTTGGAGCCGCCGATATGGCCGCCTGAGATCGGCATCGTTTTTGTTCTGCAAGGACCGAAGTCTCTGCCGCCCTCTTCTTTTAATCGGTCTCTGACAAGATCGACGATATGCTCAGCCATTTTTCTGTAGCCGGTCAGCTTTCCGCCGGCAATCGTGATCAGTCCGGATTCAGAAGTCCAGATCTCATCTTTCCGGGAAATCTCGGACGGGTCTTTTCCTTCTTCATGAATCAGCGGTCTGAGCCCCGCCCAGCTTGATTCGACATCTTCGGCCTTGATTCCCAGTTCAGGGAACATATAGTTGATTGCATTAATGACATAATCCCTGTCTGCAGTCGTCATTCGAGGATGTTCCAGATCCTCGTTGTAGACGGTGTCCGTTGTGCCGACATATGCCTTTCCGTCTCTCGGAATCGCGAACACCATGCGGCCGTCGGGCGTATCAAAATAAACGGCTTGTTTTAAAGGAAAGACCGATTGATCAAAAACAAGATGCACGCCTTTTGTATGCTGAAGGTGTTTACCTTCTTTTGAATGGTCTTTTTCCCGTAGACGGTCAACCCACGGACCCGCGGCATTCACGATTTTTTTCGCGTGGACACGGTACGTTTTTTTCGTGAAGACGTCTTCAATGACCACGCCGGTGACCTTGCCGTTTTCATAAATAAAATCGCTTACTTTCGCATAATTGACGGCCTCGGCTCCGAATTTAACCGCTTCTTTCATGACTTCGATCGTCAACCTGGCGTCATCCGTCCGGTATTCGACATAATAGCCGCCGCCTTTCAGGCCGTTCTTTTTCACAAGCGGCTCTTTTTGAAGCGTTTCCTCGGCATTCAGCATGCTCCTCCGCTCAGCTTTTTTGACACCTGCTAAAAAGTCGTACACTCGCAGTCCGATTGAAGTGCTGAATTTGCCGAAAGTGCCTCCCTTATGCATCGGAAGCAGCATCCATTCAGGCGTTGTCACGTGCGGACCGTTTTCATAGACGATCGCCCGCTCTTTGCCGACCTCGGCTACCATTTTCACTTCAAATTGCTTTAAATAGCGAAGTCCGCCGTGTACGAGTTTCGTGGAGCGGCTTGACGTTCCGGCCGCAAAGTCCTGCATTTCGCAAAGCGCCGTTTTCATTCCGCGAGATGCGGCGTCCAATGCCGTCCCTGCGCCTGTAATACCTCCGCCGATAATAAACACGTCATACTTCTGCTTCGTCATATTCTGTAAAATATCGTCCCGTTTGCGGCTTGAAAATAATGATTCCATGTTCATGTCCTCCCTTGTTGTCACGGTAAAAAAATAGAAAAAGAGACCACAAACATCCAAAGCGCTGATACTGCTTTGGTGCCTGCGGTCTCTCCTCTTCTCCAACCGTTTCTATTAACTTAATTAGATTGTAACATACATGCGGCTTATTTAAAAGCCCTAGCTGCATTTACAGCTTTCTTCCACCCGCTGTACAGACTCTCACGCTCTTTTTCTTCCATTTTCGGTTCAAAACGTTTGTCAAGCTGCCACTGGTCTTTGATCTCGGAACGATCACTCCAGAAGCCGACAGCAAGACCCGCTAAATAGGCTGAACCGAGCGCGGTTGTTTCATTGATTTCAGGACGTTCTACAGGGACATCCAAAATGTCGCCCTGAAAATCCATCAGGAAGTTGTTTTTGACAGCTCCGCCGTCGACTCTCAGCGTTTTCACCGAGATCCCGGAGTCTTCCATCATTGCGTCAAGAACATCTTTCGTTTGATAGGCAAGCGCTTCAAGCGTTGCTCTAACAAAATGCTCTTTCGTCGTACCCCGGGTCAGTCCGAATACAGCGCCGCGGACATCGCTGTCCCAATAAGGCGTGCCTAAACCTACAAATGCAGGAACCACATAAACACCATCGGCAGATTCTGCTCTTACAGCGTATTTTTCACTTTCTTTGGCGTCCTTAAACATTCTCAGCCCATCACGGAGCCATTGAATAGCGGAACCAGCGACGAAGACGCTGCCTTCCAGCGCATATTCCACCTTTCCGTCGATGCCCCAAGCGATTGTCGTCAGCAGGCCGTGCTCTGATTTGATCGCTTTCTCGCCGGTGTTCATCAGCATAAAGCAGCCTGTTCCATACGTGTTCTTAACCATTCCCTCTTCAAAGCAAGCCTGCCCGAACAATGCTGCCTGCTGGTCGCCGGCTGCACCTGCAATCGGAATGTTTTTGCCGAAGAAATGATAATCGACCGTTTCAGCGTATACATGCGATGAAGGCTTGACTTCAGGAAGCATCGATTTCGGCACGCCGAGAATATCGAGAAGTTCATCATCCCATTTGAGGTCATAGATGTTGAACATCAGTGTTCTTGAGGCGTTTGAATAATCTGTCACATGCGCTTTTCCGCCGGACATTTTCCAGATCAGCCAAGAATCGATCGTACCGAAGAGAAGGTCGCCGTTTTCCGCTTTCTCCCGTGCCCCTTCCACATGATCCAAAATCCATTTCACCTTCGTGCCTGAAAAATAAGGATCGATTAAAAGGCCTGTTTTTTCTCTGATCGTTTCTTCATAGCCTTGTTCTCTCAATTCCTGACATATTTCCGCCGATTGGCGGGACTGCCACACAATCGCATTGTAGACCGGTTTACCGGTATGTTTATCCCAAACAACGGTCGTTTCCCGCTGGTTGGTGATCCCGATTCCGGCAATTTGCGCGGCTTCGATTCCCGATTCTGAAAGCGCAGAAGCGATCACCGACAGAACGGAGCCCCAGATTTCATTTGCATTGTGTTCAACCCAGCCGGGGTTTGGAAAATATTGCTGAAATTCTTTTTGCGCAATATGGACGATTTCGCCTGCTTTGTTGAAAACAATCGCCCTTGTGCTTGTGGTGCCTTGATCAAGAGACAAAATGTATTTTTCCATTTTTGGAAACTCCCCCTTATATGTCTGTTAAGATTTGCGTTTTTTTTTAAATGTTGACCGATTGATCAACCGATTGTTTTTTCATATGAATATAGAAACCTAACAATATCACAACTAGTATAACGCTTACAATCCAAAATGTGTTGGTGATGTGCCCTTTGAATGCGGCGTTGTAAAAAACGCCTGCAAATGAACCGCCGAGCGCCGGTCCTAAAACAGGAATCCACGCGTACTTCCAATTTGAACTTCCTTTTCCTGCAATCGGAAGGACAAAGTGGGCGATTCTCGGCCCCAAATCGCGGGCAGGGTTAATCGCATAGCCTGTTGTTCCGCCGAGCGAGAGTCCGATCGCCACGATCAGAAATCCGACAACGAGCGGATTCAGTCCGTCAGTAAACTTGTTTGCACCGATCGCTAAAAGTCCGAGAACGAGAACAAAAGTCCCCAATGTTTCACTGAACAGGTTTGCAAATGTATTTGGAATCGCCGGCCCTGTCGAAAATACTCCCAGCTTCGCGCCTTGATCTTCGGTTTCTTTCCAGTGCGGCAAGTAGTGAAGAAAAACGAGCACCGCTCCTAAAAATGCGCCGATCATCTGTCCCAAAATATAGGAAGGCACTTCTTTCCAAGGAAAATCTCCGACAAATGCCAGCCCCAATGTAACGGCGGGATTTAAATGCGCTCCGCTGATGCCGCCGACGGCATATACCGCCATGGCCACGCCAAGCCCCCAGCCGAAGACGATCACAATCCATCCGGATTGATGGGACAGCGATTTTTTCAAATTAACTCCTGCACAAACTCCAGCTCCAAAGACGATGAGCAGCATCGTTCCGATAACTTCCCCCCAAAATGCTGTCAAGGCTATCCCTCCTAAAATCTATTATGAAGTGTTATTCTAAGATGAACACCATGGGTTCACCTTCTTCACTGTGTCTAAAAGACCATAAAAAAACACAGCAAACTTTCTTTACATCATACTGAGTAAAGAACTGCTGTGGTCTCCGGGTCTCCGTCACAATGTATTAACTTAGTAAGATCGTATCGTATAGTGAAAGCGTTGTCAATAATTATTCACATTTTAAATTTTTACTTCCAGTATTTTTTCCATAAATCAGTGTCTGAGGTGGTGACTGCGGACGCCCCTGCTGCAAGCGCCTGCTCGACGTCTTTTTCGGTACGGATAAACCCGCCCGCAAAGATCGGAATGCCGGTTTTTTCTTTGACTTCCCTGATCAATTCCGGCACTACTCCAGGAAGCACTTCTATATAGTCGGGTCTGTGCTTTTTCACCAATTCAATACTCTTCTTCATGGCGCTTGTGTCTATTAAAAACATGCGCTGGATCGCATACACTTTCTTCTGCTTTGCTTTGGCGATAACGCTTGATCTTGTTGAAAGAATGCCCGCAGGCTTCATTTCCTGGCAAATGAATTCCGCCCCGTATTCATCATGCTTAATTCCTTGGATCAGATCGACGTGAACAAACATTTTTTTCCCATGAGATCTTGCCGCGCTGATGACGCCTCCCAGCTGTCCAAGGTGGATGTCAAGCAGGACCCCGTATGAAAACGGGCTGTCCAGGAATGTATCAAACTGCTTCATATTACGTACCGCAGGTAAAATTTGTTGATCGTGAAAACTCATGTTCCATCTCCTTCACTTGCTATCTTGCTTCTGTATTACACTAATGGAATTTCCGCCTCATTGCAATCCTTTATAAACAGAAGCCTCTCACGGTGCCCGGGCAAATCATTTTACATTTACCTTCAGTCATGTCCATAATTTAACACAACCAACTCGAATGGGGGAATTTTTTATGAAAGCGATCATCCATGAAGGAATCAAGGGCCTTTCAGGACTGAAATATACAGACGTTTCCGACAAAACGCCCGGTCCGGGTGAAGTCAAAATCAGACTGAAAGCGGCCGGGCTGAACCACCGTGACTTGTTCCTCTTTCAATCCAGGGAGGCGGGTGATGCCCCATTTATACCCGGCTCCGACGGAGCTGGCACGATCGAAGAGACAGGCGAAGGCGTTCAGGGCCTCGCCGTTCATACAGAGGTGATCATCAATCCGAGCATCGGCTGGGAATATACGGATTCTGTTCCGCAAGTACCCGACATTCTCGGCGGCCCATCTGACGGAACCTTCGCAGACCATGTCATCGTCCCGGCGAAGCACGTGTTGAAAAAACCGGCGCACCTTTCCTGGGAGGAAGCAGGCGTCTTGCCTTTATCCGCTCTGACCGCTTACAGGGCTTTATTTACGAAAGGACATTTAAAAAAAGGCGAACACATCTTAATACCGGGAGTCGGCGGAGGCGTCGCCACAAACGCAGTGCTCATGGCAAAGGCAGCAGGCGCGCGGGTGACTGTAACCTCCCGAAGCGAAGAAAAAAGAAAAGAAGCGCTCCGCTATGGGGCGGATCTCGCAATTGAAAGCCGCGGTCTGTGGAAAGAAAGCTTGGGCGGGGAACGGGTTGATTTAATCCTCGACAGCATCGGTCCGGCAACTTTTGCGAATTATTTCGATGTCATCAAGCCGAACGGAAGGATCATCAATTTCGGCGCCAGCTCGGGAGACAGCATCCAGCTTCCGCTGCGCTCGCTCTTTTTCCCGCAGATCAGCATCATCGGCACTTCGATGGGCAGCCTCGAAGAATTTCGGCAAATGATTGATTTTATCGAACGCCATTCCCTTAAGCCGGTGCTTGATCAAGTGTTTCCTTTATCAGAAGCGGTTGCAGCCTTTAAACGGATGAAAGACGGGGAGCAGTTTGGAAATATCGCATTGCAAATAGGCGGGTAACCTCTGGGGAACGGCGGCTTGCCATGTCATCAGCCGCCGTTTTTTGGTTTTGACCGAAAAACGAGGTCAGCCCCATAATGAAAGCAGCCACAGCACGACCGGAAGGGTGACGATGCTGAGCATTGTACTGATAAACGTCGCGCTTGAAACGATTTCCGGCTTTGTTTCAAACTGCACCGCCATCAAAGTCGTATTCGCCGCTGTCGGCATGGCCGCCGCCAACACCATGATCTGTTTAACCAGCCCGTCGACGGGAAGAATCAGCGCAAACCCCAAGGCAATGAGCGGAGACACGAATAGTTTCAGCAAAAGCGAGTAAGAAATTTTCCGGTATTCGATATGTTGAAAGGAAATCACCGCAAGCTGCATGCCGAGAATAATCATAATCGTCGGAATCGCGGCGTCCCCCACCAATTTAATTCCCGTCATTAACTGTTCGGGAATCGAAATATGCCCCAGCTGAAAGCATATGCCGAGCAGGGCACCGTATGCGACCGGCATCCGGATAACCCTTGTCATCACAATTTTAAATCCGCCCGCTTCAGGGCTTCCTTTCGCTGCATAATATATGCCGATCGTGCTCATGACAAGCTGCTGAAGCACCATCAGCACAACGGCGATATCAAGCCCGGCCGTGCCGTAGACAAGCAGGACGACAGGAGTGCCGTAGTTTCCGTTATTCATGAAAGCGGATGATAAAACGAGAGCGCATCGCTCCTGATTGGAATACCCGTGAACATATGAAATGAGGTAGACAAAGAGAATCAAAATGAAACAGAGGCCGAGACAATAGACAGACATATAGATATAATCCATCGTCAGCTTGTTCTCATAAAACGTATCAAACGCTAAAAACGGAGACATTAAATACAGGGACATTTTAGATAGGTTCTGAATATCAAAATGAAGCAGCTTTTGTCCGATGAACCCGATCGCAAATATCCCGAAAACCGGCAGTAAAACAAGCACAAACTCCATGATGCACCTTCTTTTTATGTATAACCGTTTCTCATTAATACTATCAATCATATAGAAAATTCCGTTTGTTTTCAACGGTGTTTCCAGCCCGTTTGCAGTAAAAGAGATCCCGCATACCCGGCCCTGCTTGGCTAGGTATGCGGCAATCTTCTTCATATACTGGGATGCGGCTGTAAGGAGAACTTGTTCACTCACATTCCGTTTCCCCTGAAACAGACAAACGATTTTGCCGGCCTCCCCTACATGTCGGATGATGACTTTCTGGCGGTTCTTTGATCTTGGCAGTGCTCAAGCAATGGGCATGTTTCAGGATTTTTATATGACCGGCAGCCTTTTCGGTCTTGCTGGTTTAGGCAAATGCAACTGTCTTTTCACTGTCCTTTCAAAGGGCATCATTTTTTCTGCCGCGGGCAAATAAAAACCGCAGACAAAAGAAGACATACATTGTCTCTACTGCCTGCGGGGAGTTGCGGATGTCCGTCTATTCCGATTTTAATAGGTGCGATAAGCATTGGTTAAGGAAGGACACGAATTCTTCCACAGGCTGAATGAGCCATGAGCTTTTCCTTGTGTATCACATTCTGCTGTCTCATTGTCATGCTGTTCAGCCTCCGTTGCTTTTTTCTTACTTTGAAGTACACCCGCCTAATCCCATTTCATCATCATCTTTTTCCAAAAACGGACGGCATTTGTATGTTTGCCCTTAGTTTATGATACCCGTTTTATTTCTTGTCTGGAGCGGTCTTTCTTGTGGTATCCAATAAAATAAATGAGACCGACAAACACGGCTCCGCCAATGACATTGCCGATAAAAGCCGGAATGATGTTTCCGATAAACTGCCCCCACGTGAACGAGCCTGCAAAAATGGCTGCGGGAATCACAAACATGTTGGCGACAACGTGCTGAAATCCGATTGCGACAAAAGCCATAATTGGAAACCAGATGCCAAGGATTTTCCCTGCTCCGTCTTGCGCGCCGAAAGAAAGCCATACAGCAAGACATACAAGCCAGTTACAGCCAATGCCGGAAATGAGAACCTTGCCGAAGCTCATATCTAGTTTTCCTTGTGCAACGGCGATCGTTTTTTCTAAATAAGGGCCTGTTTCAGTCAATCCAACCAAATGTCCGAAAAAGTAAGCAACAAACAGTGCCCCGATTAAGTTCATAATCGTAACGATTCCCCAGTTAACCGCCAATTGTTTCAGTGATATTTTTCTTGAAAATAAAGCCATCGCAACGGACATCATATTCCCTGTGATCAATTCAGCGCCAGCGAGCACCACAAGGATCAGACCGACAGGAAATACGGCAGCTCCGATCAGGCTGGACAGGCTTCCCCATTCTTTCGGCAGGTCGCCGATTACCCTGATATCAAGCAAGTACCCAAGGGCGATAAATGCGCCGCCTAAAAACCCCAATACAAGCAGAGACGGCAGCGGGAGCTGTATCTTTTTCATTCCTGCTTCAATTGCCGCCTCCGCTATTTCATCCGGTTTTCGAAAAGCCATACTAAAACCTCCATTATTTCTTCTTTTCTCACAGTTATGGCAGAAAGACAATAAAAAAAGGCAGCACTCAAATAACCTGTGTCAACCAGGCGTTTGAATGCTGCCTAACTTGTATGCATGCCCATACAACAAAATCAAGCAGAATTAAGATATCGAAAGAGAATATATACAGTACGTGCATACATTCCATTGCTTTTGCCTTCTATAACTGTAGCAATATCCTATCAAATGTGATAAAAATGTGTCAACCCTGCCGCCGCTTCTCTCTTGCGAATGTATAGTTCCCTTCATACTTGACGAGTTTTCTGCCGTCAAGCCACCAGGTGACATTGAAAAGCCGGTCAAGAAAGTATCTGTCGTGCGAAACTGCGATAATCGTCCCTTGAAATTGGCTTAATGCTTCTTCAAGCATCTCCTTCGATTCGATGTCCAAATGGTTTGTCGGCTCATCGAGGATCAGCACATTATGGTTTTGGTGAACGAGCTGGGCCAAGCGAAGCCGCATCCGTTCGCCTCCGCTTAAATTTTTCACTTTTTGAAAGACGGATTGGCCGAAAAACAAAAACTTTGCAAGCAACATTCTGGCTTCGCCTTCTGATGCAGAAACATGTTCACGGAATTCGGCTAAAACCGTGCGCTCTTCCTCCATTTCGCCGACATGCTGCGTCAGATATGCGGCCGATAAATTGCTGCCAAGCTGCACGTCACCGCTGTCCGGTGTTTCCTTTCCGCTAATGATGTTGAGCAGCGTCGTTTTGCCGCTGCCGTTCTCTCCGACGATGGCGGCGCGCTCCTGAAAACGGACATGCATACTGAGATTGTCAAAAAGCAACCGCTCACCGAAGCTTTTGCAGACATCCTCAAGCCTGACGACATCTTTTCCGCTTCGTTCATCCATGCTGAAAGCTAAATCGATCTTTTTGCGTTCCAGTACGGGTTTCTTCACCTTCTCCATGCGCTCCAAAGCTTTTTCCATGCTTTTGGCTCGCCGGTGCAGGCCATCATTCGGAGGATTGGCGCGATTCGCCCATTCCTTCAGCCGCTTGATCGTGTCCTTCATTTTTTTGATTTTCTTCTGCTGATCCTGATAGTCATGAAATTCTCTCATGAGGCGCTCTTCCCGTTCATCGGCATAATGTGTATAGCCGCCTTTGGAAAAGTGAAGCTCTCCCTGGTCGATTTCAAGAATTGAGGTGACCGATTCATCCAGGAAATAGCGATCATGCGATACAATGACTGCTGTGCCTTTGTACTGCTTTAAAAAAGACGTCAGCCATTCGATCGCTGTCAAATCCAAATGGTTTGTCGGTTCATCCAGCAAAAGCAGATCCGGAGCTGCCAAGAGAAGCCTGGCAAGACCCGCTTTCGTCCGTTCTCCTCCGCTTAACTCCCGCCACTCGGCATCGAGTAGCCGCTCGATATTTAAGCCGTGCGCTACCCGTTCGATTTGCGCACTGATGCCGTAGCCGCCTTTCCGCTGAAATTCATCTTGTAAAGCCCCGTACTTTTCCAATAGAAGACTGAGTTTTTCCTCGTCCTTTTCAACGGCCAATTGCCGTTCAATCCGGGAAAGCTTCTGCTGTGTGTCCCATAATGACGAAAAAACATCATACAGCAGCTCTTTTACCGTTTGGCTGCCGTCCCATGCGGGATTCTGCTCCAAGAGCCCCGTTGATAATCCTTTTTTCCAAGTCACAAGGCCTTCATCAGGTTTCGCTTGGCCGCCGATCAGCTTCAACAACGTCGTTTTCCCTTCCCCATTTCGTCCGATCAGACCGATTCGCTCCCCTTGGTGCAGGTCCCATGACAGCCCGCTGAAAATCGTATGTCCTCCGTATGTTTGCCCGACATGTTGCAAACTGCATATCATCATCTATTTTTCCTCCGCACTCCGTAAAGAGACACCGAGCATAAAAAAAGACGGCAGAGCTTACACCCCGCCGTCAGCATCAAAAATCCGATTGTGGGCAGATGTCTCTCACTGGTATTTTTTCCAATTGAATGTGTAAAAAAGGGCAGACTGATCCCGTAATACGCATTCCCCGGAAAAAATCGCGCGACAAATATACAGATGAGCTTGCATATCCGTCATACGCTTACCAGTTTGATTCATCTTTTCCACCTCCTTTTAATAGTTACAATATATGAAAAATAAAGATAAAAGTCAACATGAAAAAGCCGGCCTAAAACGGCCGGCACACGAATCTGCTATTTTTGATAATGAATCCGGTAGATGTCATGGCGTCTGTCCTTGAGCTGCCGGACGGTTCCGTCCTGCCGCTGCCTTCTGAGAATTTCCAGGTCGACATCGCCGATGACCACCATTTCAATGTTCGGATTGCATTCTCCGACGATTCCATCCCTTGCGAATTCAAAATCTGAAGGAGCAAAAATCGCGGATTGTGCATATTGGATATCCATATTTTCGGTTTGCGGCAGATTGCCGACCGTACCGGAAATAACCGTGTACACCTGATTTTCAACCGCTCTTGCTTGAGCGCAGTATCTGACTCGCAAATAGCCTTGGCGGTCTTCCGTGCAGAAAGGGGTGAAAATAATCTTGGCCCCTTTTTCGGTTGCGATTCTGCCGAGCTCCGGGAACTCGATGTCATAGCAGATCTGGATCGCGATTTTGCCGCAGTCTGTGTCAAAGACGCGCACCTCGTCCCCCCTGCTGATGCCCCACCATTTTCGTTCATTCGGGGTAATATGAAGCTTATATTGCTTTTCGATAGTTCCGTCCCTTCTGAACAAGTAAGCGATATTGTAGATCTTCCCTTCTTCTTCAACGAAGTGGGAACCGCCGATAATGTTGACATTGTATTTAACGGCAAGATCTGTGAACAGGCTGATATAGTCTTCTGTATATTCAGTGATCCGCTGAACAGCCAGGCTCGGTGAACGCTCTTCAAGAAACGACATCAGCTGCGTCGTAAAGATTTCGGGATAGACGGCAAAATCCGCTCCCGCGTCTGAAGCCACGTCTGCATAGTATTCGACTTGGTTGGCAAACTCCTCGAAGGAATGAATCTGCTTCATCTCATATTGAATCACACAGATTCTCACCGGAAAAGCTGATTTGTAATAGCGCTTCGTCTGCGGCAAGTAGTCGACATTATTCCACTCCATCAATGTCGCATATTTGCTTGATGCTCTGTCATCCGGGAGATAGTTCGGATTGATCCTCATCATCGTAAATCCGTTCAACAGTTGAAACGAAAGAACCGGATCATAGATCTGGTGGTGGATGACTTGTTCGACATACTCCCTCGGCGTCATCTCGGAAGCGTACTTATGATAGTTCGGAATCCTGCCGCCGATGATAATGCTCTTTAAATTCAAGCGCCTTGCCAGATCTTTACGCGCTTCATAGAGACGGTGGCCGATCTTCATCCGTCTGTATTCAGGATGAACCATGACCTCGATCCCGTACATGTTTAAACCGTCGGGATTGTGATTCGTAATATACCCGTCGTCTGTAATATCTTGCCATGTGTGTCTGTCATCATATTCATCAAAGTTGATCAACAGGCTTGAACAGGAACCGATGACTTCTCCGTCAAGCTCTGCGCAAAACTGGCCTTCCGGGAAGTGTTCCAAATGGCTTTCTAGATGTTCCCGTTTCCATGGGATCATTCCCGGAAAACATAGCTCTTGAAGCCCGATGATGCTGTCGATATCTTTTTCTTCAATATTGCGGATGACAATCTTTTTTTCAAAGCGGGAAAGATCCAGTTTTTCAGACACGTCCCATTCCTCCTCTGCCTTCTTTATGATGGATTGGAAATTTTTTCGATCAGCTGCTCCAGCTCCATTTCCGCCATTGATTCCAAACGGTGGTCATAATGCTCGAACAGCAGGCTTTTCGTTACTTTATTCGGTACAATCACACATTTCATTCCGGCTCTTTTCGCGGCGACTGATCCGTTAACAGAATCTTCAAATGCAATGCACTCCTCAGGATTCACACCGAGACACTCCGCCGCTTTTAAATAGAGTTCCGGGTTCGGTTTGACTTCCTCAACATCATCGGCCGTTCTGATGCACTCGAAATCATCGTACAGGCCGATTTGTTTCAAATGCTGAGACACCCATTTATAATCCGAGCTTGACGCCAAGCCGATTTTTAAACCGAGCTCTTTCGCTGCGGACAAATAAGCTTCCACACCGGGACGCGCTTTTTCGCTTTCCATTCTTTTCGTAAAACGCTCTTGCCTCAATTTCGTCAATTGCTCATGGTCCAGCTTTTTTTGCAGCTGTTCCTCCAGATAAGAAAACGGCTGGAATCCGGCGGCCGTGCCGATGACATTTCCCCAAACCGACATAGGCAGCTCTGAGCCGTGTTCTTCAAAAATTTCCTGGAGCACTTCATATTCATGCGTTTCTGTATCTAAAATAAGACCGTCAAAATCAAAAATCACTGCTTTAATCATCGCGCTTTAGCCCAACTCCTTTTGACTGTTTGCACCATTCATTGTATCCTTCTTGCCGCCCCTTGAAAAGAGAAGACACTAAAAACCGGTATGTATAAATGAAGAAGAGCCTGCTGTAAGAGGCAAGCTCTTCCGTTCTTACTGAGTCCGTGCCGGAGTGGAGATGTTCGTAAGCGCCTGTCCGGCAGATTCGTTGGACATTTCGTTTACCGCCAGATCCCCGAGCGCCAAAATCCCAACTAAATGGTTGTTATCGATGATCGGCAGACGGCGGATTTGACTTTGAGCCATCAGCTGTGATGCTTCTTCAAGGCTCATGTTCGGATTCCCTGAAACAACATTTGTTGTCATCACGTTTGAAACAGGCGTCTGTCCATCCTGGCCTTCCGCTGTCGTTCTGAGTGTGATATCACGGTCTGTGATCATTCCTTTTAACACGCCTTGATCTACGACCGGGATCGCCCCTATATTATGACGGCTCATCAACTCAGCCGCTTCTTGAACCGTTTGATTGGAAGAAATTGTCGCCACTTGCTTAGACATTGCATTGCTGATTGTCGTCAATAGACTGCACCCCTTTCGATTGTTAGTATGTACAGGTCGCGCACATGCTAAAAAGGAAGTTGGCACCATTTCATTGTGTTTTCCGCTTATTTCTTATATCATCTTTTCATAAAAAGAAGAGCTTTTCCGAAAACGGAACAAGCTCTTTCAATTCAGGCAAAAGCCGATTTTACATCAGCATTTTATTCTCGGTATTCACGATATGAAAGTCGGCGGATGTCAGAGGGAAGTACAAACCGCAGTCATTCAGCTTGCGGCAGTTTTTATCGAACAAATCACGGTCTTTCAGCATCCACCGGCGCTTCGCCTTAGTTAATAAGGCATGGATCAATTGCAGGCTTGTCATAATCTGAAACGCCTCATCGAGCGTTCCTTTGTATTCATCCTCTTTCAATTCAAGCATGCCCTGCTTTTTAAGTTCTTTTATTTTTTGTTTATTCAAGTACAATGGAAATATTTGATACAGCTCTGATACAAGCTCTTCTATATAAATTTCTTGTTCTTCAGTTGCTGCCTTTACAATTCGCAAATTGATCACCCTTCATCCCTTGTTCAAATCTCTTCAATCAGAATATCATACATAAACAATGGGCTGTGAAGGTAAGTGTTTCCTAATGGCTGAACGCTTTTTACAGAAAGGAGCAGTAAAAATGAACCAAAAAAACCACGGCTTAATCTTTAGTGCAGGCAGCCGGCATGACGGCGAACATTTATTTGCATTTCTAAAAAGAGAAGCGAAAGCATCGAAGCCTGTCATTCAATACTGGGTCGCAAACGAGAAAATTAAAGTGAATCATAAACCCGTAGATCATAACGTTCGGCTGGAGAGCGGAGACAGCGTGATGATCGATCTCAGGGAGGAGGAAGAAAGCGGAATCGTCCCTGAATACGGGGAACTTCCCGTTCTGTTTGAAGATGATCATATGCTCATTGTCAATAAGCCGGCGGGAATGGCGACACATCCGAATGAAGCTGGCCAGACCGGCACGCTGAGCAATCTTGTGGCGTTTTATTTTCAAATGAACGGCGAGGAGCGGAAAGTCCGGCACGTCCACCGTCTTGATAAGGATACGAGCGGCGCTGTCGTTTTTGCAAAGCACCGCCTCGCCCACGCCCTTTTAGACGAACAGCTGCAAAGAAAAGAACTGTCGCGTACATATCTAGCTGTAGCGGAAGGGAAATTCAGAAAAAGAACCGGAACCATTTCGGCGCCGATCGGCAGAGACAGGTACCACCCCGTCAGAAGAAGGGTGTCCGATTCCGGACAGCCCGCCGTGACCCATTTTGAATCGAAAGAGTATGACAGCCGGCACGATGTTACACTATGCAGGCTGCAGCTGGAGACAGGCCGAACCCACCAAATACGTGTTCACCTTGCAAGCATCGGCCATCCTTTGTCAGGCGACACTTTATACGGCGGTTCAGAGGGGCTTTTTCCGAGGCAGGCTCTTCACGCGATCGAAATCAATGTCACCCATCCGATCACAAAAGAACCCGTCACTGTCACAGCACCGCTGCCGGATGACTTGAAAGACGAAATCGGACGACTGTTCGGCACGATTGATTAAACATAAAAAAGGCTGTCCATTAAGGACAGCCTTAAAGCGGTTTTGCATACATAATATAGCGCTCAGGCGCATTTCCGACATAAGAAAACGGATAGCATGTCGTTAACAGCAGTTCTTCTTTTTCGTGCTGCAGCGTGATGATGGATGTATCATCTTGATCAACAATTTTCGTGTGTGTGATTTCATATTCGAAGCTTCCGTATGGAAGCTCGATTTTCAGCTTATCTCCGATTTCAAGCTCTCCTGTTCTGCGAAAAACCGTATCCCTGTGCCCCGAAAGAACAATTTGCCCGTTTTGTTTTGGATAATAGCTGTCTTTATAATGACCGACACCTTTTTTCAAATCATCGGGACTGGTTCCTTCAACGATGGGAAGCTCAGCGTCCAGTCTGGGAATATGGAGGATGCCTGCCGCTTCGCCGTTGTCGGGTTTAAACGATGCGGGCGCTGAGGGATGCTTTGCTGAACGGACGGATTGACTCGATGCAATGGCTTCTTTTGCTGCAGTTAAAGAAATATCGGTCTGTCTGTTCATATCGAATATTTTCCAGCCGCCGTATGCAAAAATGGCAAGCCCCGCCGTCATAAGCAGAAACGATAACATCTTGACTTTCATAGTTTTGCAATACCCCTTTTCCGCATATAAAGAATCGCTCCAAACATAAATGTCAGGAAGCCGTACAAAAGGAAACCGCCGTAAAAGGCCGCCGTATCGGGCAGCTTGTGCTCTTCATGCGAATCTGACAGAAACGCATCATTTGACAGACCGTCCATCTTCTCCTCCGGCGCATCCGCCCCTTCACCGATCGTCACGCCTGCAACAGGAGCAGCTCCGCTCTTTGACGTATCGCCATGAACCGGCTTTTCTCCGCTGTCATTGCCGGGCTTTTCTCCATCGCCCTTATCTCCAACCGGTTTTTCTTCGTCATTCGGATCAGCGCCTCCGCTTCCGGGTTTTTCTTCATCATCAGGATCAGCTGGCTCTTCTCCCGGACGCGAATCATCTTCTGCTAATTTTTTGATTCGTCCTTCGGCAGCGTAAGCGATCGGTTCTTTAAAGCTTTTGACAAATTCTACTGTGGCTTCGATATCCTCCGGCCCTGTGACCGAATTTTTTCCAAGCCGGGAAATCGGCGAATACTTGCTGCCCGAAGCAGATGCCATAAAGTTGTTTACGGTCAGCGTATATGTCCGGTCTAAATCAATTGGCGTTCCGTCCTCAAGAAAGATATCCGCGGTTTTATTTGTTTTCGGGTTCCATGTGTAGGTAAAGCCGCTGATCGAGTAATCCGGACCGTATGATGGGGATATTTGCGCGTCTATAATATCGTATAAATCCCTTCCTTTTATTTCAAGCCTGACGAGTACATTGCCGAAAGGCTGGATATTGAACAAGTCTCCCCATGTAATCGTTCCTTTTTTTAAATCTTGGCGGATCCCGCCCCCGTTCATCAATGCGAAATCTGAATTCATCGCTTGCCGCATGCCGTCAGCAATCAGATTTCCGAGAGGGGTGTCTCCGTCATTTGAATAGCCTCCTGCCATATCGCGCGCTGCTTCACCGACTTTCTCACCGATGATCGGCGCAACCATCTGCTCATATTTATCCAGTATCTGACCGACCGCCGGATCAGGCTTGAGCTTTTCCTGATTCACATATTCGATTTCCGCTTTCTTTTGAACAATGTCTTTCGATTCCCGATCGATTTCAAGATCGACAACACCGATTGCCTTCCCGTATTCGTATGCTTGAACGATTAAAATATCATTGACTTGGCCGTTGACCACTTCATGATTGTGGCCGGCAAAGATAACATCGATCTCGGGATCTGCTTTTTTGGCAAGTTCGGCTGATTCACCGGTCACAACTCCGCCGTCCTGGGAAGCTGTCATATGGGCGAGCACCGCTATCGCCCGGACCCCTTTCGCTTTCAATTCTTTTGCAGCCTGGTTGACGGCCTTTGTTTCATCTGTAAATTCAATTGAGCGAATCCCTTCGGGCATGACCATATTGGCAGCCGCCTGTGTCACGACGCCGATAAAAGCGACAGGCACTCCTTCAACTTCAACGATTTCATAAGGAGGAAGAAAGCTGTCCCCGCTTGTTTTCAACTTGCAATTGGCGCAGACAAGCGGGAAATTCTGTCCGTCATAACCTTTTGTCCCTTTCCCTTCAGGGTGTTCGCCGCCGTTCAACATGCGCAGCAGCTCTTCGGTCCCTTCATCAAACTCGTGGTTCCCGACGGTTCCAATGTCAAATCCGATTTCCTCCATGACTTCAACTGTCGGTTCGTCTTGAAGCAGGGAAGAAACCGGCGAGCTTCCTCCGATCATATCGCCTGCGTGGACGATCAGCGTATTTTCACGTTCGGATTTTTTTTCTTTGATTAATGCTGCTGCATAATCCATCCTGCCGAATGTTCCATCCGTCCGGCCATCGCCGTTTAGATCGAGCTCATATTGCTGATCGATCTTTCCATGCAGATCATTCATGCTTAACAGACGCAGCGGAATATTGCCGCTTTGCTCTTTTTTCGAATAGCCTGCAGCTTCCGCTTCTTCAGCCGTCGCAAAGAAAATTCGTCTTTCCACCGGAATCTCTCGCCACTTTTCAGGCGCAACATACGTTTTTTCCGCAGAGTCTCCGACGTGCCGCGTCAGCCCTTTGCCTTGCTCCCTGGCACGAAATTCAAACGGCATTTCGAGGAGGGGATCAGCGGGATTCCAAATGCCGATTTTCTCGTCTTTCGCCTTTTTGACGGCGCTTTGAAACAATTGATAGTCTTCATCGCTTCCAATCGGCCAAATGAAATAGGTGACAGCCATCCCCTTTTGGACAAGCTGCAAATTCGTATTGACGCCGTCTTCAGTGATGACTTGGGCAAGCAGGCGGCCGTAGCTGTCTTTTGCTTCTTTGCCCACCTTCACAGTGACTTTGTCTCCCGGAGCCAATATAGACTGCAAATATTCCTTCGCCTTGTTTCCATGTTTCAGCTGGTTTTCATCTAATTCATTTTTCGGCGTATGATAAGTTTCGGCTGTATCTATGTTGACATAGCGGACTTTTGTAGATCCGAGAACCGGCTCTTTTAAGTGGATCGTATCCCCGTCAACAACTCGTTCGACAACACTTTCGTATTCCCCTTCAGCAGCGGGGGGAGGATGCGCGACGCCGTCTAATATCTGAAGGTCGTCCTGCTTTCTCGGCAGAAGCTGCACCGTATCATAACGGCTTAACACGCCGGTAATTTCGTACCATTGTCCTTGTTCTATCGATTCGGCGGCGTTCGTTTGTTCCATCACCCTTAGTGTGAGCGGATGATAGTTTTCATCGATCATCGTGATATTATAGCCGCCGCCTGCCGGCGCATCCGGCTTTGTTTCAATAAAGCCTTTCATCTTCACAAGCCGGCCTTCGTATTCAGCTGCCGTTCCGTGATCGAGCACATCTTTAATGGTCAACGGAACAGGGTCAGGCAGTGCCGCTCCTTCTCCGGTTACTTCAATGCCTGACGGTACAGGAACAATTTCTGTCAAACCTTTGAATGTCGTGATCTTCCCTGTGACCGAGACAGACATCCCCTCTTTCAGCTCCGGAAAATCGCCTTGTACAGCGGAATAAATATTGATTCCCGCCGTGTCGTCCTGAATAAATGTGGACAGTTTTCCTCCTCCGACAGCTGCTTGATCCGCAGTGACGATTCCTTTGATTTTGACCGTTTCATTTAAAAGCTTGCGCGCCTCGGCTATCGTTTTGATCTCCGGCTGGACTGGCGGCGCATCGCCTCCGGAAAATGTGATGGATTGAACGGATTTCAAACCGGGGGAATTAAAATATGTAGAGCGTTCGCCTTGAATGATGAGTTTTTTTCCGATGAGATGAGGGTTTGTCTTTAAACCGAACTGGTCTCTGAAAGATGCGGGTATCTGCACGGGGAGTATGTTCTCAGGTGATGTTTCCTCTTTTTTATCTGCGATTGCGATGTTATAATCGTTGGCGAAATTTCCGCTGAAACGATAATGGCCGCTCGACACAGTATGCCCGACGACATACCCTTCAACGGCTGCATGCCCTTCGTTGTGCTTAATCGCTTCTTCTACGGTAATCGTTTCTGAAGCGCGCGATACGTCCGCAAACGGCGCTAAAAAAGACGCAATCATCATAAGGGTGATCGTCAAACCAGCTAAAAAACGACACTTTAGAACATTGACCATATATTCGCCTCCCGTTTTTTGCTTCCTGTCAAGTTTATCTGATGATGATAAAGAACATATAATTTTTTTGTAAAATTTTCAAAAAAGAATGAGAACAGGGATGACCGCATTCTCATTCTTTAATCGGAAGCTTCAATTTTACGGTCGTTCCTTTTCCTTCCTCGCTTTCAAAATGAATGCTTCCGCCGTGATTTTCAATAATTTTAAATGTAACCATTAATCCGAGCCCGGTTCCTTTTTCCTTCGTTGTATAAAATGGCTCCCCAAGCTTTTCAAGCACATCTTTTGAGATGCCCTTTCCCTGATCTTCAAAGGTGATGAATACGCTGTCTTTTTCAAAGTAGGAACGTATTGTGATAAAGCCTTCAACATCCTCCATCGCCTCGATCGCATTTTTTAATATGTTGAGGAAAACCTGTTTCAGTTCATTTGATACAGCAAGAATCTCAGGGAGATCTCCGCTCAGCTGTTTCTCGATCCGCACATTGTTCAGCACGGCCTGCGACTCCAATACCATGCAGACATCTTCAACAATCGAGTTGACCTGAACCGGATCAAATGTAGTCGATTTTGTTTTGGCCAATACGAGAAATTCGTTGATAATCGCTTCAAGCCTGATGAATTCGGACATCATCACTTCCGCATAGTCTTTTTGATATTTTTTAGACTGGATCATCAGCTGGAGGAACCCTTTCAGAGATGTGAGGGGATTCCGTATTTCATGAGCGATCCCGGCAGCGAGCTGCCCGACCGCTGACAGCATTTCCGATTTCATAAGCATTTTTTCAGACCGCTTTTGGTTTGTAATGTCCTCGGATATCAGCATCACCTGATGCACGTTCCCTGCGCTGTCCTCCACAGGAACAAGGGAGGTTTGCTCCCACCTGTCCTGCTGCTCCCCATCCTGGTAATGAAGATCCCCTGACCATGGTTTCTTATCAAGGACGTGCTTCCAGTAGCGATGGAGATCTTCACAGTGAAAATGCTTGCGGTAAATGTCAAATACATCCCTGCCGATGATGTCATCTTGTTGTTTTCTGAGCATCCGGCAGAAGCGTTTGTTTGCATAAGTAACCGAACCGTCGACCGAAGTGAGCAATATGTTGGCCGGACTTTGATCAATAGCCTGTGAGCTGATGTGCAGGGCCTCGTTTGTCTTTTTCAGTTCAGTGACATTCGTGAACGTGACAACAATGCCTTCAATCTTTTTCCCCGAAGCATAATAAGGCATCATTTTCACGGCATACCAGCCGCCGTTTGGCATTTCGAACTCTTTTACGACCGTCTTGTTTTCATAAAGCGTCCGCTTTAAGTCATCGGCATACTCCTCATAGTTGAACCTCTCTGTCAGCTTATCGGCAGGCCTTGAAAGGTCCTCCTTTTTCAGGTCGAACATATTGGCGGCTTCTGGCGTAAATAATTTCAATTTCAATTCCTGATCCAAAAAAACGGCGGCGATGTTCGTGCTCGTCAGCAGATTGTTCAGATCATTTTTAAGGGTGTTCAGCTCATTCACTTTCTTTTCAAACGCCCTGTTTAGCGCCGTTAATTTTTTGTTTTCTTCCTGAAGCTTTTGATTGGCGGACACCAAAGCGTCGTTGGACGCTTCGAGCTCTTTTACCGTCCGGTACAGATGTTGGAGATGAAGCTGGACGTCCTCTCCGCCGGATACCGGCGCGCGGGCAGCCTCTTCTTTTGCTTTTTCGATAAACAGCACATAAAGCTTGTGATACTGGCGGAAGAAACTTTTTAATGTCAAATGAACAAAGGATAGTTCTCCGCTTAAATAAATCGGAACGTTTTTAAACGACACTTTTTTCTCTTTTTTTGCCCGCTGTAAAGCGGCATTGACCTGCACGGATAAGCTCGCGGGAAAAGCTTGATGAATGTTGCCTTTTGAACTTTTCAAATATTGATCGGCACTTTCTGAGGACGCGACAATTTCTCCCCGGTCATTCAGGATCAGACAAGGAAACATATACTGGTCGATCAAGGAAAGATAAATATCATCCAGCCTATGAAAACCACTCAGTTCATTGATTTTTTTATATACTTCTGTTTGCACCTTCGGATACACAGAATCATTACCAAATAAACCTGACATTTTTCCAACCGTCTCACTTGAGCCCAGCATTACAAAACTCCTCCTTTTCTAAGTGCAAAATCAAAAAGGAAAACACCTTTTTTGCATTTTCATGATGATTGGCAGCTGAAATCATTTACGGAGGGAGAATCCTTTACAGATCGCGCAGGGGCAATAAAAAGTTTGCAGGCACCTTCTTTAAATGCCAAAGTTCTTCATGCCGATATCCACCCGGGCATTGCAAATCGATTGTTTTTCAGTCCATATTTAAACAAAAGTGCATGAACACAAGACCGACATCCGTCTTTTATTCTTCTTCCGGCAGCCTTTATTTGAATCCGACCTGTTTCGGCTCATTTGTTTTTTCGGATATCAGACATCCATCCACTCACCGAATTCCTTTAACTGCCGGAAGCATGCATGAACATTTCATCATCGCCCGGCAGATATGTGCTCCGTTTACAAAGGTACGAGGGATCTCAAAACCGGCCAGAATTTCCTCTCCTGATCCTCAGTTTTTTTCAGTTTGACGCCAAAATGACCTCATTTCCACTTTCGACCAATGAGATGCTATATTGTCTTTGAACACAAGACCCCCATAATATTTTCTCTGAACTAAACTATTCGACGGTTAGAATAAAATCCCTTTAAATCCAGTTTATCGATTATTCCTTTTTTGAATAAATATGACGGCAAAAACGAAATATAATAGTTGAATTACATTTAAGGAGGATACGTTAGAGTGGAACAGCAAAACCAGCCGCAAATGCAAATCAATCAAGGCAATGAAGGAATGCAGCATATGAATCACGGGGGCCACGAAGTGTTTGACATGCATGAAGTGTTGTCCGGTATGATCGGCGTTCTTGAGCAATATATGATGTTCAGAGAGCATGTCAAAGATCCGGAGCTGCTCGATATTTTGGACAGGCAGCACCGGTTTATTTCGTCTCAGTACAACATCACAACAGAATGTTTCAGAACGGGGCAAAAGCCGAGCCAGGAAACGGCAACATATATGATGAAAGAGGATCGCCAATTTGTCTACGGGTTAAAAGATGCCCAGCCAAAACAGCCGAAGCAATCCGTGCAGGCGATTGATGACGCCTGTATCAGCAGCTTTATGCTCGGCTTGATGAAAACCAATTGTTCGGCATTGGCCATGGCGGCTCCCGAAGTGACAAACCCTGTCTGCAGAAGGGTTCTCGCAGACCAGATTCCTCACTATATCGAAATGGCTTATGAAATTTTCCTTTATCAGAACAAACACGGGTACTATCAAGTTCCTCAGCTTGCACCGCAAGACATGCAGAAGATGACTTCAGCATTCGCTCCGGTGCAAGGTCAGCCGCAAATGCCTCCGAACGGGCAGCAGAGACCTATTCATTGATAATGAAAACGGCACGGAAGAATGAAACCTTCCATGCCGTTTTTTTCGCTTCATATTTCCGTTTGAATTCTTTTTCAAAGCCCGGTAAAGACTGACCGACGGCGGCCTTAAATCCGTCTTCAAAACTTCCCCGAGCAGCCGTTTCCTCGATAATGTCGAGGATGATACCCCTTCCTTTTTTCTCCGCGAGCTCTTCGATCAAATAATAACTTTGCAAATAAATATCGGTTTCATATCCAATGCGTGCTTTTTGCCACTGCCTGTCGGTCTTCAGCTTGCTCAACGGAACGGCTGACGGCAAAGTCCGGATTTCTACGGCGTCATGCGCAGAAACCCATTCCGCCACTCCCTCGTGAAACCAAAGCGGATAAGCTTTCGGGTCGGCATTCAGTTCTCTCAGCTTGACGTGAAAAGCATAATGGGTATACTCATGTATCAGCACCCGTTTGTACAGGAAGACGGCGAATCCCTCGCCGCTATTCAGATGCTTTTTCTCCTCGAGCAACAGCCCGATCATCCGCATATCATTTGAGTAAAATCCGGTGATATCCTTTAATTTTGAAAATGACTCCATATCATCGCGGTTTGAAAAAAAGATCAAATCAACGCTGTCTTGAAGAGGACTCGCAAACAGTTCCCGATTCATGTCAGCTGCATCCCGAAGCGTCTCCTTTGTCAGCTCCAGGATCGGCCTATCTTCTTTAGCGTAATAAATGCTGACACTTTCATATTTAAGCATTTTCAGCGATTCTTTCAGTTTTTCTTTTTTCCCAGAAAGAACAGCTGCCTCAGGGCTCTCTTGGCTGAACACGACAAAAACGGCCAATAACAAAGCGGATAGAGTGCCCGCCATAATTAAAATAAAGGCTGCTTTCATCTCTCCCGTCACATATCATCCCTCCTCCGCGATGTGCTTCTCTGTACTACACACTATGCGGAAAGGTTCAGGAAGTGGCCTGTATGAAAAGCAGCCAACAAAAAAAGCCGCTCATTGCGGCTTTTCATTATCTTTGATTCGGGAAAATTCTGTTGATCGTTTCACCGAATTCTTCAAACATGCCCTCGATCGGTTCGCCATTTTGGATTCTGTCGCCATAATTTCTCATCCGGTCAACAAAATCAGGATTTGCCGAAACGAATACATTGTTGATGTTATTGTCTGCTTCTTTAACCTTTTTCGAGATTTTCCCTTTCAGCTCATTCGTTACGTCGCCTTTCGGATTGCCTTTCAAAACGACCGCTACATAAGCGTTGCGGTTTGTCGTAATGACGTTTGCACTTCTGACTTCTTTCAGTTCCGTCACTTTGTCTGCAGCTTTATCCGCCACTTCCATATTATTATTGTTCCGATTGGCATCGCGGTTGTCTGTCACATTCATTTGGTCGTTGACGTTTCTGCCGTCATTGACATTCGTGCGGTCGTTATCTCTGTTTGTTACATTTTGAAGCGCATTGTCCTGGTTGCGACGGTTGTTATCCGCCCCCTGGTTTGCCATGCCGCATCCGGCTGTGAACAAAAACGGAAGGAGCAAAGCAACAATCGCGCTTTTTTTCATACTGAACATTAAAATTGCCTCCTTTAATGATTGACGTATAGGTTTTTTCTTTTTCGTGTTATTTATTTGTCTAAAGCATATTTTTTATACGCGACTTTTGTTATGATCTTATTGAATGTAAAAATACCCAAATAAATCCGGAGGTGTATATAAAATGGAAAAAGCAAAAAGCATTTTGCATGTGCTGCGAATTAAAGACTTTGCGGTACATCCCGATGAGACGCAGCTTGTTTTTGATACAAATCTCAACGGAACATCAAACCTGTGGGCGATGGATCTTCCAGATGCATACCCGTACCAGCTGTCATTCTTGAATCAGGATGCAAAAGGAATCGCCTACAATCCCGACGGCTCTATTCTCTATGCAGGTTTTGACCATGACGGAAACGAACAAAGCGGACTGTACAAGCTTTCGTCAAAAAACGGGTCGTTCCATTCATTAAACGGAAATCAAACGGACCGCCACTTCGAGCCCATCCCTGTCCAAAACGCCGTTTACTACTCCTCCACAAAGGACAATCCGACATTTTTAAATACATACAGATACGATTGTCTCGCTGAAAAAGAAGAGCTTATTTTTGAAGGAAAATACGGAACTTCAATACTGGCTGATGTAAGCCCGGGCGAGAAAGCCGTCAGCATCCATGTCTACTATGTCAACAGCCACAATGTCTGCATGATCCATACCGCCGAAGGTGTGACGACAGGAATCGTCCCCGATGAGACGCTGCCTCATATCGTTTATTCTTCCCGCTTTGCATCTGATGATCGGTTATTCGTCACGACAAACTACGAAGCCGAGTTTTCATACCTTGCCTTGTACAACGTTTCATCCGGTATTTTTGCGCCGGTGCTTTCGATTGACAAAACTGATTTAACAGCCATCCACGCTGATCCGAGTGGAACTTTCCTTTATCTGATTGGAAAAAAAGGCGTCAAAGAGGTGATGTATGAGTACAACACAGCAACAGGAGGAAGCCGGCAGGTGGACTGCCCTTGCACATCCATTTCGAAAATACACTGCGCCTCTTCGGGCACGCTGTACATTCTCGGCTCAACGCCGACCAGGCCGGCTAATCTCTATGTATTAACGAAAGGACAGACGAAATGGCGGCAATTAACGAAACATTCGGTTCCGGGTTTCTCCGAACAGGAGCTGTCATATCCGGAGGTTGTGACATATCCTTCTTTTGACGGTCTCGCAATAGAAGGGCTGCTGTTTAAGCCGGTCCCGGAAGAAGCGAACGGCTGGACGATTATTTGGCCGCACGGCGGACCGCAAGATGCAGAAACCTTTATGTTCTATGATCTCTTTCAACTCGCTGCGAAAATGGGCTACCAGTTATTCGCCCCTAATTTCAGGGGATCAGCGAATTACGGCTATTCCTTCTTTAAAATGGTTGAACAAGATTGGGGAGACGGACCGCGCCTCGATATGACTGCAGGCATCGACTGGCTTATCGATCAAAAGCTTGCGGACCGCGAAAAACTTTTTTTAATGGGGGGCAGCTACGGAGGGTATATGTCGCTATTGCTTCACGGAAGGCATCCAGAGTATTTCCGCGCCGTCGTCGATATATGCGGAGTCAGCAATCTGTTTTCGTTTGTCGAATCCGTACCGGATTTCTGGCAGCCGATGATGGAAAAATGGGTCGGCAACCCTGAGCGGGATTATGAAAAACTGAAAGCCGATTCTCCTGTTACATACCTGGAGAATATGACTCAGCCGATGCTGATCATCCAAGGCGCAAACGATCCCCGCGTCGTAAAGGAAGAGTCCGATCAGGTCGTCGATCGGTTAAAAGCCATGGGGCGGAATATTGAGTATCTTGTTTTGGAAAATGAAGGGCACGGTTTTTCTAAAAGAGAAAATAAAATAAAAGCCTACCATAAAATTTTCGAATTTTTCGAAAGTAACCGCTTATATCTCGCGGCACAGCTTGAAGAATAAAACCGATCAGGACTGGGGATGGTATACGTAAAAAGGAGGTTGACCCTTTGTTTAGAAGAAGATCAGGCATCCATCCCGCTGTATTGGTTTTAGGATCAGCTGCATTGACCGCGGCTTTTTCTCCCGAAATCCGCAAAAGATTGACAGGCATGTTCGCGAAGGGCATGGGAGGTCGACAGCAAGGTAACGGCCGAAACCAGATGATGATGAATCCGGCTGACATGATCAAACAGGCTTTCAATTCCGGAGGACAGTCACAGGAACATCGCCAGTCAGGCCATACGGCAAACGACCAGCATCAATCAAGCCATATGACTGCCCCGGTTAATGTCATGAACGATCAGACTGCAAACCAGACGATGTTCGATAACGACCAAAACTATTCATAAAAAACGGCCCGCACGAGCAATCAAGCTGTGCGGGCCGTTCTTCTTTTACACTTCTGCTTCAATGATATTAGTACGGTCTTGGTACGTGTCTTTTTCAAGTTCATTTGTTGCTTTGCTTGTGACAAGTCCTGACGTCATGCTGCCGCTGACATTAAGAGCCGTACGCCCCATGTCGATGAGCGGCTCAACCGAAATCAGCAGTCCAGCAAGCGCTACGGGCATATTTAACGCCGAAAGGACGAGAAGCGCTGCAAATGTCGCACCTCCGCCGACGCCTGCCACTCCGAAAGAGCTGATCGCAACAACAGCGATAACCGTGAACAAAAATGACGGCTCAAGCGGATTTTGTCCGACCGTCGGCGCAATCATGATCGCGAGCATTGCAGGGTAAATTCCGGCACATCCGTTTTGTCCGATGGACAGTCCGAAGGAACCGGCAAAGTTTGCAATGCCTTCGGGAACACCGAGGCTGCGCTGCGTTTTAATGTTCAGCGGCAAAGCGCCTGCGCTTGATCTAGATGTAAACGCGAATACAAGGACCGGAAACGCCTTTTTCAAGTATGTGACAGGATTTAAACCGCTGAATGTAATGAGCAGCAGGTGAATGATGAACATGACGATCAGCGCCACATATGAAGCGATGACAAATTTGCCGAGCTTGGCAATGCTGTCGAGATCGCTCGTTGCAATCGTTTTTGTCATGATCGCCAATACACCGTAAGGCGTCAGCCTCAGAATCAACGTCACTACACGCATAATGATCGCATACACGGCATCAACCATCTTTTTGAAAAGCTCAGCTTGTTCAGGCTGTTTTCGATTGACCCCGAGATACGCGATTCCAAGGAAAGCCGCAAAAATAACAACGGCGATCGTTGATGTCGGTCTTGCTCCCGTAAAATCTAAAAACGGATTCCCCGGAAGAAGCTCGACAATTTGCTGTGGAAGTGTTTTGGCTTCCATGTCCTGCGATTTCTGTTCGAGTTCCGCCCCTCTCATTGACTCTGCCTGGCCTTGATCCACATGGACAGCCTGCAGGTCGAAAGCAAGTGCGGACGCGATTCCCACCGCAGCAGCGACAGCTGTCGTCGCGATCAAGAGGCCGATGATCAATCCGCTGATTTTTCCGATATTGTGCGTCAGTTTAAGCTTTGTAAAAGCACCCAAAATCGAGATGAATACAAGCGGCATAACGATCATCTGCAAAAGCTTCACATAGCCGCCGCCTGCAATATTAAACCAATCAGATGTCTGCGTAATCGTTTCTGAAGACGAACCATATATAAAATGCAAAGCGAATCCAAAAACAATGCCGATTCCCAGAGCGGTAAATACCCGCTTAGAAAAAGAAACATGTTTTTTTTGCATCATATAAAGGAGCGCCATCAGGCCGAGCATGACGATAATATTAATAACAACAAATAATGTCATGGTAACAAAAGCACCCCCAGAATTTTTTACATTTAAAAACTATAGTACAACAAACCTGATTGGTCAAGTAGGAATTATCGATGTATTTCAATATATGACCCGGGAATCAATTGCGCGACTGACATTTTATTCGCCGATGTCTTTCAGTGGAACAAAAGTCGGCAGCTGTGCACCGTCAAACTCTTTTTTGATCAATTCAGCGGTATCGTCTGATTGGTACAGCTCAACGATCTTTTTCAAATCTTCACGGTTCCGGTCTTCTGTTCTGGCCGCAATAATGTTGATGTACGGTGTCGCTGTTTCGTCTTCCAGTTTAATCGAATCTTTGACAGGATGGAAGCCGGCGTCAACCGCTATGCCGTTGTTGATAACAGATGCAGCGACGTCGGGAAGCACGCGCGGCGTTTGCTCTGCGGCCACCGTTGTGATTTTGAGTTTTTTAGGATTTTCTTTAATCGCATCAAGCGTTCCGTTTCCGTCAAATCCGTCCTTTAATTGAAGCAGGCCGGCGGACTCCAACAGGAGCAAGGCTCTGCCCATGTTCGTCGCTTCGCTCGGAACAGCGATTTCCGCGCCGTTTGGTATATCGTCAGGCGAATCATACTTCTCGGAATAAATGCCCATCGGAGCGATGATCGTTGTGCCGATCGGCGATAGTTCAAGATTGCGTTCCTTTTTGAATGCATTAAAGTAAGATATCGTCTGAAATGCATTGGCGTCAATGTCACCGCCCGCCAAAGCCTGGTTCGGCTGAACATAATCAGAATATTTGACGATTTCAAGCTTTAAGCCTTCTTTCTCGGCTTTTTTCTTCACAAAGTCCCAGATTCTTGTATCCGTTCCGCTGATGCCGATTTTAATGGTTTTCGCATCAGAGTCTGCCGCACACCCCGCGATCACTCCCGCAAGCAGCAGTAAAATGATAACAAATGTGAACTTTTTCATCATAGCTGTCTCCCTCTCTGTTTATCTTCTTCTCAATTTTTTGGACAGAACGTTTCCGGATGTCTGCAATCCCTGCACAACGATGACGAGAATTGCAACCGTGATGATCATCGTCAGCGTGTCAAACCTTTGGTAGCCGTATGTGATCGCCAAATCCCCAAGACCGCCGGCGCCTATCGCACCAGCCATCGCCGACGCTCCGACCAATCCGACCGTTGCCACCGTAAAACTCAGCACAAGCGAACCGAGCGCTTCCGGAATCAGAAACCGGAAGATGATCTGCCGCGGAGTCGCTCCCATTGCTTCAGCGGCTTCAATGACTCCCGGATCGACTTCAAGCAGAGAGTTCTCGACGAGCCTTGCGATGTAAGGCCCCGCATAAAAAGTCAGGGGAACAATCGCTGCCGATGTGCCGATGGACGTCCCCACAATCAGCCTTGTCACCGGAATTAAAGCAACCATCAAGATGATAAACGGAACGGAACGGAAAATGTTAATGATCATATTGACAACCGTAAAAACTGCCGGATTTTCAAGCAGATGCCCCTTCCTTGTGACAACCAGCAAAATGCCGAGCGGAATGCCGATCACGCTTGAAAATAAAAGCGAGAAAACCGTCATTTGAATCGTCTGAACCAGTGCGTCAATGATTTGGTCATATGTAACAAGCATGCTTATACCTCCCTGATGCGAATGTTTTCTCTGCGGATATATTCGAGCGCCCGCCCGATTTCACCGTCTTCCCCCTGCAGTTCAACCGTCATACTGCCAAACGGAATTCCCTGAAGCTCTGTAATCGTTCCGTGCAGAATGTTGACTTCTACGTCAAACCGCTTTGCCACTTGCGAAAGAAATGGCTTCCCGGAAGATTCGCCGACAAATTGAAGCTGGTAGAGATGCTTCACATTTAATTTTTGAATCGATTCAGGTATCTCGTGGTCGATGGCTGATTTGACAAAGCTTTTGGCCGTTTCGGTTTCCGGCGCGGAAAACACGTCAAACACGCTGCCTGATTCAATGATCCTTCCTTTTTCAATGACCGCGACTTTGTCGCAGATTTCTTTTGCCACATTCATTTCATGAGTGATCAACAAAATCGTGATGTTATATTGTTCGTTGACGCGCTTCAGCAGCTTCAAAATATCGCCGGTCGTCTGCGGGTCAAGCGCGGATGTCGCTTCATCACAGAGCAGAACCTCCGGATTTGTCGCCAGCGCCCGGGCAATGCCGACGCGCTGCTTTTGGCCGCCCGACAGCTGATCCGGATAATCGCGGGCTTTATCCTCAAGTCCGACAAAATGGAGCAGTTCCGTCACTTTTTGCTTGATTTCGGCTTTCGGTGTTTTGACAAGCGCGAGCGGCTCAGCGACATTAGCGAAAATCGTCTTTGAATTTAACAGGTTAAAATGCTGAAATACCATGCCGATCTTCCTTTTAACAGCTCGAATCTCAGCTTTCGACAGAGACATTAAGTCTCTTCCGCCGACGAATACCTTTCCGGCCGTCGGTTTTTCAAGGAAGTTCACACAGCGGATCAGCGTGCTTTTCCCTGCGCCGCTGAATCCGATGACGCCGTATATTTCCCCTTTATCTACATGAAGGTCGATTCCATTGAGCGCATGAACCTTCTGTCCGCCGCTTTCATAGACCTTTTCAACGCCTTCAAATGTAATCATGATGATCTTCCTCCTCTTTTTGGCTAACAAAAAAGGCTCCCTCTTAAAAAATAAGAAGAAGCCTTAGACGACACGAAGTAAATAGAGTGGTCCGCTCTCTTCTTATCTTCCAAGCCCGTACGGCTTGTTGGATGTGGCACAGTATTCTGCTGTATGCAGAACCCGCTGCCGAGGCTTCATAGGGCCAATTCCCTCCGCCTCTCTGAATAAGAAGTGTTGATGCATGAAGTTTTACCTAACTTTACAGCTTCTTTGAAATGTTGTCAATCAGATTTGTGAAAATTTCAAAAACATGCTTTTCAATGCTTTATTTTTCGCCCTGATTATTAAATTTCACTTTTTTTAAAAAAATTGTGTTTAGCAGTTGTAATTTCGCTTAAACACTGGTAAAGTAAAGGTAATTATTTTTGTTCGAACTATCTTTAAGAAGAAAGTTTTGTAAGAGTTTTCGTCTTGGAAGTTTGTTTTAGAGCAAGAATAGTGAATTTAAGCGTTATCGCTTTAGGAGGAAATTTCATGCTAGAAGGTAAAGTAAAATGGTTTAACTCTGAAAAAGGTTTCGGATTCATCGAAGTTGAAGGACAAGACGATGTATTCGTTCATTTCTCTGCTATTCAAGGCGAAGGCTTCAAAACTTTGGAAGAAGGCCAATCTGTATCTTTCGAAATCGTTGAAGGAAACCGCGGACCACAAGCTGCTAACGTAACAAAAGCGTAAGCTGTGAACCGCTGATCTTCATACAGGACTGCTGACCGAATGTCAGCAGTCTTTTTATATTTTATTTAAAAAAGCCTCACGCCCGGAAAACCGGGGTGAGGCTTTTTCGTGAATACCGCTTATGAAGCGATGTCTCTTTTTGTGAATGCCCCAAAGGCGAGCACATGAAAAACGATAAAATAGACAGCCAGCACGACAATCGAGAATCCCAGCGTCATATCTGAAACAAGCGGAGATCCATCAAAGTATTGAGTGAGATCAGTGTTGGCAAATAAGATGTATTTCACCCATTCAAATTTTGTCGCGAGCAGGTTTGTCACCGTTCCGCCCATTGCCAAAAGGAAAATTGAAATACCTACGGCAAGCGAGCTGTTTCTGAAAACAGCTGAAATCATAAAGGCCATTGTCGCCATCATCAAAAGCGAGATTGAATTCAGCAAATAGCTGCCGGCCAAGTGCAGCAGCAGGCTTTTTTCTTCAACTGTTCCATCGGCGTACGCCAAGTGAACCTGGCTGCCGTCGCCTGCCCCGAATAAAGCAAGGCCTGTGATACCCGCGCTTGCGAACAGAATGAAAAGCAAAGCCAATGCAAAAAGCAGAACTGTAAAATATTTTGCCAGCAAAATTTTAAAGCGGCTGATCGGCCTGATCACAAGCAGCTTCACCGTCCCCCAGCTGAATTCATTCGCAACGATTCCCGCAGCCACCGTGATCACAAACAGACCGAGGAGGGGAATGATGCTGCTCGCGTCGCTGATGAACGACAGGGCCGAATAGTCCCCGTCTTCCGGCAAATCGTGCTTGATTCGATACTCATTAATGGCGGTCGACCGTTCATAGCTTTTTTCAAGTGCCGGATTATTGACCCCTTTAAGTTGTTCTTTCATATCTTTATTTTCCTGCATTAATTCTTTTTTCCAGTCCGGGTTGTGGTCTGTCTCTCCGATCGTCTTTGTGAGAACGCCCAGCCCGATGGCAGATAACAGCAAAATCGCGATCATGACGTATGTGCCTTTTCGATTAAAAATTTTGATCCATTCATTTACGATGAGATTAAACATGCTGAGCTTCCTCCTTATCTGCGGTGATTTCCAGGAACCGGTCTTCCAGCGACTTGTTCACAGCCTTCACTTCATATAGGCGGACACCGCTGTCTGTTAAGTGTTTGATCAAATCAGGCACTTCATCCTTTTGAAGGCTGAGCTCTATCCCGCCTTCCGCTTCGTCAACCTTCATCTTTCTGAAAGCAGCCGCTTCCCGCATCAGAGCCTGATTGTCATCCGCTTGAAGATAATAGCGCTTCTTTTCATCCCGAGCGGGTCCGTGCACATGCTGAATATCCCGGAGCTTTCCGTTCTGGATAATGGCGATCCTGTCGCACATCAGCTCCATTTCTGAAAGCAGGTGGCTTGAAACGATGACCGCCATACCTCTTTCTCTCGTCAGCTTTCTTAAATGATCGCGGATTTCCCGGATACCGGCCGGATCAAGCCCGTTCGTCGGCTCATCGAGAATCAAGAGCTTCGGATCGTGCAAAAGGCTTTGGGCCAGGCCAAGCCTTTGTCTCATTCCTAAAGAATACGTTTTGACCTTATCGTTGATCCTGTTTTTCAATCCGACAAGCTCGACGATTTCGTCAATTTTCTGTTTCGTTACGCCTTTCGTCATGCGCGCGTATTGCTGAAGGTTTTGGTAGCCCGTTAAAAATTTATACAGTTCCGGATTTTCAACGATCGCTCCGATATGCCGTGCAGCCTTTTCAAAATTTTCTTTTACGCTGACACCGCACACGGCGATTTCACCGGCGGTGATGTTCATATGCCCGACAATCATCCGGATCGTCGTCGTTTTTCCGGCGCCGTTCGGACCCAAGAAGCCGAAAATCTCGCCTGCCTGCACGTCAAAGCTCAAGCCGTCGATGATCTTTTTCCCCCTGATCGTTTTTGATACATTTTTTAATTCTAAAAGTGTTTCCACTGTTTCTCCTCCCGCCTTTTCAATCTTTTTCTTCGATAAACCGTTTCAGCCATTCCAAAAGCGACATTCCGGATTCCTCGCGCAGCTGTTCGACATCCTTTTTTTCTTCAATTCGGCCATTTAAGACGACGACGACCTCATCCAAAATTTGTTCAATTTCATGAATCTCATGGGTGGCGATGACGATCGTCTGCTTATCAAGCTCCAAATATGTAAGAAGGCTTTTGACGATCGACTCTCTCACCATCGGGTCAAGACCGGAAAATGGCTCATCAAGCAGTACGACCGCTGCATCGCGCGCCAATGTGAGCGCGAGCTTCAGCCTGCCCCGGTTGCCTTTGGAAAGCTTGCCGATTTTTTTATCCCTGTCGATTTTCATGTCCTTTAACAGGTCCCACGCTTTATTTATACGGAAATCGGAAAACTGGGTTTCATAAAAGTGAATCATATCCTTGACGCGAAATGGATCGTAGAACATATCAAGCTCTGTTAAATAGGCAATGTTCTTCATCTCCTTTCTGGCTGAATCAGCTTTTAAAGAAATGCTCCAGAATCTCTGCACTTGATGAACAGCGCCTCGAATAATCCATAAGCATTGTAGATCAACAAGGAAATGTCCCGGATGAATTTTTGATAGCCGAATATTTTCTGAGCGCTTCATCTATCGTTCGAAAGAACATCACCTCATGTGGAAAAAACACGGAGCCTAAAAAGACAGCGATATTGACAAGAAGCAAATGACGCGGAAAACAGGCTGTTGCTGCTTGAGAGCAGAACGCTTCTGACAATCAGCCCGAAAATGAATAAACTAGCGCGGGAAATCAATTGGTATACAACAGCAATAACGCACTGTTGTTCGGATTATATAACCAAAGCTGCGTCTTTCCTTCCAGACCGAGCTGTATCAGAGTACTGCATCAGTAGTACGAGGGAAATCACAAGTAATATTGCAAAAAAGCGCAAATAAAAAAAGCAAACCCGCTGGTTCCCAGCGAATTTGCCTTTAATCCTGTTCCCGTTTTTTCATGGATTTTAATGCTTTTCGGTAATCCATATCGTCCATTTCCGACTTCTCGGGTTGTTTTTTTTCCTCTTTTGGGTGTTGAAGTTTTTGCAGGATCGCCCGATAGGTTTGATCATTCATTTCGAACGGATCTTGCTGAGCGGCTTCAACTTGCTGAGGCGCTTCTTCTTGAACATGAGGAATGTCAGCTTCAGCTGCCGCGTTATCCTCATGTTCGGGTTTATCCTGTGAAGACGCCGACCGCACATTAAAAACCACCAGACCGATAATGACGAGGACAGCAGCGATGATGGTCAAGATAATGGTCATGTCAAATCGCTCCTCACTGTCCTGCTGTAAAGCGGTCTGTCACTTGGGCGACGCGTCTGCCTAAAGCCCGGCCCAGCTCCAGGCCTTCTTCGCCGATCAGTTCGTCACTGTCGACAGGACACGTGATGCCTGCACCGTAATAAGACCCGTATAAAGCATTTTCAGGTACATTTCCAGGCAAGCCGACGACCATCATGCCTTGATGAAGCATCGGTGTTATTAAGTTGAGCATTGTCGCCTCAAGACCGCCGTGAGTTGTCGCTGTTGTGCAGAAGACTGCGCCGATCTTATTGATCAGCTTCCCTTCCGCCCAAAGGTAGCCCAGCCTGTCGATCCAAGTTTTTAATCCGGAGCTGATTGTACCGAAATGACCTGGGCAGCCCCAGATGATAGCATCCATTTCTTCGAGCTTTCTAATATCCGCCTGGCTGACATGATCGATCAGCACGTCTGCAGCCTCATGTTCCCCTGCACCTTCCGCAATGGCTTCAGCCAGCTTTTTCGTATGCTCGCCTTCACTGTCGTAAACAACATAAATTTTCATGTCAGAACCTCCTCATTTTAAGATTCTTTCGCTTCTTTAGGAGCCGGAAGCAATGTCAGCTCCTCCGCCTTGTTCTTCCTGCGCAGCTTGTCTTTTCTGACATCCCTCAAAAACAGGCTGAGAACGAGGCCGATGACACAGAACCCGGCCGCCCACATAAATGCGTCATTGATGCCCATGACATTCGAGTTGAGCTGAGCCTGTCCGGTCAAATATTTCACGACATATTGTTGTGCTTGTTCAAGAGATATATGCATCGATTGCGCTGTTGACTGAATGGTTGACTGCAATGTGCTCATAAATGACGGATCAGCCGTATTTGTCTGATCGGCCATTGATGCATAGTGGAATGTCGTGCGATTTGTATAAATCGTCGTGATCAAGCTCGTTCCGATCGAACCGCTGATTTGGCGAAGCGTATTCGACATCGCCGTTCCGTGGCTGTTTAAATGCTGCGGAAGCTGGTTCATGCCGGCAGTCATGATCGGCATCATCAACATGGACATCCCAAACGCCCGAATCGCATAGATCAACACGATGTGCATATACGGTGTATCGATCGTAAGCGTCGTAAATTCGTAGGTCGTCACAACAGTGATCAATAATCCGACAATCGCTAGCGGCCTTGGGCCGACTTTATCAAATAAAATTCCTGAGATCGGCGACATCACAAGCATGACGAGTGCGCCCGGCAGCATCAGAAGCCCCGATTGAAGCGCTGTAAAGCCGACCAGGTTTTGCAAATAAATCGGAATCAGGAACATTCCTGCATACAAAGCAACTGTAATGATGGCGTTGATCACGCTTGACAGTGAAAACATATCGTATTTGAACACTCTGAAGTCAAGCATCGGCTCTTTCGATTTCAACTGCTGGATGATAAAAGCGGCAATGCCGATCACACCGATCACAACTGTGGAAAGTACGAGCGGATCATCCCAGCCGTCTGAGCCGGCTTCGCTCACACCATACAGCAACGCCGCAAATCCGACAATTGAAAGAATCGCGCCTGCTGTGTCCAATTTGATTTTTTTAGGTTCCGTCATATTTTTAAATAGGAAAAAACCGAAAATGATGACGATCAAACCAACCGGCACAAGGCCGTAAAACATGATCCGCCAGCTGTAGTTTTCAATGACCCAGCCGGATAGCGTCGGACCGACAGCAGGAGCAAACATCATCGCAAGCCCGAAGATTCCCATTCCTTTCCCGCGGCTTTCCGGAGGAAAGATAAAGAGAATCGTGGTCATGACCAAAGGCTGAAGTATGCCTCCGCCGACTGCCTGAATGAGGCGTCCGGTTAACATCGTCGAGAAGTTAGGCGCAATTCCGCATATCAGCGTTCCGACCGTAAACAGCAGCATCGCCGTTAAAAACAAGCTCCGTCCGCCGAACCGCATAATCAGGAAGGCTGATAAAGGAATCAAAACGCCGTTGACAAGCATATATCCGGTTGTCAGCCATTGAATCGTTGTGGCGCTCACATTGAACTCTGTCATGAGATGAGGCATCGCCACATTCAGTAGCGTTTGGTTTAAAATGGCCAGAAACAAGCCGCCCATTAAAATGATGAGCAGTGACATATTTCCTTTTTTCTGAGAAGCCACTTATGACATCCTCCTTTCGCTCGTTTTTATTTCCCCCGGTTATTTTGAAATTTTCACGGATGCGTTCATTCCCGGCAGCACTTTGTCAGACGGGTTTTTAATTGAAATTTTCACAGGTACTTTCTGCGTCACTTTCGTGTAGTTTCCGCTTGAATTGCTTTGAGAAAGCAAGTCAAATGTTGAGTTTGTCGCATAGCCGATTTCTTCGACATTTCCTTCAAATGTAGTGCCTGAATCACCGTCAACGACGATATCGACTTTGTCCCCTTTTTCGATGTCTTTCAGGTCGTTTTCTTCAATGTTAGCTGTAATGTACAGATGATCCATGTCGATGGTTTTCGCAAGCGTTTGACCGGCTTGTACGATCTGGCCTTCTTTCGCTTCGTTTTTGACAATCGTTCCGTCCATGATCGACTTCACGTCAACCGTTTGTTCCCCTTTGATTTTCGCTGCTTTTTCGTCTTTTGAAACTTTTGATCCTTCTTTCAAATCCCAATCTGAGAGCTTCCCTGATGCAGGCGCCGTAATGTCGGCCATCTCGCCTGTCACGTGTGCTTCGTCGGTTTTCACATAGCTGATGCTGTCATAATAGAAATACGCACCTCCTGCTAAGATGGCAAGCACGATGATGAGTCCGATAATGTTCGTCGCAATTAAACGTCCTTTGCTCATGTTTATTTCTCCTTTCATATCCTTATATTTTGGATGAAGCCGGTTTGATCGGCTTCCGCGGTTTTGCGTTTTCCTATTTCCTGCCCAGCAACTTGCGGGACGTGTACTGAAAAAGTTGTTCAAAACTGAGCAAGAAAGATCGGAAGCGGTAAATTTGTTTTTACCTCTGCACAACAAAATAAATAGTTAACAAGATTAAATATTAGTTAAAGTAATAAAGAATGTCAATAACCTTGCACTTAAAATTTTGATTTAAATATTTTCCAAACAAAAAACCTCCGCTGCCGGAGGTTTCAATCGCGTTTTTTCATGTATATTGATGCCGTTCTTCATTGCTGAAGAAGCTCTTCAGAGCCTGAAAAACATCGGCTTTCTGTTTCAGCACATAATACTTGAATTTTTCGTTTTTAATATTTTTGTAGGCTGACATTAACGTTGAATGTCTGTTGTACTGGTTGACTTCGCCATAGCAAAAGATATTCGCTTTCTCCATAATCTCTCCGACAAGCTTAACGCAACGCGCATTGTCGGATGTCAAATTATCGCCGTCCGAAAAATGAAACGGATAAATGTTATAGCGTGTCGGATGGTATTTGTCTTCAATCAGTTCGAGGGATTTGCGGTATACAGATGAGCAAATCGTGCCCCCGCTTTCCCCTTTCGAAAAGAAATCTTCTTCTGATACCACTTTGGCTTCAGTGTGATGGGCGATAAACTCAATATCGACCGTTTCATACTTTGTCCGTAAAAAACGTGTCATCCAAAAGAAAAAGCTTCGCGCCATATATTTTTCCCAAACGCCCATCGATCCGCTCGTATCCATCATTGCGAGCACAACGGCTTTTGATTCCGGCTTTACGGAGTCATTCCACGTTTTAAATTTTAAGTCTTCGGGGTAGATCGGATAAAATGAAGGTTTTCCCGTCATTGCATTTCGCTTAAAAGCGCTGAGCATCGTTCTTTTCTTATCGATATTACCGGTCAAACCCGTTTTGCGGATATCGTTGAACTCAATATCTTCGACAACGATATCATCCCGTTCTTTTTGTTCCAAATTCGGCAGTTCCATTTCGCTGAAGAGCGCCTCTTCCAAATCGATTAACGAAACTTCCGCTTCATAATAATCTTCACCGGCCTGATCGCCCGCTCCCTGGCCTTTGCCGGCGCCCCGTTTATCCGAACCGTCCCTTGCGACGATATCTCCTACCTCGCTGTCGCCGTCTCCTTGGCCGGCATGTTTATTTTTATCATAGTTATAGCGGATTTTATACTCATCTAACGATCGAATCGGAATTTTGACAACATCTTTGCCGTTGGACATAATAATGCTTTCTTCCGTAATCAGGTCAGGCAGATTGTTTTTGATCGCGTCCTGCACCTTTTTCTGGTGACGCTGTTGGTCATCATACCCTTTTCGGTGGAGGGACCAGTCTTCCTGAGAAATAATAAAATGGCCATTGTCTTTATGGGACATGAATTCCCCTCCTTATTGATAATCCCCTTAAATGGCTTCGGTTTATAGCCCTGCGGATGCAAGTCTAAAATGTTTATTGTTATCTTATGCAGGTGCAAATAACTTTTGACAAACAATTTTGAAAATGGGACAAAAGGACCCGCCCTTCTCCGGACGGGTCTTCAAGTTACCGGTTTAATAAGCTTCCTACATATTTTAAGAGTTCGTTTGCGCTAGTCGAGTTGTAGCCGTGCTCATCAATGAGACGGGCGACGACCTCGTTGATTTTCTTGAGCTGCTGTTCGTCCGGCGTTTTTGTCGATGTCGTGATTTTGACGACATCTTTCAAGTCTGCGAACAGCTTTTTCTGAATGGCTTCTCTGAGCCGCTCATGCGAATTATAGTCAAACCGTTTCCCTTTTCTTGCATAGGCAGAAATGCGAATGAGAATTTCTTCGCGGAATGCCTTTTTCGCATTTTCGGAAATGCCGATTTGTTCTTCTATTGACCTCATTAGCTTTTCATCCGGATTCATTTCTTCTCCCGTCAGCGGATCGCGAAGCTTAATTTTATTGCAGTACGCTTCCACATTATCAAGATAATTGTCCATCAGCGTTTTCGCAGATTCCTCATAAGAGTACACAAACGCTTTTTGGACTTCTTTCTTCGCCATTTCGTCGTATTCTTTTCTGGCGGCGGAAATAAAGTTCAAATAACGCTCGCGGTCTTCTGCCGGAATCGATGGATGCTGGCTAAGCCCTTCTTTTAAAGAACGGAGGACATCAAGCGCATTGATCGATTCCATGTTTTTGCGGATGATCGTCGACGAGATCCGGTTGATGACATAGCGCGGATCGATTCCGCTCATTCCTTCGTCAGTGTATTCTTTTTTCAAATCCTCGACATCGACAGAATTGTAGCCTTCAACACTCTCTCCGTCATACAGCCTCATTTTTTTGACAAGATCAATGTCTGACCGCTTCGGCTCTTTCAGCCTCGTCAAAATCGAAAACATCGCAGCCACTTTTAGCGTGTGCGGCGCAATATGAACATCAGACACATCGCTTTCAGCGATCATTTTTTCATAAATTCTTTCTTCTTCTGATACTTTTAAATTATATGGAATCGGCATGACGATAATCCGCGAATGGAGCGCTTCGTTTTTCTTATTGGATATAAATGAACGGTATTCGGTTTCATTCGTGTGGGCTACGATCAATTCATCCGCTGAGATGAGCGCGAACCGGCCCGCCTTGAAATTCCCTTCCTGTGTAAGCGATAAAAGATGCCAGAGGAATTTTTCATCGCATTTCAGCATCTCCTGAAATTCCATCATTCCTCTGTTCGCTTTGTTTAATTCTCCGTCGAACCGGTATGCGCGCGGATCGGATTCCGATCCGTATTCGGCAATCGTCGAAAAATCAATGCTTCCCGTCAGATCAGCGATATCCTGCGATTTAGGGTCCGACGGACTGAACGTGCCGATCCCCGTCCGTTTATCCTCTGAAAAAAAGATTCTTTCAACCTTCACGTCTTCTATTCTTCCGCCGTATTCCTGTTCCAGCCTCATCATGTTCAAAGGGGACAGGTTGCCTTGAATACGAATGCCGTATTCATTGTAAAAATCGTCCCGCAGATGCTGAGGAATTAGATGAAGCGGATCTTCGTGCATTGGACAGCCCTGAATGGCGTAGACAGCCCCTTCATCTGTAAGAGAGTATGCTTCAAGCCCCCTTTTCAGCATGGTGACCAAAGTCGACTTTCCCCCGCTGACAGGCCCCATCAAAAGCAGGATTCTTTTTCTGACATCAAGGCGCTTCGCGGCCGGATGAAAGTATTCTTCAACTAGGCGTTCCAAAGGCTCTTCAAGACCAAACAGCTCTTTGTCAAAGAAGCTGTATACTTTTTTCCCGTCTTTCTCTTCAATGCCGCTGTCTTTAATCATATTGTAAACGCGGGAATGAGCAGATTGCGCGACAGTCGGATTTTCCTTTACGATTTCTAAATATTCAGCGAAGGTTCCTTCCCATTTCAGACGCTGCTCTTCCTCTCTATACTGTTCAATCTTTTTTAATATATCCATAAGAACCTCCTATATGATGATAAATGCAAGGTGCCAAGTGAATCACTGTTACATTCAATCTATGCGGAGATGTCCCTTTAGATGCTTTTCATATAAAAAATGAAATGTACTTTCCTCGAATTGACAAGGATGGAGCAAACCATTCATAATAAGAGCAGAAAAGTTCCGTCCGCAAGTGCTCCTGCGGTACGGCTGATGGCATCGGTGCAGATGACAACAAGGGAATAAGGATGAGGAGGGATTTTAATGAGAACGTTGATCATGATGGGGGTCATCCTCGCGTTCCTCGTATCCATTTTTACTGCCGGATACGAAAGCAAACCCGGCAAATAAAATTCAAAGGAAAAAGGATGGCTCACTTTTGAAGCCATCCTTTTTTCGTAACATAACACTGTTTTATTCCTGTTGATCTTCATTTACTTCAGACTTAGGAGATACCCGGCAGCTGCTTTTGTATTCAACTTTCTCAATCTTGCATCCGGGCCCTATATGCACGCGGTTTCCCCTGACCATGCGGGCCTCCGTGTTTTCCAGGTAAATATCATCTCCTTCGATTGTCCCTGCTGAGAGAAAACCTCCGTTTCTATTAAACAAGAGCCCGCGTTTTTTGACAATCTTAATATGCGTGCCGCCGATATCGCCAATCGAACTGTTTCCGAACTTTAAGCCGATGTCAATCGCGCCGGCGTTCAGCAGACCCTTTACGTCCAAGCTGCCCGTCAGTGTAAAATCCTCTGCCTCACAATCGCCTCTTACGTTCAGTGCGCCTTTGACATCGCACGTTTCAGCCGCCATATTACCCCCGATATTGATAATGCCTTTTACGGCTGCATCGCTGATGTCGGCATCCTCAGAAACATCCGCCGTCCCGTACACTCTGGCTTTGTCAGCTTTCAGCCTCCCCCGGATCTCTGTTTCCCCGTGTACACTAAAGCTTTTGATTGTCGCATCGCCTGACAATTCGCTTGTGCCGTGTGTACTGAATTTTTCACATTCAATGTTTCCTGTGATCGTTCCTTCACCTCTGATGAGAACATGATGGAATGATCCGCCTCCGGCATTTCCGGAGCCGTGTATTTTCAAGTCGTGTTTCTTCATGTCCTATCCCTCCGCTATATTTTCCTCTTCTCTCCGACTTTTGCCGTTTCCGCCACCCGGATATCTTCCTTATACTCAATCAGGCCGATATCGCAATTTTCGCCGATGATAACCGAATTGCCCCGGACAACTTTCGCGGCCGTATTGGCGAGTTCAATTTGATCCCCTTCAATCAGCTCGGCAGACAGTCTCGGAGGAGAAATAAGCGGCGTTAAAAACGAGAACAGCTTCGATTGATGTGCAGTGCAGACGATCCGCCGGCACCCGATTTCTTTCACTTTACTTTCACCGCCGTGAACCTTAATCTCAATTTGTTCCGCGTTTAAAAGCCCGTCGATTGTAAAATAGCCTTCCGCAGTAAAATGTTCCACTTCGCAGTCTTTGCCGATTGACGTTTTTCCGCGAACGATTGCTTCGTCGCCTTTCACATGTCCGCTAATGCCGGCATAGCCTAAGACTTTAAGCTGTACTGCTTCAACATCGCCATCCACCTTTGCAGAACCGTCGATTCTGACCTTGGAAGCTGCGATTGCGCCGTTTAGTTTGGCGTGGCCGCTGATTCTCAGCTCACCCGCTTTCACGTCTCCGTTTACAGTCCCGGTGCCGCTGCAGCTGAACCTTTCGCAGTCAATATCGCCGTTAATCGTTCCTTTGCCGTTTAATTCAACCGTTTGATACGTGCCTCCGCCTGAACTGCCAAATCCGTTTATCAATAAATTCTCCATCTTTTGATCCTCCATTTACATGAATTTTGTTTTCAATTCTTCGCTGCTCGCTGCCAGATTGATGTCAGCGGCGACCTTGACTCCTTTTTCCAACACGATGCTGCCCTCGGTGATCAGACATGTTGCAATGCCGAGCTTCCGAAGCACAATCAGCCTCCCTTTGTTCTCCGCCTCGTGCGACATGATGACATCCAGCACCATTTTTCCTTCATCCAGGCTGATGTCGCCGGATTGGAGCAGGCCTTCCAGCACATAAGCCGCAAGCGCTTCTGTCAGATGAAATGGATCATCGCGCTTTCCGGTGCATTCTTCAAAAAACGTCATGACCGCTTGTGAAACGATGCCTTTTTCAAGCAGTTCCCCGCGGCTCGCGTTTAGTTCGGTCAGACCGGGCGAGAACATTTCCGCCATTTCATCAAGGGAAAGATTTTCTTTCATGCTTTGAATGGTTTCGATTCTTTTTAAAATGTCTTCCTTCGGAAAAAACGTTTCTTGTCCGGTGAACGTCGATTTCCGGATAAACCACTCTTCCGGTATTAAATTTTTCCGTTTCCATCTATAGAGCTGCCCGTATGAGATCGAAGTCAAATCCAGCAGCTCTTTTTTTGAAATTAAATCATCCTGAACCATCTGTTTCAGCTCCTTTACACACATTGTAACATAACACTGTTACATTAGAAAGTAAAAAAAGAACCCTCTGTTAAAAAGGGCTCTTTTCCTGATAAAGCTTAAGTCAAATCTCTGTAATTCTGCTGGCGAAGCGCCTCGTACACGAGGATTGCTGCAGTATTTGATAAGTTCAGTGATCTGACATGCTCTGTCATCGGCAGGCGCAGACAGCGATCCATGTTTTGTTCGATCAGCTCTTTCGGCAAGCCGTTCGTCTCTCTTCCGAAGACAAAGAAGTGATCTTCGTTTTGATCTGAATAATCAAATGAAGTGTGCGGTTTTTGACCGAATTTTGTAATGAAGAAAAAACGGCCGTCAGGATGGGCATTAAACAATTCGTCCAATGAGTCGTGGTAGACGACATTGACGAATTCCCAATAATCAAGACCTGCCCGCTTGAGCATTTTATCGTCGGTTGAAAAGCCGAGCGGTCTGATTAAATGAAGCGTTGTATCTGTTGCTGCACAAGTCCGTGCGATATTTCCTGTGTTTGCAGGAATTTCTGGTTGATATAGTACGACATGCAATGCCAAAAGTATTCACCTCTGTTTTTCTGATCCGCTGTTTATTATACCACTCATTACGATTTTGTCGTATCATCTGATATATGAAAAAACGCATATCGAATCGATGAAGTATAAGCAGGCGAATCCTCGTAAGACCAGTACCTCATCCGGCAGTCGTGCGTTTGCGCGTTCACCAGCGGCATATTGCTTTTATCCTTTGCCGTCACAAGAGCCACGTGGTCAAATCTTCCGTCTCCGTTAAAATCATAGCAAATGACATCGCCTTCGATCAGCTCTTTCGCGGCCCGCTTTTGAACCGCTCGGAGGCCGGCTTTTGACTGCTTCAAAAAGGTTCTGAGCGAATGAGCGACAGTCCAGCTGTAACTCCAGGAATGGTTTTGCATCCACCAGCCTTTGCCTCTGTTCGGATAGCCGCGCATCGGCGCATCTCCGGCCCTTATGCACTGGGAAATAAAGTTTGTGCAATTGTCTTCAAAGTTTTTGTAAGCGGGATTTCGTTTATTCCAATACGTTTCCGCATAGCGCACCGCGGCCAGCCGGTCATAGCGGAACGCCCTTCCCAGCAATTCGCGCATCTCATCATCGCCGCTTTCAGGCTCAGGATAAGACTGTGCGGCCGGACGCGGGGCCTTGGAGTCTTTGATGACCATCTGATCATACAAAATGGCGCTTCTGTCTTCAATATGTTCTTCCATATACATATCATCCCCGTCTTTGCACAAGTATGCGGTATGGGTTTGATAGTTCACATGCGACGCGCCGTCTTCATCAAGCCAGTGCTCTTTTACAGCTGCTTTTATATTGGCCTTCACGATCTGCACGCCGCGTTTTTGAAAAAGCCTCCGCTTCCGTTCAATGATTTCAAAACCCCCGGCATCCCGCCAGTTTGTTTCATCTTTTCCGTTGATTAAGTAATGAAGTCTGGCTTTCAGGAGCTGCTCGATGATCTGTTTCAAGGGCTACACCACCATATGTTTGTTAATTCATTTCTCATCATTAAACATATGTCAGGACAGCCCTTAATTAGTCGCACTCGTTTCTTTTAAAAGAGCGATGCCTTTTTGGATTTCAGCTTTTGCTTCTTCATCCTGCTCGTGCGCGAGCGCGCGCTCCAATTCACCCATCACATCTGCTCCGCCGATCTTTCCGACCGCCCATGCGGCGGTTCCCCTGATGACCGGTCGCGGATCTTTGTGCATCAGCTCAATCAGTTCAGGGAGAGCGTCCGTTTCTTTAAAATGGGCAAGTGCGATAATCGCATTTCTCTGAATCGGCTTTTTGCCTCTCCATGAGCCGGCCACGTGGCCGAACTTTTCTTTAAATTCGCGATTCGACATCGTCAGAAGCGGTTTTAAAAGCGGCTTGGCAATCTCAGGGTCCGGCTCCATTTCAGGATGCAGATGAAAATCGACCCCTTTATTTTTCGGGCATACCATCTGGCACGTATCACAGCCGTAGATCCTATTCCCGATTTTCGTACGGAACTCGTCGGGCAGAAAACCTTTTGTCTGCGTCTGAAAAGCGATGCAGCGCTGGGAGTTGAGCTGCCCGGGGTTGACGAGCGCACCGGTCGGGCATGCCTCGATACATTTGTTGCATGAGCCGCATTGATCTTCGATTCTCTCATCAGGCTCGAACGGAATATTCGTAATCATTTCCGCCAAGTAAACGTAAGACCCGAATTCAGGCGTAATGATCATGCAGTTCTTTCCGCTCCAGCCGATGCCCGCGCGCTCTGCGACAGCTCTGTCCGACAGTTCACCGGTGTCAACCATCGATTTCGTTCTGACATCGCTGCGCTGCGCTTTCAAAAATTCTTCCAACTGATCAAGCTTTTCCCGCAGAACATGATGATAATCCTTTCCCCAGGAAGCTCTGCAAAAGATGCCCCTCCGTTCGCCTTTCTTGCTTCTCGGCGCATCTTTCATTTTTGAAGGGTAAGCAAGGGCGATGGCGATGATCGATTTCGCCTTCGGCAAAAGCAGATCCGGGTTCGTCCGCTTTTCAAGATCGGGTTCTTCAAAGCCTGATTCATAGCCGAGGGTCCGGTTCTCAATCAATCGTTCTTTTAATGTTTCAAAAGTATCTGCACTGGCGAACCGGATTTTATCGATGCCGATTTCCTGTGCGAATTCGATGACATCCTGTTTCAGTTTTTTCACATCCATCGTGCAGAGCCTCCTTTCTTTGTTTTCGTTTTCGCTCTCTGTATAATAGAGTGTACCATGACACGGGAGATGAATTTAAATTGGAACTTCGTTTGCAAATCGCGCCTGCTATTTTAAACCGCATTCCTTCATTTAAGGTTGGCGCTGTGTTATATCAAGATATTGAGATCACCGGCTCCCCGCAAATGCTCAAAGGCCGGCTCCGCCTTTTTCAGGAATCGCTGTTTTTTGACTATGCCGATCGCAGTCCCGAAGATGAATCGGCCGTTAAAGAATGGCATGATGCCTTCCGTGAGCTGAACCCGTCTTATTCAGGACGGGAAAGCGGACTCGAACGGATGCTGAAAGATATCAAAGAACAACGCTTTGTTGAGCCGGAAAATTCAGCGATTGATCTGAGCCGTTTTTTCTCCCTCAAATATTTGATACCGGTTCATATATATGATGCCCGGAAATTAAACGGTCCGATCAAAATCGAACCCTGAAGTCCTGGCGAGATCATCACGTTCTCCGATGATGCTGGAGCATTCGGCACGATCACCGGAAACCTCAGCCTTCATCATGCAGGAACGGATACAAAAGATGCCTTGCAGCTCGTCTTTTTCAGGCCCTCATTATCTATAGAAGAATCCCGCCGCCTGCTCGAGTCTTTAACAAAAATGTTCGAACAAATTCACGGCGGCGAACATATCTCAACCGTCTTTCCTTAAAAACCTGTTCTTAAAGAGAGCAGGTTTTTTACGATGATTTCATACATGAAAAAACGCAATGCTTCGTTTAATCTGAGAAACGAAACACTGCGTTATAAACAGTATGTATGGAGCGGGTGATGGGAATCGAACCCACGACATCAGCTTGGAAGGCTGAGGTTTTACCACTAAACTACACCCGCATATGATCTCTAAAAACAACATCATCGTTTTGACTTTTATTATGTTACACGTTTATTAAAATTTCGTCAAGGGTATATTAAAAATTTGTCGAAAAAAAGCCGCCGATATGAACATCGGCAGCTTTTTTCCGGACATTGACAGATTACCAGCTGGATTTCTTCACACCTGGTACCTGGCCTTTATATGCTAACTCTCTGAACGCGATCCGCGACATTTTAAACTTTCTCATATATCCTCTCGGCCTTCCGGTCACTTCGCAGCGGTTATGCAGCCTTGATGGCGCCGAGTCGCGCGGAAGCTTGCTCAAAGCTCTGTAATCGCCTTTTTCTTTTAGTTCTTTTCTGAGTTCCGCATATTGTTCAACAAGCTTTTGGCGCTTTTTTTCTTTAGCAATTTTTGATTTCTTGGCCACTCTGAGTATCCTCCTTCTCAATAAAGCGTAATGATTACGATTTAAATTTATCACAACCCGTCTTCCGATGCAAATAAAAAAAGCCTGCCTCAAGTAGCAAGCTCTTTTAAGATTCACCCTTTTTTTTCTGATAAATTGATGAAATCGCGGCCGTTATAATAAAAATGCCGATAAACAGCCCGATCATAATGAAGAAAAAGTTGGGCTTCACCTGGAATGAAAAAGCCGATTCGCTCTCCATGACAAACGACAAACTGTTAAACAGGATATCGTTGCTCGTTTGATTTGAAAAAAGATGATAAAACAAAAGCGCAGCCGCAAGCATCGGAAATGCGAGAAAGCTTGAGAAACTGGCAAAGATTAGTCCCTGCTTTAAAGAGTTTGTATTCATGATGATTTACCTCCAATTCCTCTGATCATCAGCTGTTTCATAATCGACTTTCCGTCACCCATAAACGGAAGCAGATACATCATATGCAGAGCATAAGTGGAAAAGAACAGAAGCATGCCGACCGAGACCGCGTTTTCCTGAAGAAAAAAGATCGTAAACAGCACGCCGGCTATTCCGAGCGCCCCTGGTATAAGCGGCCCCAACGCCGTAATCCAAATCGACTTTTTATCATACGGCGATATGACAGGCCTGATAAATTTGACGGACATCATATCAGCCGCTAAAAACCCTTGAGGCCCGTTTTTTCCGACAAATTTCCGGTGCGCGATGCCGTGCACCACTTCATGAAGCGCTGTGCCGGTGATCAACCCGAAATAGATGACGGAAAAATAAGCGGCAATGCTGATGATTGAACCGTCCGGAACGAAAATGTAAGCCGAAAGCGACAGCATCAAAAAGACGAGCCAGAAAACAATAATTTTCTTAGAAATCACATGAAGAAATTTCATGTACAAAAACAGAAATGAATCAGAATCGCTTGAAAACCTTTCCTTGTAGCGAATATGGTACTGGCCGAAAAACTGATAGAGAAAACCGAGGAAAGACGGGCGTTCACCGTACTTCCAATTGATTAAATAGTTGCGGTTGAGCCCTGTCAGCAATTGGTGCAAATCCTTTAGCAACACCTCTTCACTGACGCGAAAGACGCCGGCCAGATCCCCGGCTATCTCCAGTTCGTCTTTTTTTCCGTCGACTTCTTTCAGCATTTGATAGGCTGTCGGGTTGATGGGAAAATCCGCATCGAGATCACGATCTGAAATATGCTTCCGATCCAGCTTCACATGCTCTGGAAAATAGGGAATTTTTTTGATTCCGACCAATGCTTTCAACATCCTAATGATCATAATGGTACCTCCATTTAAACCCTCCGTATAACAGCAGGATCAGCAGTAATTCGAGACACGGTATGAGAAACAGCAGCGCTTCGCCCGTGACTTTATCGACCGCATAATTCACGATGAAAAACAGCGGAATCATAAAGATGAGGAGCATTCCGAAAGAGAAGATCCCCATATAAGGGTTGTTGCGGTCAAGCGGAAAAATAATGCCCGCTAAATAGAACATCGCAATTGCGTTTAATAGCACGGCAATCGTCTTTACAAAGACCGCAAAGCTCTCAGGAAAAGTCCACGTCAACACGGAAAACAAGCAGAGTTGAATGAGGCCAAGCACACACAGCCCGAGATACTTTGACCACAAAACCGTTGTTATTTTCAAGTGCATCGCCTTGTACACCTGCATCATCCGCAGATCATTCCCATATGAATTGAAGGCGATGATGCCCGTCACGCCTCCAAGCACCAAATAGCTCTCCCCGGTAAATCCGAACTGAAATTTGTATTTTAAAAAGCATAGAGCCAAAAGTAAAAAAATGAAGTTTAAAATATTTTCTTCATTTCTGGCCTGTGATTTTATTTCTTTCACCGCCAAAGACAGCGGTTTTGACGACGGGATTTTAATAAATGAAAACAGTTTGGATGATTTTTTTTCAGTGAGGATCGGCACAACATTCAGCGACATAAACGAAGCAGTTACTGCGGCTGCCAAGATCAGCACCACCAGTATGATTCCGGCGCCTGCCGGCTGACCGTTCAGCACGAGAAACAGCGGCGCTGCAAAATACGTCAGATTATAATCAAAGGTTGAATAAGCGTTCTGAATCTTCCCCAGATCAAAAGAGGTGAATCCGTAAATAACAGCTAATACGACAAGAACAAACATTGAAAAAAATTTTTGCAGCGGAAAACCGAATTTCAAGATCACCATATACACCAGGTTATAAACAAGGTTGAGAAGCGAAAAGAAAAAAATGATCTGCACAAAAAGCAGGGCAAAAAACGTAAAAGCAAACCAAAAGCCTACACCGCTGGCGACAAAATTCGGAATCAGCAGAATAGACATGATAAACAGGACAAGGAATGAAACCGCGCCGGCAAACGGAATAAAATATCCGAGACTCCTCTCGAAAGCCGTCAGCGGGAACCAGCTCAGCTGCATGGAGAAGCTGTTCTGTTCAGGCGTCCTTACTTTAAATAAAATGAAGAAAACAAACGTAAAAATCGAGACGTTCATGAACATTGAAATCACGAACAACCCGAGTGAGCGAATTTCTCCATTCAGAAAAGCGCTTAAAAACATCCCCGTAAAGCTGTAGCCAATGATGCTCCCCATCGCAACCGCCAAAATTAAAAAAAGGGCGGCGATCATTTTTTTGGTGCCGGTATTTAAGAGCTTGCCCATTTCCTTCTGCCACATTTTCAGCATCATTTTAGAAATTTCGAATGATTTGATCAAAATGCGCACCCCTATCACTCAGCATCGAAGCTTTCAAGAACACTTCTTCAAGCGAATTACAGCTGTATTTAACCTTTAATTCTTTGACTTTTCCTTCATCCATCTTGACGCCTTTGGAAATAATCGCAATCTTATCGCACAATTCTTCCGCAGAAAGCATGTCATGAGTCGCAAGCAGTATCGATCCTTGTGTGGCCGCATAGCGCTTCATCAGCTTTTTCGTATTGATGACCGCTTCAATATCAAGCCCGCGAAACGGCTCATCCATGATGACAAATTCGCTCTCCAGCATAAAAGCAGCGATCAGCTGCGTCTTTTTTTTCATTCCGTGTGAGTACGTTTCAATCGGCTCCTGCAAAGCCTCTTTCATATCGAAAAGCTCAATTAATTGTCTCCGCTTTTCATTTGATGTACAATTATACATAGAAGAAACAAAATCCAAATATTCGGCAGCTGAAAGGGCATCCGGCAAAAGCAGTTCATCGGGAACATACGCCAGCTTTTGCTTGAATTCCGCCGTCGTGTTCTGCAGGTCATCCAAAAGAATGGTTCCTTCACTAGGCGTAATGATTCCTAAAATGGAATTAATAATCGACGTCTTTCCTGAACCGTTCGGACCCGCTATCGCGACAATCTGGTTTTTTTCAATCTTTATATGAAACCCGCTAACGGCAGTCACATTGTTTTTATATGTTTTAGATAGGTTATCTATAATAAACATAATGCCTCCAGGGTATGATTAATGTCAGGAAGACTTAACCGCCCCCCACAGACGGTTAAGCCTCATCAAATATGTCTCTTGTTGTGAACAGATACTTTAAGTATGGCTATTTCCTACATTCAATGTTGACTTTCAAACCGCTGACCCATTGGACGGATCCTGTGAAGCTGCCGTTTCCGTTAACTACACACCATACAGCGGCGCCAAGAACAACAGTTGCGCCAAGTGCCAAAAGCACTGCAACAAACACCAAGAACCAAGCCTGATCTTCGATCGACGGATTGACAGAATAGTCAACCTGAGGTGCTGCGTATGTCATTTTTCCCCCTCCTTTCTATCAAGTAACCAAAGAGTAACATATCCAAAATCATACTGAAATCTATGAAATTTCCTATTTCATAAACACTACGTTCCAACTATTTATTTAAGGATCTCGCGGTTTTTCAATCTAATGGCCCACGCTTTTCGGCTTGGAAGAGAAGATGAAAGCCCCGTTTCCACTTTATGATGTCTTTATAATCTTTTTGTCTTATTTCTCCTCCTTCTTTCTCTCTCATTTTTTCTTTTTATAAATCTCGTGTCTTTCAAGGATGTTAAGGAAAAAGAACCAGCTAATAAGCCCCTCCTTCTCCTGAAATCCGAACCCCAAAATACCCTCAAAGTCCCTTTTTTAAAAAAGTGAGATAATTCTATTTTCTCTATTCCATTTCTGTTAATTTTATGTATAAATTTAAATGTTACAGTTAATAACCTGCCGATCCTAGATCAAAAGATATTGATTACATTGTAAAATCAAGTTAACATTATGTCAAACCCATTTAACAATATGTCAAATATACTATATAAACGAAGAATTGCAGGTGGTAGGATGAACAACAGGGTTAGAGAATTGAGAGCAAGGTACGGGTATTCACAGGAAGCCCTTGCAAACGCGATCGGAGTTACAAGGCAGACAGTTGCGGCCATTGAAAAAGGCAATTACATCCCGTCGCTTCTTTTGGCTTTGAAAATTTGCGAGGAATTTCAATTAAAAATGGAAGACGTATTTTGGTTAGAGGGAGGCAAACACGAATGAATATGATCACACGGACTTTCTTTCACATCCTTCTGTTCGGACTCGCATGCTGGACGTTTATAACCTTTTTTCACACATCGGAACAAATCGCCAAAAGCTTGAAAACAAACGCTTCAGAGCTCCATTTTGTTTTTAACCTGATTCCCATCCTTCTCTTTGGGCTCGTGCTTTCGATTTACACATACTTGGAGAAAAAAAGCGGTTCACGCAAGCAGCGCTTTATGCTCGTCCCTGACGAATTTAAAGAACAGGATGAAAGAGAACAGATGATTACCGCAAAAGCATGCAGAACATCTTATATCGTGCTGTATGTGGCGATGCCAGTCGCAGCGCTTCTATTGATCTTTTACCCGTTTTTCCAAGCCAGGATCCCGTATTTCCCGATCATCGTCATCTTTGTGCTGATCATTATTCAGCATCTTTCGTATATGTTTTCATTTTATAAAAACAGATAAAAAACTCCAGAATGTCTGGAGTTTTTTTATTTAAATCGTTTTTTCCTTTTGCCTCGTCGGAAAATGGTCATTTCCGATGACTTCGCCAGACGCTTTTCTTTGAAGTTTCGGGCGAAACGGAAGGAGAGGAAAGACCTTTTCGGCAAAATGGTACGCTTCTTCAAGATGAGGATAACCTGAGAAGATAAAGGATTCGATGCCGAGATCAGCATATTCTTTTATCCGGCAGGCCACCGTTTCCGGATCACCGACGAGCGCTGTCCCCGCTCCGCCTCTGACCAGTCCGATGCCCGCCCAAAGATTCGGGCTGATCTCAAGATTGGTTCTGTTTCCCTGATGAAGCTGAACCATCCTCTTTTGCCCTGATGAATCCGTCCGTTTCATCGCGTTTTGGGCTGTGGCAATCGTTTCATCATCCAAGTGGCTGATCAGTCTATTTGCCGCCTGCCACGCCTCTTGTTCCGTTTCTCTGACGATTACGTGCAGTCTAATTCCAAAACGGACGTTCCTCCCTTCTTTTTCAGCCTGTCTTTTGACAGATTGGATTTTTTCTTTAACGAGATGGGGCGGCTCTCCCCATGTTAAATAGACATCCGCGTGTTTGGCGGCAGTCTCCTGCCCGGCCTTTGACGAGCCCCCAAAATAGATCGGCGGATGAGGGTGTTGGGCGGGTGGAAAGAGTAAGCGGCCGTTTTCGGTCTTCAAGTGTTTCCCCGAATAGCTGACAGTCTCGCCTTTTAAAAGCGACCGCCATATGTCGAGAAACTCATTTGTCGCTTCATACCGTTCATCATGGCTGATAAACAGGCCGTCGCCGGCTAATTCATACGGATCACCGCCGGCGACCACATTGATGAGGAGTCTGCCCTCTGCAAGCCGGTCGAATGTGGAAGCCATCCGCGCCGCAACCGACGGCTGCATCAAACCGGGTCTTACAGCGACTAAAAACTTCAGATTTTTCGTGACTGACGCCAGAGCGGCGGCGGTAATCCACGGATCTTCGCACGATCTTCCCGTCGGCAAAAGAACCCCTGTATACCCAAGCCGGTCAGCCGCTTGCGCTACCTGCTGAAAATAGGTGTGATCTGCCGCTCTGCCTCCCGTGTCTGTGCCGAGATAACGTCCGTCCCCATGAGTAGGAATAAACCATAAAATGTCCAAAAAGATCTCCCCTTTACTTTTGATTACCTTGATAGCTGTTTCTCCAGCCAAGGCACTTTTTCTCCAGAATTCTGACGAATGAATCCGTCAGCTTGCCGACGGCAGCGAAAATCAAAATTCCGACAAACACCTTATCGGTTTGTGAAAACTGTCTGGCATCCATAATCATATAGCCGACTCCCGCGCTTGATCCCATCAGTTCGGCAACAACAAGGCCCAGCCACGAAACACCGAGCGACAGGCGGATGCCTAAGAGGATGTTCGGAAGCGACGCGGGAAGAATCAGCTTAGTCACCTGCTTCAGCCAATGGAACTCCAATACTCTCGCCACATCGAACAGTTTCGAATCGACGCCCCTAATTCCTGAAAATGTGTTGATATATACCGGGAAGAAGGCGCCGAGCGCGATCAAGAGCACCTTTGACAGTTCGTCGAAACCGAACCATAAGATAAACAGCGGCGTGACGGCGAGATGCGGAACGGTTCTCAGCATTTGCAGAGAGGGATCGAGATAATCCTCGGCGATTTTTGAAAAGCCGATTACAAGCCCCAGCAGGAGCCCGAGTCCGGCTCCCAGGAAAAAGCCGAGCGCGGCGCGCTGAATGCTGATGCCTAAATGAGTGAAAAGCTCTCCTGATACGATGAGATCCCGAAATGTAAGCAATATATCTAAAGGAGCCGGAAGCACGGTTTTTGATATGAGCTCAAATGACCCGACAAGCTGCCATAATAAAATCAATATCACAGGTAATACAATTCCCTTCCCCCATGCCAGCCGAAAAGCGGCCGGTCTCAGTTTTGCGCCTGCTTTCGGCTGGATCGAGGGGGTGCTTGATGAAACAGCCCTCATTTGTCATCTCCTCCTTTCAGCGCTTTTTTAATAAATGAATTGTCAACCACTTCTTTTACATCAATCTCTTTGTTAATCGCTTTTAATTCGAATTGAAAATCGGCAGTCTCCTGCTGCGTTTCAATAATGCGGTCTGTGATCGGCTCATTTAACGGTTCGGTGTTATTCAGCACGTTTTCAACGACCTTTTTGTCGAGATTTTTAATTTTCGCATACGCTTCAACCGCTTCTTTCTTATGGTTTTTATGCCATTTCACGGCCTTGTCATACACCTTCAGAAAACGGATCACCTCATCAGGATACTTCTCGGCAAATTCGCTTCGTACAAGCGTAAAACCCGGGGAATACTTGTCGATTTGTTCCCCGTCAACCAATATTGCCGCATCACTTTTGATCGTTTTAAGGGACAAAAACGGCTCCCAAATCGACCATGCATCAATCGCGCCGCTGTCAAATGCCGGCATGGCTTCGTCAGGCTGAAGCTGAATGATGTTGACGTCTGTTGGCTCCAGACCTGCTTTATCGATCACTTTATACAGAAAATCGAACCCGCTGCTGCCTTTTGCCACCGCCACCTTCTTTCCTTTCAAATCTTTTATGTCATCGATGCCGCTCCCTTTTTTCACAAGAATGCCGTTCGCCTTTAAACCGTCTTGCGAAAGACCGATTTCTTTAAAATCAATGCCAGCCGCCTGCCCTGCGATCACCGGTGAATTTCCAACCTGGGAAAAATCAAGTTTACCTGCGGCAAGACCTTCAAACTGCGGCGGACCGCTTTGAAACTCTGTCCATTTCACTTTAATCCCTTCTTTTGCGAACTCTTTTTCAAACCAGCCTTTTTCTTTCGCAAGGAGCAACGGGCTTAAGCTTTGCTGCACTCCGATGTTGATCTCTTTTAAATCTCCGCCCCCTCCGCTTGATTGGGCTGCTGAACAGCCCGCAAGAAGCATCAGGCAGCCCAGCATATACAACGGCCATTTTTTCACGTTTTTCCGCTCCTTTCTGCTCAAATCCCTGAACCTTCCTGAAAGCTGAATGTTTCCGTTGTCTCGAATTCTTTCAGCACTTTTTGTCTGATTGATTGAAAAACGGGCGATGTTCTGCTGCGCGGAAATGGCAGATCGACCGGAATCAGCTTGTGGATTCTCCCCGGCTTTGCGGTAAGAATCGCGACCCGGTTGGCTAAATAAACCGATTCGTCAATATCGTGCGTCACGAGGATCATCGTCATCTTCTTTTCTCGCCAAATGTCTGTCAGAACATCCTGGAGATGCTTTCTCGTAAAGGCGTCCAAGGCGCCGAAGGGTTCATCAAGCAGCAAAATCTCAGGCTCCCTGAGCAAAGCCCTGGCAATCGCGACCCGCTGCGACATACCTCCGGACAGCTCGCGTGGATACTGTTTCTCCGCGCCTTTCAGCCGCACCGTTTCAATCAATTCATCGACTTTTTTTCGCACCGCCGGTTCTTTCAGGCTTAAATCTGCGGCGATATTTTGCTCGACCGTCAGCCATGGAAAAAGCCGATGCTCCTGAAAGATAAAACCTTGCTGAATCCCCGGGCCCTTGATTTCTCTTCCGTTCATGCTGATTCGCCCTTCATAATTCCCGTCAAGACCGGCAGCGATTTTTAAGAGCGTGCTTTTCCCGCATCCGCTTGGACCGATGACAGTCAGAAATTCGCCGTTTTCGACCGTCAGTTTCACGTCTTGAAGCACGCTTGTTTTAAGGCTGCCGTTTCCAAATGCTTTTTCTTTTACACGAATTGATAAAGACATCTTGTTCCCCTTTCTTTTCTAAACTGAAAATAAAAAACTCTTATCCCAATTGAGATAAGAGCCTTCGGTTGACCGATCAGCGCTGATGAAATTTTCCGAAATATTAAACAACATACTAATTCATATTATTCCGACCTGTCAACCCCATATTATAAAAAAACAGATGAAAGGTTCCCCTTTCATCTGCAGTATTGCCCGTTTTTACCTGTAAATGCTGCCGCCTGCTTTTTTAAATTCCTTCGCCTTCTCTTCCAATCCTTTTTGAATAGCCTTTTGTTCATCAAGGTCGTTTTCCTTGGCATAGTCGCGAATATCCTGGGAAATTCTCATACTGCAAAATTTAGGCCCGCACATTGAACAAAAGTGTGCCGTTTTGGCGCCTTCCGCCGGAAGGGTTTCATCATGGTATTCAAGCGCTCTTTCCGGATCGAGCGACAAATTGAACTGGTCCCGCCAGCGGAATTCAAAGCGCGCCTTGGAAAGCGCGTCATCGCGGATTTGCGCGCCGGGGTGCCCTTTGGCAAGGTCAGCCGCATGGGCCGCGATTTTGTATGTTATGACGCCTTCGCGGACATCGTCTTTGTTCGGCAGTCCCAAATGCTCCTTCGGCGTCACATAGCAAAGCATGGCCGTGCCGTACCAGCCGATCATCGCCGCTCCGATTGCCGATGTAATATGATCGTAGCCCGGTGCAATATCGGTCGTCAGCGGGCCGAGCGTGTAAAACGGCGCCTCTTTGCAAATTTCCATCTGCTTGTCGACATTCTCTTTAATTTTATGCATCGGCACGTGTCCCGGTCCTTCGATCATCACTTGAACATCATGCTTCCAGGCGATTTCCGTCAGCTCGCCGAGCGTCTCCAATTCGGCAAATTGGGCCTCATCATTCGCATCCGCAATCGAGCCGGGCCGAAGGCCGTCCCCGAGCGAAAATGCGATATCGTATGTTTTCATAATCTCGCAAATCTCTTCAAAATGAGTGTACAGAAAGCTTTCCTCATGATGAGCCAAACACCATTGCGCCATAATTGCCCCGCCGCGGGATACGATTCCAGTGACGCGCTTTGCCGTCAGCGGCACATACCGAAGAAGGACGCCGGCATGAATCGTAAAATAATCAACGCCTTGCTCAGCCTGCTCGATTAATGTATCGCGGTAAATCTCCCAAGTGAGATCTTCCGCGACGCCGTTTACTTTTTCAAGCGCCTGATAAATTGGCACAGTCCCTACAGGAACTGGACAATTGCGGATGATCCACTCCCTCGTTGTATGAATATCTTTACCTGTGGACAAGTCCATCATCGTATCGGCGCCCCAGCGGATGGCCCATGTCATTTTTTCTACTTCTTCTTCAATCGAAGAGGTGACAGCGGAATTGCCGATGTTGGCATTGATTTTCACGTGGAAGTTGCGGCCGATAATCATCGGTTCGCTTTCCGGATGGTTGATATTTGACGGAATAATCGCCCGTCCGCTTGCCACTTCATCACGAACAAATTCGGGAGATACATGCTCTCGGATCGCGATAAATTCCATCTCGGGCGTAATGATCCCCTTTCTTGCGTAATGCAGCTGGGTGACATTTTGACTTTTTTTCGCGCGCAGCGGTTTTCGTTTCAACCCTGGATAGCTGTTGCTCGCTTTCTCTTTGCTTTTATAGCCGTTATCCTCCGGTCTGATTTCTCTGCCTTCATATTCTTCGGTATCGCCGCGCTCCCTGATCCAGGTCGCCCGCAAAGGTTTCAGCCCCTTAAGAATATCAACCTCTGCATTCGCGTCCGTATAGGGACCGCTCGTGTCGTAGACGCGGACAGGCTGATTTTCTTCGGCGCCAAATGAACCCGTCGTCGGACTTAGCGAAATTTCTCTCATCGGCACTTGAATGTCAGGTCGCGCCCCTTCGACATACACTTTGCGGCTCCCTGAAAAACTTGACATAATCGAGATGTTTTTTTGCTGTACTGACTCCTGTTTCATGTAAAAATCCTTCCCCTCTAAAAAATTGATCAGGACGAAACTCCGGAACAGCACCAGCACAAAAAAACCAGGCTCATATGATGAACCTGGTTTTACAGTCAGTAAAATCACTGGAAGACAGACGGACCATACCCATTCCCCATCTTCTCCCGAATCCTTTTTACTTCCCCACGCTGGTACGAACCAGATCAGGTCCAAAGGGTTAAGAAACACATGTTTCTCTCTCAGCCCGCAGTCGGGCACCCCTAGTAAAGCTATTCAATTCATTTTTTATCGTAACACACCGATTTGGCAAGTGAAAAGGATGGAAAAATATATGAATCTTTTTCACTATAGCGGCACACCCAATTATTATAAATTGCGATGAAGCACATCAAGTATATGTTTCAAATCCGTCGCCTCAATTTGGCCAGGTGCGGATGCTTTTTTCGCTGCGCCGAACGTCACGGCCGAGCCAAATACCTCTCCGGCGAGCCGGCTGATCAAGCCTTTTCCGGCCATCGACATCGTGATAATCGGCCGCTTCGCATACCGCTCATGCATCATATGAGTCGCCTCAAGCAACACCAGCACATCTGCCGGTGTTTCAGGCATCACCGCGATCTTAGGGAAATCGGCGCCAAGATCCTGGGCTTTTCGGAGACGGGAAACGATCTCTTCCGCTCTCGGCGTCTTCCCGAAATCGTGGTTGGATATAATGACAAAGACATGCTGCATATGAGCCGATTGAACCAGTTTTTCCACATGATGCTCTTCATTGAACAGCTCGACATCAATCACATCTGCCAGCCCTGTTTTTACTACGGCATGATTCAAGGAAAAGTAAAATTCCTTACTGACTTCTTTTTCGCCGCCTTCCTCCGCGCTGCGAAATGTAAATATCAACGGGATATCCTTTAAGATCTCCCGGATGTCAGCCAATACCTTTTTCACTTTGTCAACGTCTTCGACATCCTCAAAAAAATCCGCCCGCCATTCGGCAAGATCCGGATTAATCGATAGAAGAAAAGCAGCTTCTTCTTTCAATTGTTCATGCGTTTTTCCGATGAGCGGCACGCAAATTTTCGGGGCTCCTTCTCCGATGGCCACCCCTCTGATCTTCACCGTATTCAACAACGGCCTCACTCCTGTTCTCTATATTACAAGGGTCTTTGCATTAACGGTACCGAAGATTGGCCGTAAGCACAAGCAGAAATTAAGAAAGAAGGCTAAACGCTTAAAGCACTCATATACCAACATGAGATCACCTTTCGATAGCTTGCTTGTTTAAAAATGAATCTACTATTCCTTGCAGAATATGACTCATTTCTTCAGGAGTTTCCTTCCGGCCTCTCTCAAACCATTTTGAAAGGATGTTCCAAAAGCCCCCTGCGCTGAATGAAAGCCCGTACTCCAAGTCGATTTTGCTTTTAAAATGAAAGGTTTCTTCTTTAAATTTTTTATGAAGATCCGGTAGAAGTTCATTATATTTCTCAACAATCAAATAAAACAAATGGTTCTGATGAAGGGCTTGTAAAAAATCGGCATGTCGGCTCCAAAAGTTGAAGTATGCATGTCCAAGACTGGATATGTCAATATGTTTTTCCTGAACAATGTAATTGGAATACTCACTGCAAAGCTGCTCAAAATAGCGGTCTAATATATCTTTTTTTGAATGGAAATGCCGATAAAATGTTCTTCTGTCAAGCTGCGCTTTTTCCGCTATCTCTGTAATGGTGATGTCTGAAAAGCTTTTTTCCTTCATAAGCTCCAACAATGATAGCGTCAGCCAGCTTTTAGATTGCTGAGCTGTTTTTGAGGGCATTTGCTTCATATTCTCTCTCCTGTCGCACTTTTTATGGCAATGTAGCACTTTTCGTTGGCTCATTGACTTTGTTCTCTATGAAATGTCACAATTGTGGCACATAAGAGGGGGAATGTAAATGGAAAACATGCAATTTATGGCTTGGATGCTGCCGATATTATTTATACTGCATGATTTTGAAGAGATGGTGATGGTCGAGGCATGGGGCAAAAGATATCGAAGCAAACTGAAACAACTGAAAAAAGCTCCATTTGGACATGCCAAAACCGCTTCTTTTGTTTGCGCTGTGCTCGAAGAATTTATACTAGCTGTTGGTGTAACTGTTCTCAGTATTTATTTTAATCAATATATTATCTGGTTTGGTTTCTTTTTTGCTTTTACTGTTCATTTCCTTGTTCATATCGTCCTATGGTTCACATTTAAACATTATGTACCCGGCATATTAACGTCGATCTTTATGCTGCCATTTTGTTGCTATCTGCTGACCGCTGCCGCAGAGATAGAAAAATTCAGTTTTCCTGCAATGATCTTATCAGCCCTATCCGGAACACTTATCGTCTTTTTTAACCTTAAGTTTCTGCATAAAAAAATGGGGAGGATTCAAGAAAGGCTGGAAGCATATGGCCGCATATGAAAAGCAGGCACTTACGGAAGCTTCCGGCCCTTTGACTAGAAGCAAAGCAAACGATGAAGACCCGTCAGACACGAAAAAACTGCCCTTCAAAAGAAAGGCAGCATGATCTAAAATCATGGCACTGCTAACGATGGTTCAATGTTCGTTCCAAAGCTTGTCTATCCAGCTGTTTAGACGAGACACCTCCACTGCGGGAGCCGCTTGCACTTCAGCTGTCCAGCCTCTCATCGTTTTGATGATGGAGCATTTTCGGTTTTTCCGGGACCGGCATTGAAAATCGAATTCGCCAGCAACCGATATTGATGCTGCGGATGATCGTCATTGGTTAGATCGTTAGCGAAAACAGTTAAGTTCTTGTTGTTATCTTTATACGTGAAAGCCATAATCTTTCCTTTGGCAGCATCATGTCCAGGCCACCAGCCTGCCTTGAAGAAGTGATCTTCATCAGCAATCACCGCAAGCACTTTTGCCGTTTTAGGAACAGCGGTAATATAAGAACCAGTGACTGTGTAGAAATATTCCTGTTTATTGTAAGGAGCTGTAATAGCATGATCTTGCATGACATTTGCCAAGAAGACGCCTTCGTATCTCTCCCATTCAGGTCCTTTAAAAGAAAATCCGGGGATCCACTTCTGAACATTCGTCATCCCCATGTTTCCAAATGCAATGTAAGGCTTTCCTTTATTAACATATTTAGAAGAGTCGAACGTATTGACAAGCACATCTGCGCCCGCCTGTTCTGGGGTGACGTTAAAGCCCAGATTTTTCAGTACATATGCCGCTTCACCCAGTGCTCCTACAGTAGAAGCCTTGAGGACTTTGCCGCTTGGTTTCTTATGGCCGGATGCGCTCACGTCAAGATAGTACTTGGAAGCCAATGGGGCCAGGTCCTTGTAGGCAACCGCGAAGTCGCCCGCTTGATAGCCTGATCCGCTCTTGGTGAGCATTGTAACGGTCTTGCCGGCTGCCAGTAACTCGTTGACTGCCTTTATCGCATCATTGCTTGTGTTCTGGATCAGCACATAAGCTGAGCGTTTTGGCATTTTAGTCCCCGGAAACGACACGGAGGTGATGGCAGAAGTCTTGCCTTTGAACACCCCGGCATCTCGAATTACATAACGGTCAAAACCTCGCATATCATGGAAATTTTGAATCATCTCACCGGCTATCATTTCATAATCAGATACATCTATTCCATCATACAAGACCAAGTTCGCGAGGCCGCGGTTTGCCTGGTGCATGTTTACAATAAATGATCCTGCCGGATATGTTTTTCCGTCAACGGTTACCGCTTTTGTTGATCGTTCAATCTTTACGCCGTTGCGAAGGAAGTACTCAACCATCTTATAGGTTTCCAACACATTCTTTTGAATATTTTTATCGACCGGCAGTACGTAATATTCCGGGAAGAAGTTTTGATTGCCCTGCCGCGGACGGCCGATCTCTTCGTTTTTGGCGTTGACCAAGTAATGATCGACAGCGCGATCATCGATATTGTCCACGCCGCGCTCGAATATTTTTAATTGGTTCAGAAACAGTTCTTCTTTTTTTTCCGCTACATATTTTGTGGCTGCCGCAGAACTGTAATACAGAGCTTTGGTAGACTCTTCATTCGACTCGGGCGTTTCCAGCGTGTGACCCATCGCACCGTGATACATGGCGAATGCAGCGGTATATGCTGCAGATGCATCATCCCATCCCGAAGCCGTGCCTTTTGACACATAATTTGGATCTTTCGCAGTTTTCCGATGTTCTTCATAAGGGATGTGATAGTAGTCATACTTCGTATTAGCAATCCCGGCCTCACCCATAGCCTTTGCCTGTTCCACCATGTGGTCAATCAAAAGGTCATACTCAACATTCGGGTTATGAGGCGGAGTAGAAGGCTCAATCAGGAAATTGGCATCGAACCCGTGCATATCCAGAAAAGACAGCGGCGACCACTTCGCGATTTGTTCCGTTACGCTGCGCGTTTCAGGCTGGGTTTGATAAGAATTATCCCGGTTCAAATCGAAATCCTCAGCATTGGAACGTGTTGTATGAACCCGGCCATCCGGGTTGTCCGTATAAACGAACAGGAAAAAAACATGTTCCAATGCATCGTCTATATTCAACGTTGTCTTGCTTTTCTTGCCATTCGGCAGGACTGTATCGTACGTCATGCTCTTATCCAATGCCATTGACTTAAAGTAATTCATGATCGCATCGACGCCAGGCGCTTCATTCGGATGAATATTGTTCAACCAGATCGGCACCTGATAGTCGCCAAATGCGCCGGATTTAATGTCGGCCTGCAATTTCTTCGGGTCATTGAGCATGGCAGGGTGAGTCACCTTCTGATACTTATCGACAGCGGCTTTATCTTTGGCAAGCACTGTCAAATAGATATCACGGCCTTCGACCGATTTTCCAATAGAAGTCGTTTTGATATATCTGTTGTTTTTTTGCGCAGCTTTTGCTGTAACGGCATCGATCTCCGGTTTCAGCTCATCGTAAGTGCGGAAGCTGTCATATGGCGTCAATTTTACGGGAGCATGGGCAACCACTCGTCCGTTCACTGTTGCCGCCAAATCATATGTGCCCATCAGCGATGCGTATAGCGGACGTTGCAATCGCGGCTCTGACAGGTTGTCTGTATCGTATGGAAGATCGAAATTGATGTTAGCATGAACCTTGCCGTTGGTCACTTTTACATGGCTAACAGTAATGAAAGGTGCACCGCTGTAATCCCGGACCTTATATTTTTTCCATTGAGACAGCGGTTTGCCGTCATACGTCCAGCTTAAGCTCTTCACATCAACACCTTGCGGAAGCTTAAACGCAGCATGAAGCGATCGTTTCTCTGTCATCGAAGCAACATTGTTGTCCAGTTTTAGCTTCTGAGATTTTTTAGTCTTTACTTTTGTCTGCTGACCGGACGCCGTCCCCTTGCCAGTCTGCGCCATAGCAACACCGGGGGTTATCGCTCCAAGCAGCATCATAAGCGACAAAACCAAGATCAGATAACACTTTGTGAACGATTTCTTAAACATAGAAAAATGCCATCCCCATTTCGTGATATTTTCAAATTGCAAACTTGATAAGAGAAAACCATTACAAGAGTGAGGAGTTCTGGCTGCATTTCATTTGCCTGCCTCACACTCTGATTCAGCATGCCCTCCTCCTCCAATATCTTCCGGAGCTCCCGACAGGCTAACAGCCTGAAGGAACTGCCTCCTTAGACGGTTTCTTCTGGTAAAATGTTAAAGACCGCCTACCTGGATGTCGTCGTTCCCGTGACGGGTCCCAAGGTGCTGAAGGCCCGGTCAAAGCGGCGCATCGCTGTCTCAAGCGGACCGGCAGGAAGCCGTGCAATCAGCCACCCTGTCACCGTCACCATGGCCGCGACGAACAGATCACTGAATGGAATGGCCCCGATATCATACTTGGCCCCCGAGATTTCAAGAGTCCATATAACAACAAACTGAGCTGCATACATCGTCAACGCCACACGTCCGACTCCCGCGAACGGCTTTAACACGGCAGAGTTTTTCTGCGGCACAAGACATACCAATCCAAGCACCAGAAAGGCAACCCCAAGCCCCAGCATCGTCTGGAAAGTTGACGCACTGTGCGGAGCGATCGAAAGAAGATTGTGCCACAACGGCGGTGCCACGTTGTGCGGCCAGATTGCATACTGATCCGGCTCAGCGCCGGCGGTGCCTTGAACACTTACGAGCCACTCTTCGAATGAACGGCTCAGCCCCGGAAGAACGAAAGTGCCCAAAACTTTAGAGACGATAACCATGATTGTGCCGCTGCCCACTAGCGAGAGTGCGGTCCGCATCCTGGTCAAATCGAAGCGCCCGATTGCCATACCGGCGACAAAAGCGGGTGCAAGTGCGAGCGCCGACATCGGGCCGCCTGCCATATCACCAAGTAAGTATGCTTTCGACAGGACGCTGCCTCCGAGAATCATCAGCGGCGGGCTCACTGCAAGCAAAACAGCTGCTGTTGTAACTAACACACGTGTCGAACGACGAATCAGCACCAACGCCAGCACAAACAGTGCCGCATAAGCTGGCAAAATCACCCCGAACGGAGTATTCAGCATGATGAGAAGGTATCCTATAATATCGATAAATACCGCGCGGGCAAGCATCCGCGTCCGAAATGCGGCCGGCTCCATTCCTCGATCCAACATGCGCCCGGCCATGATCGAATAGGAGATGCCGCCGCAAAGCACAAATAGAAGCGTCGTATTCCCGGAAACGATTGAACCGTTCGTTTCGTTCAAGGCGAAGTGCTGCAAATACATCCCGATGACCGCCAGCCCCCGAGCTGCATCAAGTGCCACAATACGCCCTGTCCCCCGCGCTTTTTCACGCTTGAACTTCTGACCTTCAGCCGAGTCCCGGGTGACAATTTCAACGAGCGCACCGTCCTGAAGCGGAGTTGATAAATCTACAAGCTTTCCGTTTAATTTACCTGCAACCGCATTTTCCAGGCCACAGCTAATAGAAGCAGCGACATCTTCAATGCTTGCTTCCTCCTCAAATTCTCTGACGGACCCGTCAGGCAATTTAATGCGAATTGACAACTGTATTCCTCCTCAAAAAATTAATCCTTTACGTGTTTCTTTGTCTATATCTGGATGAGATCTGGCTGTATTCAATATAGCGGGCAGATGTCGCTAAAGTTTGATCAACTTGTAAACAAAACGTAAAAAGGTGGATCGGAGGATCGGGACATATCATTGCATAGAGAAAAGCACCTTGCCGATGACAAGGTGCCTTATTCTCACTAAAATGTGATGATTTGATTGGATGAATTTCAATGGTGCTGAATGAAGAATGAGAGTGCGGACAACAACAATTGATCATTGTGTTTATTTTGGCGGTTTTCCGCTTTGTTGAGGAATAAACAAAAAGAGCGTTTCTTTTGTAAGGAACGCTCTTTCATCGTTTGGCAATACAATGTTTAGTGAAACCGGTGGTCGGGGTCGAACCGACACTCCCGAAGGAACACGATTTTGAGTGGTGCCGATTCTATTAGAAAGCCTTAGTCCACAGTATATTCGATATAATAAGCCATTACGGTCTATCATGGCGTAAGATTCGTATTTTAGACATAACTATAGTATACAAATTCAAACTGCGAAAGGTAACCGAAAGCAAAAAAAGACGGCTGTAGTAGCCGCCTTCTTATTGTCGTATTTTGTTTTATGAGCCCGCTCCTCTTGAGGCAAGTAATGTTACTGAGTCTGCTGTTTGGATACTTTCTGCGAGGAAGTCTGCTGCGCTGGTTAAAACGAGTCCAAGCGATGCAGTAAGGAAAGCAGTTACAATAAGTTTTTTCATTTAAAGAACCTCCTTTCCTGTTAGTTTACTTGATTTTATTGCTTTTTCCAAGAAGTATGTGGAATATTTGTAATTATTTAATGAGCTGTAGACGTTGGCCACATCCTCAGCAAGCGCCTCAATGTCTACGTAAGCCTCTCTCTCCTCGAGCATTTCGATAAACTCTTTGACTTGCGGTACACCCTCGAGGGGAGCGCTATAGCATATATTTAGAATCGAGAATTTGAGCGAAAAGTTGATATTATTCGTTTTCTGAGCAAACTCAAAACCAAGATGAACCCACTTAAGCGCCTTATCAACCTCACCTATCTTATAAGTTGACCTAGCTGACTCGTATATGCACTGCATGTACATAATAGGCGCATTTTTTTCGATATCATCCGTTTTAAATGAGAGGTCGAAATACTCGAGTGCTTCTTCATGTTTATCCTCTTGAATTTTTAAAAAGCCGAGATCATAGTAGACAGCCGCCAGCAGATGATTATCGCCCATCTTGATCAGTCTTTCTGCGCAACTCTTAAGCATATTTTCAGCTCTTGTTAAACGTCCGTCGTCTATATAATTGAGTGCGAGTAGCACCGTACAGTTTATCGACTGTGTCTTATATTCTTCATAAGCCCTATAAATGCTCTTCGCGATTGAAAGATGATGAAAAGAAAGTAGAGTTGTTTTCGTAAAATAATAGAGATTTCCAAGCTTATAATGAAACTCGGCCTTTTCGATTTCATCTTCGACATTATCGAGCTGCCGCTCGGCAACTCTAAAACAATTAAGCGCTTTAGAGTAGTTGCTCCTCGCACTTTCATACATTCCTTTAAAGAGAAAGTAATAGTATCGTAACAAACCGTCTGTCTTCGCCTTATCTTCAGCAATAGGCGGAAGCTGCGGCTCCCCCGCGACGTCTTCCATTAATACTCTGAACCTGTAATCAAGTAGATTAAAGTAAAGCAAAACATCCTGATCTTCTTCCATTACGTTTAAAAGGCCTTTTATTCTGTCCCTAAGTTCTACGGCATTTGAAACATCTCTCTTTTTTATGTGAACATACCACTGATTGATGAGATTGGCTACGTTCACAGAGGCTACTGTTTTCATTGTCAAACCTCCCACACTTTACTGCCTCTATCGCTATGAGAACATTTTACAGAAAGTTACCAATCTTTGCAAAGGAATTTGTATAATTTACTTTTTACCCTATAAATGGATAGTAAAAAGTGAGGGCTTGCCTATATAATTTACTGTGCGATTGCCACCCTAGGAAGTTACGGCAAACTTATTTGTCCTTTTCTCAAATGTTTCTTATTTCAATGACAGACTCTCTATCGAGAGTAATAAACATTGCGTCTGCCTCGACATACCCTCGGATAGAAATATACTTTTTAAGCTGCTTCTTCATTATGGCGTAATCGATACACTTCTTTCTTGATTCCCTTTTGCATTTCTTACGTGTATGACTGATTCTTCTCTTCGATTTTTACAACTGTTAAATTTTAGGCTTGCGAACTCATTCTCCCGAATACCTGTCTTCAATAAGAGCAGCATCATTGAATAGTCTCGGTTACCTGTGAATGTTCTAAGATTCGGCTGGCTTAAAAGTTGCTTCTCTTATTGTCGACTGAATTAGTGATCCGGTCTTTAAGGAATTTTAGTCCTCCTCTGCGTATATATCCAGTGATATACCACTGCTCCTGACGAGGGATCGCCAGATATATTTTGCTCATGTAAGCTGCACCTTATTAAGCTCATTTCGATAATATCTCACGGTATGTTCTCGCAGTTTCCGGAGCTCGCAGTCCTTAAGAAAAAATTCTTGCGGACTTGTTCCAAGATAAAGAATAAATAAAAAAAGCGTTCCCTTTGTAAGGAACGCTCTTTCATCGTTTGGCAATACGATGATTAGTGATACCGGTGGTCGGGGTCGAACCGACACTCCCGAAGGAACACGATTTTGAGTCGTGCGCGTCTGCCAATTCCGCCACACCGGCATGTGTGTGATCAATGGTGCCGAGGGCCGGACTTGAACCGGCACGGTAGTCACCTACCGCAGGATTTTAAGTCCTGTGTGTCTGCCAATTCCACCACCCCGGCACGAGGCAAATAAGGCGACACCCGGATTCGAACCGGGGATAAAGGTTTTGCAGACCTCTGCCTTACCACTTGGCTATGCCGCCATCATTTTAAGAATTGGAGCGGAAGACGGGATTCGAACCCGCGACCCCCACCTTGGCAAGGTGGTGTTCTACCACTGAACTACTTCCGCATTTTAACTAATATTCATCTTATCATATGCAGGATGATAAAGAAAGATGAAAACTGGGCTAGCTGGATTCGAACCAGCGCATGACGGAGTCAAAGTCCGTTGCCTTACCGCTTGGCTATAGCCCAATATGAAGGGCGATTGATGGGAATCGAACCCACGAGTGCCAGAGCCACAATCTGGTGCGTTAACCACTTCGCCACAACCGCCATAAATTGTGAATTAAAATTGGCAGGGGCAGTAGGAATCGAACCCACACCGGAGGTTTTGGAGACCTCTGTTCTACCGTTAAACTATGCCCCTAAAAACATGGTGGAGGGGGACGGATTCGAACCGCCGAACCCTGAGGGAGCGGATTTACAGTCCGCCGCGTTTAGCCACTTCGCTACCCCTCCAAAAACAGTGCCGGCCAGAGGACTTGAACCCCCAACCTACTGATTACAAGTCAGTTGCTCTACCAATTGAGCTAGACCGGCAAATGGTGGCTCGGGACGGAATCGAACCGCCGACACACGGATTTTCAGTCCGTTGCTCTACCAACTGAGCTACCGAGCCTTTATTAAATGGCGGTCCGGACGGGACTCGAACCCGCGACCTCCTGCGTGACAGGCAGGCATTCTAACCAACTGAACTACCGGACCATTTTGGCAATGAATTTAAATTTGGTTGCGGGGGCAGGATTTGAACCTGCGACCTTCGGGTTATGAGCCCGACGAGCTACCGAACTGCTCCACCCCGCGATAATATGATTTTCATAGAAATGGTGGAGGATGACGGGATCGAACCGCCGACCCTCTGCTTGTAAGGCAGATGCTCTCCCAGCTGAGCTAATCCTCCGCAGTACAGGACGTACAAGTGCATGCGTTGCAACAGGACGTTGCGACCTTAGCATGCCTTCCTTTTAAAAATTCCGGCATTCGCAGCGTGCTGTCCAAAAAAGAATGGTGACCCGTACGGGATTCGAACCCGTGTTACCGCCGTGAAAGGGCGGTGTCTTAACCACTTGACCAACGGGCCAGATGTATTTAAAGTGGCGGAGAGCAAGGGATTCGAACCCTTGAGACGGCGTTGGCCGCCTACACGATTTCCAATCGTGCTCCTTCGACCACTCGGACAGCTCTCCAATAAATGGCTCCGCAGGCAGGATTCGAACCTGCGACCGATCGGTTAACAGCCGATAGCTCTACCACTGAGCTACTGCGGAA
>NZ_JAJNDM010000006.1:0-310148 GCF_021043345.1 Bacillus sp. BS3(2021)
CTTCCTTTAATTGCGTTGCCAAAATCACGAGCGCCTTCAATTTGATTGAAATATCGCTGTTGCCAAGGGGAAAGGTTTTCGTAGCCAATTTCCGTGGCCATCTCGTAAAACTCTGAAGCTGTTGAAAAATTGTAATCATCAAGCTTCTTCTTTAGTTTAGCAATTTTATTATCCTGTTTGCTAACCTCGCTAACTTCTTTTTCAAGCTTCGATCTCTTGTCCAGCTTATCCATCATGACGCCCATCGCTGTGTCTTGTCCACCACGCAAAGCATCCATCTCATCTGGCTTTAAAATGGATCCTTTTTGATAACTCGCAATCTCAATTTTTGGCCCAGTATACATTTTCTCCAGCCTGGTTATGTATCTCTGCATCGTCTCAAGGTCGTTTTCGGCGGTTTTGAGGGCGCTTGTCTGTTCTCTGTCGAACGTATGCAGCTTTTCAATTGTCTGATTGATTTCCTTTAAGGCTTTCTGATACTGTTCATGAAAATCGGTGTCATTCAAATCAGGCAAATCGACAATATGACTGACCTTCGCGATCGTGGCGTTGGCTTTGGACACCAGGTGTTTTGTTGTGCGGTCCGCAGCATTCAATCCTTGTTCCAGCTCGTGCTCAAGAAAGCTTTGCGAAATAAACCCGTTATGGTTTGGTTCCAGGGAATTCAGCACGCTTTTCATTTTCTTCAGCGTGGAACTGTATTCCTCTATGAAAGTATCATAGAACTGTAGAAAAGGGGTGTGACATTCTTTATAAAATGCACGAATTGCGTCACCGCCTTTTCCTTTTAAGGCATCATTAAGTGACGCGATCTCCTCAACGCTTTTTTTGACTTGAGCAAATTCGTCTGATTGATGTTTTAATTGTTCTAGCGTTTGATCAATGGCTTTGTGCAACGCCTGAACATCAAGAGTTTTCATAGCATTCTCCTCTAATACTAAAGTGACATAACACAAAATATTCTACCACTTTATAGAAAAGAATTGGTGAATAAATCCTGTCAATCCATGAAAATGAATCTTATTGAGTAGGTCTTATACCCTGACACGTTCGGCATAACCTTTTTCAGATTCCAAAAAAGGAAAATCATTGTCAAAAAATGATCCTTTATGTAAAATGAATCATATGCAGAAAAAGACAAGGTTTAATTTTTCGAATATTTAAAATCAACTATATGAAAGGATGCTGGTGGCATTGGAACCTAAAGTTGCGTTTGAGAAAGTCGGTAAAATGCTTAATGATTGGTATTGCTTTATTAGACAAAACAATATTCAAAATGCTACTAAACTGCGGGAAGCACTTCAACATTGATAAACTCTTTACGCTGCGTGTCTCTATTAAGATGAGAGTAAACAGCTAAGATTATTGATTTCGAGAAACCAAGAATTGAAATTATATTTTGGCCAAATACGGCAAAGACCGCGAGCGTGGTTTCCGATGGGGGATAGTCATGAAAGTGAACCAGGCAAATCTAAAATAGATAATTCTTTTTTGATATGGGCGCGGAATTTAGAGTCTTTTAAAAATTTCAGCAGGAACCCATTCATATTTCGAGAAAGTTTTGCTTTCTCGACTGGAGTTAAATCATTTGCAAAAAATGCAATATCTGTCTGGTTTCCATCTTTATCTGTCGCATACATTGCAATTGTAAGAATAAACGCGGTAGATCCTCCCTTTTGTCCCGCATGAACAAGCCATTCACAATTGTTTGGATTTCTCATTATTTGTTCCATTACTGGATCAAGATATTGATATACACTTTCACTAAAATATACTTTGCTATTTAGCTTTTTCATAATAGATACATAATCTCTAGTCGTTGATCGGGGCAAACGGTCGGACCAAATTTTTTGAAAATCATTGTCCAAAGTTTTTCTTAATTGTTTTTTTTCTTGATCAGTTAGTGGTTGGCTCAGCCATCTATTATGAATTTCAATCGCTTTATTACGGTATTCATGCATATCCATGTTTTTCATTACTTCTAGGACTTCTTTTTTCGATAAGTTCTTTTCATTCATCAGTTGGGCAGGTATATAAAGTGCACTTACAATGGGATACATAGGCTCATGCTTTAACATATCTAAGCTCTTTGGAACATGATTGATGTTTTGAAGCCCCAGCACCTCAATTAAGTATTCAGTATTTGCATTAGAACTGTAAGCAATCATCCCGTTGACTACCTCACATAATGGAACACGATCTATCTCTTTGTCTTTTTTCAATTGAATAATCCAAGCCTCATGCGCACCGCCGTCTGTTTTTGGGATATAGAAATTCTCTAATTCCTTTAATCTTACTTCTTTTTGCGGATCGATTTTTCCTGCTGCTGCTTGTTGTGCATATTCAATGGCTAAGATGATTTTCACAGTACTTGCCAGAGGGAGTTGTTCGTTTACGTTAACATCAACCCAATTCTCATCGTTGTGTTTTATGGATAATGAGACATTCCCGCTTCCTGATTTTGCTTTAACAAACTGTACAATATACTCTGGATTTAACTTTTTTATTTCCCTCCGAAACATAAGAATACCGATTGCTATTACTAAGCCAAGAGAAATTATTATACCTGCAATAATCAATAGTGCAATCTTCAATTTAACACTCCCTATAATGTTCAAATTACTATAGATACGAATTAAATAATGTTAGGTTTCAATTTCCTTCACACCAGCTCTTATGGTACGCAGTCCAGAAACCGTTCTTCTCAGGATTTCTGGGCATCATGGTCCATCCGAATGACACGGCCATCATCACGTTGATACTTAAGCTGGAATCACCAGTCCACCGCTTTTAAGAATAGCAAACGTTATTTCTGCCTTTTTGATAATCTCCTGGTTTCTCATCGTAATCTTCCTTTTAAAATAAGCCATCCCAAACGGCCTTTTTCAACTAAGTCTTGATCGGTTTTAATTTGTCATCAAGCAATTTCTTAACCTTTTTTCAATTCGTATTCGATTCTGCCAGACGAGAGCTCACAGAAATCTTACGACCGCCTTTTTCTACTGGTGTTTGGTGCTTTGCTTCAAAAAAAGAAGTTTTTCAGCAAATTAAAAAGCCCTTTTTCTTCATTGGCAGAAGAAAAAAGGCTTCTCTTTTTTTCGTTGGTTCAGCGGTCGCGACCATTAAATCCCGGTTATGTCACCTTTTTTGATAACGCATTCCATGCTTATGCGACGAGAACTCAAGCTTCTTTTTTGACCTTGAAATCGGCCAGCGCAGCCTAGGATTCCACTGCTTCACCGACGGTGTTGCTTGTCGATCTGCCGTTTTCATGCAGAATATCTGTTACATATGAAGGATCACTACACTTCAGTGCAGTTGATGACTTCTGTTGGCAGAGTTGGACGCCAACTTGCCAACAGGTTTCCATAAATGTATATGGCGGGGACGAAACATCTCCTCTGAATTAATTGAGGGATATCAGGCAGATCACTGTATTCCTAAACTTCCATTTATTCAGTTTTCAATTTCCTTCTTTCTGTCAATTGCAATTTTATACAATAATGTACAAGGGTTTGCTCATCATGTTCATTCATCTTGATAAATTCAACTGTCATGAGCTGTTTGTTTGTTCTGCGATCAATGTAAGTGCGTTTAACTTGAGCATGGACGTCAATCACATCTTCATCATGTCCCTCATTTGGCAGATGGATACTTAGCTTCAAATCATCTTCCGGTTCGTGTTTTTGCGTTTCTTCAATGATTAACGCAGCGCCTCCAGCACTGATATTTGATGTATATGTTTTAAACATTGAGCCAGATCCATATGAGCGAACAGTGACGGGAAGCGTTGTATTGACTCTAAAAAATTGCCGTCTTTGAACTTTTTTCATTTGAACTTCTTCAGGTAAATACATATTTAGTACAGGTATATCCTGATAAATTTCTCGGCCTTTTATTACACTATTAAATTTATATGGGACTTGTTGCTCATTTATAAAATGAACTGTTACCGCTGTATTTGTTGGAATAATAACAGTTCTCCCCGTTTCTTCATCAACAGGATAATGCACTCTTAAAACATTGTCTTCAATTGATAACACTTTACTTTTCGCAAGGACATATTCTTGAATTTCGTTTTCAAATTCTATTGTTATAATATTTCCTAAAGATAACAATGGACATCACTCTTTCAATTCTACTTAATCATTATATCGGTACTATGACACATAATTTTAAAAAAGAAAAGAAGAAGGCATTGAAAGGCTACTAAATCTTACATACTGCATAGACTCAGCCGCTTCACCAGTAACCCTGACGATCTTCATCTTCATTCGATACATCATTTGATTATGGAAAGGTGTGTCCCCGGCATTAAAAAGCGGCCGCCAATCAGCTGCACAACATGTGCAAAAGATCAGTGTCCGCAGCCTCTTCGTCTTTGACTTAATATTCACGTTCGTTTTTCTTTTCTCTAGTTTTATCCCCTGAACATAAAACAAGCACTCGATCTGAGATAAGTGCTTGAATATATTAAATTATTCTTCATCGTCCCACTCTTCGTCTTCTTCCCAGTTTTCTTTAGACTCCTTAAGGTCTTTCATGAAAAACTCTAGAAAATTATGTGCAACAACATTTCCGTAACCTGCGTCATTAGCCCATACAATTACAGGACACTCTCCGTCTTCCATTTTATTTGTATCGAGGCAATAGGAGAACTCGTCAACATACTCTATTACAACTATCCCATCAGGTAAATTATAATATTTCCTATAGTCCTCAGTTTGCTCTACAACATAGGCACCCTCAAGGTCATATCCAAGTATCTCCACGCCGAAAATTCCACCTGAGCCATAGTTTTTTAAAAACCATTTATAACTCTCCGGCAATTCAACTTGAAGTGTTTCTTCGATCCACTTTATATTATTTTCATTCGTGCCTCCAGTAAATATTGCCTCATGTTTATTCTCTTCAATAAATTTACTAACTTTTGAGAATGTCATAAAATTATTCACCTCATCTGCTTTTCAATTTCTTCTGCTCTTCCAACGTTTGATCAATGGCTTTGTGCAACGCCTGAACATCAAGAGTCTTCATGGCATTCTCCTCTATTTTGTTTTCATCGAAGAAGCCAGCTGTTTGTCGGTGCCCTGCATTCCTTCGACTGCTGATTCCGTTTGGGCGGCTTGTTTTGAGAAGGCAGAGGCATAGGAAGAAGCAATCTTATGAATCGTCTGATTCAATTCCTCTATCTTCTTCGTCGCATCAAGGTGATTCTGGCCCTTGATATCTGTCGAAACCGATGCTTTCATGGAATGGCTGGAATGCTTCAAATTAGAAAGCGCTTGTTTGACTTCCCCGGTATTTACTTTTATTTCTTGACCCATTTTTCATTTACTCCTTGCTTCGTGCTTCGCGCTTCGCGTTCTCAATCTTTTTCTCTAAAGAACGAACTTCCTGGCTGAGCGAGTGAATATCTTCTTCTAAAGATTTGATTCGTTCGTCGATTTTGCTTAAAAGATCAGAAAGCTGTTTTCCGCTGATGTCATTGTAGGCAGTCTTCATCAGGCCTCGAATACGGTCAAAGGAGTCAGCAAGACTGCCTTGCCACGAATGAGACGACAACTGTGGTTCGGTGATCGTCTTTTTAGAATCAGAGAACTCCGTTTTGTCTTTTTCTAACTCTTTACGGCAAGCTTTCAGCTCTGTCAAAAATTCTTTCTTCATCGATAAATCAACTTTCATGATATCTAAAGCCAGCGTTTCTCCAAGTATTGAACCGATCATATGCAATACCTCGCTTCCCGAAAAATGTATGACAAAAGTAATGACCAACTAAGAGTTTACCACTATACGGAAAGGAATTGGTGAATAAATCCTTTCAACTATTCTTTAATCAAGAATTTCAAGCGCATAAAAAATGCCGCTAATGAAACGGCTGCAAAAAGATAATTCAAAACTTATTTCTAAGCTGAACAACAACACCATGACTGAGAGCGGGTTGTGATGTTTCTTGAAGCTGGTATACTGCCTCATTTATGCGATCCATAAGTTTTTCTGCTGCTCGGGTTAAATACTTTTCAGCAAATCAAGAAATACTGATGAAAAAGGTGGCGTCTTTTTTGGATTTTCCAATCATTCATACAAACTTTTGGGATGCTGTTATAGCAGTGCCAATTATTTTGATCGTCACACAGATAATTAAAATTTTTCTCAAGGTTCCCAAAAAGTATGTCCCATCAATTGCGATCGCACTAGGCTTAATCATATCTGTTTGCATAAGCCATCGACACAGCCTCATAGCTGGAGTATTTATGGGCGGATTCTATGGTTACGCAGCTATTGGTTCATATGCATCATTGAAAACAACCATTTCATCATATAGAAACAAAAAAACATAAACAGGCAGGAAAATATACATTCCAGAGTTCAACTCGCTTTTTTTCCACTTTTATCCCCCAGTGAAGGCGCCCAACGAATAAAAGCAAGTTCACATGTTCTTAAATACATAAGTCTTAAATATCGAATGAGAAGTTATCCTGTTTGATGTCTGCCATTGAAAGGATCGGCGTCGTTCCTGCACGCCCGGTTTTGCTTTATGATTTTTTTGCGCCTGTTCTCTTTCCCCTAGGGTTGAAGATTGATTTCCCGAAAAAGCGAATGAATACCACCTCAACAGACACAATAAAAAGAGTTGATATTTCAGCACAATTCGCAAAGGAGTGAAACCATTGTATTGAATGATCATCAGACTGAAAATGCCCCTTTCTATTTTAAAGGAAACATAAAATTCAATAATATGGAGTGATAAACGTGACGCAAAAACATGGAGCAGACAGACCCGATGACTACAAAAGATTTTCTTCAGCAGACAAGGAATACGATTCTCACCAATCGTTAGACAGCAATGCTAAGACAGAGAACGTTAATACTGAAACTGATAACAAAGAAAACATGAATGACAGCACGGATGTGGCAGGAAAATATTTTGACCCCTCGGATTATGAAGGAGCCACGCAGTTGGAAAAAGGATTGGCTGAAACTCATGAACAAGTCAGTGATGACTATTTTGAAGGAACGATCGATCAAAATCTGGATTAGTCATTTGAACGGCGGAACTAACTTAAAAAGTAAGTTAGTTCCGCTTAGATTAACAAAGTATCGATGTTCTCAAGTCCCAAATTAATCATTCAGTAACATCAAAAGTGATGGCCGAATAACAAAATATCTATTTTTTTATTCCCTGTTTCCCTATTATTATCCGTGCCACTCTTTTCATGAAATTCAAATCCCGTCTCCTTGGTCTTCCACTCCTTTACTTCAAAATCACTTTCAATCATTGCCAATGTGGCGCAATCGAAAGGAAAGCAGCTACGCCTTCCGCCGATCGAACTTTTATATGAATCTTCTATATATTTGTGCTAAGATAAAGTCATCTTTTGACAGAAAGGCGTGCTACGATGAAAAAATATTTACTCATAACAACCAGAACCGAGAATTTTGAAGATCAATATGTGCCAGCCCATTATCAATTTTTGGACAGGCTTAAAGCCGAGAACCGCTTGGAAATGTTTGGCCCTTTCAGCGATGCTTCCGGGGGCGCTTATCTTATCAGCGCAGAGTCTCTCAAGGAAGCAACAGAGATCGGAAATTCTGATCCGATTGTTGACAGCGGCTCTTCAACACTTGTCATTAAAGAATGGCAGATTAAATAAACTATTTGGACATAGCCAACATAAGCCTCTCCAAACACGGGAAGGCTAATCTTAAACGGAAAATCTAGACCTGCGGGTCATTTTGAAATTACGGTAAAACCGTTTTTTCCCTATTGAAGGAGAATAATATAAACGGCCGGATCGACATTTTTTAAAATTCTTTGATTTTTCATGTTCCATATTTCTTTTCCTTCGTCGGTAGGACAAGAAGCTGTTTCTTGCAATCAACAATCTAGGGGGAGCCAAAGGTGAAATCGGCAGCCCCTAGTCCCACGATTCAATTTTCTGAACAGTCACTTGCTGTTTATGATCAACTTTCCACCCATTCCTTCTATCCCTTTCACTGACTGCCATGACCGTCAGTTTTTTGTTTTTCATAGTTTTTGACAGTACCGCCTATCCCTTTCCCTTTGATCCACATGGTCCCGTCTACATCTTTTTCATCTAGTAAACCAAGGTCGTTAATGGCTGCAGCTCCTGCATATTTGATTTCCCTATTGACACCGATAACGTTTGAAGCAAATAGCTCGTTCCAGCATTCATCATGCCCGGCAATCTGGGCTCCTGCTGTGTACGGATTAACATATTGGTATGTCAAGGTAATTCGATCTTTCTTTGGATCATTGACGCCCATTTAAATAAATTTTTTCAAGGGGAGTCTCTCGGCCTTCATCAACCCCTACAGCAAAAGTCAAACCAAGATCTTCAATTTCATGGCTGCTCGACCATCCGGTTAAAAAAAGTTGGAGAGGCTTTTACACCCTATCAAAGCCATACGCGATTTTTGGTTTTGTGCTTCTCCCTCAAAAAACTTCCATCTTTTTCAACTCATCTATGCTACAATAAAATGGAAAAAGGAGGGGGTTTTGAATGAAACGCTTTTTGCTGGTCATGGTGTTATTTTGTGGATTTTTCAGTTTTGGGAGCAGTGCTGAAGCTTATTCGTTCCCGCACAAGCTGAATCTTACGTTTACGGGAACTCATGTGGAGGACATTCCCTATAGCGACTCTAACGTTTCTCACTGGCATATTGGCTACAAGTTTACGATTTTTAATGCAGAAAACTGCAAAACAACGATTAAAATTCAGATGATGCATCTTTCCGGCAGGTTTATGAGTTTAAGCATTAAAGATTTTGAAGGGAACTGGCCTGATCGAACTGCTCAGGATGTCATCACATTGATGCCTAGGACTTACAGGCTTTATTTTGAGAATACCGAAGGTGAATGTAAAGATATTCGTATTAAAGGAACATACGGAGCTATTCCGCAAACGTATGATAATTTCTCGGTTTTCAGCCAAAGATAGCCGTTATAAAAGACTGCAGGAAGGCAATACAAACATAAAGGCTCGAGCAGCATTTTGCATGATAGATACTGATATAAACGAATGTGGGGGAATCATTTGAAAAACTTTTGGATATACGAAGACGAAGATCCGTACACTTTAAAAAGCATATCAGAGAGAGGCATTCTGAAAGCTGAAAGAAAGTTAGGTGTGAGACTTCCGGAGGAATATAAAGCGCTTATTCTTGAACAAAATGGTGGCTATATCAATTTTAACGCCTTCCCTTCTGAACGGCCCACCTCCTGGGCTAAAGATCATGTCCAGTTTGACTACTTATTAGGCATAGGGAAAAAGGATGGAATTCTCGAGAGTAAAGCCTTTATTAAAGAATGGGGACTGCCTGACAACCTGGTCCTTATTCATGGAGACGGCCATACGTGGATAGCGCTTGACTACAGGGAGACGAAAGAAAATCCGCCCGTTCACTATTTTGACTCAGAATTTGAAGAGGATTTTAGATTAGCCGGCTCATTTGGAGAATTTCTCTCTAAACTTTATACAGATGACTCCATTGATGATGACCGCTGCGGACATACGGGAGGCATACATTCTGGGAATGCAGATATTCCCTATGTCTATTCGGAAGATGCCATCACAAAAGAAAAAGCGGAACAGATTCTGACTGAAAATTCGGCAGCCGATCTGTATCAGATTCATTACTACCCTATTGAAGGTTTAGATGATTTAAATTGGCTTCTGACAAAAATAAAAGAAAGTTCATTGATAGCAAATATTGACAATGGTGTCGAACTTGCCGTTGTTTTGGAATCTATTATTTCACATCATAAAGATTTAATCCTTGATAACGAACAAACAAGAAGGCTGGTTTTAGACATTTCAGCTATTCTAAAGAATTTGAATGACTCTGTTATAGACATCCTTTTATTACAGATAAAAGATTCCCTTTAAAAAACAACTTTTACGTTGTTTTTTATTTATGTTTCCGCCCCATTCTTTAAACTCTCCTGTTCCGAGACCTCAATGTAGGCAACTGTTGTTACTCAACCCTTTTATAAAACATAGAATACTAAATAGATTGTTGGAAATTAATCCACAAAAGGAGTTAAGATTATGAATTTGAATGATATAAAAGGAGACTATAATGCCATTTTCGGATTAGGCCACCTCTGTTTAACTGCTCTTCAGCTTAGGAAAAACAATTTAAGGCCGTATGCAGGTCCTTTAGACTGGGTCGGTACCTCTTCCCTGACCGAACTGAACCGTCTTTTAAAGAATCGCTTTTCAAATTTTATGGCACCCCAAAATCTAAGGGTAACAGGCTACTCAACAGGTGTTTATACTACTGACCGTTATATCTCTTTAACAGATGATTATTATCATGTCGATTCAGCTCATGATTTTAAAGCAGATAAAAATACACTCGAACATCTTGCCACATACAATGAAGTGATGGAAAAATTCAATAGAAGAATCAACAGATTTTATGAAAAGATGTCAACCGCTAATCGGATCCTTTTTGTCAGAACTAACGGAACCTACAAGGAGGCTCAAGAACTGGAGTCCGTATTATCGGATTTAGTACAAAACGACTTCAGGGTACTCCTTATCAATCACTCAAAAGTTAAAGGAATTGTCGAGCAGAATTGGCCATTAAAAAGAATATGCGCGGTTACACTTCCAGATCGTGAAATCTGGCAGTCTAATGATCATCTGTGGAGAGAAATGCTTAATGGCGTGAATTATATCCCCTTTTAATCAAAACTTATAAGCGACAGGAAAAGGTTATAACATCATCATAACCTTTTCCATAAATACTCTTCTCTGAAAACTAAACCAAAAAGCTGGTCTTCAAACAGAAACAATTCCCAAGGAGCGGCCTTCTGAAGTCAAGCAAGGTAAGTTTATCACTGAATTTCAAAGGAAAGATCAATAGGCGCCTTCAGGGGATCGGGATAAGATATGGTCTCTAGCTTCCAGCGCTTTTTGTCTCACCTTTTCAAGATCTGCATCAACCAATCGGCCGTTTCGTTTCACTGCTTTTCCTGCGACATATACGGAATCTACATTTCCGGTGTGCGCGCTTTGGACGATGGCCCCCACCGCATCAGTGAAAGGGAGCAAATTGACGCTGTCCGTTTTCACCATGATAAAGTCAGCTTCTTTGCCGGGGGAAAGCGAGCCGATTTTATGATCGAGCCTTAATGCCCTCGCCCCGTCAATGGTCGCTGCTTTCAAGATTTGTTCGGCCGATATGCTCAATTCGGGACCAGGCATGATCCCTTCTTTCAACAGCTCTTCATTGCGCTTTGCACGCTCTGCTTGAAGGGCAAATTTCATCTGTGCGAAAAGGTCACCTCCCGTCGATGTCACAACATCAACCCCAAGTGCAGTAAGAACCCTGTTTTTTAGGGCGAGCCCTGTAACAGGATAGCCGTGCCCCATCATCATCTCAATTTCTGGTGTCACAGAAATCGAGCTTCCGTGAGCCGCAAGCATTTTCATTTCTTCTTCACTCATCGCATTGGCATGCACCATATTTAAATCGGGACCGAGCAGCCCGGCTTGATTCAGCTTCTCAATCGAACGATCTTTCGCTCCCCAGTTGCCAAACGCAATATGCATGCTGCATAAGGCATCAAGTTCCCGGGCCGTTTCGATTTCAAACACAGATGTCTTCCATGAAGAAAACTCCGGACCGCGAATGGCAAGCCCCATCGTCAAAAGCTGATCCTTCGATTGAAAATATGCTTTTTTTACCCGTTTCGCTTCGTCCATATTCGAAAGATCACTGTCTCTGTCCCAATATTCGGCATCACCGGATGTTCCGAAAGCGAATACTGCGCGAATGCCGGCGTCTTTCAGTCCCGCAATCAGCTGGTCCGTATGATCAGGCGATTCAATCATCGTCCAGTCCAGCAAAGTTGTGACCCCTGCCTCAAGCGCCTCAAGCGCTCCTAAATAGTTCGCGACCCAATCATCCTCAGGCCTTCTCATTGATCCATAATTGCCATAATAAATCCGGTTTAAATAGGTTTGCAGGGACCAGTCGGCTCCGATTCCGCGGATCACAGATTCCCATACGTGGCGGTGTGTATCGACAAATCCAGGCATGATCAGCATGTTGGAGGCATCAACAATCTCAGCGTCTCCCGGTGCAATCGACTCGGCAACGTCCAGAATGACAGAGCCTTCAATCAGCATGTCCCCTTTTTCGATCGTATGAAGCTGCGGATCAAGAGTTACAATCGTTGCATTTTGAAAAAGTGTTTTTTTCATAACGGTTCTCCTTTCTTCCCAGCCAACTAGAAAAAACAACATCCTATATATACCATTTTAAAATAAAAAAGGTATAAATGATATTAATATGTATTGTGCGACTTGAAAATCCGCCTTCTGAGCTAGATGGAAGAGATGCAGTACACGATCACGTTAGAAAAAGAAGAAAAGAAAGGTGAATTGCAGGAAACAGCGGTTGTTTAAATTGCAATGATGCGTTGTGTATTTATCGTAAATTCTGCTTTCATACTGCTCGCAATCACGATATACGGTTACTACCTCCCAAATGGAAACAGACCATAAAAAAGCTATGGTCTGTGAAATGAGTGAACGTATATTTAACTGCGATCAAAATATGGTATAATCAAGCTTTTATTAATAGCAATGGCCATAGTCCGACTTTTTTTCATAGCCTTTGCAAGGTTTTCCGCAATGATAGTGTTCATGCGAAACGTCTTTATGATGTGAATAAGTGTGCGGATAGTAATGAACATGTTCATATTTGTGATGGTCAATTTTTTTAGTATGCTGCGGATGAATATGAGGAACGACAGACTTTGAATACTTATGATCCTCACAATATTTCGTAGGGTAAACATGCGGCTCATGATGTTTTTTGCAGTACATGTGTACACGCTCCTTTCATTTTATAGATTCACTAGTACATTATGCTGAAAAGCTAAAGCCTGACTGCATAAGTACCTATACTTTGTCCCTATTTTTGCCCGTTCATTTTCTGAAGATCGTGTTTGGAAAATCTGCTTGATTACCCTGAAGCATCCGCCGGTTGAATACCCCTTGCTTCCGGAGTTAAAAAAAGACACTAAACGAATACTTTAAATGTTCGCTTAAAGTCCTTCATCTCCAATATACCTTGACGGGCTCTGTATGAATATGCAGCTCTGTTTTTGTATCGAAATGAACAACAAAGCCTCTGATTAATCCATAGAACTTGTTTTTTTCTGTAATTTTCATAACGGTCGCTTCGTCTTTAAATCCTGGCGGATGGCATGGCTCACCTACAATATATTGCTTTGAATGAACGGTGATTGCTTGAATTGACTTCATTAAATTCCATTCCCCCTCAGAAACGTCATGCTTCCTTCTGCTTCTGCGCAAAACGGAGATTCACCCCAGTAAAAATTGCGATTCTTCTCTTCCCTGGAGTGCAAAATTATTCGGGTATTTTTACGCTACAAACTGTAGAAGCAGTCTCGGTGATTATCATCATAACACGTTATCCAAAATATTCCTTTCTGCTTTTTGAACATTATGTGGCGGCAGCTCCTCGGTATAGAATCAACCGATAAACTGCGTTAAAATACGGTTGAACATTTCGCGTTCCTCCCAGAACGGACCATGTCCGCTGTATTGAAACGGAACAAGATATGAATTTCTTATTTTGCGGTTGAGTTCCTTTGCTTGTGCAAACGGAATCACCTTGTCTTGAACACCGTGAATGATCAAGGTCGGAGCAGCGACTTTTCCAAGATCATCATACAGTTTCTCATCTCTCAGCATGTCGATGACCGCTTTTGTTGACCAGCCTGCCGCCTGCAATCCCAATTGAAAAAACCAGTCCGAGAACGGTTGTGTAATATATTGAAAGAAAAATGTGTCGCTCACTTCACGCATCATCTTAGGACGATCGTGAGACGCTTGCTGAAGCAATTTGGCTGCCGTCTCTTCTGTAAATCCCACAGGTGCCGCTGCATCGATCAAAACCAGCTTTGAGACCCCGGAACCCCTGTATCGCGACATATAGCGAAGTGCTATGGCGCCGCCGGTTGAATGACCGGCAAGCGTGAAGCGGTTTAGTTGAAGCGTCTCAACGACAGCGCGGATATCGTCAGCCAAACGGTTGTAATTGTAGCCCGTCGCCGGCTTATCCGAACGCCCGAATCCCCGCCAGTCAATGCCGATACAGCGGTATCCCTTTTGTGAAAGATCGTCAAATTGATATTCAAACTGCAGATGGCTTAATGGCCAGCCGTGCAAAAATACAATTGTTTTGCGGCTTTGAGGATTGATGTCTTCTACGTACAGGTTAACGCCTGATTCTGCCTGAACAAAGTATCCCATGCCGTCGCCCCCAATCATGGTGTCTTTTATCATAAGGTACTCCCAAAATGTCAATAGGTGAATGTCCTGGCGGCTGAAGGTGAAGAATTTGAAAAGGTGTGACTGGTTAGACTATTTCAAGATACGGAGGTGGTTCAATGATGAAACGCTTGGGAAGTCTTGCGCTGTCGCTTGTCCTCATGCTGCCTGCGGCGGCGATCCAAGCGCAGCCTGCCGCACCAATACCTTATCCATGCAGCGTCGTTCTTCATCCAGCCCAGGATATTCCCAATGCCCGTGGAACGGCTTTAATTGCAAAAGTGAAAAAACCGTATACCGAAGCACCTGACAGTCCAGTCAGGGAACGGCGAAGCGTCGGCATCTACGCCGATTGGCTTCCGGCCCCTGCTTCATTTGGAGATTATGATCAATATGAAGGAATGGCCCGGATACCGGACCAGATCAGCTGGCGCTTCACCATGCATCTCGTCCGGGAAGACGCGCCAAGCTGGTTTGGCGGAAGTCTTTGGGCGGGCAAATTTGATGAAATATCATCAAAGCTGACTGTGAATACCCGAGTCGAAGTGCGTCCTTTCAATTCGAAGACGAAAAAGGCCGGCCGAGCTGTTTTGCAGGGGACTTTGCAAGGTTGCAGGAACTAAATGAAAAAAAGGCCGCAGAAGCACCATTAGGACGCTTCTTACGGCCTTTTTTTCATGAGAAGAACTTTTTCTTCCGGAAAGGTTAGTATTTTTCGTAGCGATTACAAGGTTTACCGCAGTAAGAGTGATCATGATAAACCGGCTTATAGTTTGAATAAGAATGCGGATAATAGTGAACATGCTCGTATTTCTGATGATCCACTTTTTTAATATGCTGCGGATGGATGTGAGGAACGATCGTTTTAGAGTATCTGTGATCCTCACAGTACCTGGTAGGATGCACAACTGGCGGCAGAACGCGCGGTTTGCAGTAAGACATAAGCACTTCTCCCTTCCTTGAGTTTCATTCTTCATTATCAAAATATGTTGATTAGCACAAACTTGTACTAATACAAGAAACTAAAAAACCGTCCATTTTCCCCGCCTTTTCACTCAAAAAAGAGTTTCTCTGATAGTATAATAAAAAAATACTAATGAAAATGGAGTTGGACAGATGGATGTGATATCGATCGTTTCTTTTTTAGGTGCGGCTGTACTGCTTACACTTATGCCGGGCCCTGACAACTTGTTCGTTTTGGCACAGAGCATCTCAAAGGGAAAATCGGCAGGTACAGCAACCGCATGCGGGCTATGCACAGGGTTAGTCGTCCACATCACAGCTGCTGCAGCAGGTATTTCTGCTGCGATCTATCAATCAGCTGTCGCCTTCTCGATCGTGAAATATGCAGGTGCAGCCTATCTGTTGTTTTTAGCTTACCAGTCTTTCCGGCGAAAAAGTGCTGGTTTCAATCTTGAAGCTAAAGATTCATTGAACCGCAGGGCTTTATACCAAAAAGGCGTTGTGATGAATCTATTAAACCCGAAGGTCTCATTGTTCTTCCTTGCCTTTCTTCCGCAATTTATTCATCCCGGCACCTTCAGCGTGACAACGCAAATGCTCGTTTACGGCATGTTATTTTTAATTCAAGCGTTTGTGATCTTTGTGATGATCAGCCTGTTTGCGGAAAAAGTCGGAGACCGGCTGCGCAGAAGTCCGCAAGCCGCCAAAAAAGTTCATTTGCTGGAAGGGTCTTTATTCGCTTTGATCGGGCTTAAAATAGCGGTCAGCCAAAGGTAGCCGCTGAAAAAAAGGTGTGCAGCCGGCACACCTTTTCCCGATTTTACCGCTTATAACATTTGACGCGTTTACCATATCCGCCGTCGGCGCCGCTTTCAAGGACACAGCGGCAATGTCACCCCTAGAACATCGAGGTTCATGTGAAAATGAACAGCCCTGCATTCCGTGATTCGTTTTCAAGCTTGATCTAGAGCGGGAGCTGGTGTTACGGAATCGAAATGATTTGTTTCTTTGGCTGGAGTCGAATCACAAGACTGTCAAATTCTGTAGCGCTTTCTTGCTGTGTTAGATTCTTCCTTCGTTTCATTGTATAGTGGAGTGCCAGACAATGAGACAAAAATCTAAATACCGTTGTTCTCTATCCTCCCCCCTTTCTTTGAAGCCAGTATACAAATTTCCCGCTGCTTCGTAATGATGCAAATCGGTTATTTTCCGCTCAATCCAAATCATCAGATCGAGCAAAGCGGACACATCGATCTTAGGGATGGCAGATCAGTCAATCGATGGGCGTGGGTCTTTTTTGATAGAACATGCCGCTTTTTAAGGAGAAACGGGATCGTTTAATTGCTTTAATCAATGAGATTCATTTTCACTTTTTATCTGCAAAGCGAGTCTTTTGCATTTATTTACAAATGATATTTTAAATGTTATAATAAATTGTTTACAGAAATAAATTCTATTTTTATTTATATAAATCGATGAATTTAAAATGAAGGAGGTAAAAAGATGGCCAAGACTTCAATGATTGTCAAACAAAAACGGGAACAAAAGTTCAAAGTCAGAGAGTACACCCGCTGTGAACGCTGCGGCAGACCGCATTCCGTGATTCGGAAGTTTAAATTGTGCCGCATCTGCTTCCGTGAGCTTGCTTACAAAGGGCATATCCCCGGCGTTAAAAAAGCAAGCTGGTAAGAACGACTTCGTCAGCCTTTTTAAGAGGCTGGCTTTTTTGATTTAGGCTCTGTTGAATTTTAATGTTGATATTGCATGAAAATAGAGGAAATCCTATGATTAGGGTTTCCTCTATACTTGTTCAACTAACGTCTCTGTTAGCTGGATAAGAACTATTGAATCAGTTGCTCATTATACACACTCATTGAGTGTACATTCTCTTTTAATAGGTTATCAATGATTTGCTTTATTACATTTGGTTCTCGTAAGTCTTCGTTCTCAAATGTTACAAGGTCACTTACTTTTATCCACTTGCAGTCTGAAATTTCATCTTCTTCGAGCTTGATAGAACCTCCGGTAACTTCACCAATAAAATGAAATAAAATAACTTGATTCTTCGTCCTGCTGATAAAATTATATACACCAGCAGCCGCAATCAGTTTTACGTCCAATCCAGTTTCCTCTTTAACTTCTCTTCGAGCTGAATGGAGAATGTCCTCTCCATATTCGATACGTCCACCCGGAAAGTTCCACTTATGAACGGCGGTAGGCTTATTCTCTTTTATCATCAAGACTTTATCATCCCGTAAGATTGATACACTGGCTACTAAAACAATTCCATTTTGCGACATCCATTTCTCCTTCATTTTCATTGGTTTGACTGGCTTCTTCTTTCATGAATCTGCTTTGTTCATTGAAAGCTCTCAACGCTTTGCTCACCTTGAGAATCAAACCGAACTCTTGTTCTGTTTTTATTATATCAGGTATAAGCATCAAACATCAATATAAGCGCTCATGAGCCGTCACTGTTCAATATTTGAACAAACCCGTTTGTTCCGTCGATTCGGATGCAGGCGCCGTCTTCTATGATGTCTGTCGCTTTGTCAATTCCGACGACCGCAGGAATGCCGTATTCCCTTGCCACTACTGAACCATGAGTCATCATGCCGCCCACCTCCGTAATCAGTCCAACCGCTGAAGTAAAAAGCGGAGTCCAGCCCGGATCAGTATACGGCGCCACTAAGATGTCCCCTTGATTCAGCTTCGCGTCTTCAGGGCTCTTCACAACTCTGGCGGTCCCTTCAATGATGCCCGCAGAAACCGGTGTCCCTGTGAGAGCTCCTTCGGGACTTTTTGCATTTCGCAGCCTCCCTGTAATGATTTCCCCTTCACTTGTCATCACGCGGGGGGATGTGAGCTTTTGATTGGACATATGCTGCCGTTTTCTGTCTGTTAACCATTCCGGAATATTCCCGATGCTGCGATTCTCCAATAGCGCGATAAGCTCTTCAAGCGTCAAGTAAAAAACATCCTCTTCACAATTGAGGATTCCTTTTTCAACGAGGTGGCGGGCTTCTTTAAGAATGGCTTTTTTGTATAAAAACATCAATTTTACAAGTGTAAATTTATGATGCTCCCGCATTCCCATCAGGCTTCGATACATATGAACGAGCCGGGAGATTCTCTTTTTTTCCGTGAAACGAAATTGAGAGATGATTTCCTTTTTTGCTTCTTCCGCTTCCATTTCGCCTAGTTTAAATTTCCTCCTGTGTTCCCCTTGGGCAGTCGTCCGAATATGGCTGAGTATGGACGGAACGAGCTGAACCGGAGCCTCTGTCCATCTTGGCCTTGTCATATCGATTTCTCCCACGCACCGCATCCCGTACTTTTTGAGATAACCATCTAAACTCGACTTCAATTCGGCGCCGCCGGGGATTTTGAGCAATTCTTCCATAAAGTTTTCGCTGTCTGCACGCTTGAAATAGTCAATGACTTCAGGATACTTCCTCGCTTGATCGGAAAGATCCCCCAACTCAAGACCCATTTCCGTTGTGACATTATGAGGCAGGGATTTATACAATTTCCCCAGTAAAATAGCGCTTTTTTCGTCCCCCAGCTTTTTTTTCAGCTTTTTTTCGAGCGCTCCGGCTGCAATCATTCCGCTGAAGACATATACAGCGACTTTTGAAAGCACGTCTTGGAACATCCTTTCCATTCCTTTTTGGATGACGCGGATCGTCTCAGCACCGGAAGTCCGGCTAAGCTTCTCCTCGGTGTCCGTCACGATCGCTTCAATGATCAATTCCGCTTTTTTCTCGGCTTTATCGGGGTTTTTCATCAGCAGGATTCCGACAACCTTTAATGCTGCCGGAATCAAAATCGGCATCAATCTCCCGGCAATATGAAACATGCCTTTTATCGAAATGGAATTAAGCTGTTGTTCTTTGCGCTTGACTGCCTCCGATACAGCAGATGCCATCAGCTGATCCATACCATTTAATACTTTAAGCAGCCGGCTTCGGGCGAATCTGAGGGAAAGAGCACCCGTAATATCGGCGAACACTCTTCCTCCCGCTTCGCGAAGAATCGGCTGTGCCGAAGGGTCTTTTTTTAAAAATCGGAGAACTTGGCTGATCACCGATACACCCAATGGTTTCATTGGATCGGTCATCATTTGGATATAGCCAAAATTAATCAATACATGCGGCTTATCATCAAAAACGTGTACGGCCGGGTATAGGGATGTGATCGGCCGGCTTTGAAGAATGTAAAAGCTGCCGCCGGCAAAAGCCCATTCTATATCCTGTTCCTTACCGTAGTGAGCCTCGATTCTGCGCCCCAGTTCTGCCAATTCGACGATTTTTGGATCCGGCAAAGCCTGTGTTTGTTGTTCTTCCGGAGAGAGGGTTTTCTGAACGGTTCCTCCTTCTGGAACGGAGTAAATGGCCGATTCCTTCTTCGAAAGTTGTTTTTTGACGATTTCACCTGACTGAACCTGATACAGATCAGCGCTCACAATTCCGGACACCAACGCTTCACCCAAGCCGAAGCTGGCATCGATGGAAACCGTTTTGCGGTGCCCCGTGATCGGGTCCGCAGTGAACATAATACCGGACACCTCGGGAAAAACCATCTCTTGCACGACAACTGCAAGAAAAACAGAGCGGTGATCGAAACCGTTTTTCGCGCGGTAGGAAATCGCCCTGTCCGTAAACAGAGAGGACCAGCATTGTTTTACCGCATCAAGAAGCTGATCTTTTCCGCAGACATTCAAAAAGGTATCCTGCTGCCCCGCAAATGAAGCTGTCGGCAGGTCTTCTGCCGTAGCACTGGAGCGGACAGCATAGGCTTTATCTTTGCCGGTCGTATCAACGCCTTCCAGTATCGCCGATTTGATCTCGTCAGGTATGGGAATCTGGGCAAGATGCTCGCGAATCTGCTTCCCCGCAATCCGAATCTGTTCCAGATCATCATGCTTGAGCTGTCCAAGCTGGTCGAGCAGGCTGTCGATGATGCCGCTTGTTTGTATGAACGCGCGATAGGCGGCAGTTGATATGCAAAACCCCTCGGGAACGGGAAAACCCGCTTTTGTCATTTCCCCGAGGTTCGCCCCCTTTCCGCCGACATAGGGCAAAGCAAATTGATCGATTTCATTGAAATACAGCACATATTTCTCCATTCTATCCTCTCCTTAGAGCCGCTTTTTGAAATTCCACGCCTCATTTTGGACGATTGATTTTGCCCTGGCCGGACTTTCAACACACTTTGTCTTATGAGGCATGCTTTTTCATACACAAATATTGAACACTGTGTTGATTAATATTCATCATGTTTATTATAATTGCACAAAAGGCGAATGCAATGAACAATCAATCAGCAAATGTTAAGTTCTCAACACAAACATGGACATTGTTGATTTTCATTGACCTCAGGAGGATTTGTATGACTGGACAAAAAAAAGACCGCAGGGTAAAGCGCACGAAAAAAATGATTAGAGACGCACTTTCTGAACTGATGAAAAATAAAACGTTTGAAGAGATATCCGTCACGGACATTACAACGAAAGCCGATATTAACCGCGGCACGTTTTACTTGCATTACGAAGATAAATACGATTTGCTGGAACAAAGCGAGGAGGAAATTATCCAAGAGATCAGTAACATTGCTAAACGCTCGATTCACTCAATGGACATATTAAATCAGGATGTGATTGATCATCCGCTAACGTTTGTCGTCGATATTTTTCAATATATAAGAGAAAACGAGGTTTTTATGAAGGCAATTTTAGGCCCGAAAGGCCCGGGTTCTTTCCGTTTGAAATTCAAATCGGTTTTGAGCATCAATTTAAAACGGCTGAAAAAAGCGATCAAGGCGGATCCGATCGTACCGGAGGACTACTTGATTTCCTATATAACCGGCGCTCATATCAGCGTCATGCAGCAATGGCTGGAAAACGGCATGAAAGAGACGCCGCATGATATGGCGCTCATTTTATCAAAAATAACTGGGATGGGCCCTGCATACGCGGCAGGACTGAGAAAAAAATGACAGGCTTTCAGGAAGAGGGATAACCCTCTTTTTTGCTTTTTTCGTAGTATGTATAAGAAATCAAAAATAATCCAAAATATAGTGAAAAAGGTGGTGAGACCATGCAGAAGAAAGGCATTCAAAACAGCAGCCTCGAGCAGCTGAAAAACGACCACGAAACAGAAAGCGCATTCCAGCAGGATAACAAAAGCAATAAACAGCAACAAAACAGGAATGCTTTAAAATAAGCTGAAAGGTGTGGAAACGAAATGAAGCATGTAAGAGCATTGTGTTTAAAATTTATTGTGAGCCTTGTCCTCTTATATGTGGTGCTAACTCTGTTTTTTGGCGTTCCATTTGGCGAAATGTTTGTTTTGACATTGTTTTTAGGTGTGATCTCCTATCTGATCGGAGATCTTCTTCTTCTGCCGAGAACAAACAATACAACTGCAACAATGGGAGACTTTGGCCTTTCCCTCGTATTGATCTGGGCGATTCTCGCCATGCAAAATAATCCGCCGTATGGTTCGCTTGCTGCAGCTTCAATCGTGTCAGCAATCGGCGTCACAGTGTTCGAATATTTCTTCCACCGCTATATGGAAGCCAACGTTTTGGGCGAAACGGAAAACGAAAAACGGGAAAAGCCAGGCTCATTGCAGTATCAAAGTGAAGCATCGGAAGAACTTTACCCGGTTACCCCATCTAAAAAACAGGACGAAGACTAAGCACAAAAACCTGCCGATCGGCAGGTTTTTTACTTTTTATGCCCCGAGGTATTTTTTCCTCATTTAAAGGAATATCGATCTTTTTCACGAATTGATAATAAAAAAGTGAGGAGGGCTAAAAATATGACACATCGCGCACTAAAGCATTTAGATTATCACAACTGGGCGAATCAAAGGGTGCTCAGCCACCTGAAAAGCCTGCCTGAAGAGCTGTTCACCCGGGAAATCCAAAGCGTTTTTCAATCTGTATCTGAGGTCGTTACCCATATGTGCGTGGCCGACGCCTTGTGGCTGAAAGTAATATCCGGAGCCGCTTACGAGGAAGCAAAGGAAACCGGCATGCGGCTGAAAGAAATGTTAAAGGGAAAAAAGATTGATGACTTCGTCTCCATTTTTCAAGACACGGCGCTTCAATATGAAACGTTTTTTGAAAATCTTGAAGACCCCGATGGTGAAATCACGATTGCACATCCGGCATTCGGCGAAATCAAAACGCCTGTTAGCGAACTCCTTCATCACGTGGTCAATCACGGCACGTACCACAGAGGCAACATTTCAGCGATGCTGAGGCAAATGGGTGAAGCGGGTGTGCCGACTGACTATGTTTATTATTTATTAAGCATGAAGCAGCCGACATAAATAAAAAACCCTTGTTCCGCTTTTGGAACAAGGGTTTCACAATTAAAATGATGCTGCAAGTTTTTTAGCTTCTGCTAAGCCGTTTTCAATGATTTTTTGAGCGTCGTCAGGAACAGCGTTGTGTCCTTCGATGACAACGGTATGCAGGTCTTGAACACCGAAGAAGCCCATGACGGTTTTCATGTAGTTCAATGACATTTCCATTGCAGCCATCGGTCCTTCAGAATAGAAGCCGCCTCTGGCATTTAACAGAGCAACCTTCTTGTCTCCCATCAGGCCTTTAGGTCCTTCAGGAGTGTATGTAAACGTCACTCCTGCGCGGGACAAGTAGTCCACATAAGTGTGAAGTACAGCTGGAACAGCAAAGTTCCACAATGGGAAAGCAAAAACAACTTTATCGGCTTTGACGAATTCGTCCAAGTAACGGTCCGCTACAGCTGCAGCTGCTTTTTCTTCCTCGTTCAATTCCATGCCTTTTCCTGCTTTAAATGTCCCGTTAATAGCATTTCTGCCCAGGTACGGCGGGTTTTCTTTGTAAAGATCAAGCTCTACAATTTCATCGTTTGGATGATTTTCTTTATAGCTGTTAAGAAACGCATCATAAAGTTTTACAGATACAGCTTCTTCAGCAGTACGGTCATTAGCTTTAACAAACAATACTTTAGACATTCTATTTTCCTCCCGTGCTAACGTTTCAATATTTACTTACAAATAGTATGTTACTTTCTTTTAAATAGAAAGTCAACTCATTTATTTTGATGCCAAAAGATGTTTCTATCAAAAAAGCCCTGTTCATATTTGATAAAAAACAAACGATTGCTCATATCAGCAAGAACTTTCGTTCGGATAATACAACATTATTTAAGTTCAAGCATAAAATATTATATTATGTAGCATATTTATGCGTGGTAGGAATATGCTGCGAAGCAAATAAAAAAGTTTTCGTTTAGGTTACAATGGCACATCTCATTAGGAACATTTATATCGATAACAATATACAAACCAAGTGATACTTGCACTTAGTAAAGACAACGCAATCAGTGCGGTTAGATAACTATACGTTTGCCAAACTAGAAATGACCTCCAACTAGCCCCAAATATTGTGGGGAGGATTAGGCATAGGATACCTATAAAAATTGTAGTCACAAGCCAAAAAGCTATGAGTATCAATCTCTTTTTCGTTAACGGTAATTTCCTATTCTGTTTCTTTCTACGCACCCCTAAAAAGAAAAATAGAATTGCTAGTAATGTTAGAGCAATTGTAGCGGAAGATAGGGCGATATCGGAAATCTGCATCAAACTCATTTGATAGCTTTGGGAGATGTTTCCGTCTAAAATATCCTTAATATTATATAACATATCAATATTTGTACTGGCACTATTGGATAATAGAGAGATACCTAGCTGTTCTTCTGGGAATAAGAATATATTTGTTGCAAACGTTGGATTACCACCTGCGTGTTGGATGAATGTCTGATCTGCATTCACGACCCACCCCGCCCCATAGTACAGTTCATCCACAGCCGCAACAGACCTATTGCCCTCATGTGATTTTGCAATCAGCCCTTGAAAGATTTCCGGAATATCTTCAACAATTCCCAATTGAATTCCCATCCAACGGGCTATGTCTTGAGAGGACGAAAACAGATACCCAGCAGGTGTGTTTCCTCTAAATTCCGGTGCATCATATGGCAGCGTCATGAAAAAAGCGGAACGATAGCCCTGTGCCAACTGACCTGTCGCTTGTACCTTACCTCTATTCGCATAAGTTTCATACAACCCCAGTGGTCGAAATACTTGTTCTTCCATAAAATCCTCAAAGCTTTGCCCCGATACGGTTTCTATCACCAAGCCCAGCACATCATAATTTACCGTCCCATATTCATATCTTTCGCCAGGTGGAAATACCACTTCGGCATCTATTAACATTTCAACGGTCTTTTGCAACATATCTGGTGTATTTCCCTCTGGGATATGCTGAGTATGATACCTATTGATTAACCCTGTAGTATGATGAAGGAAATGATTCAAAGTAACACTCTGCATGTCAACGGGCTGTCCCTGATATCGCAATGAGAACCAAGGTAAATACTCTACAACCGAATCGTCCATAGACAAAAATCCCTGCTCTTCCAAAAGTAAAATTCCTAAAGCAGTAAAAGCTTTGCTGACGGAGGCTAACTCCCATATGGTGTTTTCATTGGTCAAAATCCCTTCCTCAGAGTTTGCATAGCCGGATGAAAAGAAATAGGTATCATCCCTTGATTGTATTGAAACTGACATGCCCGGTGTGCCAGATATACGCCTAGCATCTTCTAATAATGATTGGATTGCAACAGACTCTTCCTCTGTCAATGCATAGGCTGAGGTGTTAAATCCAACAAACAACATAAATACTGTGATTATTGTTATAATTATCATCTTACTTCCCATGAGACACCCCCAGTAATAAAATATTGACTCGCTATCTGTGATCATGATGCCACTATATTTTTTCATTTCAAAGCAGACACATTATACCGATTATACAAGGGAAAAGGTTATTTCTGAATATGTAATGAGATTAATAAAATGGAAAAAGATAGATTAAGTTATGGCGCAGTGCGCAGTACGTAAAAACTATTACCTTATCTTTGATAAACATAATAGAGAAATTTACATATTAAACATGATTATATGTAAATCTCCTTATTTTTCTGCTAATGTAAAAGATTTTGATAGGTGTATATTCAATGCTTTCATGTCTACAATCCATCAAGCAATTGTTTCTTCGGTTTATATCCAGATATTATACTTTATCGGCGTTCTGTCTCTCACTCAACATCGATTATGCCCCTATGACAATATGTCCGCAAGAATTTTATTGCAGCAAGAATTTCATTGCAGAATTTGATACTTTTTTCTCCCTCTCTAATAGTTGATATGATAAGGATATTACACAATATCACAACACATCATGCGATAATAACATTGAACAAATAAAGATTTATTTTGCACCCCCCCTACAACTCCAATACAAATCGTAATATGATATTAACCGTAACAAAGATATAGACAGAAACTTAGCAAGCGAGAAAATAAAAATGAGAAAGAGCGATGTATGAAGAGCTATTTTTTTAAAAAACAACATTGCATATCGTGATATTTATTTTGTGAGAATAGCCATACTAAAACCTTTCTACATGCGAAAAATCACTTCATAAGCTGTCTTTGAAAGGAATTATTTAAAAATACTCCCATACAACTAAATACAGAAGTTTGAAACTACTACATTCATGAATGGAAACCTAAGATGACTTGTTTCAAGCGAGACATACAAGCAGTCTCTAAACATTGTAGTTGATAAAACAGCGAGCAGTATTGACCGTAAAAGCTGTTATGTAGACTAATGATTGTAAAAACAATCTACTATATATCGCCATGATGGAAGCCTATTCCAGAGCGATTGATAAGCGCCGAGATACCGAATACGAACGGTTAGCGAGATAAATAGAAATAGTGCTTCATTTTTCACAATGGAAGTGAGTGCATGGAGAAATTATGAAAAACTGCCGAAGTGACACCGCTTCCGCAAGCGGCAGCAAAAGCGAGCAAGTGGAAGCGGTGTGCGTGTCGTTGCGTAGCAACGACACCATTCTACCTCTCCATATCTAACAGGGAGGTAGGAAATAGAGAATAATAGTATGGAATCCGTTGATACGGTAAGGGAAATGATGTCCTGTGCTGGAATTTTGTGGCGGACATATCAAGGAATTGGATAAAAAAGGTGATAAAAAAAGACTTTTATATCAGATTGATGGAAGAAACAAAGAGATTTGACTTAGGCATGTAGATTCTTTTAAACAACTAACACTGGATATATCTTGTGAAGAAAAATGATATACAAAAAGCTACGTTTCAAAGATACCTAGAAGCGTCAGGGATTATTAGAAAGTTATTCGGAAATATTCAGTTAAAAGATATGAATGACATTGCTGTGCAAAGAAAAATTGATGAATACGCAAAGAAGCGTTCTCACAGTACCACTCGCAGCTTGTTAATAAAAGTCAAAATGGCACTTCGTGACGCTTACGCTCGTGGTTATCTCACGAATGATTTCGCAGAACTTGTCAAACCTCGTGGGAAAGAGTTATCGAAACGAAACAAAGCGTTATCCATTACGGACTTCCAAAAGCTAAGAACATATCTACTAGCACACACAGAGGAAGAATTTCATGTGCTCGTCTTAGTAGCTTTAGAAACAGGTATGCGAAGAGGAGAATTGGGTTAACGTAGACACCTTCTTGATGAAGTGAGTCTGCAAAACGTAAAGTTGTGTCGCGATCTGGAAGAATAATTGGAATAATAGGTGATTCACTATGTAATACATTAAGACCTATTTGTTGAATGCCGTCTCTTAAGTACTTTTCGTTTTCGTGTAACTTTTCCTGGATGTCCGGATTTTTCTCTAGAATATCAATAGCTGCAATTAAACCTCCGATAACTGATAAATGTTTTATTGTGTCGAGTACTTGACTCCCCGTCGACAGTTGTAGGACATCTCTTTTAACAAACAGAGCCATAGAAAAAAGCACCCTGTTTTTGCGGGTGCTTATTTTGAATCCTGCTCCTCATCAAGACGTTCGTAAGCATATGAACGCTTTTGATCCATCGTTTCTCTGTTTGTCAAATCCTTCATTTGCCGTGTAAATTGCTCGTCATATCCTTCCCCCTCTTGATTTCTTTTTTCTGTTTCAGCTTGAGTCTCCGCGGTTTTTCTTGCATATGGAACGGCTTCGAGGCGCTCATATGGTATTTCTTGACCTGTTGCTTCACATATTCCGTATGTGCCGTCTTCCAATCGCTTGAGGGCGTCTTCCACTTCTTTTAATAAATTTCTGTCCGTCTGCCGGAAGGTCTGCTCTCTCATTCGTTCAAAATAAACGCTGGCATGGTCAGCCTGATGATTGTCAACTCCGTTTGAAAGCTCGCCCGTTTCTTCCGCCATCGACTGATCTGTTCCTTCTGCAGGGGAAAGGCTTTGTTTTAAGTCAATTAATTTATGGTAGAGATGGTCTTTTTGTTTTTGTGTTAATGGCATGGCTGATCCTCCTCCTTTCTTCTTCCTTTCCCGATTTCGTGGGAGAAAAACCCGCCTTTCCAAAATAAAAAGGCCGTTCAGACGCGGGCAAGCGGTGAACAGCCTTTACGGTTTATGCACATAAGTATTTTGATAACAGCGCTTGAATTTCAAGCATGTCCGTATCCTTCGTAAACTCCAGGTCAAAGATTTTGCTGCTGGTCATCAGAGAAAGAGAACTGTCTGGATTGAACATGCTGACTTCTCTAATCGCAAAGCCTTCAATCGATCTGTATGGCAGAAAGACGCGGACTTTCTTTTTGGAAAACAGTTTATTATCAAAAAAAATAATCCGCTTGTTCGTAAAACAAATTTGATCTATCCTCAGTCTGCAAACCGATTCAATTTTTTCTCCTTCTATGAGCAGCGGTTCAAATTTTTTGCCGTCTGCTGTCTTGCTTGCTGAAAAAACGCCCAATCAAAACCCCTCTTTCTGTATATCCAATTTATGTTTATGCACAAGGCAAAGTATACTTGTCAGTTACTAATAAGGATACGATAACCCTGATTTATAAACAATTACGAGCAGATTACATTTCTTTAACGCTATATGTTTGTTTTTACTATCAATTAATACGCCCGGCGGACGCGGGAGGTTTCAACTTTTTATCAGTTTTTTCAGCTTATTTTTCGTTTGCTACCAATCAAAAGGTGGATAACGGATAAAACAAAAAACCGCAGCAGGATGTTCTTCCTCTGCGGTTCTCTTCTGACTATTATGCCTGAAATGCACATATCAGGCACTTGCTTCTGCTTCGGTCAAGCAACTGATTCAGTCAGCCGATTTTTTATGAATGCGTGCGGGTGTTTGTTCAACTACCATTCATTGCTGTTGATGACCGGCGCAAATTGATTCAGGCTTTTACTTCTTCAAAGTACTCTTTGTAATAGCCGCCGACTTTGTTTGTATTATCGATGATAAACAGAAACTCTTCCGTTTCGTTTTTGACCTCGTATACGTTGCCTACGGTCAGCGCTCTGTTGACGATGTACTTTTTGGCATCGGTATGTATGCACTTTACTTTTTTAATGGTGTTATTGTTTTGCCATTTTTCGTGAATCATGCGGATGTCTCCTTTTTCATACGTGTATAGTTTCCATTGTAGCGTTTTTTCGCCGAAATGCAATGCGATCTGGAGGCGAAAGTGATTTTAAAGAGCATGGATATTGATTTGGATTCATTCCCTGTTATAGAATGGTGGTGTATAGTTCCAAAATCAGAAATATATCCCTCTTTCATCCGCGCAATGACCAAATCAAAAGACAAACCAGCACCAAGACAACTCACCCGAAGACAGACCAAAATTTCAAAGGAGGTTTGTTTGACAAACATGAGTTCATTAACAATGCAGGTCAGTAAAAAGCTGGAGGTATTTTTGCAGGGAACAAAGAAGCTCTATATTAACGGGGAATTTGTAGCCAGCGCCTCAAACAAAACGTTTGAGACCCCAAACCCGGCGACTGGTGAAACGCTCGCCACCTTATATGAAGCAGGTCCCGAGGATGTGGACAAAGCGGTGAAAGCCGCGCGGGAAGCTTTTGACCGCGGTGAGTGGCGGACGATGAACCCGGCCGAAAGAAGCCGGCTGATGTACAAACTCGCCGATCTGATGGAGGAACACAAAACGGAACTGGCTCAGCTTGAAACGCTGGATAACGGGAAGCCGATCAGCGAAACGACCGCAGGCGATATTCCGCTGTCAATTGAACATATGCGCTATTATGCCGGCTGGGCGACGAAAATAACCGGACAGACGATTCCTGTTAACGGACCTTATTTTAACTATACACGACATGAGCCTGTCGGAGTTGTCGGGCAAATTATCCCTTGGAACTTCCCGCTTCTGATGGCCATGTGGAAAATGGGAGCCGCTCTTGCAGCCGGATGTACGGTTGTCTTAAAACCGGCGGAACAAACGCCGCTTTCCGCTCTGTATTTGGCGGAACTGATCGATGAAGCAGGCTTCCCGAAAGGCGTCATCAACATCATTCCTGGCTTCGGTGAGACGGCCGGAGAAGCTCTGACCGATCATGCCCTTGTCGACAAACTGGCATTCACAGGGTCAACGGAAATCGGCAAAAAAATTATGGAGAAAGCGGCCAAATCGGTTAAACGGGTGACCCTTGAACTCGGCGGAAAGTCGCCGAATATCATCCTTCCTGACGCCGATCTGAAGAAAGCGATTCCAGGCGCACTAACCGGCGTCATGTTCAATCAAGGCCAAGTGTGCTGTGCGGGATCGCGCGTGTTCATCCATAAAGACCAATATGACAAAGTCGTCGATGAAATGGCCGCATATTCCAAGTCGCTCCGCCAGGGTGCGGGCCTTCATGAAGACACGCAAATGGGACCGCTTGTCAGCAAAGAGCAGCACGAACGCGTCCTCTCGTATATTGAAAAAGGACGTCAGGAAGGTGCGAAAATCGCAGCCGGCGGAACATGCCCTTATGAGCAGGGATACTTTGTTTCTCCGACTGTATTCACCAATGTCGAAGACGAGATGACAATAGCAAAAGAAGAAATCTTCGGTCCTGTTTTGGCGGCGATCCCTTATGAAACGGTAGATGAAGTCATCGAACGGGCCAATCGCAGCGAATACGGCCTTGCTGCTGGCGTATGGACGGAAAATTTGAAAAACGCCCACTATATCGCCGACCGTCTGCAAGCCGGTACCGTTTGGGTCAACTGCTATAATGCCTTTGACGCCGCATCCCCATTCGGCGGCTACAAACAGTCGGGACTCGGACGTGAAATGGGCTCATACGCTCTGGATAACTATACAGAAGTAAAAAGCGTCTGGATTCATACAGGCGAATAACGCACGATATGAGTTTCTGCAGCCGCCCTGTCGATCAGGGCGGTTTTCTTTTTTATAGAAATAAACATTTATAGACACATATGGTAAAATGGATGATAGTTTAAGTCGAATGGAATGATAGAATCGTGTTTTCTTCCTCTCTTGGCAAAACCCTCTGGAATCAAAAAAGTTTTAGATACATATGGGCATCACAAACAGCACAGGCTGTCGGGTCGATTTTGATGACGATCATCGTCATGGTCGATGTGTTTAAGGAAACGAACTCTGTATTCGGATCGGGTCTGGTCTTGGCTTTATCCTCGTTCGGCAGTGTATTAGGCGGTGCGATGGCTTCTTTTGCTATTCAGCGCCTCGACCTGCTTCAAACAGCGGCTTGTTCAACATGGTTCAGAGCGGTCTGCGCATTATGCATCGGCTTATGCCAATCGCTGGGCTTACCCTCTTATATCATTTATGTGCTGCTGTTTTTGCAAAGCTTTGTCGGTTCCTGGTATTCCCCCGCACAGTTAGGTTTACTGTATCAAGCGATTAAAAAGCGCGATTACGTGGCGGCATCGGGAAGCATCGTAACGGTCAACCAGTTTGTTCAGGCAGCAGGCTGGGGGCTCGGCGGCTATTTAACCGTTTTGGCCCAAACTCACACGCTGACATTGTTTACAGCAGGACTCTTTTTCGTATCAGGGCTTTTAATCAAATTGCCGGATTTGAAAACAGCGGTTATCCCTCGTCAAAAAACCCGCACACAATCAGTCTGGCGCACTGTATACAGGAAGAAAACCGTTTTGCTGCTTACGATGATGGACATGTCAGAAGGTTTAGCAAATGCGGTCTGGACTTCCGCCGTTTTGCTGGCTTTTACGAAAGAGGTGCTAAATAAAGGGGAGGCTTGGTGGGGATTCATCAATGCCGGTTATTTTTTGGGAGCGATTTTGGGCGGCATTCTCGCTGTGCTCTTTTCCAACCAGCTCAAAAAAAGGCTTGGCCTCATGATTGTCTTGGGTTCTGTTTCAATGGGAATCACAACGCTTTTATTCGCCTATTCGTCAAATCCCCTCCTTTCGGTCATCCTCTGTATCATGATGGGTCCGCTTTATCAAGTAAGAGACGTCAGCCAGACGGTTATCCTTCAAGATACGTTGACAGATGAAGAGCGTGCACCGGTCACCGCCGCCAAAAATACCATTTTGACTGCATGGTCTGTCTTAACAATCGCCATTATGGGGGCTTTGGCAGACTTGATCGGGATCCAAAGCGTATTTATCGCTGCCGCTGTATTATATGCCGGAACAGCCGCTGTCACATTTTTCGTGCGGGATGTGAGAACGTACAGCCAGTCTGCAAGGCAAATAGAACGATGAAGCTGCTGTGGATATTCGATGACAATGGCGCTGATTGCCGGCGGCATTTACAGCCGTTCAGCAAAGATTGAAAATAAGAATGAACAAAGCGGCGCTCAGTAGAATAACATGCTGCGCGCCCTCTGATTCAGCGGGATATCAGCTCTTCGTATTCCCGCTTCAATATCCCCATAATGATTTCATCTGAGTACTGTTTATTCATATAAAGAGCCTCCCTGACCGTACCTTCCCTTTTAAACCCGGCTTTTTCATATGCTTTCAGCGCGCGCTTATTGTGTGAAAAGACTTCGAGCTGAAGGCGGTTAAGATCGAGCCTTTCGAATGCAAACTGCATGGCCAGCCGCACCGCTTCAGGACCATAGCCTTTGTTCAAATAAGCGGGGCTGTGCAAAGCGATTCTAAACCCTGCTTTTCGATTCGTCCGGTCGATGTCAATGATGGACAGATCGCCTATCAAACGATCGTCCTCCTTTAAGCAGACGGCAAAATCATAGCGCGTCTCATCGCTTGTGATTCTCTCGTAGTGCTCATAAAGGTCTTCCATCGTAAATTCGCGCGTCGTGCCCGTCATATATCTGATGTCTTCATTTTGAACAGCTTTGTAAAAGCTCTCCATATCGCCTTTTTCAACAGGTCTGAGATAAACCTTGCGGCACTCGAACATCGAACGCCCCTCCCCTGCTACTTTTGATACGCAGCAAACCAATGGTATGGCTGTATTTCCTTTAAAGATTTATAAAGCAGACGCCCATCCGGTACAGTTACAGCTGCTTTAAGATTTGGCCCCCAATAAAAAAGTCTTTCCTGGCATACCCCGCACGGCGTTAATACCTTGCATTCGGAATGTTCATCATCTCTCACGACACAAACAGAGTGCGTAATTTTTGCCTGATATTTATGGGCTTCGAGAATGGCACCCGTTTCAATGCATAAATCGGTTGAAGCGTTGATTACTTCCGGCGCTACGCTCGTCAAGATTCTCCCGTCTTCGGTATACATGGCGGCTGCCCCGCCCCATCCGGTCGGATACCTCTTTTTGATCAATTCGACTGCGGTGTCATACAGCATCTGTTCAATATTCATTCAGCAACATCCCCCAAACATTGTTTCTAAGGTCTCTCTTTTTACAATACCTGATAATGGAACAGAGGTAAACGAAGATATTCATGATTTCCTGATCGCGCTGACGAATGCCTCTGTATGCTCATCACATATTCAAAATCGCTGTTCTTCTGTTTTCATCCGGTTGGCATGACACATTTCCGAAATGAATACAGTAAAATGAAGGAGATGAGAAGATTGCGTTCTTTACTAGAAGACGTGAAAGCTTTCAGACAAAAGACGCTCGCAAAGCTTCAAAATAGACAGAGACCTGATGGGTCATGGCGGTTTTGTTTTGAAGGGCCCGTGATGACAGACAGCTTTTTCATTTTAATGCTGACCTCACTTGGCGATCAGGACTCTTCTCTCATCACAAGTCTTGCTGAACGAATCCGTTCGAAGCAGAGCGGAGACGGTGCGTTTCGCAATCATCCGGATGAAACGGCAGGCAATTTGACCGCGACAGTCCAGGGCTATACCGGGATGCTGGCTTCGGGGCTCTATGACCGGAGAGATGCGCATATGCAGAAAGCCGAGGCGTTTATTAAGGCAGCAGGCGGTTTGAAGAATGTGCACTTTATGACGAAGTGGATGCTCGCTGCCAACGGGCTGTATCCATGGCCGAGAGCCTATATTCCGCTTTCGTTTTTACTGATCCCGCCCTATTTCCCGCTGCATTTTTACCATTTCAGCACATACGCAAGAATTCATTTTGTCCCGATGGCCATTACGTTTAATCGACGATTCTCTTTAAAAAACAACCAAATCGGCTCGCTTCGGCATCTGGATGAAGCCATGTCAAAAAATCCTCTCGAATGGCTGAACATCCGCTCTTTTGACGAGAGAACCTTCTATTCTTTCAATCTGCAATGGAAGCAGCTCTTTCAATGGCCGGCTTATGTCCATCAGCTCGGATTTGAAGCGGGCAAAAAATATATGCTGGACAGAATCGAAGAAGACGGAACACTATACAGCTATGCGAGCGCGACCATGTTCATGATTTACAGCCTGCTGGCGATGGGAATATCAAAAAACGCCCCCGTTGTTAAAAAAGCAGTCGGCGGAATCAAAAGCCTTATTTCCTCATGCGGAGAGGAAGGCTTCCATTTGGAAAACTCAACTTCCACTGTCTGGGACACCGCGCTCATCAGCTATGCCATGCAGGAATCCGGAATACCTGAACAACATTCTTCCATCTCATCGGCAGCGGACTACCTTCTCAAAAGACAGCATGTGAAAAAAGCGGACTGGGCGGTCTCAAACCCTCAAGCGTCACCGGGAGGATGGGGTTTTTCACACATCAATACAAACAATCCCGATTTGGACGATACCGCTGCGGCATTAAAAGCAATTCCGTTTCAAAGGCGTCCGGCTGCCTGGAACCGGGGGCTCACCTGGCTTTTATCAATGCAAAACAAGGATGGGGGGTTTTCAGCATTTGAAAAAAACGTTGACCATCCGCTCATCCGAAATCTGCCGCTCGAATCTGCCGCTGACGCAGCGGTCGATCCGTCAACGGCAGACTTGACTGGGCGCGTTCTTCATCTGCTCGGACTTAAAGAGCGGTTGACAGATGACCATCCCGCAGTCAGAAGCGCTCTAAGGTGGCTTGATCACCATCAGGAAGCTGACGGTTCGTGGTATGGCAGATGGGGCGTCTGCTTTATTTACGGGACATGGGCCGCACTCACCGGAATGAAAGCCGTCGGAATTTCCCGCAATCACGCGTCTGTCAGAAAAGCGGTCTCCTGGCTTAAATCGATCCAGCTCGAAGACGGAAGCTGGGGAGAATCTTGCAAAAGCTGTGAAGCGAAGCGTTTTGTCCCTCTTCACTTTGGAACAGTTGTTCAATCTTCATGGGCGCTGGAGGCGCTTTTGCAATATGAGCGTCCGGATGACCCTAAGATCTTAAAAGGGATTCGTTTTCTCACCGATGATCACGAAAGCTCGCCTGAGCGACTCGAATACCCGACGGGAATCGGGCTGCCGAAACAATTCTACATCCGCTATCACAGTTATCCTTTTGTGTTTTCATTGCTCGCTTCAAGCGCATTTATTAAAAAAGCGGAAATGAGGGAGACATATTGAATGCTTACAAAGAAAAAATAGCGTCATGGGCCAAAGGTCTGAAAGACCAGATGAAAGATGATCCTTCTATAGAAAGCCAGTTAGAAAAACTTTTTCAATCACTGGATGATCCTCGTGCGACCGAACAGGAATGGTATGAACAGGCAGAAGCCGTGTATCAAGCCATCTCCCGCAGTGATGCGTCTCAAGCAGGCCGGCAGCCATTCAGAACAGTGCCGATCGGAGGCCATCGCCTGCCAAGCCTGCCCTACTCTTATTCAGCCCTTGAGCCTTATATTTCAAGAGAAATTATGTTTCTTCATCATACAAAACATCACCAAAGCTATGTCGACGGCTTGAACAAAGCTGAAAAAGAACTGCAGAAAGCAAGGCAAACCAAACAATTCGACCTTGTAAACCACTGGGAAAGAGAGCTCGCCTTCCACGGAGCCGGGCACTATTTGCACACGATATTTTGGTACGCGATGCATCCAAAAGGAAAAAGGCGGCCGACAGGCGAATTGCTGGAAATGATTAACCGTTCTTTCGGCAGCTATTCGGCCTTTAAAGAACAATTTTCCGAAGCGGCGAAAAAGGTGGAAGGCGTGGGCTGGGCGATCCTTGTCTGGGCGCCTCGCTCACACCGCTTGGAAATTCTGATCGCAGAAAAACATCAGCTGATGAGCCAATGGGATGTGATCCCCCTTCTCCCGCTCGACGTATGGGAACACGCATACTACCTTCAATATAAAAATGAAAGGGCAAAATACGTCGATAATTGGTGGAATGTCGTTGACTGGAGAGAACCTGAAAGGCGGTTTGCGACAGCAAAGCGCGTTCTATGGGAGCCCTTCTGATTCAAATTCAATGGCGGGACTTCAACTACTGAAGTCCTCTTTTGTTTCGGTAGTTGCGCCCGACATCGGCCTCCCCGTCAAAGCCTTGCCTCAAAAAGCGGACGAGCCTTTCCTCTCGCACCTTTCTCTTCTCTGCGCCAGGCAGCCGTCGACACTGGCCGAATCGAGCGAAAGTGCCGATACCTTATCACTCTCAATACCGTATCTATATCCCTTAAACCCTCTATCGTCTGTAATAAGATAACAAATAAAAGTTTAAATATCCCAGTTTCTCTTGAGGATTGTTAAGACCGCTACACGAAGATTGGCGAGGCGGAGTCGGAAGAGAATCCCCACAACCATACATCCTTCTGAATCTGCTATTTTGATCATCCCTTTATGAAATACTGAATCTCAACAGTCTATCAATATATCCCAAATTTGTGCCTTAAGTATGGAATGTGAACATTTTTTGATTTATTTGGAAAATAGTCGTTTTTTCTCATTCTTCTAATTCCAAAAATCGTTAAGCTATTCTACAAGAAGGGAGGGAATAAATGAACAAACTGTCGATGTTTGTCTGATTCAGCCGGTCAGTTTTTCGAAAATGGCAAATTTATTTTAGGAGGGTAAATCATGAAAAAAATGTTTGCTTTCTTTACAGCCTTAATGCTCGGTTTGACTTGTTTGCCGTACTTATCAGAAGCGAAAGAATCAAAGCATACGGACAGTTCTGTTACAACCTTGCCTTCTATGTCTATATCCACATCTCTCAATCAGTCATTGGACCAGGAAAAACAACAGTTTAAAACTTCCGCTATTAATCTCAACATCAGCCTCGACCTCTTAGGAATCGGAAACTCGATTAGAGACGCCATCGTTCAAAGCAATAACCGCAGCGGTTTCGTCAAAAACTGCATGGAAACCGCTTTTTATTCTGCAGGGCAAAGATACAATGTCATGGTGTTCAACTTAAGCCAAGGCTATCACAACGGTTTAAGAGGAGTTAAATTTTATGGATCTGCCAACTATCATGGCGTGATTTACGGCATTTGGGTATTTGAAAGCGGACAATTTACAAACCAGGGAGACGGCGGCTGGATTAACTGGGCCTTTAAAGGCTGGTTTGATCGAAACGGCCAAACTGTAACATTCCGCAAGCCTTAATCAAAGTCAAAGTATCCCCCTCTTCTGCCTGCCGGTAAAATCGTCAAGAACGAATTCACGGCAGGCCTTTTTAATATGTCTGCCGCAGAAAAAAGCCGATTAATCAAACACTTCCCTTGCCGGTCATACCGCTGCCATTTCACAGAGAGAAAAGAAAGTACCGCTGACAAACTGTCTGCATGAAAAAAAGGCCGGATTTGTCCGGCCTTATAAACAATTCAATCTTAAAATACGCCAATGACGTCCAAAAAGACGACAATAATAACGATCGGAGCGGCGTAGCGGATCAGCAAAAGCCATGCTGCAAACCATTTTCTGCTGATTTTAGAGCCCTCCCTCAATTCGGCAAAAAGCTCTTCTTTCGGGATTTTGAGCGGCACAAAAACGGCGATGAGCAAAGCGCCGAGCGGCATTAAAATATTGCTGACAAGGTAATCCGCCGCATCAAAAATAGATAGATTAAAAATCGATACATCCTGAAGCACGCCGTATGATAATGCTGAAGGAATTCCGAATAGGAAAATCGCAATTCCCCCGGCCCAAGCGAAAGCCTGTCTTTTTTTAGGATCCCCTTTTGATAAGGAAGAAACAAGGATCTCAAGCATTGAAAATGCGGACGTCAGTGTAGCAAATAAAAATAAGAGCAGAAACGCCAATAAAAAGACGATTCCCAAAGGCATCTTGTGAAAGACTGACGGCAGCACATTAAATAACAGCATCGGGCCGGCATCAGGAGATAATCCGAATGAAAAAACGGCCGGAAAAATCGCAAACCCGGCAAGAATCGCTACAGATACATTGAGCAATGTCACTGAAACGGCCGACTGTATAAGGTTTTCTTTTTTCGATAAATAAGAGCTGTACGTTACCATAACGGAAACACCGACACTCAGCGAGAAAAAGGATTGTCCAAGCGCAAACAGCACCGTTTTGGCTGTGATATGGGAAAGATCAGGTTTTAAGAAAAATTCCAATCCTTCCATTGAACCGGGAAGTGTAAGCGAACGAATGATCAAAAGCAGAAAAATAACGAACAGAGCAGGCATCATAAACTTGCTCGCCTTTTCAATTCCGCTTCTGACCCCTTTTGCAACAACAAGAATCGTGATCATGATAAATGCAAACTGGCTCGCAAGAACGAGATACGGATTTGCAATTGTCTCTCCGAAAAGACCTGCATAATCCGTGCTTCTTGACAGTTCGCCGGTCAGTCCTTTGATAATATAAATGATGATCCAGCCGCCGACAACACTATAGAAAGACAGCAGAATAAAACACGTGATAATGCCGAGCCGGCCGATCCAATGCCAAAGCGAGCCGGGCGCCAGCTCCTTATAGGATTCAACGGCATCTTTTTGAGTCTTTCTGCCGATAATGAACTCCGCCATTAATAACGGAAGCCCAATCAATAAAGTAAAAAGAATAAACATAAGTAAAAATGCTCCACCGCCGCTTGTTCCGGCGACATAAGGAAACTTCCATATCGCGCCGAGCCCGATTGCCGAGCCGGCCGAAGCTAAGATAAATCCAAGCTTTGATGACCATATATTTTGTTGATTTTCCACTTAAGCACCTCTTCTTCTCGGTCTAATTGCATATGGCTACAAACTATCATTTTAAAAAGCATAAACGAATTCGTCAAGGTTTTCAAACATTTCTTTCAGTTTACATAATAATATTATTTAAAACAAATTCGAATTTTACCAGTATTGAATTATTCAGAATATTAATTATAATAAGAGGATGTTATATTTTCTACAGATGTGAGGAGCTGGACTTATGAGTTATTTGATCAAAATCAGTCAATTTGCAGGAAAAACGTTTGCCATTTGGGTGATTCTGTTTGCGGTTCTCGGCTTTGCCTTTCCGACGCAATTCACCTGGATCACCCCTTATATTACCATCCTGCTTGGCGTGATTATGTTTGGCATGGGATTGACATTGTCAGCGGACGATTTTAAAGAGCTGCTGAGACGTCCCCTGCATGTGCTGATCGGTGTGCTGGTTCAATATACGGTCATGCCGCTGCTCGCTTTTGGACTGGCCTATGGACTCGGGCTTCCCTCCGAAATAGCGGTTGGGGTCATTTTAGTGGGATGCTGTCCCGGGGGAACGGCATCAAACGTCATGACATTTTTGGCGAAGGGGAATATCGCCCTGTCAGTGGCGATTACAACGATTTCCACATTGCTTGCCCCTTTTTTAACGCCGTTTCTCATTTTATTTTTCGCAAAAGAATGGCTTCCGGTATCTCCGGGCTCACTGTTCTTGTCGATTTTACAGGCGGTGCTGCTCCCGATTATCGCCGGGCTGATCGTTCAATTTTTCTTTAAAAAACAAGTGAAAAAAGCGGTGCAGGTGCTTCCGCTCGTCTCTGTTCTCGGCATCGTCGCCATCGTCACCGCGGTCGTCGGAGGCAACCGGGAAAACATTATTCAATCAGGGCTGTTGATTTTTGCAGTCGTCGTTCTTCATAATGGCCTCGGCCTTTTCCTTGGCTTTGTTTTGGCAAAGTGCTTTAAAATGGATTATGCATCACAAAAAGCCGTGTCCATTGAGGTCGGCATGCAGAATTCGGGTCTCGGTGCAGCATTGGCAACGGCGCACTTCTCTCCTCTTTCCGCTGTCCCGAGCGCTGTTTTCAGCGTCTGGCATAACCTTTCAGGCTCATGGCTTGCGACATACTGGAGCAAGAAAGCAAATAAGCAGAAGAATAACAATTATTCTCCTGCCCCGCAGATGATAAACAAAAAGCTTTGACCGTACATGCGGCCAAAGCTTTTTTCTTGATTTAACCTTCCAACAGAAGCTGTTCAGGATCTTCAAGCAGATTTTTAATCGTAACCAGGAAGCCGACTGCCTCTTTACCGTCGACGATCCGGTGGTCATACGATAATGCAATGTACATCATCGGGCGGTTTTCGAAACGCTCTTCATCAATTGCTACAGGGCGCAGCTGGATCTTATGCATGCCCAAAATACCAACTTGCGGACTGTTCAAAATCGGAGTCGACAACAGTGATCCGAACGTTCCTCCGTTTGTGATCGTAAAGGAGCCTCCTTGAAGCTCGTTGAGCGACAATTTGTTGTTTCTCGCTTTCTTCGCAAGCTCTCCGATATCCTTTTCAATATCAGCAAAGGTTTTGCGGTCTGCATCCCGAACGACCGGTACGACGAGGCCATCCGGCGCAGCAACAGCGATTCCGATGTCATAGAATTGTTTGATCACAAGCTCGTCGCCTTGAATTTCCGCGTTGAGGAGCGGATATTTTTTCAGCGCGGCGACCACAGCTTTTGTAAAGAATGACATGAATCCGAGCTTCACATCATGCTGCTCAAGGAATTGATCTTTTCGGCGTTTCCTTAGGTTCATGACCGCCGTCATGTCCACTTCGTTGAATGTCGTCAGCATAGCGGCGGTGTGCTGAACTTCAACGAGGCGTTTGGCGATCGTCTGTCTCCGGCGGGACATTCTTTGACGCTCTACCGGTTTACCTGCATTTTCGGTTTGTTTAGCAGCCGGCGCCTGTGTTTCGCGTTTTGGTTCAGGCTGAGCTTTTGGCGGCTGCTCGTTCTTCTGATAAGATTCAACATCTTGCTTTCTGACCCTTCCGAGCGGATCACCGGTAGGAATCTCCGATAAATCGATGCCTTTTTCACGGGCGAGCTTTCGGGCAGCCGGAGAAGCGATTGTCCTTGTTTTGGTTGTATCCGCCTCATCGTTCGCGCTTTCGCGAGGTTCGGCTGTCTTTTCAGACGTGGCTGGCTTCTCTTCCGAAGCGCCGGCGCTTTCTTGAGCGTCAGCTTGAGGAGCCGTTGATTGGCCTCCTTCGCCTTCTGAAATCGTTCCGATTATTTCGCCGACCTGAACCGTGTCACCGGAATCTTTCAGCACTTCCTGAAGAACGCCGGACTGCTCTGCCGTCAATTCAACGTTGACTTTATCAGTCTCCAGCTCAAGCAGGAATTCCCCTTGTTCTACATAATCTCCCGGTTGTTTCAGCCATTGGGCTATCGTTCCTTCTGAAATTGATTCCGCTAATTCAGGTACTTTAATTTCCGCCATTTTTTAGTTCCCCCTTAATTTTTGCGAGTCAAGCTATCAGATACAATGCGTTCCTGTTCCTTTTTATGAACCGTCGGATCCCCTTCTGCCGGACTTGAACGTCTTCTTCTGCCAATATAGCGGACCTTCACGTCCTTTGGAGCAATCTCTCTTAAATAAGGCTCGATATAGTTCCATGCACCCATATTTTGCGGTTCTTCCTGTACCCAGACAATCTCCTCCAAATTCGGGAGTTTGCTGAAGATCGCTTTAATATGCTTTGCAGGGAAAGGATACAGCTCTTCAACCCGTGCAATGTGCAGCCAATCTTTTTCACCTTCCATTTTATTGAAATGACTGCTGATGTCAATCGAAACTTTACCGCTTGAAAGGACGAGGCGCGTCACTTTGTCATACTGATGGGAAAGTCCTGACATTTCATAGACCGGCTTAAAGTTACTGTCGCTGAGCTCCTGCACTTCTGATACGGTATTCGGATTTCTCAGCAGGCTTTTCGGCGTCATGATGATCAGCGGGCGGATCTCCTCGCGAAGGAGCATCTTCGCCTGCCTTCTTAAAATATGGAAGTACTGGGCAGCGCTCGTCAAGTTGGCGACAGTCCAGTTGTTTTCCGCCGCCAGCTGAAGGAAGCGTTCCGTTCTTCCGCTTGAATGCTCAGGTCCCTGCCCTTCATAGCCGTGCGGCAAGAGAACAACGAGCCCTGATTTTTGTCCCCATTTCGCTCTTCCTGCAGAAATGAACTGATCAAAGTACACTTGCGCCGCGTTTGCAAAGTCTCCAAACTGCGCTTCCCAGATCACCATCGTTTCCGGCGAAGACACGTTATATCCATATTCAAAGCCAAGGACGGATCCTTCAGAAAGCGGGCTGTTGTGAACCGCAAATGACGCTTTCGTATCTGCAAGGTGATGCAGTGCGATGAATTCGTCCCCTGTCTTGCTGTCGTGAAGGACAAGGTTGCGGTGTGCGAATGTGCCGCGTTCTGAATCCTGCCCGGTCAGCCTTAGAGGTGTGCCGTCTTTCAAAATGGATGCAAAAGCCATCGCCTCTGCAAGCGACCAGTCGACTTTTCGGTCATCGTCGAACGCTTTGGCGCGCCTTTCGAGGATTCGCTTTAGCTTATCGAAAACGTTGAAGTTTTCAGGCCATGAAACAAGCTCCTGATTAATTTTGCGCAAAGTTTCAACATCAACCGACGTGTCAACATCAGGAAAACCGTTGGAAACAGGTTCCGGAAGAACGATTTCATGCGTCATATCTTCCTTTTTGGCCGGCACTTTGCGATACGCTTCTTCTAAACGCTTCATGACAGCGTCCCCGATTTTGTCGACGGTTTCATTATCGACGATCCCGTTATGAATCAGCTTTTCAGCAAAGATGTTCTTGACGGTCGGGTGCTTTCTGACCGCATCATACAGCATCGGCTGCGTTGCAGACGGCTCATCCATTTCATTGTGGCCGAAACGGCGGTAGCCGATCAGATCGATCAAAAAGTCTTTGTTGAAAGTCATGCGGTATTCAACAGCGAGCTGAACCGCTGAAAGGCATGCTTCAGGATCATCCGCATTGACGTGGACGATCGGAATCTCAAAACCTTTTGCAAGGTCGCTTGCATATTTCGTCGATCTTGACTCATTGCTTTCCGTCGTAAAGCCGATCATGTTATTGGCGATAATGTGAATCGCTCCGCCCACCTGATAGCCTTTAAGCTGGCTTAAATTCAGCGTTTCCGCGACAATGCCTTCCCCTGGGAATGCCGCATCGCCGTGAATCAGAATCGCCAGCGATTTTTTAACGTCTTGAAGCGGATAGCCGCTCTCCGTTCTCGTTTCCTGGGCGGCTCTTGTCGATCCCTCAACGATCGGATCGATGAACTCCAGGTGGCTCGGATTGTTCGCGAGCGCAATGCGCGCCGTTTTCGTATGCTCATCCTGAATCTGACGGTTGGCGCCGAGGTGATATTTTACGTCACCCGTCCAGCCGTAATTGATCCCTGTCGAACCTTCCGACGGAACGAGATCTTTGTTCGGCGCATGCTGGAATTCAGAAAAAATGATTTCATAAGGTTTTCCGAGCACATGCGCAAGAACGTTCAGGCGGCCCCTGTGCGCCATTCCGATATTAACGTTTGTCGTACCTGCCGAAACGGACTTGGCGATAATATCATCCAGCATGGGCACAAGCGCATCAAGTCCTTCTATTGAAAAGCGTTTTTGCCCGACAAAGGTTTTGTGGAGAAACTGTTCAAGGCTTTCAACTTCTGTCAGCCTTCTTAAAACTTCCACCAGCTTTTCTTTCGATTTCGGGGCGAATAATTCCCCGGATTCGATCTTTTTCATCAGCCAGTTGCGCTCTTCAAAAATGTGCACATGGTCAAATTCAAAAGAAATCGATTTTTTGTATGTGTTTTTCAAGTACTGGATGGCTTCTAAACCGTTCGTTACTTCTTTAGGGGCATCTTTGCATATGACAGACGCCGGAATTTTTTTCACATCCTGCTCAGTTAACCCGTACTCAGCAAGAGGAAAAAGCTCCTGTTTCTCTTGTGTTTTTCTCAGTGGATTGACGGAAGCGTTTAAATGGCCATAGGTTCTAATATCTTCTGCGAGTTTTATCACTGATGCGATTTTTTGAATAGATCCAGCCGTGAAATCTGCCTCTTCGTTTTTTAGAGAGGCGGCCCTTATATCGCCCGGGGGAGCTCCAAGTTCGTCAAACATCTCTTTTAAATCAGCATCCAAGCTTTCTGGATCCTTGACGTATTGATCGTAAAGCTCCAGCACATAGCCGAGGTTCGGACCGTGAAATTCTTCCCAAGTCATTCTTTGTTTCATACTATTTTGAAACATTTGAACATTACCCCCAACCTAATAATCAAGTGAATGATTCACTATCTTAATATATCTTCTGAACCTTACGCCCAGAAATATGTAATAAAAACGCTTCCACGTACATTTTACCACTGTTTCTCATTTGTTTCTACACAGATTGTTCAAATAAAATTAAAAAATCATCTTGAAAAATAAAAAATTTTATAATTTTGAACTTTCAGACCGAATTCTTTTAAACCGGCTCATTATTTATTCACATATTTCCCCTGACCGTCTATTTTTTAACATCCCGATGTGCTCCGCAAAAAATTAAGTTGATAAAAATAATAAAAATTTCAATATTTCACTGTGTTTCTACGATAAAAAACAGATGGCCGCGAGTATTGCTGCCATCTGTCATATCTAGCCTATACTTTTGTTCAACAGCTTTTTTAAAAGCGGGTACAGAACATCGGGAAGCTGATCGACGTCCGGGACGAAAAGGCTGTACTTTCCGTACATGTCCTGTATCGTCTTGATTTGCGATTCTTCGATTTCGCTGTTTGATAAAAATACATTGATGACTTCGATATTTCGTTTCCGCGCTTCCATAACGGCTTCATGTGTATCGACAATCCCGTTTTGTTCATAATCGAATGCGGCCGGCTCCCCATCTGAAAAGACAATCAGGAACTTCTGAGCTTCGCTTCTTTGAACAAGCATCTTCGTCATCTGTCTGATCGCATATCCATCCCGGTTGTCTTCCTCCGGTTCAAGCTGCATGATATGCGGTCCGGCGCCTGCTTTTAAGGAATCCGCAAAAGAGACGACCGTATGAAAGTAATTGGGCTGGCTCGTCTCTGTCGCATCGTTCGTATCTTCCCAAAAACCGACGATTTGGTGAGGGACAGCAACAGATTTAAGCGCTTCGTGAAACAGGACAATGCCCCGTTTCGTCTCCGCCATTTTGTCATGCATGCTTGCTGAACAGTCGACGAGCAATGTAAAAACGGCGTCGATCTCTGTTGACGGTTCTTGCTTTTTATAGAAGAGCCGTGGATTGCGCTCTGTAAAGTAACGGAGCAGTTTATTGTTCAATCTGCCTGCATGCAAATCGGTTCTCGGGAGCGTTTTTTTATGCTCGAGCGTTTTTTGAATCATCTGCTTGAGCCGTTTTTGATACGATTCGATTGTTTTGGCTTGAGCCTGGTAGTCTAATATGTCTTCGTTAGAAGGTTTTTCCGGAGGCTTCATCACCGAAAACGCATAGCGGTTTTCTTTGCCGGCTGGTGCGGCGCCGCCGTTTGGCTCATCTTGAACAGATTCAAGCGATTCAAGTTTTGAATAGTCTTTTCTTTTCGTCTGCTTCGCCGTCCCCTGAACAGACCCGAGCGCTTGGTCGCCGTCTTCGCCTTCTCTTAAAGCCCCGCCGGAAATATCGGTTTTTGCACCGTGCTCCAAATCAAACTGGAGAAAGCTTTTCGCCGGAGCTTCCGTTTCTCTGTGCCAAGTCGGCATTTCTTCTTCATGAACTTCCTCATCACCCGCACTTTTCTCTTCAAGCGTCAGATCCTCGCTCAGCTTCGGTTTTGCTTTCAAATCTTGAAAAAGCGCTTCTTCGTCAACTTGTTCGTATTCCAATTCCGGAAAAAAGAAGTACGTATTCAGCATATCTTTTTCGAGCACCTCTTCAAAACCTTCCATCAGCCCGCTTACAATCGAGACGATGTCAGCAGTTGAACGCGCTTCGAATACGCGGGCGAGCTCGGCTTCTATAAATCCCTTCATCGGATCGACCGATTCATGGATAGCCGGTATCTCATCAAGCGGCGACTCCGCGGTCAGCTTAAGATATACAGCGCAAAACAAAGCATCTGTAAAAATGCTCCGCTCCAGATTCAGCGTCAACTGGGTCGCAAAATGTTTCCGGTACATTGATTTCCGGCTCGAAAATACCGGTTTTGTACCGGGCCGCTCCCTCTTGATGAACTCTTCGATTCTGATATCTTCAAAAAGCATAAACAACTGTTTTGCCAAACTCTTAAAATGATATTTCCGAGTCGCGTCAAGTATGCGGGAAAAGTCTTTCATCGAGCTGTAACGGGAGCCGATTGACCGCAAGTATACATCGCTTTTCAAACCGTCTACCATATCCCGGTGGTTCCGGTCTTTCCAAAAATGGCTCATGTAGATCTTTTTCTCAAAAGGATTGTAATAAGACTGAACCCCGTACTCCACTTCAACCTGATCGCTTTTCGCGAGCGTTTTCGCGAGATCTGTCAGCTCCATAAAAAGCAGAGAGTCAATCTTGCTGTCATTGAATTTAATAAACTTCATAAAAAAACCCTCATTCGAACAAAGTCTGGGCAATATTTCGGACCGCCGCTTTTTCGCGTTCATCATCAAGCTTTTCAACGATGCCGCGTTCGATCGCTCGCAGCGGCGGAATATATGTCGACAGGTCGCAAGTATCGAGAAGCGCTCTGATGGAAGCGGCCTCTTCAGAAACCTGTCCATTATGAGCCTGCGTCATTAAGTCCGATGACAGGGTAACAAACCGGTTCAGCAGCTTCTGATTTTTTAGTTCGGATTGTGTTTCAAGCACCCGCTTCAGCAGGTCACCTTTAATGTAGGGCACGTCGATAATGACAAACCGGTTTTTCAGCGCTTCGTTCAACGGGACCGTTCCGACATAGCCTTCGTTTATCGCTGCAATCACGCCGAATCCCTCTTTCGCTTTGATGACGTCCCCCGTAAACGGATTGGTCATCATTTTCCGGTAATCGAGCACCCCGTTTAAGATCGGCAGCGTTTCCGGTTTCGCCATGTTGATTTCGTCAATATATAGGAAATGGCCGTTGTTCATCGCTTTTGTCACAGGACCTTCGATAAATTCAATAGAGGCGTTCCCGTTGGTGTTTTCAATCGTTTTGTAACCGACAAGCGCCTCTGCATCAAGATCCACAGAACAGTTGACACTGTGCATAGGTTTTTGAAAATAAGCGGAGAGCGTTTCGGCAAGTTTTGTTTTTCCGGAGCCTGTCGGGCCTTTTAACAAAACGTTTTTTCCGAGTGACAGCGCGATCATCGCGTCATAGAGAATGGCGCTGTCTTCCGCTTCATAACCGGGCGTTCCAATCAATGATTGGTATTCCGCGGCAACAGGTTTAGCGGCAGACTGAATCAGCCGCTCTTTTATTTTTTCAGGCAGCTCTAGTTCATGCAGATCATATTTCATGTGTTGTAAAATTCCTTTCTCAAAGCGTCTTCTGTATGTAAGTATACTAGAAAAGATGCACTGCCCTCAATATAAACGGCTTCCATGCGCCGATTCACTTTTTTCCGGTGTTCGTCAGCGCTCCGCAAACCATCCGGGCTCCGGAGTTTCCGGATGGATTTGTCAGATCATCATCCTGATGCTCATGAATGACGAAAGCACTTCCGTCATGATCAAGCAGACTGAACTTGCTTTTCTGATCGAGGGTGACGTCCGGCGCATTTACGATAACGTCGACTTTGCCGTCGGCTCCGACTTCAATATTCGGCAAATCACCGGCATGCGGTCCTTTCGGATTGTGAAAGCCGTGCTCCTTTTGGTCAGGATTGAAATGAGCACCCGCACTTTCAAAATCAGGCTTTTTACACACGCCCGTTTCATGAATATGAAAAGCAAGCATTCCCGGCGGCAGATTATGGGCGCTGACTCTGATATCAAGGCCTTCTGCAGCAGATTCAGACACTTCTATAAAACCGGTTTCCGTACCGTCGCGTTTGATCAGCGGTACTTTTAACGGCTGTGTCATCGCTTCAAAGGTTACTCTATGTTCCTGTTCGACATTTTTTTGCTGAATTTCTTTCTGCTGTGTGCATGCAGCTGCCAAACAAACGGCCATACATGTGAGCAATATGTAATGTAATGTTCTCAAACGGCTCCCCCCTTCGCTTTTCTTTTCAGTTTAGACAACGAAGAGGGGCATTAAACCTGTCCTTCCTATCCTGAAAACACGCAAAAAAAAAGCCATATAAAATGGCTTTTTTAGAATGAATACCGTTTTGCGCCGAGATAGCGCTGTTTCCAGTAGGAATTGTTCATGTCGCTGACAGTGACACCGGAATCGTTGGCATTGATAAACTTGTTGTTTCCTAAATAAATGCCGACGTGTGAAGGGCCCGCTTTATATGTTTGGAAGAAAACGAAGTCTCCTCTTGAAGGTTGGCTGACTGGTGACATGACGCTCCAGTATCCGGCTGCGCTCAGCCTTGAGACAGATGTGACTTTGTTCAACGTGTAATAGATGAATCCGCTGCAGTCAAAGCCTGAAGGGTTGTTGCCTCCCCATCTGTAAGGCACGCCGATATGCTTTTCTGCTTCTGCAATCATCCGTTCGACCTTTGCACTTGTCGAAGTGCCGGTTGAAACTGAAGAGTTCGGCGAGCTGGAAGACGGGCTGCCAGATGATCCGGAAGTCGATGCACCGGAGATTTTAAGCTTCTGGCCGACTTGCAGGACATCTGTTTTTAATCGATTAGCTTCTCTGATGCTTTGTACTGTCACATTCATCGAATTTGCAATTTTCCACAGAGAATCGCCTGGTTTAACCGTGTAAGTGGTCGTTTTTGAACTGCTGCTTGTGTTCGTTTTACTTGATGAAGAATTTGAAGACGAACCAGAAGATGTTTTGCTTCCGCTGGAAACCGTTCCTTTCACTTTAAGAACCTGGTTCGGGTAGATCGTGTCCGACTTCAAGTTGTTCAGCGTTTTGATTTCGGCGATTGTCATATTCAAATTATTGGCAATTTTCCATAAAGAATCGCCCAATTTGACTTTGTATGTGCTGCTTGAACTTTGCGAGCTTGAGGATGAGCTGGATGATTTCGAACTGGAACTCGAACTTGAGCCAGAGCTGGAACCGGTGTTTTTCGCGCTTCCTTTAATAACCAGCTTTTGTCCCGGGTAAATCATATCGCTGCTCAGACCGTTTAAGTTTTTAATCTCTTTTACGGTTGTTTTGTAGTCTTTGGCAATCAGCCACAAGGAATCTCCTAATTTCACTGTGTAAGTTGACTTTGCAGTGCTTGAGCTTGAGCTGGAACTTGCGGATTTTGTCTGTGAGCTGCTTTTTGACTTGCCGTCCGGTACTTTTAAAGTTTGTCCGACATAAATAACTGTAGATGAAAGATTGTTGGCTGATTGAAGTGCCGAAACACTGGTATTGTACTCAGCTGAAAGCTTCCACAGTGAGTCTCCGCTTTTCACCTTGATGGTTTGGGCTTCTACCGGTGACGCCGCCAATGAAGTTCCAACTACCGCAGAGGCCGCCAAACCTACTGCTATCTTCTTCTTCATAACCTCTTAACCTCCCGTTTCATTTTCGTTCTCTCTATGTATGCCATTACATTTGCCATTGCTTAAGACTTTATCCAGCCGGTCAGGCAGGTGATCTGATCACCGTATGGATGGCCTTTGGCTGAAAGCCCCCTTTTATATTCTTAAGCAAAAAATGCAATTCACGATTTGTATCGGTCTAATTTATATTTTTTTAATAGTCTTTTTGCCTTTTTACAAATTTCTTATTAAAAATACAGACTGATAGGCACATTGACAAAAATCAACACTTTTTTCAATGCTCGAGATATCGGGTGCTTTTTTTGCAAAGGTTTGAGTTTTAAGTTTTCGGAAATACGATGATCAGTTGTTTTAAAATCAGAGGTTCATGGTGAAAAACAGCGAAAAGGAGTTAACTGGATATGCTGCATGTGCCGAAACAGCCCGAATAGACGCCGTAACATGCGGATTTCTGTGCCGTTTTACAGCCGATTTTCTTTTTCGGATCAAACGGTCAAGCCCAGCGTTCAAGTTGAGGGTGTAAAAACTGCGTATTCTTATTCATTAGTTTACCGTAAATCGCCGATCAATCCTCATCTATTGCCTAATCGAAAAGCAAAGATCAGGATCACTCATACATTCTACATTTCAGCACAAATTCCTCCACGAAACCATAAATTGACTATATCATACATTTTTTTTGCCAACATCCGGAATTGGGAGTATCTTTTTTTTAGATCGAACGGCGTTTTACTATTTCATCTATAGATTCTTATTTCCTATCTTAATATAAAGATAAATGTAAAATTAACACTTAATACTCATTCGTTTTTGTATATCAATAGTCGTTATTTACTATTAGAAAACACATAAAAAAACTTCCGGTTTATTACCGCCGCTTTCATGCATGTTTCCTCCTTTTATGACGCATTTTAAGATATGGAGGTGAATCTTCTTGGCCATTCAAAAAATATGTCAATATTTATGTACGTGTTTAGGAATTCTTTCTCTTTCCTTTATTTATGTGCAAATGTTTAAAAAAGCAAAACAGGCGAAAAAAGATTGAACAGACATTTATTGCATTTTATACATAACGTGTTATAATTTCTCTCGTTATCCAAAAGAAACGGGGAACTGATATGAGGGAAACAAAGGATTTGCGGGAGAAAACAAGGCAGTTTTTAACGATTTTAATTCCGATTTTGATTACGCAAGCGGGACTGTCGCTCATTACGGTTCTCGACACGGTGATGTCAGGCAAAGTCAGTGCCGCCGACCTCGCCGGCGTCGCAATCGGCTCGAGTTTGTGGACCCCGGTTTATACAGGGCTTGCCGGCATTTTGACGGCTGTAACACCGATGGTCGCCCAACTGATGGGGGCCAAGCGGCAAAAGGATGTCCCTTATACTGTTATTCAATCGATTTATGTGGCCGGAATCATCAGCATTGCCGTGATCGTCTCCGGGTACTTACTGATTGATCCGGTGCTTGAGAATCTCGATCTTGAACAGAAGGTAGCGGTCATCGCAAAGCAATATTTAATCTGCATCGGGCTCGGCATATTGCCGCTGTTTGTTTACAATGTGATGCGCTGCTTTATTGATTCACTCGGAAAAACGCGGGTGACGATGCTGGTTACGCTCTGTTCTCTGCCCATTAATTTTGTTTTGAATTATTTGTTCATTTTCGGGAACTTCGGCTTTCCAAAGCTTGGAGGAGCAGGAGCCGGTATGGCTTCCGCCATCACATATTGGTGCATTTGTCTGATCTCTTTATACATCGTCCACAAAAAGACGCCGTTTCACCAGTTTAGGATTTTTGGAACATTCTATTCATTTTCTTTTGCTGAAAGTATGAAACTGCTGAAGATCGGCATTCCGATCGGTTTCGCCATCTTCTTTGAGACGAGTATATTCGCAGCTGTCACTTTGCTGATGAGCCATTTTGACACGGTCACGATCGCTTCCCATCAGGCGGCAATGAATTTCGCTTCGCTTCTTTACATGCTTCCATTGAGCGTATCGATGACGCTGACAATTGTCGTCGGCTTTGAGGCCGGAGCAAAACGGTTTAAAGACTCGAGAACTTACAGCTATCTCGGCATTTCAATAGCGGTCGGTTTTTCATTATTCACCGCACTCATCATTTTACTGTTCAGAGAGCAAATTGCCGGCTTGTATGCGGCTGACCGGGATGTGCTGCTTCTGACAAAGGACTTCTTGCTGTTTGCGTTGTTTTTTCAGCTGTCAGATGCCATCGCCGCTCCGATTCAAGGAGCGCTCAGAGGATATAAAGATGTTAACTACACGCTTGTCACAGCTCTCGTCTCGTATTGGATTATCGGGCTTCCGGTCGGTTTTGTGATCGGAACGTATACTTCATTCGGAGCTTTCGGGTACTGGATCGGACTGATCACGGGGCTCGCAGCCGGTGCAGTCGGGCTGTTCTTTAGGCTCAAACGCATTCAAAACCGCTATATTCACACTCAAAGCGTGTAAAAAGGTGCCGGGCTCATATGCCCGACACCTTTTTTGATCATTTTAATCATTCCATTGATAGGTCCAAAATGTTTCTTTTTCAAACCATGTCTCAACAACCGGCTCGCCATTGGCGAGTTTTTTCTCGATTTCTTTCATAAAGCCGCCTGTTTGAGATTTATGCGCTTTGAGCGCGTTCATTTTAATATCTGCGGCTTCTTTGATATCAAGAACGACATCAGGTTTGCCAAGAACCTCTTCCCTGTGGTGGGTGATGGCCATGCATAAGACGCGCGGCCGGTCTTCTTTCTTTTTCCGCGATAATGCCCTGATAACCGCGGCACCGCACGCATCATGGTCAGGATGAACGCCGTGTCCCGGATAAAACGTCACAACAAGGCTCGGGTTTACATCATCAATGACAGCCTCTATTCGATCGGCCAGTTTTTCTTCATCCTCGAATTCGAGCGTTTTATCGCGGTATCCGAGCATGCGCAAGTCCTGTACATCCATTTCCCTGCAGGCGTCGATCAGCTCTTGCTTTCTGAGCAGCGGAAGGGTTTCCCTGTTGGCAAAAAGCGGGTCTCCCATATTTCTTCCCATCTCGCCCAGCGTCAGGCACGCGTATGTTACAGGTATATCTTCTTTTCGGTTTAAGGCGATCAAGCCGGCGACTCCGAAAGATTCATCGTCAGGATGCGGCAAGATCACGAGTAAATGTTTTTTCATCTATAACACCTTCTTTTTAGACTGCAAATGGCTTTTTGCTGATTTGAAGCGAAATGGCGAGTTTGCCGCCCGGCAAATAGCCGGCGAGAAGCAACCTTCCTTCATCATCAACCGTATAATCCGTCAGGCCTTCGGCGTAGATCCAGCCGTCTTCGATTTTCAAACCGGCGCGAAATGGCCCCTCGCCCGTGATTTTGGCGCGGGAGCATGTCACCTTCGCGTTTCTGATATACGCCACCACGGTCATGTTCTGCTCATCTTTATGCGCGGAATACGATCCGGTTGTCGTCTCCAAATGAATGTAAACAGGCTGGTTTAAAAATGTTTCCAAAGAAGCCTGCACATCTTCTTTTATTATTGCTTTCATGTTACTCCCTGCTTTCTTCGTTTGTTAATAACTCCAATCGTTCCGTATGCCATTCAATCAGCTTGAGCTTCATATCTGGTTCCAATTGTGAATTCACAATGCGCCGGATTGATTGATAGTATTTTTCGTGCTTCGTCTTTCTGAGCCTTGGATGGGTGCGGAGGTCGTTCAACTCATCATCAATCGCCCGATGAAGCGCCTGCCTGCCTTCTCCGTCCATCGTCCGGTTTTTCCAAAGGGTTTTATACGCCCGGAAAAGCTCTAGTTCGTCTGCCATGACGGAATAACCTCCGAATTGCTTCAATAATGTTTAATTATACATAATCAGTGCTTATTGAAAAGAAAAAGGGCTTACGGGTGAAAGGAATTTTTTCTTTTTAAAAATACCTTCTCCGGTTTCTTCCATTGAAATTGCGAAAGTGTAAACAAAATCAGCGCCGCCCATATGCAGGTAAACGTAAAGACCTTACTGCTGCTGAACGGTTCATGGTAGACGAACACGCCTAAGCATAATGTAATGGTCGGAGCGATATATTGCAAAATGCCGACTTGATAAAGCGGAAGTTTTTTCGCACCTTCCGCAAATAAAAGCAGCGGAATCGCAGTTAACACTCCTGCCAAAAACAGCAGTACCATCATGCCGATGCTCCCTGAAGCGGCTTGAGCCTTTTCCGGATGGCTGAAGAACAACAGATAGATCACTGCAACCGGAGCGATCATCATCGTTTCCAGGGTAAGTCCTATGGCGCTTGAGAGCGATGTCCGCTTTTTCGCCAGTCCGTAGAGCCCGAAACTGAATGCAAGTATCAGGGCGATGTACGGCACGGAACCGTACTGGAAGGCGGAAATAAGCACGCCGAAGGCAGCGAGAAGAACTGCCGCTCCCTGCATCCGCGTCAGCTTTTCCTTTAAAAAGACAATTCCGAGCACGATCGATACGAGCGGATTGATGTAATAGCCCAGGCTCGCTTCAAGAATATAACCGTTGCTGACAGCCCATATGTAGACATACCAATTGATCGAAATCAGAACGGACGACAAAATGAGCGGTACAAATTCCTTACGGTTTCCCGAAAGCGCGCGAAATGCTTTGACTCCGTTTTTCCACTGCCGCAAAACGAGAAGCACGCCGCACATGAAAACAAATGACCAGATAATCCGGTGCGCCAGTATATCGAGCGCAGCCGTCTGATCGAGCACTTTCCAATATAAAGGAAGGAGCCCCCACAGCAGATAAGAAAGCGCTGTGTAAATGATTCCTTTCGTTTGAGATGAATGATTCATGTCTGTTTCTTTCCTTTCTTCTCATCACTTTCCGCACTTTTTTGCATATACTGTACCGTCTATGTGAAAGGAAGTGTGATCGTGTTTGATTGGCAACGCTTTTTTCCATTTCAGCAGTTTTCCAAGGACGGATTAAAAAACGCTGACCCGAAAGATGTGGAGCAGTATATCCACCACATGATGAAAAGCGTTTTCGGCCCGGGGTATGCAGTTCAATTTCCTTTTCGTGACCCTCTCTCAAAAGAAACACAGGCGGCAGATGAATCTGATCCGATTGATATTTTTGAAACGACAAGCCATGTATTTGTTAAAATACCGCTCACCAAAGAACAGCTTAACCTTCTGAAAATTAAACATACTTCACAAACCCTGATCATAGAAAACTACCCTGAAAAAGGGCGGCAGGAAAAAGTCGTTCTCCCCTCTCTAGTGCGCAGAAAGGGTACGAAAGCAATATTTAAAGACGGCATTTTAGAAGTGATGTTCTTAAAAAATGAGGACTTTAACCTGTCTGAAATCGACATCACGTTTTGAAAACGGCCAGCTTGGCAAAGCAGGCTGTTTTTTTTCTTCCTGTACCATTTTAACACTAGTCCTCAAGGATGATCACCTCATTTGCCTGACATGCGGCTGAACTTTTACATTTCAACGGTGGTAGTCATTATTCCTTAAAAAATCTCTGTAACTATTTGCTCTTTCGGCTGTTGTCAGTTAGTCCTTATAATGATAATGGTTCTCAATTTATAAAACAGGAGGATGGATATGAAAAAGAAAATCAGCTTATTGATCACAGCAATGTTTTTGACGATCCTTTGTTTTTCACCTCAAGCTTCTGCAGCATACAACTCACTGCATAAGGGCTACGCCACTTACACGGGGTCGGGTTACTCCGGCGGTGCATTGCTTTTGGATCCTATTCCGTCCAATATGAAGATCACCGCTTTAAATCCGACAGATATGAATTACCGCGGAGTGAAAGCAGCTCTTGCCGGCGCCTATCTGCGGGTTGAAGGGCCGAAAGGAAAAACGACCGTCTATGTGACCGATCTGTATCCTGAAGGCGCGCCGGGAGCTCTTGACCTTTCACCGAACGCTTTTCGCCAGATCGGCGATATGAAAGACGGCAAAATCAACATTAAATGGCGTGTAGTCAAAGCGCCGATTACCGGCAATTTCACTTACCGGATCAAAGAAGGCAGCAGCCAGTGGTGGGCGGCAATCCAAGTCAGAAATCACAAATATCCCGTCATGAAAATGGAATATTACAAAGGCGGAAAGTGGATCAACATGGAGAAAACGGACTACAACCATTTCGTCAGCACCAATCTTGGGACAAGTCCGCTTAAAGTCAGAATTACAGATATCCGAGGAAAAGTCGTAAAAGACACGATCAAAAAACTGCCGGAAAACGGGACGTCAAGCGCATATACCGTACCTGGAAAAGTACAGTTCCCTGACTGATCGATCCGGAAAGAATGAGACGGCGGCCAAAGGCGAAAAGATTCGCAAGCTTTGGCCGCCGCTTCATATTGGACATCCGGCATTTAGATGCCAGCAACAATTGGCTTATTGATCAATAGCCCGGTCCCGCCCCTCTGAATGGAGCTGCGCCCGGAACACCTCCGTACGGAACGGCCCCAGGAGCTGACCCGTAGCCGTAATAAGGCGTGCCGCCGTAAGGTCCCGGGTATGGCGGCGGGTAAGCGTAAGGTCTTGGGTAGTTAAAAATCGCACTTCCGAGAAATCCGCCCAGCAATCCGCCGACAAGCGGCGCTCCAAAACCCCAGAATAACGGGAATCTGGCCGGGTATCCGGCAGGACCTGATCTCGAATAAAGCATATGAGGGTTCATTGGCTTTTATCCTCCTTTATGTCTGCCTATAGTAAAGGTATTCATAAAGTCGGGAAACGTTTGGGCTATTCTTCATAAATCATTTTTTTTGTCATTCCGCCGTCCACCGTCAAGTTTGTACCGGTGACAAAGCGATTGTCCGGATCGGTCAAGTAAAAGCATGCTTTGACGATATCCTGAGGGCGGCCGACCCTGTTTGACAAATGCTGTTCGTGGTCAATAGGCCGCAGGGCAGTATCATCACCGGTTTCGATCCATCCCGGGGAAATGCTGTTGACGACGATTGAATCTTTGCTTAAAGACGCGGCCAATGCGTGAGTCAAAGCGATTAAGCCCCCTTTTGACGCGGCATAGGCTTCCGAGTCAGGCTCGGACATAAACGCCCTTGTCGAAGCGATATTGACGATGGCTCCGCCTGTTTTCGCTTCTTTCATTTTTTTGGCGGCTTCTTTTGCGCAAAGAAACGCGCCTTTCAAATTGGTATTCAGCACATCGTCCCATTCTTCCGCCGTCAAATCATAAGGGGACTTCCAAACTGATCTGCCCGCGTTATTAATGAGCGCAGATATCGAACGGCCGTTTCGGGAAGCTTCCTGCATCAGCTGTTTCACATCTTCTTCAGATCCCACATCACAAGCTGCAAACTGAACCCGCGCTCCGGAAGCGGTCAGCTCTTTTTCAAGCTGTTCACCCTCTTCCTTCAGTACATCGGCGAATACGACGATAAAACCTTTTTGAGCATAGGCGGTCACAAGGTCTCTTCCGATGCCTTTGGCCCCGCCTGTAATGACGACTCTTTCTTTACTAGTCAATCCGGTCAGCTCCCTTCCGGATCGCAATGATGCTCGGCCCAGGTTTGTATCTCTCTGAGGACAGGCTCTAGCGCCGTTCCCTTGTCTGTCAATTGATAGATGACTTTTACCGGCGTTTCCGGCAGCACTTGGCGCTCGATTATTTTGCAGTGTTCGAGCTCTTTTAAACGTTCAGCCAGCATTTTTTGGCTAATCATCGGTATCATTTCGGTCAAGTCTTTAAACCGTTTAGGTCCATCCAACAATACATGGATGATCAATCCATTCCATCGTTTGCCGAGTAAAGAAAAGGCGGCTTCCATTCTAGGACACATTGTAAACCCCAATTCTCTCACCCCTCCATATCCAGTTGACAAATATAATGTGTGCCATTAAAATACTCAATAAAGTTACAAAAAGTAAGTTTCTAACTTTTTGTCTGACTCTATCATAACATGTTTAGCCCAAAGGAGGAAGTCACATGTCTTCACAAGAAAACACCGCTCTCAACATTCTGGAAGAGCGTACTTCGATTAAAGAATATGACACAAGCGTTTCCATTTCCAAAGAGGAGCTGACAAAGCTGCTGAGCGTCACAACAAAGGCTCCGTCAGCCTGGAATCTGCAGCACTGGCATTTTACAGTCTTCCACAGCCAAGAATCAAAAGATAAGCTCCTTCCGATCGCGTTCAACCAAAAACAAGTCAGCCAGGCATCTGCGGTTGTAGCCGTGCTTGGAGACTTACAAGCGAACCTGAACGGTGAAGCCGTATACGGCCCTCTGACAGAAGCAGGTTATATGACCGAAGACATTAAAAACACGCTGCTCGGACAAATCAACGGCGCTTATCAAAACAGCGGATTTGCAAGAGACGCCGCCTTTACTAACGCATCGCTCGCGGCCATGCAGCTGATGATTGCGGCTAAAGCTATGGGCTATGACACATGCGCGATGGGCGGCTTTGACAAGCAAGCGTTCGTTAAAGAATTCAACATCAATGAACGTTATGTACCGGTCATGCTGATTTCGATCGGAAAACCGGTCAAACCTGCGCACAAAAGCAATCGTTTTGATGTGTCTGACGTATCTACATGGCTGTAAACACGCTAAAAACCTTAGTCCCCAAAAAGGACTAAGGTTTATTTTTATGCTTTTATATGCTTTTCATACCAGATTTTCGCCTGGTCGATCTCGCTGTGTGTCAGCTGATGACCGCCGCTTTCCCAGTGAAGGAGCACTTGGGCGCCGGCGTTTGTGAAATAGCCGGCAAGCTCGCTTGATTCCTGCGGCGGGCAGAGGGGGTCTGTTTTGCCGGCTCCAATGAACACGGGCAGGCCTGTCATATCAGGGAGCTTGCGATTTCTAAACGGAACCATCGGATGATGCAAAATCGCCCCTTTCAGTACACGTTCATGACGGAACAGCAGACTTCCCGCGATATTGGCGCCGTTTGAATAACCGATTGCGACCACCCGGCTCCTGTCAAAGTGAAATTCATTTGCGGCTTCATCTAAAAACGCTTTTAATTCATCCGTCCGGTCGATCAAATCTTTCTCGTCAAACACCCCTTCTCTCAAGCGCCTGAAAAACCGGGGCATTCCGTTTTCCAGCACATTTCCTCTGACTCCGAGTAAATTTGCATCGGAATCAATCATCCTGCCGATCGGCAGAAGATCGTGTTCGTTTCCCCCTGTTCCATGCAATAACAACAGGGTGGTATCAGAATTCCCTTTCTCATATATATGATTCATTTCCTTTCACTCCTTTTCCCATTTTGTTTCAGCGATGTCATTGCGCCGGTGCTTTCCAGCGGTTCATCAATCAAAAAGCCCCCGTTCGCCCGTCTCTTTCCCATTCTTTTACTCAGCAGTCTCCTGCATGGTGATCCTCTTCATTCTGTTTTATCTCGAATTCAAGATATTAATTATTGTAAAGTTATACTTTCGAATATGTAAGCCAGAACGCCTGTTTAAATAATTTAAAAAATCACTTTTTTCTAATAATTATCTTGTGATTAAATCTGACAACTGCTATGATTATGAACATTAAAATCGCTAAAGGAGGAAAAAAGGTGAATCAACAGCTTTTTAAATGGGTTTTGTTCATCATCCCTTTTATCGGGCAGCTTGCCTTGCTACCATTTGTAAACCGGATTGATCCGATCGTTTTCGGACTTCCATTTTTTCATTTTTGGCTGGTGCTGTGGATTGTGCTGACACCGATGATCACATTTGCGATTTACAGATTTGAGAAAAGAAACGGAGGTTATGAGTGATGCAGGGAAATTTAACAGCGCTCCTCATCACCGCCGGCATTATTTTGACCGTGGTCTGTATCGGGTTTATCGCCGGCAGCAATAAGCAGTCGCGGAAATCGGTTGAAGAGTGGTCTGTCGGCGGAAGGCGGTTCGGAGGGCTGCTCGTCTGGTTTCTTGTGGGTGCCGACTTGTATACGGCCTACACGTTTTTAGGATTGACAAGCACCGCTTTTACAAGCGGAAGCGTCGCTTTTTTCGCGATTCCTTATTCGGTTTTGGCCTATTTCATCGCCTATTTTTTTCTGCCGAAGATTTGGAAGGTTGCGAAAGTGCACCAGCTCACAACGCTGGCCGATTATGCAAGGGAGCGCTTCAGCAGCAAGCTCCTGTCTTCGCTTGTTGCGATTGTCGGCGTCTTAATGCTGATCCCGTATATCTGCCTGCAGCTCAGCGGAATTCAGGATACGCTTCAAGTCGCGGGTACAGGGTTTATTAACGTCAATGTCGTCGTAATCATTTCGTTCGTCCTTGTCGCGCTTTATACGTTTTTCAGCGGCATCAAAGGTCCTACATACACTGCCATTATTAAAGACATTTTAGTTTGGGTGATGATGCTGTTTATGGTCGTTTCGTTGCCGCTCATCCATTTTAACGGCTGGACGCCGATGATTGACAAGCTGGCAAATGAAGCGCCGCATATGCTGACAATCCCTTCTGACGGACCTCGCGGAATCGCCTGGTTCATCACGGCATCGATCGTTTCCGCGTTTGCTCTGTTCATGTGGGCCCATGCGGCGACAGGCGTTTTCACGGCGAACAGCGCGGATGCACTCAGAAAGAACAGTATGTTTCTGCCGTTGTACAATATTGTATTGATTTTAGTCATTTTCTTAGGCTTTATCGCATTTCTCGTACTTCCTGATGACATTAACCCGAGATTTGCATTGCTGTATTTAATTCAAAGTTCCTACGGCGGCGTCACGCAAGGATTCGCCTATTCAACGATTGCCCTGGCAAGTCTGATCCCGTGTTCGATTATGGCGATAGGGGCATCCAACCTATTCGCTAACAATTTATACCGCGATTTGATCAACCCCCGCGTTTCGGGACAAAAGCTGACGATCATCACCCGCTCGATGGTATTCGTCGTCATCGGTCTGGCCCTTTTATTCGGAATGCTGTTCCCGGCAGCGCTTGTAACGCTTCAGCTTCTCGGTGTATCAGGCATGGTGCAGATATTCCCTGCCATCGTCATCAGCCTGTTCTGGAAAAACCAGACGAAGGAAGCGACGATCATCGGTCTTCTCATCGGCCTAGCCGTTACATTTACCGTTTATTTAACAGGTGCTACTTTCGGCATTTACGAAGGCTTCTGGGGGCTTACCGCCAACCTTTTGACCGTTGTCTTGTTGAATCCGTTTTTTGTGAAAAATGTAAAACACAATTCTGTGATCAGCTTTTTGTTCCATGCTAAGAAGGATGTGCAAAAAAGCGCTTGATCACCAAAAAACCCTTGCGCTTCGTGTGAGCGCAAGGGTTTCTTTTATTTTTCTTTTTTTAAGATCTCAATCGCTTTATCCAGCTGCGTATCATTGTCAGCAAGCTTAGCCTGCAGCTTACTTGTCATGCTGATCGTCGTCTCGCCCGTTAGGATGCCTGTCGTTTTCAGCTTTTGGTCTTTTTGAAAAGCCTTAACGGCAGCCTCCGTCTGTGCGTCGAATGCCCCCGTCGCATTCAGCTTATAGCCGAGCGCTTGGAGCATTTGCTGGGCAGCTTTCACTTCGTCTCCGGTGCTGCCTGCCTTATACTCTTTTTTGGAATCCAGGTACGGCAGTTTAGCATAGCTTGGGAGCTCCGCTTTATATTGAGGTTTGATTCCTTTTTCGTGAATCCAGTCACCATTTGGCGTCAGCCACTTGGCAATCGTCAGCTTGACGGTCGATCCGTCGGAGAAGCTCTCCGCATTTTGAACCGTTCCTTTTCCAAACGTATTTTCACCCACAATCGGGATGCCTGAAGACTGGTGAAGTGCTGCGGCCATGATCTCAGCGGCGCTTGCCGTTCCTCCGTTGACGAGAACGACGGTCGGCTTGTTCACTTTTCGTTCCTTCTCAGCTTTGTACACTTCTTTTTTCCCGTTTTTGGATTCAACCTGCATAATGGTTTTGCCTTTATCGACAAACATGTTGCTCATCATAATCGCTTGGTCCATCAGGCCGCCGGGATTTCCTCTGAGGTCAAGCACGAATCGTTCCGCACCTTTTTCAGACAAGTCATCAATGGCTTTCGTCAGTTCCTTAGCGGTATTTTCAGAGAAAGACGTAATTTGGATTTCACCGATGTTGCCGCCGATCATTTTAGAGTACACCGTTTCGATCGGAATCGTATCGCGCTTAATCGTAACATCGATTTGGCCGACGCCTCCCCTGTTGAGAACAAGCTTGACATTCGTGCCTTTTTTGCCGCGGATCATTGCTGTCGCTTCGTTGACGGTCTTGCCTTTTACGCTTTTGCCGTCCACTTTCTGAATTTCATCATGCGGCTTTAAGCCGGCTTTTTCTGCGGGAGATCCTTTAATAGGCGCGACGATTAGAATTTGTCCATTTTTTTCTTCTACTTGGGCGCCGATTCCTTCAAAAGAAGAGGTAATGCTTTCTTCAAAGCTTTTAGCTTCTTTCTTATCCATGTATGTTGAATATGGATCGTCCAAAGCTCCAAGCATCCCTTTAATTGCCCCGTCAGTCAGCTTTTCATCGTCTGCATTTTGATAATAGTCGCTCTTGATTTTGTCGTACGCCGCCATCAGCTTTTCGAATTTCTCGGAGTCTGAAGCGGAATATACTGAACCGCCGCTGCCTTTGCCCACCAGATAAAGCGTCAGTGCGGAGGCGGCGACAGCCGTAATCAATACAGCCAAAAAGAGTTTTAACTGCTGTTTCAAACGAACACCACCTTTTCTTCTTACCATATTATCATGGACGAATCTTTATTCGTCAACTCGAATTACTCAGGATCCGATTTTCCGGGCTGCTGGCATTCGATCGTTTTTCAACCATTATTCCTTTTTTGCATATGCATACAAAAAAGGAGGGATCTCAATTTGAGCGATTATTTAGACATGCTTGCCAGCTTCGGCGTCTCATCCGCTCATCCTGGCGGGATGTCCCTGTCAAAGGCAGTGCTCGCCAAAGCCGGCATCGACCCTGAGCAGCCGATTCTTGATGCAGGCTGCGGAACCGGCCAGACCGCCGCTTATTTGGGGCAGATGCTGTTTCCTGTCACTGCCCTTGATGCCGACCCGGTCATGATCGATAAAGCCCGACAGCGTTTTAAAAAAGAACAGCTATCCATTCCGATTGTCCACTCTCCACTCGAGGAAATGCCGTTTCAGTCTGAAAGCTTTGCCTGTGTATTATCTGAATCTGTACTGAGCTTCACAGATATCCGGTCCGCTTTACAGGAAATCCGGCGGATTTTAAAACCCGGAGGGATGCTGATCGCGATCGAAGTGTGCCTTAAGGAAGGCAACGCTCTGACAGACGAAGCCAAAAAAGAAATCACGGACTTTTACGGATTCACCGCTTTAAATGCCGAGAATGAATGGGTCAATGTCCTGCGGGAAGAAGGATTTTCAAAGGTTAGCATCATCCCTGTCCTATTGGAAGACACAGCAGACCCTGATGACGCCGTCGAAATGGATCTGTCGCCTTCGATTTCCGACAAAAACTATGAAACAATGGAAAAACACCTGCATTACCTGGAAAAATACCGGGATTCTCTTGATCATATTATTTTTATATCACATCTATAAACCATCATTTGTCCTCCTTCTTTCGTCCAACCTTTTCTATTGAAACTATCATAAGCTGACTAGGAATAGATTAGATGATGGAAGGAGCATTCAAGTGGACCGATATTATAGGTTTTGCCACCAAAATGTTGGCAGAGTTGCGAGAATCACCGACAAAGGAGGCCGCGTCCATGTCGGAAGAATCGTCCGTGTATCACCAAGCAAAGTGTATATCGCCCCGATGATCAGACGGGGAGGCCGCGGGTTCGCCTACGGATATTACGGCGGCGGATGGGGTTGGGGCCCTGTATACGGACTTGGCCTCGGTTTAATTGCAGGTGTGGCCCTTGCAGGTTTGTTTTTTTGGTAACATGAAAAGGCCGATATCTATCGGCCTTTTCCCTTTTATATCTTTTTCACCTGTTTAAAATACTCTTCAAGCGTCAAGCCGCGTTCTTGGATGACTTTAGCCGCTTTTTTGCCTACATAGCGCAGGTGCCATGGTTCATACTTATATTTCGTAATGTCTTCTTTGTTTTTCGGATAACGGATGATATAGCCGTATTTGTAGGCGTTCTTCTCGACCCATTGTCCGTCTTTCGTATTGCCGAAGTCCTCTGATAAGGCGAAGCCGTTGCTTTTGCTGGAAATATCCATCGCAAGTCCTGTCTGATGCTCGCTTTGACCCGGATATGCCACAGCTTCTTTCGCCTTTTCTTCTCCCTTTTGGCTCACTTCGTTGTTATAGATCGCTTTTTGTCTGTCATAGGATCTGTAGCCGGACACCGCAGCCAGTTCATAGCCTTCTTTTTTCGCGGCACTGAACATCTCTTCAAGCGCTTTGGCGGCTTCTTTTCTGATATACCGCTTGTCGATATCCTCGGTAAAAGAAAACGCGACATCAGGCACTGTCAGGTCGCTCGGTGCATAGTTGCCGGGAAGCGCGTACTCTTTATTGACAAGCGCCAGTATGTTTTCCGGATTTTGAATCGTCGGCAGCCCGTCTACATCTTTAATTTGATTAAAATACTTGCTCTCAAGTATGAACTCCTGATCTTCCAGGCTGCTGTCGTCCTTTTGGTCTTTCGCATCTTTGCTTGCATTTGCAGTGTTCTGTGTTTTAGCCGTGTCATTTTGCTTCTGTTCAGTCATGGTACATCCTGTGCCAAGCAGAACCGCTGCACTCAGCAATGAAGCAATCGTCACGTATTTGTACTTTCCGTTCATTCGAATCCATCCTTTTTCAGTGCATGTATCTGGTTACAATGCGGTATCCAGAGCCAGCAGAATCATATCATTAAAGGTCGTCTGTCTTTCTTCTGCCGTTGTTTCCTCGCCGGTAATAACGTGATCGCTGACCGTTAAAATGGAGAGGGCTTTTCGGCCGAATTTCGCAGCTAATGTATAAAGCGCCGTCGTTTCCATCTCGACCGCAAGCACTCCGTGTTTGGCAAGCTTCTCAATTTGGCTGTCGTCATTATAGAATTGATCCGCCGTAAACACGTTCCCTGCCGTAACCGGGATGTTCCGCTCACTTGCAGCGTCATAAGCAGCTTTTAACAGGCCGAAGTCTGCGCAGGGCGCAAAGTCGATCGATCCGAATGCCACTCTGTTGATTTGCGAATCGGTTGATGAAGTCATTGCCAGAATGACATCTCTTACATTGACGTCTTTTCTGATCGCACCGCACGATCCGACGCGGATCAGGTTTTTCACATCATAGCTTCTAATCAGTTCATTGACATAAATTGAAATAGAAGGCACACCCATGCCTGTCCCCTGTACGGAAACGCGCTTTCCTTTATAAGTGCCCGTAAAGCCGTACATTCCCCGTACTTCGTTATAACATTCAACGTTTTCCAAATATGTATCAGCGATATATTTTGCACGCAGCGGGTCTCCTGGCAGCAGCACCGTTTCTGCAATTTGTCCTTTTTCTGCGCCAATATGTACGCTCATGAATATTCCTCCTGCCTTTTTAAAGCTGATAGGTGATGATGATTGCAGCATCCATCGCATATGTATTATAAACCAACATCGCGGAAAAAGAAAATAAAGCCCTGCTTCACTTCGGCATCATTCTTTTGTTGTCATGTTTAAAAAAGGACAGGCATACCTTTAAAAAAGAATCATTACGATTAGCTATTTCAGGATGGAGGAAAAGTGATGTTTCGTTCACTTAATAGTTATTTAATCGACTTTACCGGGCTTGTTGTCATCGGTGTTTTGCTATGCCTTGTGTCAGCCGGCGGATCGCTCGCCGCAGGCCTCCCCTTCCAGATTCCGGCTTCCGTTCAGCAGCTGAATACGATTTTCATCAGCATTTTAATCGAAGCTCTTCCCTTTGTGTTAATCGGGGTATTGATCGCCGGTTTCATCCAGATTTTTGTGACTGAAGAGCACATCCGCTCGCTTTTTCCAAAAAACAGGTTTTCAGGAGTAATTGTCAGCTGTTTGCTCGGCGCTTGTTTTCCGGCTTGCGAATGCGGAATTGTCCCGATCGTGAGAAGGCTCGTCTCAAAAGGCGTTCCCATCTATGCCGGCGTCGGCTTTCTGTTGACAGGTCCGCTGATCAATCCGATTGTCATCTTATCCACTTTTATGGCATTTGGCAATGATTTGCGAATGGCCGTTTTAAGGGTTGCTGTCGGTTTTGCCGCAGCGGTCATCATCGCTTTTGCGATCAGCATGATGTTCCGCTCCAGCCAGCTGAAAACGGAAAGCAGCATAACAGCTGCACACTGCGCCCATTCCGGCAGACAATCCCCTTTTTCGGAAAAGCTATTTGATATGCTGAAACACGCTGTTGACGAATTCTTTGATATGGGAAGGTTTCTGATTATCGGCGCTTTAATTGCCGCACTTGTGCAAACCTACCTCCCGTTAAAATCGCTGTTTTTGTTCGGAGGGGGCATGCTCGACTCGGCATTGGTCATGATGGGACTGGCTTACTTTTTATCACTGTGCTCTGAAGCGGATGCATTTATCGGCGCCTCCTTCTCCAATTTGTTTCCTTCTTCGTCCATCCTTGCTTTTCTCGTATACGGACCGATGCTCGATTTAAAAAATACGGTCATGATGCTGCATGCGTTTAAGCCGAAGTTCGTCATTTGTTTGTCTGTTCTGATCACAGTTGTTGTCTATGTTTGTATCAAATTTGTCAGTTTGCTTTAGAAAGGAGGTTTCACCAATGGTTTTTCAGCCTCGGCAATTTTTGCGCGCACTCGTGTTGGCGGCTTTTTCCGTCTTTATTTTCAAGCTCCATTACACAGGGGAAATTGATAAGCTGATCAATCCGAAATACGATTACACAAGCCTCATCGCCGCAGGTGTGTTTGCGTTTCTGTTTATCATTCAGCTGACAAGGGTCTGGACGGTGAAGGATGACCACTCTGGAGATTGCGGCTGCGGACATGATCATGACGAATCAAAGCCTTTTTTCATCAGGCTGATGCATTATGGCGTAATCACGCTTCCCCTTATCACCGGATTCACCCTTTCCCCGGCTGTACTGAATTCGTCTGTCGCCGCCAATAAAGGGACGATGCTCACCAAAACGGAGATCGCCCCTCAAACCGAAGGCGAAAAGGAACATGTCATGACACCGGAGATTCAGCAGGGGCTCGCCGATTCAGCGATGCCGAAGTCGGCGTATGACCGGAAGATGGAGCAATTTAAGCATGAAAAGCAAATTGTCATGAATGACGATATGTTTGCAGACTATTATGATGAAGTGACAAGCCGTCTTGATCATTACATTGGAAAAGAAATCACGGTCAAAGGCTTCGTCCATAAGGAAGCGGGGCTGAGCGCACGCCAGCTCGTGCTGTCCCGATTTATGATCACGCACTGCATCGCAGACGCCAGCCTGATCGGGTTTCTCGCCGAATGGAGCGGCGCTGAGCAATTGCAGCCTGATACATGGATTGAATTGGAAGGAACGCTCGGCAAAGCATCTTATAACGGCGCTGTCATCCCGATCATCCGCACGAAGCGATGGAAGGAGATCAGCGAGCCGAAGCAGCCGTATGTCTACCCGGCCGCGATCAATATGACAGAATAAAGACGACTTTCTCTTGGATAAATAGCGGGGCGTTTAGTCATCCTATTTTTTAGGAAGGAGGTCATAAATGATGGGCAAAAAACAGCGAAACAGAGTCACCGGTCTGAAAAAGAACAACCACATCCCGACAAAGGACGTCATCGCAGCAGAGGATGCACACGAAAAGGAATTCAGCGCCAGAAAACGAAAGAATACAACATAAAAAAACTGCGGACAGCGCTTCCGCAGTTTTTTCAGCTTTACGATGACTGCAGCAAAATGCGGTTGATTTTGCTCCATCCCGTAGACAGCAGTTTATAATAGGTTTTTCCCTTTCTTCCTTCATCGATTAAAACGATGTCGCCTGTTGCAAGGAATCTCGCCTTATAATCATTCGGCACCGTGTCATAAACATTGAAAGTGGAAAATGTCCGTTCCAGCACATCTTCATGGGTTCTGCCGTTTATTTCCGTTCTGTAAACCATTTCATATCCCTTATCTTCACCAAAGCAAGGCGTTTGAAAAATCGTCACATCATAAGGTGTCAGCTTCTTTTTAAACAGTTGAAACATTAACGGCAATACAGATCCCTCCTTTTTTTATACAATTGGCGCTTCGCGGCTCAATCCCTTTGACTACTTTTGTCGAACAAGCGGGTACTTTTCGCCAATTTTTTTGAAGATGAAAAACAGCGCCAGACCGAGAGAAAATCCTGAGATGACATCTGTCATATAATGAACGCCGAGATACATGCGGCTGATGCCGATAAGTCCGACGATAAGGCCTGTCCACATGTAAAGTGCGCGGCTGCGTTGTTGAAAAAAAGGAATGCAGAGCAAAAAGAGATATGCGATAAACGGATATATGCTCGCCGCATTCATTGAATGGCCGCTCGGAAAGCTGTGTGACGGTTCGTGCACGAGCGGGTTTATCGAAGGGCGCTCTCTGGCAACCCAGCCTTTTAAAGCTTCATTGGCCGTTCTTTCAACAAAAAACAGCAAATAAAGATACAGTGATGCCGCTGCTTTTTTATAGACGGCAAGTACCAAGGTTAAAGCAAGCATCAGCGGCAGCATGAAGCCGCTTGACCCAAGCTCTGTCACCGCTTTAAAAAACGCTGTGAGAACCGGGTGTCTGACAGATTCGAGAGCCTGTATCACGCTCACATCAAACGATTGAACCGCCGGGATGCGGATAAGAATGGCCATCATTGCAAAGACAGCGGCTGAAAATAGTGCTTTATACATTGAAAAAATCAGTGCCTCCTTGTCATTGTTTTTAAACATTTTACACCCGGCTCCCCCGCCGGGCAAATTTATAAGAAAAACCGGAGCAGGTGCGCCCCGGTCCCTTTTTTCAATCCTCTATATGCTCATCTATCATACATTTTGCAATCAGATAATCAAAGGTGATATCGGCAATTTCGAACAGTTCGTCCTCGCTCGGTATGTAGCCTCTTCTTGTCAGCTCTAGATAAAAAAAATCAGCGATTTCTTCTGTATCTATCATCAGTTCAATTTCTTTCATTGTGATCGCCTCCTTATTCTGATGTATGAGCTGGCATCCGGTTTTATAACCGGTTTGTCATAATGTTTGTCCTCTGTCATATACATGTCGTAACAAGACAAAAGCCGGAAGGGGAAAAGAAAATGATCCAAAAAACGCTTGAAACACTTGACGGAGAAGGGTTTGACCTGGTGTTGGGGAAGGTCTTGAAAGCCATGTTCGGCCTGATTGTGTTCGGCTGTTTTCCTTACTTTTTATATTTGTTGTTTATCATTTGAAATATTCTTTCAGGCTGCTTAACACAAACTCCATCATTTCTTTATATTCCGCATCCTGAAACATTTCATACAATACTTTATAGTCATTGTAAATATCAAGCAGCTCATCCACGACAGCAACTGCCATGTTGCGTTCATGTTCTTGCTCCTCGGGATCCCCCGCGAAGGGCAGAAACACCTTTTCAGATATCGGTTCATCAAGCTCTTGTCCGGCTTCGCCGACATAATGAACAAACAGAAGCTGATGGACGAACTGGTCCATTTCGTAAGTTCTGAGGACGAGCGTTAAATCTTCTTCTTCGGTTTCAAGCCATTCTCCGTCTTTCAAACGGGTCAGCTCGTAAATGATGTCTTCCCAGCCATCCTCCACATATCTCCAAATTTCCGTTCTGTGCCCAGTGATTTTAAACAATTCTTTGCCGTAATCTTTTACATAGACGACATCCCCGATTAAAAATTCATATTCGATATCAAGCTTTTCCGTATCGACAATGACCCCGTCATAATCTTTGTAGAGCTGAAGAGAAGTTTCAAAATAAAGCACTTCATTATGATTGACTTCATACAAAAAATGCTTATCGATTTTATGAACTTTTGTAATCGTTCCGACCGTCCCGTACATCACGACAACGACAACATCCCCGACTTTGAATTTAGGCGCGTTTGACTTCATATTTGGATTCCCCCTTGCCTTGAAGCTTCCGTGTTACGCTTATCGTATGCTGAGTGCTGTTAATTCGCATGGGCTAAGGTTACAAAGCCCGATGAGTTTTCCGAAAAGCCCAGCCGGCTTTAGGCGAACGTAAAAAATCCGCAGTTATTCAGAACTGCGGATTTTTTATCGCTTTGTTTCCGAAATATATTGCTCCCAAGCCTCATCAAATGTCGTCATTGACGATAAATAATCCCCATTAAGCTCAAGGTAAGAGCTGATTTCATGGTAATGAGTTGATGTCTTGGGAAATCCGTGATCAAGATAAGCGTGGTTCGCAAATTCGCTGATCGCGTCCTTCGGTTTCGGATGGCGGTATTTCATTAAATAATGGTAAAAAGACTTCACGGTCTCCCCTCCTGTCCTCTTTTGATGTTCTATTATACAGGGCGTCTGAAAAAATACAAACAAAAAAAACCGGCAAAAAGCCGGCTTCATGAAGAAAAATCAAAGTAATTGCGCTTCAATATGCGCTCTGTTTTCATCAGCGCATCATACGAAACGGACGAAGGCAGTTTTTTTGTATCGATCAAGAGCAGCTGATTTTCAATTTCCCAAGTGACATTGTCCTCCTGATAGACCATGCCGCAGCCTTCGCATTCCACCGCAGGTGTATCGGTGATTTCGATCGCTTTCGTCCCGTCAGGAAGCTCCCAATAAACCGCCGTGCGGGCTTCCCCGGCTTTTTCTTCACTGCACCATTCACACCTCTTCATTGCACACGCCCCTCAGCTTCGCCTTCTTTTTTTTGCTGAGCAAGGAATTTCTTTTCTTTCAATTCATCGCGCTTTGCCCGGCGGCTTTTCAATGTTTCATGATCGGGCCTTGTGGAATAGCTCTCCCTTCTTTCAAGCCGTTTTAAGCCGTCCGGTGTGTATGAAAGAGCTTGATCCGCATAGATTGCCGATATGCCGATCTCCTCTTTTTCCTTCATTACATCAGGGAAAATTTCGGCAAAATAGTCGTCCGCTCTTCCCGGAATATAGTTCTCAGGCTCAGGATAAGACGTAATGACGCCTTCAAAATTGCGGAGCACGACTTTATCGGGGCTTTGCGAAATCAAGTAATTCGGCTGTATGGCGATTTTTCCGCCCCCGCCCGGCGCGTCAACGACAAAGGTAGGGACTGCATAACCGCTTGTGTGTCCGCGCAAGCCTTCAATGATTTCAAGACCTTTGGAGACAGGCGCTCTGAAATGGCCGATTCCTTCAGACAAATCGCATTGATAGATATAATACGGACGGACTCTGATTTTCACCAAATCATGCATCAGCTTTTTCATAATGGAAACGCTGTCATTTATACCAGCCAAAATCACGGCCTGATTGCCGACCGGAACCCCGGCGTTGACCAGCTTCTCACAGGCTTCCTTCGCTTCCTTCGTGATTTCGATGCTCGTGTTGAAATGCGTATTCAGCCAGACGGGATGATACTTTTTCAAAATGCTGCAAAGTTTGTCGGTAATCCGCTGCGGGAAGACGACCGGGGCTCTCGTGCCGATCCGGATGATTTCCACGTGCGGGATCGCACGGAGGTTTTTCAAAATATATTCAAGAATTTGATCGTTAATGAGAAGACCGTCCCCTCCTGAAATCAGGACATCCCTGACATCGGGCGTATCCCGGATATATGCGATCGCCTGATCGAGCTGCTTTTTCGGCACGCCCATGCCGATTTGTCCGGAAAAACGCCGCCTTGTACAGTATCTGCAGTACATCGAGCATTGATTAGTGACGAGAAACAAAACCCGGTCCGGATAGCGGTGGGTTAAGCCGGGGACAGGCGAATCTTCATCCTCATGAAGGGGATCTTCAAGGTCGTATTTTGTTTTGTGCATTTCTTCTGCCAGGGGCACCGACTGCATTCTGATCGGACAGCGCGGATCATCCGGATCCATCAGTGAAGCGTAATACGGCGTAATATTTAAAGGGATCGTCTTTGTGGAGATTCTCACCCCTTCTTCTTCCTCTTTCGTAAGATTGACGACTTTTTTCAAATCGTCAAGCGTTCTGACGGTGTTGGTCAGCTGCCAGATCCAGTCGTTCCATTTTTCCTCGGGAACATCTTTCCAAAGCTCAATATCCTTCCAGTGCCTTTTCGGCTGAAACAGACCGTTTTCCATCTTTCATCCCCCTATCAGCATTTTCCCTATACTTTTCAGGTTATGTGACCGGTGTGAAAAGTGTCTCTTCAAATATAAAACCCGCGGAAGACCGCTTTTTAAGACCGGCTTAAATTTTTGCACCAGATGTTCATGTTCTCGATGGTTTTATAAATGAGGCAGTTGTTCAAAAGCCGGCCCCTATATGAGTATGATAAATGATAAAGACTGGCGTTCATCCCGAAAGAAGCTGCTCTTGCGATTGAATAAACGTAAAAGATACCCGCTTGTTTCAAATCGGTTTCGAGTGCGGCAATCAGCCGCCTCGTCAATGAAAAGCCCCTGTATTCCGGCAGGACGGCGCAGTCTGTTATTTCCGCATTCCCCAAAACGGGATTCACGTCTGCACCTGCTGATGCAATCACTTTTTCCCCGTCAAAAGCGAGGTAGTAAACAGCCCCTTTCCCCATCGCTTCCTTAAGATATGCCGGATCTGAAACAGGCGCGGGGTATACAGGAAAGACGCAGTTGTAGAGATCGGCGAGACCAGGCGCATCACTGGAGGCGGCCCGCCTGATATGAAAGGAAGCGTTTTGGGCCTCCGCGATGCGGGGAGTGCTGAACAGCTCTGTCAGCATTTGATCCTGCGCAAGCCAGTCAGCGGTTTTTCGCCTGTCTTCTTTCACATATTTTACGAACACGTCAGCATCATGCCCGTTAAAGTATCCGTCAATTTTCCCTTCCGGTTCAAACGTCCGCTCAAGCAAAGCGTTTCTGTCATTCGTTTTGGTGAAAACGATCATTTTCCCTATGCCGTGTTTTTTTGCTTCTTTCAATATGGCGGGAAAAAATGAACACACATCGCCTTCATAATTGATGATTCTGATTCTTTTACTGAACAAGTCGACATCCGCTTCAAGCGTACAGCTGTCATTGCTCCATTTTTCCACCATATTTAACCTCCAAAACAGCTGATCTTTTCACCGTTCATAATCACACCAATTCATAATAAACAGGCTGATGATTTTGGCTGACTGAATCAGGGCGTCTTTTTCAATGTATTCATTTGCCTGGTGAGCCATTTTCGTTTCTCCCGGACCGAAGACGATGACAGGGGTGCCTCCGGCGTGCGACAATATTCCGCCGTCTGTCGCCCACGGGGAAGCTTCGATTAGGGGATCGTTTGCCGTGATGGTTTGATAGGCTGATTTCAGCACTTTCGTCAGTTCATGGTCTTCAGCCAAATCGTTTGGGAGCCACATGGCGCCGAACCATTCTATGTCAACAGGGTAGTGTTTAAACCATTCATCATGGTATTGAAGATCATTGAGCCAGTTTTCAAACTCGGACTGGACGGCTTCAGGAGATTCGTTCGGAGCGATTCCGCACCTTCCTTCCAGTGTCACCGTGTCAGCGACCGATGAAGGCCATGCGCCTCCTTTGATCGTGCCGATGTTAATCGGAACCGGAATCGGGATATTGTCATACAAAGAATCTGTTATTCTCTTATTCCTGACCTGTTCAAGCTGGCGAAGCGACTGGATGACAAGCATGCTTTTTTCAATGGCGCTGACACCTTCATATCTTGTGCCGCCGTGTGCAGAAAGCCCTTTGACCGTGATTCTGAACCACATCGACCCCTGCTGCTTAATAAACATTTTCATATTTGTCGGCTCGGGAATCAAAGCGCCGTCCGCCTTGTAGCCCCTCATGACGGCCGCCAGCGTCCCGGCTCCGCCACACTCCTCGTCTACGACACTTTGAAAAATCAGGTCTCCTTTTAATTGAACCCCGCATTGCTCCAGCGCTTCCATCGCCATTAAAAGAGCCGTATTGCCGCCTTTCATGTCAGTTGTGCCCCGGCCGTATATCCGTCCTTGCTTCATGACCGGCTGAAAAGGCTCCGTCTCCCAGTCTTTTCTGTTTCCTTCAGGCACGACATCGATGTGTCCGTTTAAGATCAGCGATTTCCCGCCGCCCTTTCCTCTTTTGACAGCCGTAATATTCGGGCTTTCTTTAAAGCTTGTTCTGTCTGATTTAAACAGCGGGTGCTGTTCCAATTGCTTCATGCTCGGCTCCCAGACATCGATTTCAGCTTCGAATTGCCTCAGTTTCTCCAGGACGACAGCTTGGGCGGTAAATTCACTGCCCATTGTGCTTTTTTCTCCGACGAGTTTTTTCAAAAGGCGAACCGCTTTTTTCTCGTGCGAATCGATCCAATCGCACACCTTTCTCTCTATGTTCTCCATCCAATTCCTCCTCTTACGAAAGCGGCAGTTCGATCCGGACCTTTCCATCCGTCAGCCGCAGCACATCATCAAGATCCTCTTCATTCATCAGCTCTTTTAATACAAAGCCGCCGCTGTCAATGGTGATCACGGCTTTCTCTGTAATCACCATGTCAACGCAGCCTTTTGCAGTCAGTGGCAGAGTGCAGTCGGCGACAAGTTTGGGGGCGCCGTTTTTATCGGTATGGCTCATCACGACAATGACTTTTTTCGCCTTTTGGGCAAGCTCCATCGCCCCTCCCATTCCAGGAACCTTTTTGCCGGGGACGATCCAGTTGGCCAGATCCCCTGACTGGCTGACCTGCAGAGAACCAAGAATCGTGACATCAATCGCGCCCTTTCTGATCATGCCGAACGACAGAGCCGAATCAAAATAAGAAGCGCCTTTTACTACGGTGACAGGCCAGCCTGCCGCATTGCAAAGATTCTCATCTTCCCTTCCTTTTTCAGGCGACTCGCCGATGCCGAGAAGCCCGTTTTCAGATTGGATCATAACGGAAGTGCCCGGATCTAAAAAATTGGGAACTAAAGACGGAATGCCGATGCCCAGATTGACAATCATTCCGCTTTTGATTTCGCGGGCCGCCCGTTTTGCAATTCTCTCCCGCTCTATGACTCCCAAACCCATTTCCAGTTCACCCCTTCCGTTTCAGCGACACCTTCGACAAAAACACCGGGTGTTACAATTTCTTCTTCATCCAGCTCTCCCAGGGGAACGATCCGCTCCACTTCGGCAAATGTCCGATCAGCAGCCATCGCCATAAGCGGGTTCATGTTACGCGCCGTTTTGTCGTAGATGATATTGCCGAATTCATCGGCGGTTTTCCCATAAATAAAAGCGTATTCCGCACTCAGCGCTTCTTCGGCAAGGTATGCACGACCATTCAAAGAAACGATCTTCTTTCCTTGACGCACCATGTCATTATCGATCCCAATATCGGTCAAAATGCCGCCAAGACCTGTGCCGCCCGCACGGATTCTTTCCGCGAGCGTCCCTTGCGGTGAAAATTCAACAGCGAGAAAACCGTCAGTCATTTGTTTTCCCGCAACGGGATTTGATCCGATATGGGAAGCGATCAGCCGCCTTACGCGGTTATTGACGATTAATGGCCCGATGCCGATGCCGGGAAAGCCTGCGTCATTGCATATGACCGTTAAATTTTTTACGCCTTTTTTCAAAATCGCACTGATGAAAGAAGGCGGTGAACCGACTCCCCCAAATCCGCCAAACATGACGGTCGCTTCGTTTTTCAAATCGGCAATCGCATCTTCAACAGCAATTCGTTTGTTCAGGACCGTCATCTTTCGCGTATCACCTTTTCTGCTTGTTTTTCAATCTCGTGTACGGCATGTTTAAATATATGAATAAGTTCTTCCAGCTCTTGATCCGATATCGTAAGGGGCGGCGCAATGATGACCGCATCTCCCCCGCCGCCGTCAATGCCCGCCTGGGACGGATAAAGAAGCAGGCCTCTTTTTTTCGCTTCGGAAATGACGAGAGCCGACACCGGCATTGATGAAGGAAATGTCTTTTTGCTTTTTCGATCGGCGACAAATTCAATCCCGATAAGAAGCCCCTTGCCCCGAACGTCGCCAATGATGCTCGACTGTTTCATGATTTCTTTCAGCATCTTTTTCAGCTTTTCCCCTTTTATCCTGGCTTGTTTGACAAGATCGTGCTTCAGAATGTAGCGGAGAACGGCGAGCGCCGCACGGGTTGAAAAAGGGTTTGCGCTGTACGTATGTCCGCTCATGATGACTCCTGAGCCGTTTTTGACCGTTTCCATGATGTCATCGGATATGACAGCTGCGGCAATCGGTGAATACCCTGCGCTCATCCCCTTGCCGAGTACGGCAATATCCGGGGTCACACCCCAATGTTCAATCGCCAGCAACCGGCCGGTTCTTCCCATCCCACTCATGACTTCATCCGCAATAAAAAGAATTTCATTTTCTTCGCAAATCTTTTTTACTTTTTTGTAATAACCATCGGGCGCTGTTATGGCTGCTCCAGCAGCCCCGATGACGGGTTCGGCCACGAAGCCCGCGATAAATTGCTTGCCGATCCTTTTTATGGCGAGCTCGATTTCTTTCACGCACGCTTCCTGGCAGTCGGGATGAGAAAGCCGGCATCTGTAGCAGTTTGGCGCGGAAGCGGCGGGATACTTGTGCAGCATGTGCGTAAACCTGTAGCGGCGCTCATAAAATCCCGACAGCGACAGGGCTCCGTTTGTAATTCCGTGATAGCTGTTCCATCTTGAAAGGAAAATCGTTTTGTCGTTTTGTCCTTTTTCCTGCCAGTATTGAACGGCGATTTTCATGGCGGTTTCAACAGCTTCCGACCCGCTGTTGACAAAAAAAGACCAATTCAGATCACCCGGCAGCCATTCAGCAAGGAGTTCGGCAAGCTGTTCAGCTGGTTCACTCGTAAACTGTGAACGGTAGACAAATGAAACGGAATCAAGCTGCTCTTTGAGAGAATCAATCACTTCTTGTACACCGTGCCCGAGATTGCAGGTAACAGCCCCCGAACAGCCGTCAAGGTACCGTTTTCCGGAATTGTCGACAATCCAGCTTCCTTTTGCATACTGAACGACCGGATAGCTTGCGTGCAAATCCGGCTTAATCAAAAATGACATGAAAACATCCCCCCTTCCCCAATGAGAGGTTTTTCTTTACATTATATGAATGGGGAAAAGGCGGCATTCTCTTTTCAAGTGAAATGGTTGATTTCGGAGCGATCGCCGTTAGTGTAAACAAAAAAATAAAAGGACATGTCCTTTTATTTTTCCAAGCGCGCTTATTCACATTGACGTTTTGTCCTGCAAAGCAACGGTTTCCTTCGTCTGTTTTTCCCATAAATAAAATGATCTCATCATCGAAAACGCAGCAAACGGCGCGGGCAGTGCGACGATGAGGAATAAATATTCGGGACTGACAGCATCCGACAACATTCCCGCGGCCGCATAGCCGAGCGGCATAAAAGCGCTGTTGACCGCAAAAAAAGCGCCCAGCGATCTGCCTCTGTTTTCACCTTCCGTTACCCTTTGCAAGTAACCTTCAATATAGATGTTGACTACGCCGCTGATCATTCCGATGACGATCAAAATCGCGGCGCCGAGCACGACATGATTAATCCAGCCTAGAGGCGACAAAAGCAGGCCGAAAATCAGCATTAAAGCGGGCACAGCAGCTTTTGCGTGCTCCGGTTTTGCGATAAAAGACAAGAAAAGCGCCGCAGACAGCGTCCCGCACGCCCAAAATGATTGAAAAGCGCCGCCCAGCCAAGCCTGATCTTTTAATAATAGCGAGGTCCAAATGACGATATATATTGGAAAACCGCTGAATACAAGCTGCTGTATGCTCGTCCCATACAACAAATACTTGAGCGGCTTATTTTGAAGCAAGCTTGTAAAACCGCTGAACAATTGTTTGTTTGTAAAAGGAATACGCTTTTGGCTGCCCCTTTTATCTTTGATTCTCCACTCCAAAAAGATGGATAGGAAGGAGAGGCTTCCGCACAGCACCCATAACCAGCCGAAATGCAGAAAGGAAAACAGAACCCCTGTGACAAGCGGAACGATCACTTGGATAAGCTGTGAGATCACTTCTTGAAATGCGATTCCTTTTTCAATTTGTTCTTTCCTCAGTGTATCCGGCAAGAGCGATCTTGCAGCAGGTTCGATTGCGGTCAAACATGCCGATACAATCACCCTTGCAACCGCCAGTAACATAACTGAACTCATGCCTGACAGCGCCAAAAATCCGATTATTAAAAATACAGTTGAAATGATCATATCTGAAGCCGCAATCAATTTCCCCCTGTGAAACCTGTCGGACAGCCAGCCTGTAAACGGCGATATCAAAATCGAGACAGTCAGCCCGATGCCGATCACGACGCTTCCCGAAAGGGCGCTTCCGGTTTCAGCTAAAGACCACCATACCAATGAATAATAGAAAAGAACCGAACTAAAGAGCGATAAAAACGTTCCAGACCACAGTCTGAAAAAGTCCCCTTTAATGACCCAAGCATATTTCAAAGTTTCTCCCCCGTTTGTCCGATATTTTCACCTCATGATTATATTACATATATATGTAAAATTTTACAACGAAAACAAAAAAACCTTCCGGATGGAAGGCTTTGTGAGCATGTCATGCGACCGGGCGTTGGGCTTTTAGCTAGCAAATGAAAGCCGCACCGACAATGATGAGCAAAATAAAGAGGACAACGATGAGCACAAATGTGTTTCTGCCGTGAAACCCGTAGCCGTATCCTCCAGTAGGACAGCAATAATGGGAGTAATGCACAGGCTTATCATCCTTTCGTATAAAGTCTACACCCCAGCCTATGCAGGCCAAGTCCCAATTGGTATGTGCACCTGCCTACTTTATTCAAACAAATATTTAAATATCGTCGTAAGCTTTCCCTTCTGCTGAAAACCCAGCTTTTCATAAAACGTTTTCACCTGATCGCTTCCCGAAGTCACAAGATAGCACGATTCCATGCTCGATTGTTTGGCAGCGACGAGCATCTGCTTGATAAGGCCCGATCCATAGCCTTTCCGCTGATAAGGCTCCAAAATGGCGACTTCCTCGATTTTAGCAACGTTTTCGTCCTGATCGAGATAAAGCTCGGCACATCCAATCGGTTCTCCTTCTTCCGAGTAGCAGACACACAGCTGAATGATGCCTTCCTCGTAAAAACGATACTTGCGCAGCAGCTTTTCCTTCGCAAACGCTTCATTGATCGACAACGAATCATAAGCCTGCATGATGCGGCAGCCGTCAATGAGAGATTTCTTCGTCCCCCATTCTGCCCGCACAGGGGAAACTCCTTTCCAATCTGCAAGCCGGATCGAATAAAACAATTCTTCATCAAGAATGTATCCAAGATCAAAGAGCGACTTTTTCATTGTGAAAGGGAGATCGCGGTTAAAAGAGCTTTTCACATGAATATAATTTCGGTTTAAAATATCGGGTACCCGAACGAGCAGGGAGTACAGCTCTCTCAGCGGAAATTCGTCCTGCAGCTGCAGAAAATGAGATGAAAACATTTGCGGGATCTGGTCATCTGTGTATATATGATAATGCGACTCAACTTTTTTGCTGCATGTCAGCATTAAATAACGGTCTTCTGTGTTTGAAATGGATGTCACAACGGCTGCCTCTTTTCTAAGATGTTCTATTATATTGTTTTTCGCTTTCAGAGCAGAAAATCCTCTAAAAAAGATGGCCCTTTTAAAAAAAGTCATCTGAACATGCCGTTTTTCTCAGCTTTCTTCTCCGGATTTCTTGCGGTCTTTCATAATAGAAGTTCATAAACCGTTTTAAATCAACATTTTTCCTTGTTTGTATTTCGTGGGGTGTTAACGGATTTTTCGTAAAGAGTATTCAAAGATGAAGATTATAGCGCAAACTATTCAAAGCTATGGCTAATCAGTTGTAGACAATCATCATTGTAGGATACTTGATAGAGGAACCAAAACGGCTGGTTGTTGGTTTGTTGGATGCTTGTTACCCCCAGCCTTATGACTTATTTTATCCTTAACGAGACCACCTCTTTAACATCAAACATGTTTCAAATTTTTATTGTATACTGGGTATCCTCGCAGCAGTCTTAATGCCGCTTTACTTTATCAATAGAGACTACTCTATTTTTAGCTCGGGGTATACAAAGGGTATACAATTCCAAATTCGGACATGAAAAAGCCCTCTCTGCCGAACAAAGAGGGAAAACACTTGGTATATAAGATTTATTAACATTTTGAGAAATACACTCTATAACTTCAGATGTAACCACCCCAAATTCTTTAACTAACAAAAGTATTAAAGGACACAAAAATATAAATCTAAATTAAAAATGATCTAATTTAAACCCAAATAACAGATGTTAGTTATACATATTAATTATTCTCTTAGTTCAGATTTATAGAACCCACTAACTAAAAGAGGCAACCTACCTTCTATACTATACATTTCATTTGAATTTACTATTTAAATCGTTTTCTAGTCTTTTCATATATTGTTCCATAAATGACCAATCAGGGTCACCCTTAATAGTGACAGGTAATTTGATTTTTTGCTTTTTAAGCCTAGTTGAATTTATTGTATATGAATAAGAATACTTTCTTTTATTCATTTCTAATGACCTACAAATAAAAAGCAAATGATACTTATTTGCTTCACCAAATTTAGGTGTTAAGATATTTACTTTGGTGCCAGTGAAAAAGCTGTATTCTTGTACAAATGGCTTAGCAGTCTCATTTCCAATAGTTATCACTGGTGTATTTACCCTATTAAGAAAAGAAGTATCTTTCCAATCAATAAAGCCATCTAACCCATTATACGATTCCTTTCTAGTTATATAAGGTGTAATTCCATCAACTTTATTGACCTTATTTCCATTTATACTTTTCCCAATCTTTGTATCAAACAAGTCCTCAAGGTTAAATTCTCCCCATTCCACCTCCCCTAACTCTCTCCAATCCTTAATAATATGTTCTTTATAAGTGACATTTGGTTTTATTTTAAACTCCAATTCCTTTATGAAATGTTCCATAAAGTCCCAATCTGGATCATTTTTAATGTTGACAGGTAGTAATACACTCTCTCTTTTCGTAACATTTAATTGAGCTTGCTTACCATATGAGTATTTCTCTCCCTGTCTGGTAATCATGTTAGCAATAAAAATGCCATTATATTTATTTAACTTCTTATGTCGCAAAACCGTTACATCATGTGAACAATAAAAAGGTTTGGCTTGATAATACGCCTTAAAATTAATTTTTTCGATTGTGATTGTATTTCCATCAAAAAGTGGTTTATTACCTATAAACCTAGATACACCATTATTTGAGGAATTGGCTGTTATATAAGGTGTTTCACCTTCAGTAATGTCTTTTTCAGGTAAATATACTCCTTTATCCACTTCAAATAATTCGCCAATGGGAAAGGCTCTCCATTCTCGGCTGTTTAGTTCTATTTGTAATTTATCATTCATCTTCTTCACCTATATCATCAAATAAATAACCTCTCCCATGACTTCTCATATCAAACTCAAAACTCAAATAGTCAGCCAGTGTTAACTTAAAATCATCAACAGATGGTGTCTCATCATTAAAGTAATAAAAACTATGCAGCCATTCATCTTCCCAAGTAATTTTAGACTTTACAATGAATTTTGTATCATCATCTTCGTAATCCTTTAGAACATTCAATAGATGTTCCTTCTTTGATTTTTCAGTCCCATCACCCACTAAGCCGATGTGTTTCCTTACTACATAACCATCATTTGTAAAGTTTACAAAACTTACTCTTTTATTTTCTGGGTGTGGGATGCCAGCAGTAAATACAGCAATGCAAGGGTTTACCCCTACACCATAAAATGTTTCTTTGTTTAAAGTAATTACAAATTCTAAACTGTGTCTCTCCAAGATCTCTTTCTTTTTTAATTTGTCTTCTTTTCTTTTTCCAATCATTGTACTTTGAGGAACAATAGCACACAACTTTCCTCCCTCATTAATCATTTCTAAGGACTCTTTAATGAAATTTATCTCGGCTAAATGATGTAAGTCTTTAGTTTTAGCTTGAGAATAAGGAGGATTAATTAGTATCTTTGTTATACCTTTGTTCTTAATTTCTTCTTTATCTACATGAAACATATCATCCCTTCGTAAATTACTTTTTCCATCACCACGTAAAATCATGTTTGTAGTTGCGATTGTGAACAATTTTTGTTGCAATTCAATACCATGCAGTCTATTTTGCTTTATGTCGTGAATTTCATTTTCGTCTGTTCCACATTGCATAATCATTTTATTCATAGAAGCAATTAAAAAGGAACCAGTACCACATGCTGGATCTAAGACAAAATCATTTTTATTAATTTCAATTAAATCAACCATTAAATTTGTAATATGTCTTGGTGTCAAAACAATTCCTAAAGAGTTCCCATCATTTCCACCATACTTAACAAATTCACCATAAAAGTTTCCTAATACATCCATATCACTATGTTTAATACTATCTTTTAAATTTTCTTTTAATTTTATAGTGAAGTACTTCAAAGGTGACATGCCTAATGAATCTTTATAGTTATTAAGTGTAATATCGTTATTTATAAAATTAAATTGGTCTAGTAATTCTCCTCTTTTGGCATAAGGTATAATACCAGAGTTCTCAAGATATACTTCAATTGCTTTAAATATTATTTCGCCATCCTTTATTCCTTTTCTATTAGAAGACTTAAGTTGTTCTAAATCAAAACTTGGCTCCTCTAATGCTAATAGGATAGCAGAAACAACAGTTGCTTTTTTCTCTCCTTCAAGCGAACCATAATTTCTTAAATCTTCATGCATATCTGATGCAATTTTATTGACCTCTCTAAGCTCTCTTTCTTCTTTTGGCAATTCTCCTAGTACTGCAACTTTATAAAATTCCTCAACATTATCAGGGTGTATGTCATCTAAATTATTTAAGTCAGGTAACTCTTTTACTCCTTTTTTATCTACATAAGCTATCTTAATATTATTACTATGACTATTCCCAGATGCACCAATTGCGAATACTTTTTCAATAGTTAAGGAATTCTCCACTATATGCTTTGCATAATGAACAGCACCATTTAATGCGTAACCTGCTATGACAGGTCTGGTTAAATCAATTTCGCCATCTTCATTATATAAAACTGATTTATCAACATCTACCTTATCTTCAATAACAACTAGAAATTCTTTTGAGAAAAAAAGAAATTCAGGTTTTCCAATGTTCCCTTCTTTATGCTTGCTTGCTGTTTTTAATGCTTTTTTTATATCAATATTAGTACTACCCTGTTCCTCATAATTCACACCCAGTGACTCTATTAAATTTCTTATGTATTGATCTATACCACTTTTTTCATTCTTCATATTTATACCCCAGTCCTCTATCTAATAATTTAATACACCCTATAATAGCATTTTTTGTTAAGTGATTTCTTCAGAAATGCCTATTTGTAATGGTAAATTTTAGTTCATCTCCTGCGTTTTATAATATATAATTTTTCTTCAAGATATAATTTCGCTTTACCATATTCTAAATCATTAAACATATCTTGATTATCCGTAATAAACAAACATTTTTTTAATTCTTCTTTGTTAAATTCAACATTAGGAAACAATTCTTTAAAACACATCTCTACCATATCTTGTTTGATTGTATTATCTGCAGGAACACTATAGTCAGATAAAGACTGTTGAAACTCGTTCTCTCTTCTCTCTTCATCGGTCACCGATGATAGCATGTCATAGTACTCTTGTATCTTTCTTCTTGAAGCATGAGCAATTTTCTTAATTTCCCTGTCTCTTATTTGTTTCTCTGCTTTTTTCAATAAATTATATTCTTTTTCTTCTTCAAGCTTTAGTACATCTGATTTTTTATATCTTATATCTTTATTCCTCTGTGGTTTAGGTTGAATACATTCAATTCCTAATTCATCTATCCATCTTTTAATCGTTTTTTGCGAAACAATCATGTATGAATCATATTTGTAATCAAAATACTCCATTATCTCTTTGGGTTTTACTACTTCATTTAACATATCTTCTGGCTTTCTTCCCATTATTTTTCCCCTCCTTTAAATGTCTGTATAGACCTCGTTTTGTCCTTATAAAATATAATATCATTAACTTCTTAACTTGCAAATTTTTATAAAGAAATGTCCCTTTAGGAATTTCAGTATAATGAAGTGCAATATAAATATAAAAATCTTTATTTAAGAGAAGGTAAACCCCGGTCTGAGAGATACATATGCATCATTTTTATTTGCTCAAGATATAGATATTGCTTATGTTTCCAAACAATTAGGTCATATAACAACGCAAAAATTATTATCTGGAATTAATACCAGAAAAAGAGCACCAGCAAAATGCCGATGCTTTAAATCTGTCTTTGTAATATTAATTATTGATTTGAACCAACATGAACCAAAAACTTTGTAAACGTTTGGTATATCAACAATTCTATTAACGTTTTGAGAACTAAGGTACACGACGAGTGCCTTTAAGATCTATTTTTCCCCTTCAAACAGCTTGGCATATTCGCCGTACCCTTCTTTCTCAAGGTCATCCTTCGGCACGAAACGGAGGGCTGCTGAATTGATGCAATACCGCAGGCCGTCCGGTCCGGGGCCGTCCGGGAACACGTGTCCAAGATGGGAATCGGCAGACTTGCTTCTCACCTCAGTCCGAACCATGCCGTGTGAAGTGTCAAGTTTTTCTTCGATCTCCCCGGTATCGACCGGTTTTGTGAAGCTTGGCCAGCCGCAGTGTGCGTCAAATTTGTCAAGCGATGAAAACAGCGGTTTTCCCGACACGATATCGACATAGATTCCGTCTTCGTGCAGATCCCAGTATTCGTTTTGGAATGGAGGCTCCGTCCCGTTTTTCTGCGTCACTTCATACTGCATCCGGGTCAGCTGCTTCAGCCGTTCTTCTTTATTGTTCGCCATGCTTACGCCCCCAATGTTGTTGTATAAATCCTTCTCTTCCGCTTCCGATCCGATACTGTGTGTAGCGTTCAGGATGCTTTTTATGATAATCCTGATGATATTCTTCAGCCGGATAAAATGGCGCGGCTTCCAGAATGTCGGTCGCGATTGGATCTTTAAAGATGCCGCTTTCTTCAAGCTTTTTCTTCGATTCCTCAGCGAGTTTCCGCTGCTTGTTATTATGGAAAAAAATCGCTGTCCGGTAAGACTCGCCGCGGTCTGCGAATTGTCCTCCGCTGTCAGTAGGATCGATTTGCTGCCAGTAGAGTTCCAGCAGTTTTTCGTATGGAAAGACATCGGGATCAAACGTGATTTGCACCGCTTCCCTATGTCCCGTTGTATTGGTGCAAACCTCTTCATAGGTCGGATTTTCCGTATGGCCGCCGGTATAGCCGGATTCGACTTTTATAATGCCCGGCTGTTCGTCAAAAGGCTTGACCATACACCAAAAGCAGCCTCCGGCAAATGTGGCGAGTTCTCGTTTTTCAGCCATCTGTTCTGCCTCCTTCTTTTCAACATTTGTTGGGAACCATTATATCACAGCATGCTCATTTTTAAGCCCTCTCCCGCTCATCGCAAAATCAGCCGCTGCCTAAAAAGAAAAAATGACGATAATATGTCATTGCCATCACCAAATTCTAAGAAACAGCAGTATTCATCTATCATTGTCATGGATCGTTGTTCAATTGATGGTCAAATGAACTAAAAATCTTCTGAAACATACACTTGAAAAACGAAAATTATGGTATCATAGTGATATCATGTTCATGAAAAATAATATTCATGCTGATTCGGTCATTCCTTTTTAAAAAAAGCTGAAATTTGCTACTTATATGGAGGGGCGAAATTTTGAAAGTTAGAGAACAAATGATGTATGATATGGAAGCACTGCTTCGCACAGTATTTAAACAGATACGTGATGAGATAAATGAGCTGCTCGAAAAAGAGATGTCCCGCAATGAATTCATGATTCTCCGCCTGCTGAGCGAGCAAGGTCCGAAGAAAGTCACGGAGTTTGCAACGATTTTAGGCGTTTCTGCGAGCCATATCACAGCTGTAACCGATGCATTGGTTGAAAAAGGATGGATCACGAGAGTCCGGTCAAAAGAAGACAGACGGATCATCAAAATCCATCTGACGGACGCGGGAAAAGAAATTATCAGATATTTTGAAGAAAAGAAAACGGAATATTATTTCAAGCGGTTCAGCAGCTTCAGTGATGAAGAGCTGAAAACGCTGATTGAACTGTTCAGCAAATTGGACAAAAAACGGGAACAGCGCTAATCGGGTTTTACATAAATTGGCCCGAATCTGTGCACCTTAATTAAAAAAAGAGGTGTATTGACATATGACAGCTCCTTATCTTTGTCCAAACTGCAAAACAAACCGAACACGGTTCAACTTAATCGAACAGTCTCCGACATCCGTTAAGATTGATCCGGCAACAGGGGAGATCATGGAAACGTATTCAGATGACGAGCTTTCTCCATTTCACCTGCCCTACAGCGGTCCCGCCATAAAAGTGCAGTGCGGCGCGTGCGGATTAATTGAAGATGAAAAGACTTTTATCAAACTTGCGGAATTCGATAAACGAACATAAAAAAGACAGGATAGATGGACATCGTTCCATCTATCCTTTTTCGTGCAGCTTAACGTAAATTCAAACGGAAGCGCACACCCGGTTTCTCCCAAGGTGTTTAGCCCTGTACAAACATTGGTCGGCTTTTTCAATCAACTCGTCCGTACTGCGAATGACCTCCGGAAATGCCGCAACCCCAATCGAAACGGTAATATGAATCTTTTTAGAATGAGAAATTGAAAAAGTGTGTGTCTCCACTTCCTTGCGTATCCTTTCAGCAATCTCTGCAGCCTGCGAATGAGAACTGTTCGGCAATATGACCGAAAACTCTTCTCCGCCGTTTCTTGATACGATACCTTCCGCACGTGTTGACTTTTTTAAAATCGTTCCCAGTTCTTTTAAAATCACGTCTCCATTTGAATGTCCGTATGTATCATTAATCGTTTTGAAATAATCGATATCGATCATAAGCAAAGACAGTTTCTCGTTCTTCTCCCTTGCGTTTGAAATATGAGCATTCCATATCGCATCAAAATGGCGGACATTATTCAATCCCGTTAAATAATCAAGCGACGATTCCTCTTCATACTTTTTCAACAGAAAATGAGATTTTTTTAAATATGAGACGACATATACTGATGTAAATCCGCCGATAGTAGATAAAATCCAGAACCATATCATTAAAATTTTTACTAAATGGAAATCATGGAGGAGCATCAAGATCACAATTGAAATCGCCACATTGGCAAAAATGACCAAAGCAAATGTCTTTCGATAAGTGTCAGCGTCTTTATCCATGACCCTGAGGATGAGATAATATCCTATGAATATAACGATCATTCCTGTAAGCGCTGCAATCGAAGATATATTCCCCCCGTAAACAAATCTTCCTCCTATAATCAGCAGAGAACAAATAAAGGCCGGAAAGACGCCCGTAAATAGAAACAAAATCATAACGGGCACATAACGCAAATCAACGATCGTTTCATCGGTTGCCTGGATCGAAAAGAACATGAGCACATTCCCGAGCAATCCTCCCATGACGCCGTCAATCCAATTAAGTTGTTTGTTTGTAGCTTTTCGGGAAAAAATATTCCACTTTAGCTGAGTGTAGATAAAGAGTGAAGTAATTAAAATGCACAAATTCAAAAATAAATCGATTAAAAACATGACAAGCCCCCAACACCAAACTCATTTTATATTGTATATATCGTCAATTATTAAGACGTTAACAGCATTTTTGTTTCTTTGCTTCAGATGCCCGGCGGGAATCGCTTCCGGGGCTTGCCGCAGGAGCTTGTTCTTTCATTTTTCAAATAAAACGAGGTGCTTCCACTTCCCGTAGCGGTAATATAAAAACGCGGTCAGGCTGCTCAGCATAAAGCTCATTCCAATGCCAAGCGCTATGCCGCTTTCGCCAAGCCACTTTGAAAATAAGTATGTAAACGGATAGCGCAAAACCCAAAAAGAAATCACATTCAGCACCAAAATTTGAAACATCGCGCCGGCTGCCCTTACAACACCGTTTAACACAAAGTTAATCCCGATAAACGGATAGAAAAAAGCAATCGTTTTTAAATATTCTTCCCCGAATGCAGCTGAATCGGCTTCCGAAATAAACAGCCTGACCGCATGATAGCCTGTCAGAAATATCGCGGTGCTGACGACAGCCATAAACAGCAGAACATAAATGACGCCGTAGTGAGCGATTTTTTTCGTACGCTCCATATCGCCGCTGCCGACGGTTTGGCCAGCCATACTGTTGACAGCCGTGCCGATGGCCATCGCCGGGAGTATCAGCAGGCTGTCAAGCCGCTGTACCGCGCCAAACCCTGACACGACACGTTCTCCAAATGAATTGACAACGCTCATAATCGCCATCGAGCCGCCTGAAATCACCATCATTTGCAAGCCGGCAGGCACTCCGAGCTTCAAAATGACGGACGTCTCTTCAAGAGACGGAAGCGCGGGCTTTGAAAATGGAACAAGCCGCTTTCTCACCGTATAGACCACACCGTAAATGAAAGCAATCCCTTGGGAAACGACGGTTGCATAGGCCGCTCCGGCAATTCCGAGGTTGAATACCGAGATAAACAGCGGATCAATGAACAGGTTCAGGATGACGGCCAAGAGGACGAAACGCAAAGGTGTTTGACTGTCGCCGACCGCCCTTAACACTGTACTGATGAAATTATAGCCGAATAAGAATATAATCCCGATAAAATGAATGCTCAAATAGCTTGCAGCCAAATCCATCATATTGCCGGGCGTTTGAAGAAGCGAAAGCAGAGGCTCTGTGAAAAAATAGCCGATAACCCCGAGCAATACGCTCATCGCTGTCATCAGAACAACAAACGCGTTGATATATGAAGCAAGTCCCTTCTTATCCCCTTTTCCTTTCTGCTGCGCAAGAATCGTCAGCGCCGCATTGTTGACGCCCAATACGAACGACAGCACCGTAAAGAAAACCGTCCCTGAGACGGCCGCAGCACCGAGTGCTTTTGCTCCGAGCAGATTTCCGACCCACAAGCTATCGACGAATTGAAATGAAATCTGCAAAAGATTGGCTAAAATGATCGGGCCGGAAAAAAAGACCAGCTGTTTAAACACATTTCCGTATGTAAAATCCGTTTTCATTGTTTACTCCTTTTCATCTGTCGTCTTGATCGCGATGTGACCGATGGCTTCGCAGCCTCATATAATGTCAGAAAGCATGCAAAGGGGCGTGACAAAATGTTCTCTACAGATCATGATGCCCGTCAAATGGCGGAGGGTTTTCGGAGGAACTGCTACCATCTTCCGCCTGTAGAGGCGCCCTTTTATTTTCGAAACGGCGGAAAAGCAGCGATGATCAGACTGCTCCACGCGGCTCCTCACACCGACAATCTCGACGTATTCGTAAACGGCATATCCGTTTTTCAAAACATCTCCTATACAGATTTATCTTCTTATGTCCGGTTTCCTGCCGGCCGTATTCAAATCGATGTTTTCCAAAGAGGCAGGGCGCACGGTCCCTTGCTGTCGGTACAGTATCACCTGATCCACGGCGGGTACTGCACGGTTGCCGTTACAGGCACAGCTGCAAAGCTCATTCCCGTCGGAATGTATGACCGGCCTGCGGCTGATCCGGAAAGCCGCAGCATCCGTTTCGTTCATTTATCACCGGACTCTCCGGCTCTTGACTTTGCAGTGCAAAACGGACCTGTCCTGTTTTCAGGTGTCCCCTTTCAAACGGTCACGCGGTACATCCAGGTGCGTTCACAGAAAATCGACATGGAGGTAAAGGCCGCCGGTTCAACAGCGGTCCTGCTGAAGGTTCCGAAAATCACGCTTCACGCCGGGGAATCCACAACTTTGTATGGCCTCGGTTTCGTCAACGGCTCCCCTTCTCTCACAATAAAAGCGGCGCCGTTTCCTGCCAAAGCTCCGCCTTCATAGCGAAAAAAAAGAGACCTGATGTCTCTTTTACAGTCTGCTGAAGCATGGACAACAAAATCCTAAAACGGTCTCATGTTTTAGGATTTTGCCGGCAATTATTGATTGTGATGGTCAGTTTTTTTATGTTTTTTCGCATCTAGGGTAAAGATCATAATGCTTAAAAACAACGCACAATACCCGATGTTCAAATACATCTTGTCCATGTTTTCATCGATGAAACTGAAGGCGGCGAGGCCGCCGAAGTACAGTGAAAACAACATAGACAGCAAGCTGAAATATGTGTAGATACGTTCCATATGTTCACCCCTGTAAATCCCGCCGCACGATCTATGAATCTGTTTGTGCAGGCTGATAATAAACAAATTCGATTTGATCTTTTTCTAAATCAATGTCTTTTGCTTTCACATACATTCCGTTTTTAAGCGGCATCTCTGACAGACGGACTTGAATTTCTTTAGCATCCGAACGAACGTGTACAAAATCAGGAAGATCATAAAATTGATCCATGTAGTTCAGCACCATCGATATCGGAACATTTAACTTGCCGATCGAAAATCTCGTCACGTCAAGAACCACATCTCCGTTTTTTTCCACTGTCGGCCGAAAGGACACCCTCGCATCGACTGTCGAGGAAAAGGCGCGGATCGCACCGACGATGTGGAATTCATCGTCGATTTCGATTTGATAGTCAAGATCCGGCGAAGACTCCTTCTCCAAATATGTGTTGATGAATGCGGCCAATGATTCTTTCGTGCTCGTCACGTTCAATTGGTATTCGCTCGGAGTCGGCCGCGACGGTTCCTTTTGACCGCCGGGCATGAATACGAGAATGAAAATCCCGGCAAGTATGATGACGTTGACTGCTGCTAAAATTAAAAATAAGTTCTTCCATTTCTTCATTTTTTCACCTTATTCTGCTTGGGGGTCTTCGTTTTTAATTTGTTCGTAAACGCGTTTCGCTATTAAAGAATATCCGTATTGATTAGGATGAAACTCATCTTTTGCAATCTTCTTTTCATCGCTGTATTCCTCAAAAATATCAGCGATATTCGCTATTTTCGTGTTGGAGACCTTTTTCAGGCTTTTTTCTGCTCCTTCATTCCATTCGTCTACGACTTGGTCAATTTCCCTCAGTTCAGACAGCGTAAACTTAAACGGATTATACATGCTGACATAAATCAACTCAGCGCTGGCGTTTTGCTCTCTAATTTCCGCTAAAATATTCGAAAACCGCTTTTCAAACAGTTTTTGTTCAACGCGGAAAGGTGTAAGCGTTAAGTGCGCGAAGTTTTGGCGGACGACTTTCATCAGGTCGTTGCCCCCTATTGTAAACAAAATGTAGTCTGCATCTTTCAGGCCCTCTTGTACTTCTTTTTCTTTTAATCTTTCAAGCAGCTGATCAGTCCGGGAGCCTTTAACGGCATAATTTTTGACCGTTACGGACTTCACATCGCTCCGGCTTTCAAGCTCGTCGGCCACCATGCCGACATAGCCTTTCTTCTCTTGATCGCCTACCCCCTCTGTCAGAGAATCGCCCACTGCTGCAATCACGATATCGCGCTTAGGGGAGACCGATGTTTTTTCAACGCCCGCATTCCATTCCGTACAGGCTGAAAGCAGACAGACGAGGGCCATCATGACTGTTATAAACCGTATGTTCAAAAATGATGCCCCTTCCTTCTAGATACCTAAAAAAAAGTGTACCATGTTTTGATTCTTTTGAAAATGATTTGACAGGTGTAAAAAAAAGCCTGTTTCCGTGGTCAGGAAGCAGGCTTCAGCGGCAGGCGCCCGTTTTTATCAACGGTTTTCCAGCGTCTTAATATCGGCGATGATTTCATCGTACGGCGTATTTTTTGCACCGTCATAATCCTTGACGACTTTGCCGTTTTGATCGACTAGATAAAATGACGATTGGTGAATCACCTGATCCTCATCTTCAGGTTTTTTCACGATTGATTTAAAGCTTTTCAGCGCAAATTTTTCGATTTCCTCCTGCGAGTATCCGGTTAAAAAATCCCAGTTTTGAAAATTGAGCGGATAGTTGGCCGCAAATTTTTTCAACTTTTCCGGCGTGTCATTTTCGGGGTCAACGCTGAATGAGACGATGCGGGCCTGCAGGTTTTCCTCTTCCATTTGTTTTTGCAGTTCAGCCATATGTGAAGTCATCGGCGGACAGATCGTTTTACAGTTTGTAAATATAAAGTCGGCCACCCACACCTGGCCTTTTAAACTTTCAAGAGACACGGTTTTCCCGTCTTGATTTTGAAAAGAAAAAGATTGTACGTCATAGTTTAAAGAATTTTCAATCTTGCTAGTTCCGCAGGACGAAAGAAACACTGTGAGAATACCTGCAAGGAAAATGCCAAAAACGTTTTTCAATCCTTCCATCCCCTTTTTCAATCGGTGTAAAAAGTAAAACCGATCGCTCCTTTTCCGGTATGAACAGAGATAATCGGCGTTGTGTACGCAATATCAATATCGATTCCCGGGATATGTTCAAGCAAAGAGTCTTTCAGCCTATGAGCAAGGTCGAGTGCATCGGCATGGGCGATTCCGATCGCTTGCACCGTCCTTCCCTTCACCGCGGAAAGAAATTGACCCGTTAAATAACGGATAAGCTGACTGGTGCTCCTGACATTTTTTTCAGGCGTATAGATTCCGTCCTCAAGCCTCGCGATCGGCTTAACCTTGAGCAATGAGCCGATCAGCGCTTTTCCTTTCCCGATGCGGCCGCCTTTGATCAAGTTATCAAAATGATCAATTGTCACATAGAGGGATGTCCGGTCGCGCAAGTTCTCCAGGTCTTTTACAATCGCTTCGGCCGTCATTCCCTCTTCGGCCAGCAAGGCGGCTCGTACGACCTGAAAGCCGAGGCCTTTTGAAATATACATGGAATCAATCACCGTAATATTCCCGTCGACCATGTTTGAAGCGCTTACAGCCGTCTGGTATGTCCCGCTCAATTGGCTTGAGAGATGGATGCTGATCACTTCGCTTCCGTCAGCGGTCAGCTCTTCGTACAGTTTGATAAAAGCGCCTAAAGGCGGCTGTGAACTTTTCGGGAGTTCTGCGGCGCTCTCCATTTTCTCAATAAATTCGTCCGGCTGAATATCGAACCTGTCTCTGTAAACAATGCCGTCGATTGATATCGAGAGCGGGAGAACGGAAATATGATATTCTCTGAGCAGTTCTTCGCTCAAGTCAGCTGTTGAGTCCGTTACAATTTTAATGCTTGGCAATTCCCTTCACATCCTGTCGGTTCAAATGGTGAATTTCCTAGTGAGGCCAAATTCGGCATGAAAAATTCTTTGCCGGCCGAATGCCGTCTTCCGCCCTTTTCCAAGCGGATTTGGCTGTCTTCATGGGCCGGCAAAGAATGCTATCAATTCTTATGCATTATGCTTCAATTCTTCCTCTTGATAAATGGCGAGGTAATCCTGCCATTTCAATGCTCTCTTTAAGTAGTCCCTAAAGGAGTAGACGTTTTTTTTCCGCTTTGAGCAATAGAGTGTCTTTAAAAAGATTTCGAGCCTCAGACTGGCCATAAAAAAATGCGGGTCGTCCTCCTTCAGCAGGGGTATTTCCGTCACCTTCACCTTCTGTCCATCCGAACGTTTGAACTCCAGGCTTTTAAGTAACAAGCTATCAATCCTCATTTATGAGATATTTTCTTTATTATACATAATCTCAGGAGCCGTTGTCTTTGATTTATGCGTGTTTTCAAAAAAATTTCTTAAATCAGCAAATGAAAGAGGCCTTCATCTTTATTCACTTCGACATAGCGGAAGCCTTTGCGGTCCATTCTCGCAATCAGCGGCTCGTAGTCTTCGCGCTGTTTCAATTCGATGCCGACGAGCGCAGGGCCGCTGCTTTTATTATTTTTCTTCGTATATTCAAACCGGGTGATATCATCGGTCGGCCCGAGCACTTCATCTAGAAATTCGCGCAAAGCTCCCGCCCTTTGCGGGAAGTTCACGATGAAATAATGCTGGAGTCCTTCATACATCATCGATCTGTCTTTGATTTCCTGCATTCTGCCGATATCGTTGTTTCCTCCGCTCACAATGCATACGACATTCTTTCCTTTGATTTCATCCCTGTAAAGGTCTAAAGCGGCGATCGGCAGCGCTCCCGCAGGCTCGGCGACAATCGCGCATTGGTTGTACAGCTCAAGAATCGCGGTACATACCTTTCCTTCGGGAACGAGCAAAATATCATCTACAACGGTTTCAAGCGTTTTAAATGTCTCTTCGCCGATTTTTTGCACGGCGGCTCCGTCTACAAATTTATCGATTTTCTCGAGGGTCACGACTTCGCCTTTTTTGTTTGATTCAAATAGAGCCGGCGCGCCTTTGGGCTCAACCGCGATCAGCTTTGTATCCGGGGACACGTTTTTCATGTAGGTTCCCACTCCTGAAAGCAGGCCGCCGCCGCCTACACTTGCAAATAAATAATGGGGTTCTGTTTCGATATCGTTTAAGATTTCGACCGCAACCGTTCCCTGTCCGGCCATGACGGCAGGATCGTCAAACGGGTGGATAAATGCCCGTTTTTCTTCCTCGCAGCAGGCGACTGCGCTTTGATATGCATCATCGAACGTGTCGCCTGTCAGGATGATCTCGATGTATTCCTTGCCGAACAATTCGACTTGAGAAATTTTTTGCCTCGGAGTCGTCGACGGCATAAAAATCTTTCCGTGAATACCGAGATGTTTACAGGAAAAAGCGACCCCCTGCGCATGGTTTCCTGCACTGGCGCAGACGACCCCGTTTTTCGTCGTTTCTTTTGAAAGCTGCTTCATTTTATAATAGGCGCCTCTCAGTTTAAAAGAGCGGACAACCTGCAGGTCTTCTCTTTTTAAATATACGTTGCAATCGTACCTCTCGGAGAGCCTCTCATTTTTTTGGAGGGGGGTATGAATGACAACATCTTTTACATTTTGATGGGCTTTTAAAATGTCTTTGACTTGGATGAGAGAGTTTTCTTTAAGCAACGGTTTCATGTATAAGATCCTTTCTGTATAAAGCTTTATTTAATACGCCATTATATCATGAATATTCAAAATTTAAAGGGCAATTCTTTGTTATTTACAGAATATTATACACTTTCTCAATATATACGGAGTTCTTTTCGATTCTTAATGTGCAGCCAAATATACTTTTTTTCAAAAAACTCTTTATTTGTTCTAATTGGGTGTTATAATAGAACCAATTAGAACCAAAAGGAGATCCGCCATGATTAAACACACGTACCCATCCATAGGGTTCTCCGAGCTGATCGGGGAATGCGATTCCTTTTTGCAAACGAAAAACAGAGCGATACAATTTGCAGCCTCTTCCCATCCGATTCTGATTCATGGAGAAACAGGCACAGGCAAAGAGCTGTTCGCCAAAGCCATTCATTCCGGATCATCTTTCAACCATGATCCCTTCACACACGTAAGCTGCAGCACGCTGAATGAAGATGAAGCGGCTGAAGACTTTTTTCTTTCAGAGATGAATGAATCCGGAACCTTGTTTCTCGACGAAGTGTGGGGGCTTTCCTTGCCTCTCCAGGGCAAGCTTTTGGCAGCCATTGAAAAAGGGATGCCAAAAAGACTGATTGTCACCTCAAGCGTGCCGCTCGGTGAACGGATTGAAAGCAGCGAATTCCGCAAGGACTTGTACTACAGGCTCAATGTGCTCGACCTTCCGCTTCCCCCCCTTGCTGAACGGCGAAGCGACATCCCCCTTCTCGTGCATCATTTTTTAAAAAGCGGGGATCATGACATATATGTCGAACCGGTCGTTTGGAAGGCTTTAGAGCAGCATGAGTTTGAGGGGAACGTCAGAGAACTCAAAAACATGACGGATTATATGAAAACCGTCTCAGACGGGAAAACGATTCAGCTTTACGACACTCCGCCGGCGTTAAGAGAACAAATCGAAAAGAAGAAGCCAAAAGATAAAAAAACGGCTTCAACATCACTGACTTTAATGGAAAAAGAGGAGTTTGCGTTTTTGCTCGATGCAGTCAAGCAATTAAATGAAAAAGGAGAGCCTGCCAGCCGCAGAGTTCTGTCTGAACTGAGCAAAAACGGCAAGTCGGAGCTTACCCCCCAGCAAGTGCGCAGCAGATTGGATTATTTGGAAAAAAGAGAGTTTATTACAAAGGGCCGCGGAAGAGCCGGGACAAAAATCACGCTTGAAGGCCTCCGCTTTTTAAGCTCTTTAAAGCATCACATTATTCAAGAATAGAAAGGGTGTCTTGGTATGTACACGATTAAAGAAGAAATTGCGAATGCAATTACCCATGGGCTCGGCGTTCTCCTCTCCATACCCGCCATCGTATTTTTGGTGATATTTGCGATTCGCTACGGAAGTCCGGTGGATGTTGTCAGCTTTTCGATTTTCGGCGCTTCCATGCTGTTCCTGTATTTAAGTTCGACCCTTCTGCACAGCATTCAGCACCAAAAAACAAAAGATATTCTTGAGATCATCGATCACTCAGCCATCTACGTACTGATTGCGGGTACATACACACCGCTGCTCCTCGGACCTTTGAAAGGCACGCTCGGCTATACAATGCTTGCGGTCGTCTGGGGACTTGCGATTGGCGGAGTTGTATTTAAAATCTTTTTTGTGAAACGATTTATCGTGGTCAGCACGCTGGTGTATCTTGTGATGGGCTGGATGGCGATTATTGCGATCAAGCCGCTTTATACGGCCTTGACCGGAGAAGGATTCGCCCTGCTGCTCTTAGGGGGAATATTGTATTCTGTCGGAACGATCTTTTATTTATGGAGAAAGATCCCGTATCATCATGCGATTTGGCACACCTTCGTACTCGGCGGCAGCGCCTCCATGTTTTTCTGCGTGCTTTTCTACGTGGCAAAGGTGCCGTTTATATCATAAACGGCGAAAACCAGGCTCCCATAAAGGAAGCCTGGTTTTTTTATGCCCGAAGCTGTTTGTTTTCGGTTAGGACGTATGCCGGGTAGATCGTCAAGTCGATATCAGCAGGTCTCAGCCTCTTGAACAACTTGCCTTTCTTCATGTCTTCCGTACCGGCTGTTTCGACTGCAACGATCGGAATGCCGAGCTTTTTGGATAAAGATTTGTAATCGAGCCCGTCATCTTCAGACAGAATAAAGCTTTGGCCTTTCCTGACGATCTCTTCCACTTTTTCAAGTGATGCTTCCTTGTCGGCGCTTTTTTTGACCGCGGCCATTTTATTGAGCCAGCTGCTGAGCAGCGGATAACGAAAGGCGCGCGGATCAGCAAAAAACGAAGCCGTTTTATCAAGGTGTCCGAGCAGCACGGCGAGCTCTGACAGGCCGAGCTTTGGATGCACGTAAAGGACGGGGCCAGCCGGGGATCTTCCATTCTGATGGATGGAAACGGTCGAACCGGTTAAGCCGATGCACCCCCGTAAAAAAGCTTTCGGCTTATCAAAGACAGCTTCCATCTGATTGGCGTACGAAAGGCGCGGGTCAAGTGTCTGTAGCGCCTGCAGGAGCTTGATATGCTTGATGAACATATAGGCCGAATACATCCATAAAAAACAATAGCGAAACATGAAAATCCTCTCCTCTATCCTTTTCTTTGATAAACGAGGAATTCGTAGTCATATGGATTTTTGTCATCTTTCAGGCCTTTCCGCCTCGAAACGATTTCCCACTCAGCTTCGCTGAATTCAGGAAAATACCGGTCCCCTTCAAAGGTTTCATCGATTTTTGTCACATACAGCTTGTCCGCAAAAGGCAGAATCTCCGCGTACAGTGTTGAACCGCCGATGACAAAACATTCTTCGTTTTTGTTTTTCGCAAACCGCACCGCTTCTTCTGCCGAGTGCATCACCTGACAATTCGGAATATCCAGTTCTTTATTGGATGTGACGATGATGTTCTCCCGGTGAGGCAAAGGTTTGCCGATGGATTCAAACGTCTTTCTCCCCATGATCACGGCGTGTCCTTTCGTCACCTCTTTAAAATACTTCAAATCCTGCGGCAGATGCCATGGCAGATCATTATCTTTGCCGATCAGGCGGTTTCTGTCCATGGCGGTAATCAATGAAATCATTAATTTAAAGCCCCCTTATGATGTTTGTAGCGAAATAATGCCGGATGATGCTCATCTCTTTGTGTGATCATCTGTGAACATGATGCATGAAGATGGAGGTTAAAGCTGTGATGAGAGGAAACCTTTCTTCGAGGTTTTCATTCTGATCAGGCCGCCCGAATGCATTGGTGTCATTCCCCGTTTTGTTCAATTCCGGTTCTCTAACATATGACGGGATATATCCGCATGATGTTTCATTTTTTTCATCCTTTTGTAGTGTATCTTGTTTAACCTTTCGAAAACAAGACATTTTTCGGGAAAAGACATAAAATATCGGCATAAAAAAACCCCGCCTGATGGCGGGGAGGGCGAGGTCTTTCAACGGCTTTTCGCAACGCTCTGTCCGTCTGTTCTTTCTTCATCCTCAAGATCCTGATGCGAATGGGCAATTCGGCTTGCAGCAGCTGCCGCCAAGGCAGCGACGATATCATCAAGGAACGTGTGAACCTCATCGTCCGGACAGTCGTCCAGTTCTTTAATGATGCCGAACTTTTCTTTATCCAGATAGCCGAAGTTCGTCAAGCCGATCGAACCGTAGACGTTTACGATGGAAAGCGGAATAATCTCGTCGATCCCGTAAAGGGGTTCATCCGTTTCGACCAAATATTGAAGCGGTTCAGGCAATAGCTTTTTCTCGGCAAGCTGGTCAAGCGCTATCCCCGTTAACACGGCATGAACGATTTCCCTTTTGTTTAAGACCTTTTCGACATTCTCAACGCATACAGCAAGCGACAGATCAGGATGGTATTTTTCCTGCAGCTTTTGTACGATCAGTGCAATATCCTCAATCGTAACCCCGCGCTCATTCAGCATATTTTTCGTTAAGTGCACCATTTCATTCATCGTATACTTCTTCATCTGCATCAATCTCCTTTAGTGGCTCATCCAGTTAGGCGGTGTATTGCGGTCCCAGTATATGCTTCCGAGATCGTGATGTTTTTGAAAGCCGTCTTCGGCAGTATGATAATGAAAGTTAAACCAGTACCCTTTATGCGGCGGCTTGTCCCTGCGCACATGGAACCTCAGCACATCCTCCCCCGTTTTCCGGTTGTAAACGTGGAAGATTCTCTCCGACTTCCCCGCCGTCGGCGTTTTGGAAATGACAAGATCCTGGTAAGCGTCATTGTCCTGCATTGTCATGAGATGGCTGACGATGATCTCCTCGACCTTTGGAAGCACTTCTTCCCTGTACTCGTCTTCGATGACCGGCGATATCCTGCTGCCGAATTTTACGAATGACAGATCTTCTGCTTCATTGAGCAGTTCATCCTTGTAGCTGTCAAATGAAGATTTGGATTCGCCGTCTTCTTCAAGTTCGGGCTCTTCCTGCTTTTGATAAACAGCTGTATACCCGGATTCTTTCATGCTCTGATGCTCCTGCGGCTTGTCCGCCATTAATGCCGCAGGAGGAGATACAAGGCCGAACGTTGCAATTGTAAATAATGTGACAAGCGCTTTTCTCATCCACATCTTCATGACTGGTTAGTCCCCTTTTGGATCGCTTTCTCGTTTTCTCTTATTCTATCATAGGTTGAATTTTCAGTCATTCATAAAGTGACGGTGCAAATAAACAAAACGCCTTTTCTTTTGGCGATAAAACGTTTACAATCAAAGATGAAAATTCCAAAATTGGGAGTGATCGTTCATGATTGAAGGTCTTTTTATAACCGCTTCACTGATTACCCTCGCTTATTTTATCGTCATGGAAATCGCAGATTAAAAAATCCCAAGGTATATGCCTTGGGATTTCATTTTTCGAGAACACCGTAATGAAACAGGGCCGTTTTGCGTTTTTTTACGCGAAATCCGTATTTTTCGAAGCGCGGACTTTTCCAGTGGTCTTTCAGGACCACTCTTTTTCTGGCGACCCGAAGGGCTTCATTTAAAGCACCGTCAAGCGTAAACTCGGAATGCGCCCACTTTCTTAAAGGGGCGATGCCGTTTGATTCTTCGATTCCATCATCAAACATCGGGTCAAAGTAGACGATATCTGCTGAATCATCATCAAGCTCCAGCAGATATTCAAAGCTGTCGCCGGAATGAACCCGAATCCTTTTCATCGCCTGATCCAAAGCGTCAAGGCCTGTCTCCCACGATTGAAGTCCCGCCTCGACAAGAAAAGCGAGGAGCGGGCTTTTTTCAATTCCGCACACCTCGCCTTGTTCGCCAGCGGCAAGGCTTGCAATGATGGCATCTGATCCAAGGCCGAGCGTACAATCGAGCAGCTTGTCTCCCGGTTCAACTTGTGCAGCTTCGACAAAAGGATCCGGTTCGCCTCTTAACATGCGCTTCGCCCGGAACATCGCAGAGTTCGGGTGGAAAAAGAACTTTTCGCCTTCTGAATGATACAGCTCGAAGCGCTCTTTTCCAACCACGAGAACATCTTCCTGCTCTGTCTCCCGGATTTGGCGAATCGGCCGTTTTCTCCGTTCGGAAAAGCGGGCGCCGAGCGTCCGGCTGATTTTTTCCGCCGTTAAAACCGTGTTTTCAGTCGGTCTGTAGCTTGTTGTGACAATCATGTTTTTCTCCGTAAAAAATGCCCTTCAAAGGGCATTTTAGCAATGTTTTTCAAAAGCGTCCGTGATGTTTTTCATAATCTCCGTCATTTCACGGCCTTCAATCTGTTCACGAGGAATGAAATGAACGACTTCTTTGCCTTTCAGCAGTGCCATTGAAGGTGAAGACGGTTCATATCCTTCGAAGTATTCCCTCATTTTCGCCGTTGCTTCGCGGTCCTGTCCGGCAAAGACTGTAACGGTCTCATCAGGCCCGTTTTCGCTTCCGGAGACGGCCTGAACGGCTGCCGGTCTCGCCAGCCCTGCGGCACATCCGCAGACTGAATTGACGACGACGAAAGTCGTGCCTTCTGCACCTTCCATGAATGTCTCAACTTCTTCCGCGGTCGATAACTCTTTAAAGCCGGCCTGCACCAATTCCTGACGCATCGGAAGAACGAGCTGGCGCATGTATTCTTCATAAGCTGTTGACATATTAAAAAGCCCCCTCTATAAACCTTGCTACTGATGTCAAGGATACTACAGCGGGGGCTGAATTTCAAACACCGGGCGAAAAAACCGCTAGATTTTCATAATGCCGCCGGTATTGGCAGATGTCACCAGCTTTGAATACCGGGCGAGATAGCCCGTTTTCACTTTCGGTTCAAATCCGGGCCAGTTTGCTTTTCTTTTTTCCCACTCTTCATCGGAGATTTCGATGTTTAAAATCCGCTTTTCGATATCAACAATGATATGGTCGCCGTTTTCTACGAAAGCAAGCGGGCCGCCTTCGGCTGCTTCTGGCGAAACGTGGCCGATCGAAAGACCGCGGGAGGCTCCGGAAAAGCGGCCGTCGGTAATTAAAGCAACTTTCGGACCGAGGCCCATTCCGACGATCTGCGAAGTCGGTGCAAGCATTTCAGGCATTCCCGGTCCGCCTTTAGGACCTTCATAGCGGATGATGACGACATCTCCCGCTTTTACTTTACGGTTAATGATGCCGTCAAGCGCTTCTTCCTGTGAGTCAAAGACAACCGCAGGTCCTTCATGGCGGGTAATCCCGTCTTGGACGCCGCCGGTTTTAATGATCGCACCGTCAGGCGCCAGGTTGCCGAACAGGACGGCGAGTCCGCCTTGCTCTGAAAACGGCTGATCGATCGGATGAATGACCTCGTAATCTTTCACTTCGCGCCCGGCAATATTTTCGCCAAGCGTTTTTCCCGTTACGGTCAGCGTATCCAAGTGAAGCGCGCCTTCTTTTTTCGACAGCTCGTTTAAGACTGCTGATACGCCTCCAGCTTCATGCAAATCTTCAATAAACACATCGGAAGCCGGCGCAAGCTTTGATAAATGCGGAACCCTTGCCGCTACCTCATTGATCCGTTCAAGCGAGTAGTCGACCCCCGCTTCATTGGCGATCGCAAGCGTATGAAGGATCGTATTCGTTGATCCACCGAGCGCCATGTCTAAAGCGAACGCGTTGTCGATCGCTTTTTCGGTCACGATGTCGCGCGGTTTAATATCCGACTTGATCAACTCCATCAGCTGGCGGGCCGACTGTTTGGCAAATTCCCTGCGGTCGGGCGATGTCGCCAAAATGGTGCCGTTGCCCGGCATGGCGATGCCAAGAGCTTCAGAAAGGCAGTTCATCGAGTTGGCCGTGAACATGCCCGAGCATGATCCGCATGTCGGACAGCCGAACTGTTCAAGCTCCTCAAGCCCTTTCTCATCGATTTTGCCTGATTGATAAGCGCCAACGCCTTCAAATACAGAGGAAAGCGAGATTTTCCGTCCGTCGCTCGTTCTTCCCGCTTCCATCGGCCCCCCGCTGACAAACACGGTCGGAATATTGATCCGCATTGCTGCCATGATCATACCCGGCGTGATTTTATCGCAGTTTGGAATACATACCATTCCGTCAAACCAGTGCGCTGATACAACCGTTTCCACTGAATCGGCGATGATTTCGCGGCTCGGAAGAGAATATCTCATTCCGATGTGCCCCATCGCAATTCCGTCGTCGACCCCGATTGTATTAAATTCAAACGGAACACCGCCGGCCTCTCTGATCGCCTCTTTGACGATTTTTCCAAACTCCTGCAAATGGACATGACCCGGTACGATATCGATATATGAGTTGCAAACGGCAATAAACGGTTTGCCGAAGTCCTCTTCTTTTACCCCAGCCGCGCGCAGCAAACTGCGGTGCGGCGCTCTGTCGATCCCTTTTGTAATCATGTCACTGCGTAAACCTGTCATCGTGATCCTCCTAAACATCTTCGTATTTACATTCTATATTTTCTGAATATTCAGTTTTAAAAAACTGTCTGCTAACCGCTTGCCGGACTGATCCGCAAGATGACGGTTGTTTTGATCTTCATCTGTAAATCATTCCCCATGAATCAGAACCTCCACATTCCATATGATTGCTAACTACTATATATATTTTCAGCGTGTTTTTCAACAATATTCGAAATATTTTTATAGAAAAAGTGATATTTTATAACAAGACGCGTGACTTTTTTCAAAATTCCCGGATGGATCGCCGCTTCAGAGCGAAGAGCTTAAGGCATAAAAAAAGACGCTGTTTCCAGCGTCCTTGTCAGCCGTCTTTTTTGCGGCTTTCCGTCATTTGCTTCCATACGGAGCCTTTCGCTTCTTCACCGTATTCGATCCGTTCGACCGCCATTTTGACTTGAAGGCTGACTTCAAATTCGGGATCGTTTTCAGCTTCTTTTAAAGCGGGAAGCGCGCTCTCATCGCCGACTTCGTACAGAAACATGGCGGCTCTCCAGCGCACAAGCTTGCTCGGGTCCTTGAGCGCTTTGATCATTGCCGGAATCGCTTCCGGGTTTCCGATGTCTGACAGACAATCACCGGCTGTTCTTCTGACCGTGATCGTTTTGTCTTCGAGTGCTTGATATAAAAGAGGAAGCACCGCAGGCGTTTCGATCATGCCCAAATAAACGACAGCAAGTCTTCTGATCGATGTTTTCGGGTCATTGAGCGCTTTTTCGAGTACTGGAATGTCCTTTTCATCCGGATCCATTTGTTCAAGATGGGCATAGCGTTTTTGCCAATCTTCCTCATCCATCATTTCAAGCGTTACCCGGTAAGACTTTCGCTGCACAGCCGCGCGTTTATCCTCAGCATCGCTTGATGCGGCTGATTCCGTCAGCTTCCGCAGGCGCTCCTCATCGTAAGCCGCCTCAAGCTCTTCCGTTACTTCACGGCCGATTTCTGAAAAATCGCCGAATCTGACGCCTTGCTCTTTCCAAGACCGTTCGAGCACGACGTTGGAAGACGCAGTTTTAAGCTTCAAGATCGCTTCTTGGAAACGTTCTGGAAGGCCGAAGCGCTCCTCGCGCTCGCCGTCGGTCAATTTCACCTGCATCGGTATCCCGCTGAACATTTGCACGAAGACTTTAACTTCGCCAAACGATTCTTTTTCTTCGGAACGGCCCCCCGCCTCTTCGGCTTCGCCCATTCCGAAAGCAGCACGCACGGCAGGGAGGATGTCTTTCCAGTCAAATCTCGCATTGCGCTCGACAGCGATAAAATCGGCCACATGGTAGACGCCTTTTACTCCCTCTATGTTTAAAACCTCTTGGATGACGGGAGGCGCGCCTTCCGCATGGTCCTTTTTATAATTATTGCTTTTTCCGCCCGGCAGTTCTTCGGTCAAAATCACCTTCATTGTATTCGGGCTCGGTGTCGGTTCTATCGATTTAATTTTCATCATTGTCCCCCTCTGTTAAAAGATCCGGTCTTATTCTACCATAACCCCCGGTCCTGATCTATCAAGGCGGCTTTCTCCGGAGAAGGCGCATTCATTTTCCAGTTCGCCGAGAAATTCGAGCATCAGCTGATGCCTTTTTTCCGCGAGCATCCGTCCCGTCTTTGTATTCATCAAATCTTTTAAAAGGAGAAGCTTCTCGTAAAAGTGGCCGACAGCAGTAGGCGCATTGGCGCTCCCGTAGAGGAGATGACCCTTTGCCCCTGCATACATCAAAGCCCTGGCGATCCCGACGGCGCCGATCGCATCAAGCCGATCGGCATCCTGAACTGCCATACCTTCTTTTGAAAGGCGTTCGTCTTTATATTTTTCTCTGTCTCTGAATGACATTCTTGTGATGATGGCAAGAATCCCGTCAACCGTTCCAGGATCGACCTTCCAGTCTTCTGAGAGGCGCCTTTTCAACTCATCTAGCGGAACCCGGTGTTCATCGTCCAGCTTTACATCAATCATATCGTGGAGAAGGGCGGAAGCTTCGGTCACAAACAGGTCTGCACCCTCTTCTTTTGCAATCTGAAGGCTTATGTTCCGAACCCTTTCGATATGCAGCCAGTCATGTCCTGTCCCTTCGGCTGCGAGCTTTTTTCTTACCCATTCGGACATCAAGCGGATCTGTTCTGTTTGTTCCTGATTCAGCCCAGCCATTTCTGAATGGCCTCCTCCATCTCCTTTGGATTGGTTTGCGGTGAAAAACGCTCAACGTTCTCCCCGGTTTGATCAACGAGAAATTTTGTGAAATTCCATTTGACCGCTTTTGTTCCAAGCATGCCCTTCGCCTTGTTCGTCAAGTGGCGGAACAGCGGGTGGATTTGATCTCCTTTTACATTCACCTTCGAAAACATCGGAAACGTGACCCCGTAGTTTACGCTGCAAAATTCTTCTATGCTTTTTTCATCGCCAGGCTCCTGATTCATGAATTGGTTGCTGGGAAAGCCCAGAATCTCAAGCCCCCGGTCTTTATATGTTTCATACAAGTCTTGAAGCTGTTGATATTGGGGTGTAAATCCGCACTTTGAGGCCGTGTTGACGATAAGAAGCACTTTGCCTTTATACGGCCGCAGTGTCGTGTCCTCGCCTTTAATCGTCTTGACGCTGATATCGTAAATGGACATGACGGTCCCTCCTTTTTAGAATAAACCTTTGGCCCTGCCGTCTTCACCGACATCCATTTTAAGTGCAGCAGGATGTTTCGGCAGCCCGGGCATTGTTAAAATGCTGCCAGTTAAAGCGACGATAAATCCCGCGCCCCTCGATGGTTTTAATTCACGGACGGTGATGCTGAAACCTTTCGGCCTGCCAATTTTCCCCGGATCATCTGATAAAGAATACTGAGTTTTGGCCACGCATACTGGCAGCACGTCCAATCCGTTCTTTTTCAATTCCAGCAGCTGCTTTTTCGCCTTTTCGGTAAACTCTACCCCCTCGGCTCCATAAACGGTGCGGGAAATTTTGGCTAATTTGTCTTCGATCGAGTCGGTTAATTCGTATAAATAGGAAAAATGATTGTCCTTTTGCTCCATGACATGAATGACTTCCCTTGCCAGGTCAATCCCGCCTTTTCCGCCTTCTTCCCAAACATTGCACAGTGCAGCCGGATGCCCGTTGTCCCTGCACCAGCCAAGAACCGTCTCAAGCTCATCCTCCGCATCGTGTACGAACCTGTTGACGGCCACAACGTACGGAAGACCGAAGGCGTCTATCGTTTCGATATGCTTGGCAAGGTTTGCGATTCCGCTTTTTAATGCGTTTACGTCTTTTTGCTTCAAATCGGCGAGAGGCATTCCGCCGTGCATTTTCAGCGCTCTTACGGTGGCGACGATCACGACCGCTCCCGGGGTGAACCCGCCGGCTCTCGTTTTGATGTGCATGAATTTTTCCGCACCCAAATCCGCGCCAAATCCCGCTTCAGTCACGACATAATCAGCCAGTTTCGCCGCCGTTTTAGTCGCGATCAAACTGTTCGCCCCGTGTGCGATGTTTGCAAACGGGCCTCCGTGGACGAGCGCCGGTGTTCCTTCAACAGTCTGAACAAGGTTTGGTTTGATGGCATCTTTTAACAGGAGAGCGAGCGCTCCCTGAACACCGAGCATGCCGGCCGTCACCGGCTGTCCGTCAACAGTGTAGGCAACGATCATTGCTGCCAGACGTCTTTTTAAATCGGCCAAGTCTCCGGCCAGGCATAAAACGGCCATGATTTCCGATGCGACAGTAATGTCAAAGCCGTCTTCCCGGGGAAATCCGTTCGCTTTTCCGCCTAAGCCGACAACGGTTTCGCGCAGCGCCCTGTCATTGAGGTCAAGCGTCCTTTTCCAGACGATTTTTCTAATATCGATGTTTAATTCGTTTCCCTGATGAATATGATTGTCTATAAAAGCCGCCAAAGCGTTGTTCGCAGCTGTGATCGCATGCATATCTCCTGTAAAGTGAAGATTGATATCCTCCATCGGAAGAACCTGGGAATATCCTCCTCCGGCAGCCCCGCCTTTCAGTCCCATTGTCGGACCGAGTGAAGGTTCCCTCAGTGCAACGATCGATTTTTTGCCAATCTGCCAGAGCGCCTGGCTCAATCCGACGGTGACAGTCGACTTCCCTTCGCCGGCCGGGGTCGGGTTGATGGAGGTTACCAAAATCACCTGTCCATCGTTTTTTTCTTTTAAACGCTCAAAAATTTTTAAAGAAATTTTCGCTTTTGTGCAACCAAAACACTCTATTTCATCGTCATTTATATTGAGCTTCCGTGCAATTTCGGCAATCGGTTTTAATTCCGTACTTTGGGCGATTTCTATGTCTGATAGATGGGATTTCATTTGCAAGAGGATCCTCCTTTTGGTTCATCACACGATGATTTTCCATATTTTTCGCACACTTCTTTCATTGTAACACAATTCACACATTGAAATATCGCCAAAAAGTTCCTATAATGAAGAAAAATCAGCGGAGAAAACCGGAGGTGGCGTGTTGCCTATCAACATACCTATCAATTTGCCAGCGAAGCAGATTCTTGAAAGTGAAAATATTTTTGTCATGGATGAAAAACGGGCTTTTCATCAGGACATCAGACCTTTAAATATTGTGATTCTTAATCTGATGCCGCAGAAAATCAGGACCGAGACACAGCTGCTCAGAATGCTCGGAAATTCTCCTTTACAGGTATATTTCACTTTTTTAATACCGTCTACACACACGCCAAAACATACACCAAGGCAGCATTTGGAACAGTTTTATACAACTTTTTCTTCGATCAGGAACAGAAAATTTGACGGCATGATCATTACCGGCGCGCCGATCGAGCACCTGGAGTATGAGGAAGTGTCCTATTGGAAAGAACTTCAGGAGATTTTAGAGTGGAGCAAAACGCATGTCACGTCAACGCTTCACATCTGCTGGGGAGCGCAGGCGGGGCTTTATCATCATTACGGAATTCGCAAAGTCAAACTGCCGAAAAAAACATTTGGCGTTTTCGAACACAGAATAATGGAGAAAAATGAAAGACTGGTCAGAGGCTTTGAAGAGTTCTACTATGTCCCGCATTCAAGGCATACAGATATAAATATGGATGACCTAAAAGCCGTTTCTCATTTAAAAGTGCTCAGCGTATCCGATGAAGCGGGCGTCTGTTTAATTGCTTCAAAAGATGAAAAACAAGTTTTTTTAACTGGACATCCTGAGTATGATACAGATACTCTTAAAGAAGAGTATGAAAGGGATTTGGCCAGAAACATGGACATTGATCCGCCGGTGAATTATTTTAAAGACGGGCCGGACGGTGCGGCGCCTGTAAACCGCTGGAAAGCTCACGCGACTCTTTTGTTCATGAACTGGCTGAATTATTACGTTTACCAGGAAACACCGTACGAGTGGAAATGAAATTCTCATGCCCTGGTCTGATGCAAGACATTCAAAATGTGTTAAAATACAGTTGGGTTAGTCTTCCATAAGGGGGTTCGGCTTGGCCGCGAAAGCAGGAATAATAAGGAACCCAGTGCTTTCCTGCCGATCCATACTTTAAAAATACCTTAATTTTTGTTCTTCATTTATAATTAAAATAATATTTATGGTATGGTATGTGTGGACATTGACTCCTGTTTTTTTACCATTTTAGCTCTTGCTGTTTGAATTAATTGAGGTGAATATGCTTGAATACCAATAAAAATATATTAATTTTGACTGCAAATTACGGAAATGGCCATGTTCAAGTAGCCAAAACGCTCTACCAAGAGTGCGAACGGCTCGGTTTTAAGAATGTAACTGTTTCGAATTTGTATCAAGAATCAAACCCGATTGTGTCAGAGATCACACAGTATCTCTACCTGAAAAGCTTTTCAATCGGTAAACAGTTTTATCGCCTTTTCTACTATGGGGTCGATAAAATTTACAATAAAAGAAAGTTTAATATTTATTTCAAAATGGGAAATAAACGGCTGGACCAACTGGTTAAAAAACATCAGCCAGACATCATCATCAATACGTTTCCAATGATTGTCGTACCCGAATACAGACGGAGAATGGGAAAAGTCATTCCGACCTTTAACGTCATGACGGATTTCTGCCTTCACAAAATTTGGGTCCACGAACACATTGACAAATATTACGTAGCCACTGATTATGTGAAGGAAAAACTGCTCGAAATCGGCACTCACCCGAGCAATGTCAAGATCACGGGTATTCCGATCCGCAGGCAGTTTGAAGAAGAAATGGACAAAGATAAAATCTACGAGAAGTATCAGCTGTCTCCCGACAAGAAGATATTGCTGATCATGGCAGGCGCACACGGGGTTCTTAAAAACGTAAAGGAACTGTGTGAATCTCTGGTGACGAAAGAGGATGTTCAAGTCGTCGTCGTGTGCGGAAAAAATACGATGCTGAAATCTTCACTGGAAGACATTGAAGCCCTTTATCCAAACAAGCTGAAATCACTCGGTTATATCGAAAGAATTGACGAGCTGTTCAGGGTGGCTGACTGCATGATCACAAAGCCGGGCGGAATTACCCTGACGGAGGCCACGGCAATCGGCGTTCCCGTCATCCTTTACAAGCCTGTTCCCGGGCAGGAAAAGGAAAATGCCCTGTTCTTCGAAGACAGAGGAGCTGCCATCGTCGTCAACAGGCATGAGGAAATTCTTGAATCAGTCTCCTCCCTTTTGGCTGATGAGAAAAAGTTAAACGAAATGAAGAAAAACATTAAAAACTTGCATTTATCCAATTCATCAGAAGTCATCCTGACGGACATTATCGAGCAGTCTGAAATCATCATGAACAAAAAACAGACTGTCCGGGCGCTGTCCTAAAAAAGCCCGAGTCAAAAAAACACTTGCCCTGCAAGTGTTTTTTTCGTTTAATATTAAGATTCCGAGTAATAAACTTCTTCAAACGGCTGCACAACGACAAACCCGTTCCCTGAAAACTTCATTTGGATCGATTCCCCGCTTCCCCTGCCGATGAACGTCTTAAAAGATACATCTGTCACAAATTCAGGCTGAAGGCTTCCAGACCAGGCAACCGTTGCGTTTGGATCGGTATAGACTGGGCTTTCCGGGGTTACGATCAAAGTGAGCGGTTCGTAATGGCTTGTGATTGCAGCCATTCCAGTTCCCTCAAGCTTAATGTTAAACAATCCGCCGGCCAGCATGCCGGAAATTCTTTTCATCAGTTTGATGTCCCAATGGATTGACGGCTCAAATGCGAGCAGATCGTGCCCGTTCACAAATATGGAGTCCCCCTTCAAGTTTAAGATGGAGATCTTCTTTCCTTGATCAGCGAGGTACACCTTTCCGTTTCCTTCCGCTTTCATCAGTGCAGCCCCTTCTCCGCTGAACACTTTTTTCACCATCCGTCCAATTCCGTGTTCAAATACCCCTTCACGCTTAAATTTGACTCTTCCCCTGTAGGAAACCATCGAACCGGCCTTTGCCCACACTTTTCCATCGAGATTAACTTCCAAGAGACGGGGTGTTTCCATTTCAAACAGCCCCTCCCCTTTGTCTTCCTGCTGGGTTTTGGATACAAACTCATCAACCGAATAACGGTTCATCTATAAACACTCCTCTTCGCATTCCTGATATTGGTTTTATTATATACGGGCTGACGCTTAAAATGTTTCGTCCACTTTGCGAAAAATAATGATCAATAACCAGAAACTGAAAACGATTTCAAAGAAATTCCTTAAAAAAGCATTAAAGTTCATTTTTTTCTCTTGACAGCTTGACGAAGCCTCCATAGATAGTGTATAGTGAAACCATCATTTAGCAGAACACCGTTAGATGATGAAAATTTTTTTTAGCACATTGTGCTACAGTACTAGGAGGATTAAGCAATATGCAAAACGGTAAAGTAAAATGGTTTAACAATGAAAAAGGCTTCGGCTTCATCGAAGTTGAAGGCGGAGACGATGTATTCGTTCATTTCACTGCAATCGAAGGTGACGGATACAAATCTCTAGAAGAAGGACAAGAAGTTTCTTTCGAGATTGTTGAAGGTAATCGTGGACCTCAAGCATCTAACGTTGTAAAGCTTTAACAAAATCAAGACAATTGAGACTTCAAATAAGAGGAGAGGCATTTTTTGCCTCTCCTATTTAATTTTCAGCTGAATTTCGATTGCCAGTATATTTTGCTTCAACCTTTGCTCGATTTCCTCAATGTTCTTCTCGAGAGATGGACGCCCCTTTTTCGCGATATCAACGAGCTGTTCAAGATCTTTATATACCTCCACAAATGTCTTGTGAAGAACGGTTTGCAGTTCATTGCTTTCCACTGTTCCTCAGACTCCTTTTTTTCATGATTACCTAAATTAGTAATAAAGACTTATATTTTTTAGGTTCAATAGTTATATCGGATTAATTTTACTTTATTTTTTCTATTTCACACATAAAAATGCCTTTTTTAGAAAAAATACTTGTCGGAGGTGTATGATCATGAACTCAGAACATCGCGATGCTCTTGTAACGGGATTTAATCAGCGCAAGCAGCTTGAAATAGCCGTAGAAACCGCCCAAAAGACGACGGGAATGGCGACGAGGCAAAAGAGCTCCACTTTGCTGAAATCGGCGTATCAATCCATCGAAGACGCCAGACAGCTGTCACAGGCTGAGGAACTATCCGCCCTGGATGAAGACTTCTTAAACGAACAGCTCAACATCTTAAATGATTGCCAGCACCAGCTTGACGAATCACAGCATTAAAAAAACCGCGTTCAGCGGTTTTTTTAGCGCGGCCCAAGGATGATGGTTTATTGGGGGGATCAATTTTTAATTTTTGTTTGTCAGCACGTCTCCATAGGTTCGGAGCTTTTCTCCGACCGTGCATTTTGAAATGCAAAATGCGTGGGCATACGTTTTTCCGTATTCTTTTCTGAAGTGTTTTTTAATGAAGCACCCTTCACAGTAGGTGTCCTGCAAATGTGTGAGTTCCTTAAAGATCTCTTTCTTATCCAAAACGTTCATCTCCGTTATTCATCTAGTTTGATTTGGCTTTCCACAATGGTATGCTCAAGCATTTTTTTTGCGAGCTGATCCGCTTCCTTGTTGTCTTTGCGGCTGATTTGAATATAGGTGGGCGTTAGCTTTAATTTTTGAAGCTGGCTCTCGATTCTGTCCAGCCATTTCGAATGAACGGGGTCATAGCATGGCCAGTTACCTTCAAGCTGGTTCAGCACGACGAGCGAATCCCCTTTTATGACGACGGAGTTCCTGCTTGCCCCAAGGTCTCTAAGCTCTTTAACGGCTTCGGAGAGAGCCGCATATTCCGCCTCGTTATTCGTTGTCAGCCGAAAGCTCTTGTTCTTTCTCAATCGGTACCGATCCCCGCCGAGGGAGTAATATATCACAATGCCTAAACCAGCGAGCTGACTTTCTTTATCATAGCTGCCGTCAAAATAGACGGTGATCTCATCCGGTTCAGCCGCAAGTTCTTCTTTCAGCTTTTCCAGCTCTTTCAGAGTCCAAAAGCTGCCCTTCTCATCTTCAAACTCAAGTTCAGTGACATACGGACTTTGAGAAAGCTGACGCCCAGCCGCCACTGCCTCTTTCATCTCGATCCATTCATCAGCTGTAAAAGGAATGGGTGAAGACCCTTTAATCTTGATTTTCATACCTGCTCTCAGTTTCACAAAATCACCTTTATTCAAATTATGGCTTGTTATGCTATAATCAAAACAGTTTATTCAGAAAGGAAGTACTCGTTCTTGTTTAACGAAATATTATGGATTAGTTTTGCGATCATTAATTTTATCATTGTTCTCTTCTTTTTTAAACGATTTGGCAAAACCGGTTTATTTGTCTGGATCGGTTTTGCGACAGCCGCCGCCAATATCGAGGTGGTCAAAACGGTCGAGCTGTTCGGGTTGACCGCGACACTCGGCAACATCCTGTACGGAAGCGTATTTTTTGCGACCGACGTCATCAATGAAAGATACGGAAAGGAAGAAGCGAAAAAAGCCGTTTCAATCGGTTTTTTCATTCTGATTGCTTTGACGCTCGTCATGCAGGGAGCGCTTCTGTTCAAGCCGCATCCGGAAGACATTGCACAGCCTGCGCTGGAGACGATATTCGGCTTCTTGCCCCGTGTGGCGCTCGGCAGCCTGCTCGCCTATATCATCAGCCAAACGCTTGATGTTTATGTATATTCGGGAATCAGAAGGTTATTTCCTTCCGATCGGGCACTGTGGCTTCGCAACAGCGGCAGCACAGCCCTAAGCCAGCTGCTCGATACATTGATTTTTACAAGCGTCGCATTTATGGGCGCTTATCCGCTGAATGTCTGGATTCAGATTTTCATCACGACATATGTCTTGAAATTCGTTGTCGCCGTTTTCGCAGCGCCGTACGCTTATGCCGCTAAAAGAATCACCCCTTTGGATGAAAGGAGCGGAAACAATGCCGATTGAGGTCTATATCGACGGAGCAAGCGCGGGTGATCCCGGACCGTCCGGACTTGGCATTTTCATCAAAGACGGTCAGAAGACCGAGTCCTTCTCCCTTCCCGCCGGCTTACTGAGCAATCATGAAGCGGAATTCAAGGCGCTGATCGAAGGAATGAAGCTGTGCGCCGAACGAAACTACCGGATCGTTTCGTTTCGGACCGATTCGCAGATCGTCGAGCGCACGGCGGATTTGGAGTTTGTCAAAAATCAGGCATTTAAGCCTTATCTGGATGAAATCATCCGCTTAAAAAACGATTTTGATTTATTTTTTATCAAGTGGATTCCTTCGAAGTCTAACCAGGCGGCTGACAAGCTTGCGAAAAAGGCGATATTGCTGAATCACCCCGAGTAAAATCCATTCCCGCTGCACATCATAACGAGTGAGGTGGTTCATGTGGAAAAACAGCATTCAGCAGGAAGAGGCCGCCTGACAGGCGGTGTCACGCCCCAGGGAGATATTGTATTAAACCGGGATAACCGGCATACAGACCCAAAAACCGAGCTTGAAAACCGGGCGAAAAAAAGCAATACAAAACATTAGAGAGATCGGTTATCCGATCTCTCTTTTTTCGAATTTCACCAGCAGCGGTTCGATTCCCCGTATTTGATGAAGTCTCAGCATCGCTTTCGCCCTGTCATGCATCAAGGTGAAGTCTGCGTCGTCCAATGAGCAGGAAAGCGGTACATCGCATTTGATTTCTGCAAGGATTCTGGACAGCTTCAGGTCTTCAAGACATTCGGTTATTTTCGTCTGCTGACCCTTTGTCAGCTGTCCGATGTTTTCCAGCAGCCGGTCAACAGTCGAATATTCCTTAATCAGTTTGTAGGCCGTCTTTTCGCCGATGCCTTTTACACCCGGGTAGTTATCGCTTGTATCACCCATCAGCGCTTTGATGTCAATCAAAGCCTTCGGCTCGACACCGGTCTCTTCACTGAATGATTCTTCCGTGTATACTTTATAATTGCCGATTCCCTTTTGTAGCAGGGCGACTTTAACATTGACTGTTAAAAGCTGAAGCAAATCTTTATCACCGGTGACGATCGTGATCTCCGCTTCTTCGCTGAACATCGCTGACAGCGTGCCGATGCAGTCATCGGCTTCATAGCCCGCAATGCCGATATTTAAAATCCCGAGCTCTTCCGCCGCTTCCTTTGCCATGTCAAATTGCGGTATCAATTCTAGAGGCGGCTCGCCGCGATTCGCTTTATAGTCCTTAAATAAATCGTTGCGGTACGTTTTGCTTCCCATGTCCCAGCAGCAGACGACATGACTCGGTTCAAACGCAGACACCGCGGTTAACAGATGCTTTAAAAAGCCGTGAACCCCGTTTGTCGGCACCCCTTTGTCATTCAGCATAAAATTGCGGTGCACCGCAGTCGCAAAAAAAGACCGGAATAATAAAGCCATCCCGTCTACAAGCAGCAGCTTCTTGTTCATTATGGAAACTTCCTTTCATCATACAATGCACTTATTGTACCACAGGAGCAAAAATGATGAAAACAGCGTCAATCGACGCTGTTTCTATTTTTGGTGCTGTTTTTTGCTAGAAATTAATTTGGCGGCTTCCATTTGCGAATAGGATTCAGTCGCAAATTCAGTATTAAAGCCGTTCTTCTTTTTAGCGTTGTTGTTTCGCTGTGCATTGGCGTTGCCAAGCTTTGTTCTTCCCATCACACTTCACCTCCAGCGGGCGTGTCATGGTTTATGTTTTGCAAAAAAACATGACGCCACACGCGGAAGGATTCACCAGCTAGGCCTGCGGATATTTTCGGCTGACGTATTCGGCGACCATTTCTTTCGAGACGAGCCGTCTCGTGGGAACGATGCCTTTTTTGGCCAATTCGTTCATTTGCATGGTAATTTGGTTGATAAGGCCGGTTGAAAATGCTTCATTTTGCCGGCACTTATCAACCGCTTCATCGATCGCTTTTTCCCTCTCCTGTTCGAGACGCACGAACTGCTTGATGTGCTGGTGCTGTTTTTTGGAATGTGCTGTAATGGCTTCATGAACGTTTGTCATCATCTAATTCCCTTCTTTTTTTATTCAGTCTATCATGTCTGCCGGCCAGATATCCATACCAATATCAATCTAATTCAACTTGAGCGGAGCCATTCGCCTGCCAAGTTATGCGCTTTTTCAATGTTTTCACGCTCTGCGCTTTCCAACGGCTCATGAAAGTACGCTTCTTTTTGTTCTTCGAGTTGAGCTTTTGCGGACAGAACAGCCGCTTTCTGTAATTGTCCGGCGCTCGTTTTGCAGCGCTTTAAACATGTCCGCTTTTCACGTTGAATCCATTCGTCCGTGATAGCCGAAAGCTTTGCAGTAAACGCCTCGACAAGCCGGGCTTTGCCATTTTGCTGAAAAAACGCTTTAGGCGTTTTGAACATTTTCAGTTCATCTGCAAATTCCCCTTCATCCGCTGACGGTGCAGCTGTTTCCCAGCTGCCGGTCTCAGGGCGGTCAGCTGTGATATGAACCGCAAAATAAGGATTATCGGCAAGCCGCTCTTTTACGGCATTTGCCCACTGTTCGCCGGCATACTTGAGCATGATGTTTTCCATTCTGATATCAAGCGCTTTTAGTTCCTGCAAAAATTCGAATTCATACTCCTTTAAGCAGCTTTTCAAAGCGGTTTGCAGATTGGCGCGCCAATCTCCGTTCTGAAGCCCTGGATGGATTGCAGCTTTAAATAAATCGTGTGCATAAAAGGCCAGGCGCTGCCTCATGTGGTAAAATTGCTCTTCCACATCCTTTTCGGTCATTTGAAGGATTGATGATCCCTTTTCTGCTTCTTCAATGACAGCTAAAGCCGCTTGATAAGCTTTGGCGATCCGCTTTTGCTCCGCTTCCTTTTCTTCAGCGGAACGGTGCAGTGAACGGCGGAGCTGAAAGACGGTTTCACACAGTTTTTTGCCTTCATCAAGCAGCTCTTCGACAGCTGTTCTGGCTAGACCATTTTCGATAAAATCGTCGAGCTCCCGCTTTAATCTGCTGAAATCGTTATTCGGCGAAGCTTTTTTGCTGAGCTCCTGTTTGCTCGATACGTGATACAGATGCGGGTTTTGAATGCCTTCTTTCAAGAGCTCTCCCCTAACATAGTCTTCAACCGTCTGTAATTCGGCCGGGTTTTCCGCGAGGTCTGCCGCATTTAAAATAAAAAACATTTTATCCATGCTGAAAGCGTCTTTAATGAGTCCGAGCTTGCGCAAAAACGACCGGTCCGCTTTGGAAAATGCATGCTGGTAGTATGTTAAGTAAAGCAGAGCATCGGCATCTTTCATGTATTGAAACGCAAGCTCAGTATGCCGCTTATTCATGCTGCTGGCACCCGGTGTATCGACGATCGTAATTCCTTTCTCCGTGACCGGTGTGCTCAAATAAACGGTGACTTCACGGACGGCGCAGGCCGTTTGTTCTTCAGCGACATACGGATGCAGATCTTCAGCGGAAATCGTCAGGATTTCCCGATCGTTGATATATGAACCATAACGCTCATAAGCTTTGAGGAAGTTCTTGATCAGCAGCCGTTCATCATCATCCAGGTCTCCTTTTTTCAAAAGGTTTCCAAGTTTTTCGCCAAAAGCGGAGCCTTTTGCCGCAGCCATTTTCCCCTCCAATAGCTGATCCAGTTCCGCTCTGATTTCCTCTTCCGTTTTAAAAACGACTTCAGCCGTCCCGTTCCTTTTGGTTCCCGACGGTTTTGTTATTTTATTAATCGTTGCCGTTGTCGGCGTCGGAGATGACGGCAGCACTTTCCGCCCGCAGAGCGCATTTGCAAAAGACGATTTGCCGGAACTGAATGCGCCGAAGAGCGCCAGGGTAAACTGCCTTGTATAAAGGCGTTCCGTTTTGTCCAAGAATGCTTTTCGCTGCTTTTCCAAAGCAGGAATATCCGCCAAAAACCGGGCCAAGTCGAAAAAGTGCTCAATGTACTCAGAAACGCCCTTTTTCGGATGGAGCACATCGTCTTTACGGCTGCTGTTTTCCCCTTGCACACGGACCGGTTCCGCTCGTCGGGCATCAAGCGGTTTTTCAAGGGGCTTTTTTTCTTCGGCATACCAATTCGCTGGCAGCTCGCTCTGATCGCCGTGTTCCCATTGATCCCAGAGACGGTTTGCTTTTTCATATGACTTCTGCTGTTCGATCAACCGGCTTTCGAGCTCGGCGAGCTTCGCCTGTTCCGCTTCATATTCGACTTTCATCGCTTCCGCCTGCAGGCCGCTTCTTTCTTTGATGAATGTTTTGAGCTGATCGATAAGCGGCTGCGCTTGTCTTTTTGCCTTTCTTCTGATGTTTTCAGCCAGTTCTTTCGTATAGTTCAGCACGTATTCCGGTGTAAGCTCAGCCCCTTTTTTCTGGGAACGAAGCAGTTCATTTTCATCTACCTCTGTCCGAAATTGAAGAACGTCCCGAAGCAGTTCATCACTCTGGACGTTAAAGCGGTTCATGAAAGCCTTGATTGCTTCAATGACATGCCAGTCGATTTCGGCTTGAACCCTTTTTTGAACGTCGGCAAGAAACACTTCTTTTCGTTTTTGTTTTTCTTCAAGCGTTTTGGCCTTGCTGAAAAGAAATCCTTTTTTAAAGCCTTTTTCGATAGATTCCAAATACGATTTGGCCAGTTCTCTCATCTCAAACGGCGTTAAGTTTGCGTTTTGGGCAATTGTATGAATGTCTTTTTTGATTTGTTCCTCCGCCCGTTTTTCCTGTTCTATCAAATCGGCAAGCCGTGCTTTTACAGACTCGACTTTTTCTCTTAAGGAAGCGGTTTCTTCAGACAGAGCCATGTCTTCGTCACTGATCAGCATTTTGATATGTTCATGAATCAGGCTGCTGATTTTTTGCTCCGTATATGCCTTTAGCTGCTGTTCGGATTGATGCTGCAACCTTTCCAGCACAGCGCGAAGCCGGGTGAATTCGTTCAGCGGATGACCGGCTTCGGTGACCGATGTAAAAAAGAGATGATCTTCATCGATCCCTTCTTTCTGCAGCATATCAAGCACTTGCTTTTTATAGGCATGGAAGCCTGTTTCTGCTTCGTCATGACGGTCAATCTGGTTCACGATGAAAAAAATATTGGGTATCTGATCTTTTATTGATCGAAGAAATTTCACATTTTCTTCGGAATGGACATGATTGTAATGCACGACATAAAACAAGGCATCCGCCTGGTGAAGTATCGAAGACGCCGATAAAAAATGGGCATCGTCCGTCGAATCAATTCCGGGCGTGTCAATTAAGACGGCCTGAGGCGCGATTCCTGAAAATGGCCCCTCGATTTCCACCATTTCAATCTGGCTGCCGTCCCTGCAGTACGCCTGCACTTTTTCTTTATCATAAGAGCCATCCATCCGGGCGTATCTTCCATCGATCGTATGGAGTGTTGTTTTCATTTCCCCCCGGCGGACCAGCACAAGATTGGCGCTCGTCGGTATCGGACTTGTCGGCAGGACGTCTTCCTGAAGCAGCGCGTTCAATAGCGATGATTTTCCTGCTGAATAATGTCCGGTTAACGCAATGTACACTTCTTTTCTCAGCCATTTTCGGATGATTCCCGCAAGCTGCGCAGACCGCTTGTCATCCCCGTTCTTCCTGAGCTCCCCGAAAACCGCTCCGGCTCTTTTCAACAGGTCGTCTTTCGTGTTTATTTGTGCCATGTTTCCTACCCCTTTTTGCGTTGTTGTTTGCCATCTTAGCCCTTTCTCCCATTTTACACAACCTTGCTGTATTTTTCTTCACAATCTGAAAGAAAAAACGAGAAAAAGCTGCCTGTTTCGGCAGCTTCAGCACGTGTATTTATTTATTTTTGCGGATTCGCTCCTGCGATACCTTTTAAGACATAACCAATCAATAAACTGTATGTACTGACCGCCGCCAGCAAAAAAAACATCGTCATACGCGACTCACCATCCTATAATGAGAATGTTTATCATCATTATAAATGAAATGATAATCATTTTCAATGGTGTAATTTTTCTAATGCCTGTTCTTCCGTGCGGATGCGGATGTACATGACAGCAGCGTTGAGCACCGTAAATAAAAGTGCGGTGGCGTATGCCTGGAAAAGCAGGGGCAAAAGCAGAAATTCAAGAGCCACCGCCACATAGTTCGGGTGTTTGAACCATTGATAAGGCCCCTTTCGGACAAGGTTCGTTCCAGGGATGACAAGGATTTTCGTGTTCCAGCATCTCCCCAGAGAAAAGAGCGCCCAATACCGGAGGGCCTGAGTGAAGATGAGGCCTGTTAATACGACAAGCGCCATCGGAAGAGGTCCGCGTTGAAAAGCGATCGTTTCCCAAATCAAAGATATGAAAAACAAAACATGCATCGCGACGATATAAGGGTAATGACGTCTCCCGTATTCGACCGCTCCCTCTTTCAGAGCGTTTTTTTCATTAAACTTCGCGACTGCCAGCTCAAGCAGGCGCTGGGCGGCAAAAATGCTTAAAATTGTCCAAAACATGTGTCAGTCACTCTCTTTTTGTCCATTTCAAAAGCAGCAGCTCCGATGAAAAGCCCGGGCCGAGCGCCCCTAAAAGACCGTATTTTCCCGGTATGGGACTGCCATGCAGGCAATATTCTTTTAAAACATGCATCACAGTGGCTGATGACATATTGCCGTGCCTGGCCAAAATTTTTCGTGAACAGTCGATGTGCGCTTCGGAAAAGCCGAGGCTTGCCATATAAGCGTCGAGAACTTTTTTTCCGCCAGGATGGGCAAGAAATACTTGAATGTTCTCCAAAGCGAGTTGTTCCCTATTGAGAAATGCTTCGACATCGTTCTTTAAATGTGTTTTGATTAATGTCGGAATGTCCCTGGAAAAAACGACACGGAAACCGTTGTCATTGATTTCCCAGCCCATGACATCTTCCGAATCTTCCAAGGTGGCTGATTGTGAGCTCACTACTTCCGGAAGAACCTCCAATCTGGCTGATGAGATATCCGCTTCCTTGCCGCACATTAAGAGCGCGGCGATTCCATCGCCAAATAAAGATGTGCCGATAAGGTTGCTTTTCGATTGATCATCCTTTTGAAACGTTAAGCTGCACAGCTCCGCCGCAATCACAAGGACATGGGCTTTTGGAAACGCTTTGCAGTATTCGAATGCCCGCGCTATACCTGAAGCTCCTCCTGCACAGCCGAGCCCCCAAATCGGAATCCGCTTCATCTGTTTTGAAAAAGGCAGAATGTTCATGAGCTTCGCTTCAATGCCGGGAGTCGAGATGCCTGTAGAAGATATAAAAAAAATCGCTTCAATTTTTTCGAAAGGGATTTCTTTTTTCAAAAACCGTTCGTCTGACAGGCAATTCGAAACGGCTTCTGCACTGTGTCTGACAGCCATTTCAATGTACGCCTGATTTTTTTCCTTGAAGCTCCTAGATTCTTTATACCAATCCAAAGGCATGACAAATTGTCTTGAAGCGATTTCTCCATTTTGGAAAGCTGACAGCAGCCGGTCAATGTCTTTAAATGAATCTTTGAACATCTCCCTCGCAAAAACGGCCGCTTCCTTCTGGTCAACATGGCAGCGGGGAAGGCTTGTCCCCGCCGAAATGACGTAGGCCATAATACCACCTCTATTTACAGCGTCTCCCGAATCGCCCGGCCTTATGTGGACCTCTCGAAAAAATAGGCCATCAGCACTTCATCTTCGTATTTCCCGTCCGCAAAAACCTGCTCCTTTTGAACCCCTTCAATGATAAAGCCGCTTTTCTCATAGAGCGACAGCGCTGCTTTATTTGCAGAAAATACGGTCAGGCAGAGCTTATGCAGACGATGCAGCCTGCACCAGTTGAGGGTGTAGGACATGATTTCCCTGCCAATCCCAAGCCCTTGCGCTTTGCTGTGAAGCCATGTTCTGAACAGCCCCGTGTGCCGCTTCATTTTGAGGTCGCCGCGAATGACCCGGGCAATTCCGTACACCGCACCATCGATTTCAACCGCCGCATACATGTTATCCTTTTCCATCATATCGCTGATGAATGCCCGCTCTTCCTCAAGTGTGCGCGGCCGTTCTTTTTGGATGTACACACCGGTTTGAATCACATCTTTTACTGCTTCAATGATGTCGGGGGCATCCGCCATTTTGACGGGACGGATGACAGCTTCACCGCCGTCTTTCGTGCTGATACGTTCGACAAGCTCATTCACAGTTTCCATTCGTTACGCCTCCTCTTCATACCGGTAGTATGGCTTATCCGCAATGCAAAAAAACCTCACAATCTGTGAGGTTTTAAACGGCTGATTTTTCAGTTGGAACTGCTTCAGGCTGTTCAGCATGACGAGAAAACGGATGGATATGAAAGATCGCATTCAAGAGAATGGCTGTAAAGCTTCCCGCGACAATTCCGTTCTCTGTCAAAAGCTTGACGGCATCAGGAAGGTTTTGAAACATTTGCGGTACAACCGTCACGCCTAGGCCGATTCCGATGGAACACGCTACGATCAATAAGTTCTCCTGCTTTCCGAAATCAACCCGGCTCAGCATTTTGATCCCGTAGGCGATCACCATGCCGAACATCGCGACCATAGCGCCGCCGAGCACAGGTTTAGGAATGATCGTCGTTAAAGCAGCGGCTTTCGGAAACAGCCCCAACATAATTAGAAAAGCTCCAGCGAGCGCGATCACGCTGTTTTTCTTAACTCCTGTCAGCTGGACGAGACCGACGTTTTGCGAGTAGGCCGTATAAGGGAAGGCGTTGAAAACCCCGCCCAACAGCACGGCAATCCCTTCGGCACGGTATCCTTTTGCCAAATCTTTTTCTGTCAGCCGGCGGTCCGTCAAATCACCCAATGCAAAGTAGACGCCTGTAGACTCGACAAGGCTGACGATCAGGACGAGAGACATCGTCAAGATCGGTGTGATCTCAAAAACGGGAGTGCCGAAGTAAAACGGATGGATCATCTGCACCCAGCCTGCGTTTGCCACTTCTGTAAAATCAACTTTTCCTATCAGAGCGGCGCCGGCTGTTCCTGCAATTAAACCGATTAAAATGGAAATGGATTTGATAAATCCTGTTGTAAAACGATATAAAAGGACGATGACCAGTAAAACGGAAAAAGCTAAAGCAAGATTGGACAGCTCACCGAAATCGCTGCTGCCTTCACCGCCGGCCATGTTGTTCATCGCAACGGGAATCAAGGTAATACCGATCACCGTGACGACCGATCCTGTGACCACGGGAGGGAAAAACTTAACAAGCTTTCCGAAGAAAAAAGAAACGATAACGACAATCACACCGCCTGCTATGATGCTTCCATAGATCGCTGGAATACCGTATTTCGAAGCGATCGCAATCATCGGTGAAACGGCTGTGAACGTACACCCCAATACAACAGGCAAACCGATTCCGAAAAAGCGGTTTTTCCAAACTTGCAGCAGTGTCGCCACACCGCACATCAAAATGTCGGCAGACACAAGGTATGTGAGCTCAGCCGGCGTCAAGCCGAGAGCGCCGCCGACGATCAGCGGCACGACAACGGCTCCTGCATACATGGCCAGGACGTGCTGAATGCTTAATGAAACGGTTTTACCGGCCGTAAGTTTCATGACCCAACCTCCTGTAAAAAGGTAACTTTTCCATCGGCAAGAGATGCAATACGCGCAAGGGATTCGACTCTGATTCCAATATTGTCAAGCTCCTCCCTGCCCGTCTGGAATGATTTTTCGATGACAATCCCGATTCCGCACACCTTTGCGCCGGCCTGTTCAATGATGGAAACGAGCCCTTTCGCCGCTTGTCCGTTTGCCAAAAAATCGTCGATGATCAGAACTTTGTCATCCTTTGAAAGATGGCTGGCTGATACGGCAATCGTACTTTCCGTTTTTTTTGTAAATGAATAGACAGAAGCCGTCAACAGATTTTCCGTTAAGGTAAGCGATTGACGCTTTCTTGCAAATACTACCGGCACGCCCAGTTTCAAGCCTGCCATCACAGCAGGTGCGATGCCTGAGGATTCGATCGTCACAATCTTCGTGACGCCTTCCTCCCGGAAAAGCGAGGCAAACTCTTCGCCCACAGCAAGCATTAATTCCGGATCGATTTGATGATTTAAAAATGAATCAACTTTCAGCACTTCGTCAGACAACACCGTGCCATGCTCTGCAATTTTTCGTTTTAGCTTTTCCATTAAACCCCTCCGTTCATCAATTGCCCTTCATAAAAAAAAGCATTGTCCGCTCGGATTTTGCATGCGAGCGGGCAATGCTTAAAAAGACGAATTCCGTCTGTTTCACTAAAAAGACGTTCGTTTTCTTAGCGCCCACTCATAGTCGGACATTTACGGTGTCCGGTAGAAACTTGCGTGCCATATCCACGCGATTATATGAGTGATATAATGTATCAAATTATATCAACTTTCGATCCGGTTGAAAAGGGATAAAACAAAAAAAGACGAACCTGCACACATTTTTTTCAGTTTAATGTTCGTATTTAACAGAAAATTCTGATCCAAAAATCCCTCCCGGGCTCACGGGAGGGATTTCTTTTTTACAAATAGAGTGTTGTATATTTTTCTTTCAGGTAGCGGATTAAATGACGGACGTTTAATTCTTCGCCTGTCGCAGACTTGATGATGTCCAACGGTTTTTTTCTTTTGCCGTGGATGTGAACGTGCTCTGTCAGCCACTTTCTGATCGGTTCAAATTCGCCGTTTTCAATCATGCGGTCAAACTCCGGAAAATCTTTCAGCATGCTTGATTTCAGTTGAGCCGCATACATATATCCGAGCGCATATGAAGGGAAATAACCGAAATCGCCGCCGGACCAATGGACATCCTGGAGAATTCCTTTAGCATCGTCAGGAGGCGTAATGCCCAGATATGCTTCATATTTGTCATTCCATAGTTTCGGAAGGTCTCCGACCGATACTTCGCCGCTGAAAATCGCTTTTTCAATTTCGTAGCGAATCATAATATGCAGCGGATATGTCAGCTCATCAGCCTCAATCCGAATCAGCGACGGCTTTGATTCATTAACGGCCCTGTAGAACCCTTCGGCAGTAACGCCTGCAAACTGGTCAGGACTTGCTTCTTTTATTTTCTCAAAATACCGCTTCCAAAAACCGTGATGTCTGCCGATAAAGTTCTCATAGAAAAGGGATTGGGATTCATGTATCCCCATTGATGCGCCGTCTGCTAAATTGGTTCCGCCCAGCGCTTCATCAATGTTCTGTTCATAAATGGCATGGCCGCATTCATGAATCGTTCCGAAAACGGCCGAGCGAAAATCGTTTTCATTATATGCTGTGGTCACCCGGGCATCCCCTTGACTGATCGTCACCTGGAAAGGATGAACCGTCTCATCCAGGCGCCCCGCCTCAAAATCATAGCCCAGTTCTTTTAAGAAAAAGTGGCATACATCGCGCTGCCGCTCTTTTGGAAAACGTTCGTGCACAAAGCCCGTATCAGGCTTTTGATCACTGGCGGCAATCTTTTGTACAAGCGGAACGATCGCCTCCCGCAATTCAGAAAAAAGGCCGTCGAGCTTTTCGACTGTAACGCCTGGTTCGTATTGGTCCAGAAGGGTGTTATAGGGGTGGCCTTCATATCCCCAGTACGAGATAAACCGTTTTTTATAGTCGATGATTTTTTCTAAATACGGAGCAAAGAGAGAAAAATCGGACGCCTTTTTCGCTTTTTCCCAGACGGATTCCGCTTTGGATGTCAGCGTCGTATATTCTTTGAACTCCTCTTCCGGAATCTTGCTGTTTAAATCGTATTCTTTTTTCGCTTCCTCAACCGCTTTCTGTGTATCGGCAGGCAGATCCTGTTTTTGCTCGGCAAGGGCATCTAAAAGCTCCTTCATCCGCGGGGACGTTCTCATTTGAAAGACGTCTGCCGACAATTGTCCGATCGCTTCGGCGCGGCTTTCTTCGCCTTTTCTCGGCGCGCCCGTCCTCATATCCCAATACATCACGTTAATCGCCTGCTCATACCGGCTGATTTTCTTTAATGTTTCTAAAAACTCTTTTTCATATGTATTGATCGACATCATTCATCCTCCTCTTCCCTTATATGATGCGAATTGTAATCAGACTAATGGAAATATTTACGAAAGTCAACTTTTATGCAGCCAAAAAAAAGAAAAGCGGGATGTCCGCTTTTCTTTATACATAAACCGGCTGAACAGGAAGCACAGATTCGACTTCTTTTATCACATTCCATTCTTGTTCATCGCCCGCAAAAATGCTGATCGTGCCGCGGTCGCTGTTTGATCTGATCAGACGGCCGATGCCTTGGCGCAGCCTTAGCAGCATGTAAGGAAGGTCTACTTCGCGAAAGGCGTTTTCCAAACCGCTCCGCTTCGCTTCAAACACAGGATCATGCGGCGGAAAAGGAAGCGACCAGATGATGACATGTTGCAGCGGATCTCCGGGAATATCGAGCCCTTCCCATAGATGCACAGAGCACAAAACGGATTCTTCAACCGTTTGAAACTTTTCAACAATTGTACTGATTTCTTCATCCCCCTCAAAGTAAACAGGAAACGAAAATGATTCCTGTGCAGTCCGGCGCTTGAAGGACAGAAGCTCCTCAAAAGACGGAAACAGAATCAGCGTTTTCCCGCCGGATTCTTTGATTGCACGGATTGCCGCTTTTTCTTTTGCTTCTTTTTCCTCAATTCGATGGATGTACACTTTCATCTGCTCTTCATAGTCGTACGGCGAATCAACGGTAAATGATAAGTAGTCGCGGATCCCAAGGCTTGTCGCTAAATAATCGAACGATCCGTTTTCCGATAATGTCGCCGATGAGAAAATAAATGGAATCTGCTTGGAGAACACTTTTTCTCCGAGAACTTCGGAGACGGTTCTCGGCATGACGACGAATGTTGACTCAAGCTCTTTTTGCTCAAGCCAGCTGATCGCATTTTTCCTGTAGAGCGAAAGGGAGTAAGCCATCTGTTCGAGATACTCTTCAACAACGGTTAAAGCGTATTGGTCGATCGTGTACAGCTCGCCTTCAAAAACGAGCGCCTCCCCGATCTTTTCAAGCAAATCATACAGCTCGGCGGCCGCTTTTTTCAGATTGGCATGATCTTTGATGCGCATGCGCTCAGAACCCTCTGCTTTTTCGGCGTTTTCTGAAAGCAAACCGAAAAATTCGTCGTTGGCGCGAAGCGCTTCTTCGACAAGCTCTGCAAATTCTTCTCTGATGTCATTGCCGAGCAGGCGCTCGAGAAACATTTCGAGCGTCGATTGCTTCACCCTGTACGTCAGCGCCTTTTGCGCCGCAAACTCGAGCAGATGCCCTTCATCGAAAACCACAGCGCTGTGTTCCGGCAAAAGCGGAAGCTGGCCTTCCCGTTTTCTCGCCTCTTCTGTCCAAACGTGCTCCATATAGAAATCATGGGAACAGATGATGAAATCGGTTGATTTTCGATAATGGTCTCTTGACAGTGTAAGTCCGCATCGGTGCCTCATGTCGCACGTGAGACAGTCTTGAAAAGAATCGTAACCGATTTCAGACCATTCATCATTTGATAAAGACGAATACTCTTTGCGGTCGCCGTACGGATAAAAAGACTGCATGCCCTGCGATTCATGAACGAAAGACGGCAGACTTTCGTAGAGGTCAAGCCATTTCTCATCATCAGATCGCTGCATCGTTTTCTCCAGTTTTTTCAAACATAAATATTGATCATGCGATTTGCTGAGCCGTGCGTCAATCGTCAAGCCCAAATGCTCGGAAATTTTGTAAATATCGCCTTCTTTTTTGACGAGCTGTTCGATCAGCGTCTCATCCGCACAAGCGATGACCGCCGGCTTGCCCGTATACCTGGCATAGCTCAAGGCAAACAGAAGATAGACGAGCGTTTTTCCGGTTCCGACTCCGGCTTCTGCAAACATGACCTTCTTTTCCTTAAATGCCCGTTCTAATTGAAAAGCCATGAATATTTGCTCATCGCGCAAATCAAAGCCTTTTTCAGGAAGAATATCGTAAAATACATCACCGATCCAATTGTTCAGTTCTTCATAAAAGTTTTTTGTTTTTGTTAATGAAAAAGGCAGACGAGATGCTGTCACCCTGCTCCAACCCCCAACTATCGAGTTTTCAGAACTTCTATCCTATCACTATGATTCGGGAAATTCAACAAGAAAGATTTGAGAAAAGGAGCAGGAAGCCTCTCTTAACTATTTCCGGTAAATCGAATGCGTCAAAAACGGATGATCCGTCGATTCCATATGGCTGATCGCGTTTTTCAATTCTTCCTTCGCATATGTAAGGCGCTCTTCGCCAATGTCCTCGAGCTGGTTTTCTGACGTCTCCAGCGCTTTTTGAATCATATGAATGTGATCGCTGTTCAACATGAAATCACCCCTTTTCAAAATCAATAATCCCGAGTATATGCAGGATGAATCGTTTTTATACAGGCTGATTTTATGTTTTTTCTTTGCTCTTGATAAATACGTAAAAATAAAGGGAATCCATAGTATATATGGTTTCCTTCAATCTTGTTATGTAACTCACCCGATTCCGGAACAATTAAAAAATTTAAGAACCGTCTTATATAAGACGGTTCTCCAAAGATTCGCTTGCCAGTTTTAGTGCAGTCAAGCGACGCTCATTTAATGTTTTTTGAGGACTGCCTTCTTTTGCTTTTGCTATTTGTTTTTCAATAGATGGAATGATACCTTGTAAAACTTCTTTAGAAGTCAATATGATTTCTTCGTTATAGCCAAAATCTTCTCCATTCCAAATACCTTTTAGGCTTTCTAAACCAATTTTCACTGCGTTTAGTCTCTTTTTGACAAGAGTTGTGTTTGAACCTTTTTCTTTCGTGCTTTTATAAGCATTTGTTAGTTTATTAAAAGTTGACTCCAACGATTGAATGGACAAATCTTGGATTTCTTGGCTGACAGAATTCATATACAAACCTCATTTTTCATTTTTAATGATTCAACATTTTTTAACAATCTGCTTAATGGTTGAATTAGGACTGCACATTCATTTTTGCGAGTCGTAAACTGTCATTTCGACTATCGACAAATAAAAATCAAGATATTTCGCAGCGACACCTTGATTAATCGACCACCCACAGTGGAAGAAGGTTCAACATAGCGTTTAACCCATCTTGTTCTTTTTGGGTGTGTGGTAATCTGCCGATATCCTTTAACAAGTTGCTAAACGCTTTGCTCACCTTGATAACTTACCATCGAATATTTGTTCTGATTTTGATTGTATCAAAATTTCGGGGAAGTTATCAAATATCAACATTTACGTTTAACCGTTTTCACAGCGGTCAAACACCCTTTTTCCAGTCAAACAAAAGCTTAACATCAGATAGTAAGGGCTGTGTTAGACAATGTGCGCTTTATCCACAATAAAAACCCAGTCTATTCTGTTTTTCTATCATATCCTGTAGGGACTTAAAAATTTATAGACTAAAGGTGGAGAGTTTATGTACTATTATGAACCGGCAAAGAAAGATTATTGGGATTATGATTATGATCCTTATAAGAAGGATCACGATTATTGCAAAAAGGACTACTACTACCATGAGCCTTGCAAAAAAGACTTCTATTACCATGAACCTTGCAAGAAGGATTACGACTATTGCAAAAAGGATTATTACTACCATGAGGATTACAAAAAAGACTATGATTACCACAAGCCTTGCAAGAAGGACTACGATTATTGCAAAAAGGATTATTACTACCATGAGGATTACAAAAAAGACTACGATTACCATAAGCCTTGCAAGAAGGATTACGATTATTGCAAAAAGGATTATTACTACCATGAGCCTTGTAAAAAAGACTACGATTACCACAAACCTTGCAAGAAAGACTGCTACTATGAGCCGCGCAAAAAATGCTATGATTCGTCTTATAAAAAGAAAAATGATTCATGGATTTACTAGTGAATCGATGTTTTGCCATGCGCTTTTAAGGGGATAATCCCGCGGGCGCGCAAATTTAAAAACGCCGTTCGGCGGCTTTCCAGCTATGGAAAGAAAAAAGGCTGCCGTTTCATGGCAGCCTTTTAGCTTCACTTCTCTTTGATCGGTTTTGGCGGCCTTTTCCCCCAATACTGGTAATAGTCCGTCTTAATAAAACCGTTAAAGAGTTTCCGTTTTTTTGTCGCTTTTTTCCCGTAGCACTCTTCAAAACGCTCGTTTGATGTCAGCATGTAAACAGACCACGTATCAAGTCCGGCAAATGCTTCGCCCATATCTTTATACATGGCTTCGACTGCTTTCTTTTCACCGAGGCGTTCCCCGTACGGCGGATTTCCGACAATCACGCCGTATTCCTCTTTCGTCCGAAAATCCTTTACCTGCATTTGCTTAAATTCGATGAAATCGGCTAGTCCCGCTTCCTCGGCATTCGCTTTGGCGATCTCGATCATACGATGATCCAGGTCATACCCCGAAATTGACAGCGGCTGATCATAATTCGCTTTGTCTTCGACTTCAAGCCTTGCTTGATCCCACACTTCTTTGCCGATCCATGCCCATCTTTCGGATGCAAAATCCCTGTTGAAACCCGGCGCGATATTTTGGCCGATCAAAGCCGCTTCGATCGGTATCGTGCCCGAACCGCAAAACGGATCGACGAAAGGTCTGTCAGGCGTCCAATTTGTCAATTGAATCAATGCTGCAGCGAGGGTTTCTTTCAGCGGCGCTTCCCCTTGACCGGTTCGGTATCCCCGTTTATGAAGCCCGGCTCCGGATGAATCAAGCGTAATGACCGCTTTGTCTTTTAAAAGGGAGACTTCGATTTTATATTCCGGGCCTGTTTCCTCAAGCCACCCGCCTTGTGTCTGATACGCTGATTTCAGCTTCTCGGCGATCGCCTTTTTGACGATGCGCTGGCAGTCCGGCACGCTTGCAAGCACTGATTTAACAGACTTTCCCGTCACGGGGAATGAGGCGTGTTCAGGAAGATAGGCGCTCCAGTCGATCGCTTTTGTCTTCTCGAATAACTCGTCAAAGGTCTTGGCCGTAAATTCGGCAACCTGCACTTTCACCCTGTCAGCAGTTCTCAGCCACAGATTGGCTCTGCAGATGGCGAGGGCATCACCTTCGAACACGACTTTGCCGTTGTCAACCGTACAATCATATCCTAGATCTCGCACCTCTTTGGCAACGATCGCTTCAATTCCCATCGGCGCTGTTGCAATTAATGTATAGGTTTTCATCATATCACCTGTTTTTATGTATGTTTTTTACATGATAAAAGCTCTCCTACCTGCGGAGAGCTTATACATTGTCATCATCATAATAGTGTGTAACGTTCTGTAAGCCATGTTTTGTTCCGTCGTACTGCTGTCGGCTGCTAAGCCTCGTACTCGGGTGGTAATCATCTATCTACAGAGTCAACTCTGTCCTTCTTTCCGTTCATTTCCGTCCAGAAGGTTCCCCTACCAAAATTTGGGTTTCTCGCTCGAGGGGTTTACCGCGTTCCACTCTCACCATTTCTAGTGAGACTTCGTCACTGTGGCACTTTCAAGGATACTCAGCCATATCCATAAAGGACGTAGGCTTTTTTCCTGCCGTCAGCCTTCTGCAAGGCTGCCCTAGCTTATGACTTCGCTAGGCACGAACACTACGGGCATCTCAGCACCGTGCGAGCATGGACTTTCCTCTACAGATGTAAAATCTGCAGCGATTACCCGAACGTTAAGACATCAACTATTATAGCTTAGTTTGTTCTAAAGGGCAAGCGGTTTTCATCAATCGTATAATTTGCTTCCAAACACATGTTTTTCCAAATTGGAAAGCCGTTTTAGAATATCAAAATTGGTCGTATTTGATTGAGCCGGCTGTCTCTTGTTCGCTTCTTCAAGCTGTTTTTTCAACTGCAGGTTTTCCTGCTGCAATTCTTCGATTTCCTGATGGAAGGCTTCATAGTCTTTAATGACCATGTCCAAGAATTTGTCAACATCTTCCTGCTTGTAGCCTCTGACTCCTGTTTTGAATTCTTTTTCCAAAATTTCTTTAGCAGAAAGCTTCACTTTATCAGCAAGCATCTTTTTCACCTCATATCGTGAATCATCATCTTATATTTTTTCAGAAAACGTGTGCAATGTCAAATTTTCTCTTGCACTTTTTACTCTTCGTAAAAGCTGCTTTCTTCAACGGTGACTCTCAGGTCATCCATCGTAATCGTGTAAATCGGAAAATCGCGTTTTTCTTGAGCTTTTTTTGCTTCATTCAGCATATACACAGGCGAGCCTTCTCTTTCTTCGTCGTACAGAATCAATAAGCCATCCGCCTTTTCGATGAAAAACCGGTTTTTTTGTTTAAATTGGACCGGGCTTTCGTACGGCCTGTGTGTCAAGCTTTCAGTGAAATCGCTGGCTGCGAGCACAGCTTCATACTGCTCTTGATTTTTCTCGTTCCACTTCTTTTCCTGTTCCAAAAACGGAGTGATAACCGCCACTTTCAAGTCGGGATATTCTTCCTGCAGCGAAAACGCAACTTCCGCCGCCCATAGTTCCGTGCCGAGCTGGCCTGAGATAAGGATCCATTCCAGCCCTTCCTCAAGCAGGGCGGTCAATCGGTTTTCAAGCGCTTTTTTTATGTAGAACAGGGCCTTGTCATCCTGTTTGAAAATCCCCAGTTCAAACGGCTTGTACCCTGTAACGGCCAATACTTTCATTATGATCACCTGCTAAAAAATGGGGCCGTATTCCGCCCCATTTTTTTAAAAGATATTCTGTTGCTCACGTTCAATCCGGCGCTCGTTCATCCTGACAAAACTTCCGAAAATCCTTTTTAGTAAGGACCCATACCCATTCCAGGTCCTGGCATCGCTCCAGGCCCGGGCATCATTCCTGCGCCAGGGCTCACGAAGTGCTGATGTGATGCCTGGTTGACAGCTGATTGAGTTTGCGGGAAGTAATGAACATGCTGAAAATGCTGATGGTTGACATTCGTTGTGTGCTGCGGGTGAATGTGCGGTACGACGGTTTTGCTTTGCGTATGGTTGTAGCAGCATTGAGTAGGATGAACAATCGGCGCCATTACATGCGGTTTACAGTGCATGAAAATTCCCCTTTCTTTAAGCTTCTATATACACTATTAAACTATGAAGCAAGGGGTAAACATGTACTAATATAAAAACCTATTTTAAAAGTAAGCCATAAAGCTTTCCTTGAAATTCGTCATGATTAATACGATAAACAGTACGACGACAAAAAACAGATAAAACAGCCCCTTATACATATCGACGCTCCCTTCAAACCATTCTAACGCTATTTTACAAGAAGCGATCGGTTTCTACAATTCATAACATGCTTGAAATGTTTGGCTTTCGAAGATCGTCGTTTTCTGCGCTTGCCCGGGGAATATTTCGTCCGAATTTCCTTTCCAGCCGCTCGCGCCGTTTCAAAAGGCCGGCTACTTCTTTTTCGGTCAGCTCAAACTTTTGTGAACCGTGCTGCAGCATCAGGTTATCCGTTACCTCGAGGGCGGCCCGAATGTCCCGCTTTCGATGTTCAAAGTATTTGGCGAGTTCGATGCCTGCGCGCCAGGCGGTTTTTCCGTCTGTTCCATTTTGGAGCTTCAGCCAAAGGGATGCGGCTTCTTTTAGCATGCCTTGCTTTTTATACTGCATGGATAAATCGAATGATGCGCGTTCAGACTGCTCGAAAGGCTTTTTTTCAAGCTCCTGCAATTGCGCTGTCGCAAGCTCTGTCTCCCGGTTGGCGAGAAGCCATTTGGCCATCGCGTACTTTTCGTTTGCTTCCGCCGTCTGCTCCGGAGTGAGGATTTTCTTCGATAAATGGATGTAAAGAGAAATTAAAGAAAGCACATCAAGCTCATTGTGGCGCAAAACGCCTTCAATGATTTCCGGACGCTCCTCCTTTAAAAAATGAAAATACATCATCGGCGCCAGGTAGCCCGGCGTATCTTCAGTTCTTACAACATCCAGCTCTTCCTTTTCCACCGTCCCCAAAGAGACTCGGTCAAACTTATGCTTCCAAAGGCGGCGGGATCCGTGGAGCAGGTCAAAATGGCCGAAATCCGGCAGCTTCGGAACCCTGTCGCGGATCAGCGTGTGCCTCGTTTTCACCTGAGGCCAGTCGAACGCTTTCCCGTTATAGGTGACAAGAGACTGAATATCGACTTCACTCAGGAAGCTGTGATAGAGGGCGGCTTCGTGCCCCGGCTTTGGCAGCAGATGCTGTTTGACGACTACGCGGTCATCATACACCCGTGCATGGCCGAGCAAAAAGATCGCATTGCCGGCTCCTCCCCCGAGACCGGTCGTTTCCGTATCAAAGAAGAAAAGCTGGCTCGGTGTATACCCTTTGCTTGAAAGCGAATGGGAAACGTCGCTGTTGTTCCAGCGCCTAACCGTCTCATGTAGCTCAGAAAATGCGTAATGGCCATGAACATGTGTCAACGGATAAACGACTTCCCTGATCAGGCAATAGCAGTCCTCAAACACATACGGTTTAACACCGAATTCGGCCCATTCTTTCTCAAAGCCGACGGACACGGAAGTCCGCTTTTCTGCCGGAGAATCCGTTTTTTCTTCTTTCGCTTGATTTCCCAGGTGATGCTTATAGCGGTTAAGTTTTCGTTTTAAAGACATTCCGCTCAACCTTTCCAGCCTTTTAAAAGGCGCAGCGCATTGTTTTTTGTCTGATCGCCGCTGCCGCCCACTCCTATGCAGGAAGGGCATCCTGACTCACACGGACATCTTGAAATCAGCCGATGCGCTTCACTGATGATCTCAGGCATTTGTTCATACACTTTCTGAGACAGCCCCACTCCGCCGGGATAGCGATCATACAAAAAGATCGTCGGCTTTTCGTTATGAACGGCTTTAATTTGCGGAAAAACGTGCAGATCAGACGGATCGCACATCACTTTTAAGGCGGCGACATGTCCCAGGACGTTTGCAGTCCCAAGCAAAGCTTCTTCCAATTTGATGTCGTTCCAATTTTGCCGCTCCTCATCGTTCACCTGCACCCAAGCCGCATTGGTATGCAGTTCCTCTTCAGGCAGATGAATCGGGCCTGAGCCGATATTTTCATGCGTCTCAAATTTTATTTTCTTAAAAATCGTCGCTTTCGCCTGAACGGTCACATCCCCAAAACCGAACGCTGCGGTTTCTGTCTTTTTCTCCTTGTCAACTTCGAGAACTCTCAATAGGACGGCAAGATTGGCATCCGTATAGTAATCAACTTGAACCTCGCGGACAAACGCCTTTTTCTCCTCCCAGTCAAGCTTTTCCACCTGGTATTGGATGCCTTGATGCAAATAAATGGCTTCATCGTGCAGAAGCGTCATGGCGCTGAACCTGTCCATTTCCCCGATCACTTTCGCCTTCTCGCGCTTTGACTGATCAATAATGACAACATTTTCCTGAGAAGCCGACCTCAAGCTGATGCCATGCGCCGGAAAAGCGTCATTCATCCAGTGATACGTGTTCCCGGTTAAGTGGAGGACTCTTTCTTCTGCCAAGTAGTCAAGAATATCCTCGATTTCGGCACCGCCGAATGTGTCCGTTCTTTTGAAAGGCAGTTCAAAGGCTGCGCATTTAATATGATCGACAAGAATGACCAGGTTATCCGGATTAATGACGGCAGTCTCGGGATTTTGTTTAAAGAAATAGTCCGGATTCTGTACAATGTACTGATCGAGCGGGGCGGAACTTGCCACCATGACAATCAGCGCTTCGTTGTGCCTTCTTCCAGCACGGCCGGCCTGCTGCCAGGCGCTCGAGATCGTTCCCGGATATCCGGTCATGATGCATGTCTGCAGCTGTCCGATATCAACGCCCAGCTCAAGCGCATTCGTGCTGACAACGCCTTTAATGTCCCCGCTGCGAAGGCCTTTTTCAATGACGCGCCGCTCGTTCGGCAGATAGCCGCCCCTGTACCCCTGAATCGAATGAGGGCCGACAATCGGTTTCATCACTTCCTGCAAGTATGTCAATATAATTTCAACCCGGACTCTGCTTCTTGCAAACACAATCGTCTGAATGCCGTTTTTCAGAAATTCGGATGCGAGCTTTCTCACTTCAAGGGTCGCGCTTTTCCTGATGTTAAGCGAACGGTTGACCATCGGCGGGTTGTAAAATAAAAAGTGCTTTCTTCCCGACGGGGCGCCGTTGTTTGAAATCAGATGCATCGGCTGCCCTGTGAGCGTCTCAGCGAGCTCCAATGGATTGGCGATCGTCGCGGATGTACAGATAAACTGCGGCTTGCTTCCGTAAAATTCAGCGATCCGCATCAGCCGTCTGATGACATTGGCTACATGGCTGCCAAAGACTCCCCTGTATACGTGAAGCTCATCGATGACGATATATTTCAGATTTTCAAACAATGACACCCATTTTGTATGGTGGGGCAAGATCGCCGAATGCAGCATATCCGGGTTTGTAATGACGATATGTCCTGCTTTTCTGACTTTCTGCCTGATCGAAGGCGACGTATCTCCGTCATATGTATAACAGTTGATCGACGCACCGATTTCATCGATTAATTCGTTCAGTTCGCTTTTTTGGTCCTGTGACAATGCCTTTGTCGGAAAAAGATATAAGCTGCGCGCATCCTGGTCTTCTGTGATCCGCTGAATGACGGGCAGATTGTAGCAAAGCGTCTTCCCGGATGCCGTCGGCGTCACAAGCGTCACGTTTTTGCTGGCGGCGCTGTGCAGAAACGCGTCAGCCTGATGGGAATACAGCTTTTCTATCCCTCTCTGCTGTAAAGCATGCACGATTCTTTTATCTAAACCTTCAGGAAAATCGCGGTAATCCGCTTCTTTTTCCTCAATTGTATGCCAATGAACAATTTGCTTGCTGAAAGCTTGGTCTTCTTTCAGAAGCTGAATCATATCTGTCAAATTTCGTTTTTGAAACAACGCTGTCACCTCTCCCTTCTATTTTAGCGAATGTCCGTTCGTTCTGAAAGAGGTGATTTCCTGAGAAAATGAAAAAGCAGAGAATCGCTCCCTGCTTTTTTGCTGTTACTTAACTTTAAGCTCCATGAGCTTTGTCTCGCTTTTTTTCGCCTTTGCCTCTTCATGTTTTGTGACGCGCTCCAACACATCGCCGTTCATAATGACGATCGGCGTAATGGTGCTGCTCGCTTTTTCCTTGATCAGTTCCAAATCGCACGTTATCAAAGGATCGCCGACTTTTACTTTGTCTCCTTCTTTGACATGGGCTGTGAAACCTTCGCCTTCCATCGCTACGGTTTCCAGACCGATATGAATCAAGAGTTCCACGCCGGACAGTGAACGGATGCCGATGGCATGTTTTGTGTGGAACAGCTGGATCACTTCCCCGTCGACAGGTGAGACGATCTCGCCTGCGGAAGGCTCGACAGCCATTCCGTCACCCATCATCTTTTGGGAGAAAACGGGGTCAGGGACTTTTGAAAGTTCCAAAACTTGTCCGTCTACCGGTGAAAAAACGGTTTCTTCTTTCATTTCATTTTGTTTCTGACCAATACCGAATAATTTTTTCAGCAATACAGTTGGGCTCCTTTCAAAACGCCTCTTTATGATGGCTATTAAAAGAGGAACAGGTTAAATAAATCTTTGGATTCCCCACTATTTAACCACACTTTCAAATTCCCATCAATGAATAACCATACCAAGAGCCCCTGCATAAGCTGAAAATAAAAAACCGGGGTGATGAAGAATGGATTTCAAGGAAAACGACAATCACTCGCTCAGCAAGAAAGACGAAATTCAAGAAGCGGTTGAACAGTTATTTTACAATTCACCTTTCCACGATATTTTAAATTCATTCCAAAAACTGATATCAGACCAGCTTCAGAATTCCACCATTTCCATGAACATCAGAGAGGAGAATGAGGCGCTTCACGTCGACATTGCCGTTCCTGAATCGTTTCAAAACGGAGATATCATGATTGAAGCGAAATCGAGGTATCTTCATGTCGCCTTGAAGGAGAAAAAAGAAAGCGGCGGTTCTTCATCGTTTACAAGCCTGTCCAGAACCGTTTTGCTCCCATATCCCGTCCGCGAAGAAACAATGAAGACGTCGTGGAACCGAAATATCCTCACGGTCTCATTTCCGGAGCAAAAAAAGCATGAATGACCTTCATCCATGCTTTTTTTATTTGAAGAATCCCATAAACCCTTTGGCCAGCGCTCCGACCTGGTTGACCGTGCTCACCATCTGGCCAGCGGTGTCCATCATTTTGCTGAAATCAAACTGCCCGTTCTTTTTTTTGAATTGCGACAGAAAGCTTTGAAACTGTGATGGCTGGTGGAGATTCGGCCGCGGCGAGGGATATGGATGCTGATAAGGAAATGCCTGAAACGGCGGAAGCGGCGGCTGCATTTGCTGCTGAACAGGCTGATGATAGACTGAAAACGGGTCCACATTCTGCTCGATCGGCTGCTGATAGGCCTGCGGCCGCTGAGCTGGATGAGCGTACGGGACGGTTTCCTGGCTGTAGTACGGCTGAACGGGATGATAGGCATGATGGTTTTGCTGATCGGCTTGAACATATGCACCGGGGCCGGAATAAGGATATACGGCGGTTCTCCTCTCTTCCATCTTTCCTCTCCTCCTAAAGCCCTTTTTTATATGTGTATGATATAAAGGCATTTCCTGTTCCAAAGGTTCTGTCACAAGTTTGTCAAAAAGTGTCGAAAATTTTAATATTTGAAAAACAGAAAAAAGTCGAATTGTTATGGTACGATATTATTAATATAAAGGAGAGGGGATGCACCATATGAACGTATCATACTTAAGAAATTGTTTTGCCGAGATGAAACAGTATGAGACAGACTGCATGAACAAACTGATGGATTTTGCCAAGTTTTTGTATATCCAGGGACATCTGACATTAAACGAATTTCGCACAAGTATGAAAGTTCTTGAAGCGAATGGCGCACAGCACCCTGCTTATGATATGAATACGGACGCCAGCTAAACAAACAAAAAGAAGACCGGGTTCTAATCCCGGTCTTCTTTTAATATATCGTCTTCTACGTTTTTCAGCGTATAGAGGACGGACTCCGTCAGATCTTTAAAGCGTTTTTTATGGATTTTGCAGAAATAGGACTGCATGAAAATTTCATTTGCATTTTCCTCAACCGAGCTGAGCTGCTCTTCATAAATGTATTTTGGCCGATTCGCCTTGATATAAGGCAGGCTTTCCGCCAGCCAGCTTTTCACTGTTTGTTCGAATCTCTCGACAGAAGGTTTGACAACCTCGAAAAAATCGTATTCCGTCCCTTCCTCTTTTCCCTTACTGTATCGTTCTTCCGCTTCTTTTACGAGGCGGATTAATTCCCGTGTCTGTACAAGAAGAGATTGTGTATCCAATTTTTTCACCTCGGGTTTATCGTACCAAAGGAAGACGACCGTTACAACGAATCCGGCTTATGCCGTCTCTCCTCTTGGCTCCACTCCCATTAACGTGCTGTTTAAACAAGCTGAGAGCTCTGCCAGTTCTTTTTCAATCAGATCGAGCCGTTCGTTCCAGCCAGCCCGCTTTTCATGCTCCGCCCGGCGTACGGCTTCTGTCAAAGCTTTCTCAGCAGACGACATGTCTGATTCCGTTTCCAAAAGCATTTGAAGGACCGAGTCTTTGCTTGCAAATCCGTTCATTTGCTTCCCTCCTTTTTGATCGCCTTCTATGCATTCTCCCCTATGCGCCCCCTCTCCTCCGCAGCTGACAAAACTAGAAGCAAACCGCCAAAGAAACTCATTTTCCAGCCAAACGCGCCGCTTTCGACAAGTGATCTTGCGAAAAATGGTATGATCAGCGCTTTTTTGCAAAATCTAAAAAGGTAAGGAGGTGCCCGCTGTGGAAAACAACAAAAAGAAATCACCTGCGAAAACAAAACCTGATGCTAAACAAACAGACACACTGGATAAAAAATTAGGCGGACCTAACCGCCCGTCCACTTAAAAAGCAAGGAGAACCCTTGCTTTTTTCTGTTTTACCTCTTATTCAGCCAATGCTCCAGTGAAAACAATGCCTGCAGCTGCCTTCTTTTTTGAAAATACCAATCGGTGATTTCGATCGTTTTCGGCAGTTTTTCATCTTTGAACATCGCCTCTCTCTTTCCTCCGCGAAACCAATCGGATTTTAATCCGTCTAATGAATGGGCAACAACGGGATAACACGTTCTCAAAAATGGCGAGGTTCTGATTTTAACCCCTGCCCAGCGTTCCATATCAAAGCGCGACCCGGTATGCGGAACACATGATGTAAAGTGAAAAAAACCGGGGAAAAGCTCAGGCGAAAACAGCAGCTCGCTTAATTGCTTGCCGAGCTTGATCCTTTCCTTTAAACTAGTGAAGCGTTTGACAGACACGCCGTAAAAAACGCCTTCTACCGTCGGAAAAATGACTGTGTTGAAGTGAAACCATTCACATAGCTGAAAAGGAATCGTCTGAAAAACATTCTTTTTAAACAAAGGATTTTGTATAATAGGAGTTTGGATAGTGTTTTGTTCATTTATAATGAGAGCATACATGAGCCGCTTTTGATCGCGCTCATGCCAGAACCGCTCCCACTCCGTTTTCATAAATGAAGACACACCAAATGAGGGGAGCAAATGAAACAGCGGCTGGCCAAGCTGCTTGGACCAATGGTATAACAGGAGCTGCGGATAGGCGTCCGAAAAAATCAGCCAGTTCGCTCTTTCATACGTTAAAAACAGCCAGTTCTGCTGAAAAGCCGTAAGTCCGAGCTCGAATAAACGCCCTTTTAAATCGGTCATCGACCAGCCGGCATTCCTGGAAACAAATGAAGCCAAAAGCGACCACTTGATTTCAGGATGGCGGTCAAAGTAGCGTTTGTAGGCATTTGTCCGTGAGATATTGTCCTTGTTCAGTTTTGCGGTCAGCTCTTGAATGCGGCTCGTCAGCTCCGCCGCGGAAAAAGTGTTGTGCAAGATCAGCCACTTCCGTTAGTATCCAGATTTTTGTAAAAGGAGGATGAAGAAAGTGATTCGTTACCCGAACGGCAAATCGTATCAGCCGAAAACAGCTGCCTCATCCTTGCAAAAGAAGCCGTCGTATTCCAATCGCGGCATGACCCTCGAAGATGACCTGAATGAAACGAATATGTATTATCAATCTCATTCGATTGCGGTCATCCATAAAAAACCGACTCCTGTACAGATTGTTCAGGTCGATTATCCGAAGCGAAGCGCTGCGGTGATCAAGGAAGCATATTTCAAGCAGTCGTCAACTACTGATTATAATGGGGTTTATAAAGGCCGCTACATCGATTTTGAAGCGAAAGAAACGAAGAGCCGGACCTCTTTCCCGCTTCAGAATTTCCACGATCATCAGATCGAGCATATGAAGCAGGTTGTGGCGCAAGACGGCATTTGTTTTGTTATCATATCCGCTTTTGAAGAAATTTATTTTTTGGAAGCAGAAAAATTATTTTATTTCTGGGAGCGGAAAAAGCAAAACGGCAGAAAATCGATCCGAAAAGACGAGCTTCAGGAAGCCGCTCACCCTATTTCACTTGGATACTCGCCAAGAATTGATTATATTAAGATTATTGATCAGTTGTATTTTTCGCCATCATAAATTATGATTTTAAAGTCATGTGAGCGGAAAGGTTTAACTACGAAAGGTTGAGATGTTATGTCAGATCAATTTAACAGCCGCCAGGAACGGCGAAAAGCCCAGCAGGGCAATAGCAGGTCTAATACTCATTCTAAACCCAAGAAAAAGAAAAAAGCAGGATTGTTTAAGAAAATTCTTTTATCCATTTTAATCATTGGTGTTATCGGCTTGATTGCCGGGGGCGTCACTTTTGCAGTGATGGTAGCGGACTCGCCGTCCCTTGATGACGCAAAACTGAAAACACCGTACTCTTCCACCGTCTATGACAAAAACGGAAAAGAAATCGCCGAAATTGGTTCGGAAAAGCGGACGTACGTGTCGATTAAAGACATCCCTGATTCCGTCAAAAACGCATTTCTTGCAACGGAAGACGCGCGTTTCTATGACCACCACGGCGTCGACCCGATCCGGATCGGAGGAGCGCTTCTGGCAAACTTCGAAGGCGGATTCGGTTCTGAAGGCGGAAGTACGATCACACAGCAGGTCGTCAAAAACTCCCTTCTGTCACATGAAAAAACGCTGAAACGGAAAGTCCAGGAAGTCTGGCTGTCGTTCCAGCTCGAAAGAAAATATTCAAAAGACGAAATTCTGGAAATGTATTTAAACCGGATTTACTTCTCGCCGCAAGCCTATGGTGTCGGAAAAGCGGCTGAGCAATTCTACGGGGTGACAGATCTAAACGACTTAACGGTCGAGCAGGCCGCAACGCTTGCCGGCATGCCGCAAAGCCCGAATAACTACAACCCGATTAAACATCCGGAAAAAGCCGAGAAACGGCGCAATGTCGTGCTGAGTCTGATGAATAAACACGGCTTTATCTCTGACGCAGAGTACAACAAAGCGAAAAAAGTAGCCGTCACAAAAGGCCTTGTCTCTCCGAAGGAGTACGCAAAAACAACGTCCAACAAATACAGCGCGTTTGTCGAGCAGGCCGTCGCCGAAGTAAAAGAAAAAGCGAACGTCACTCCGGGAACGGACGGACTGAAGATTTACACGACGATTGATACAGACGCCCAGGATTATGTGGATGAGCTGATGGACGGCGATTCGATCCAGTATACCGAAAAAATGCAGGCCGGCCTCACCTTGCTTGATACAAAAACCGGAGAAATCCGCGCGATCGGCGGCGGGCGAAATCGAAATACGGGCGACTGGAATTATGCAGTTGATGAAAAACGCCAACCGGGTTCAACAATCAAACCGATCCTTGACTACGGACCTGTTATTGAGAACAAAAAATGGTCGACATATGAACAGATTAAAGATGAGCCGTACAAATATTCAACTGGCCAGGAAATTCATAACTATGACCGGAATTACAAACGCTGGATGTCAATGAGAGAGGCACTCGCCGATTCAAGAAACATCCCTGCTTTAAAAGCGTTTCAGGCTGCCGGTAAAGATAACGTGTTAAATTTTGCAAAAGGCCTTGGCCTTTCGATTGATAAGGATGAGTTACACGAATCCTATGCGATCGGTGGGTTCGGAAACGGTGTATCGACACTGCAAATGGCCGGAGCGTACAGCGCATTCGGCAACAACGGCTACTACAATGAGCCGCACACCGTCACAGCGGTGGAATTCAATGACGGCACAAAACTTGACTTGACGCCTGAATCAAAGGCTGCCATGAGCGACTACACGGCATTCATGATGACGGATATGCTACAAACAGCCGTCCAGACGGGAACAGGTAGAGCCGCACAAGTTCCTAATGTTACTGTAGCTGGTAAAACAGGTACAACCAACTTTGAAGAAGCCGATATCAAAAAATATGGCATAAATCCTAATGGAGCAAGAGATTCTTGGTTTGTCGGCTATACACCGCAATACACAGCTGCCGTCTGGACCGGAAAATCTGGCCATAATTCGCTGAGCGCGAACGAACAGCAAGTCGCCAAACTTCTGTTCAAAAAATTGATTGCCAAGGTGGACAACGGCAGCGGCTCATTTGAAAAGCCTGACAGCGTCGTTGAAGCGACCGTTCTAAAAGGCTCGAACCCGCCGGTGCTCGCCAGCAGCAACACGCCTAGCGATAAAAAAGTCACTGAGTACTTTGTAAAAGGCACACAGCCGACGACTGTTTCGAAAAAATATGAGGAAAAAGAAGATGCCGACAAGCCGACAGGTTTGAGCGCAGAATATGATGAAGCATCAAAGAGCATCAAGCTTTCATGGTCATATTCCGGAGACGGTGATGTATCCTTTAAAGTCAAACAATCTGTTGACGGAGGCGGATACAGCGAAATTCAAAGCAGCAGTGCGAAAGAAGCCGTCATACCGAATGCAAAAGAAGGATCCGTCTACAAATTCCAAGTCACGGCCGTTACTGAAGATAGCGAAAGCGACCCTGCTTCTGTGACGCTTAAAGTCAATGCGGCTGAAGATGATGAGTCAAAAGCGGACGATGAAAAGAAAGACGAGGATGACGAGAAGAAGCAGGATGCTGATGATGATCAGGACAAAGACAAACAAAATAACGGCAACTCTAATCAGCCGGATGATCAAAATTCAGGCAATCCAGATCAAAACAATCAAAATCCGGGAAATACAGACGGCAGAAAAGATGATGACGCCGATGATCAAAACAAAGATCAGAATAAAGACAAAAACAAAAACCCGGATCAAGACAGCAACACAGATGATCAACAAACAAATTCCAATGGTCAATCAACCGGAACCCATTAATCTAAAAAGCCACTCACAGTTTAGTGAGTGGCTTTTTTATGATTGATGGTAACATATTTATAAAATTGCTTTTTCATTTCCGTAAACAATTCGTCAAGCTGAATAAAACAATGATACTGCGTTGGTTTCTGGAGGATAAACTCGAGGCGTTCCGTCCAGTTCATCGGCTTGGCTCCAAAATCCTTACGGGTGATAGCCTCCCAGTTGAGACTTGTGACAGGCTCCCCCATCGTCCAGTGAAGGCTTGCGATCAAGCAGCACACCCCGTTCAGCATATCATCCTGGCTGCACCTTGACTTTCTCGTTTTAAAGACGGGCAGAAGCTTTTCTTTTGTACGCTCCCAAGCCGCAAACAGAAGCGGAACCCATTCTTCCGCATGCTCCCACGGCTTGTCCTCTTCTATGTCCTGAAAAAAATCGCAGCAGAGCGGATTTTCCAAAAGAACGTCAAGCCTTTCGCCGGATTCCGGTCTTCTCTTACGCAGCGTTTTTTCGTATTCGTCCAACAGAGAAACGCTTGTCACGGCATCTTCACCAGCCCTTTTTTATATCGTTTTTGCCCTTCCCTGCACAGAGAAAACAACGGGCATTCTTCACATTTCGGCCTTTGCGCCTTGCAGTGATAGCGTCCGAAAAAGATCAGGCGGTGATGAGTAACGGACCACTCTGATTCAGGCACTTTTTTCATCAGCGTCTTTTCGACTTCCGTGACCGAATCCTTCCATCTGCAAATGCCGAGCCTTTTTGAGACCCTTTCCACGTGGGTGTCGACGGCAATGGCGGGAACACCGAATGCAACGGAAACGACGACATTGGCGGTTTTTCTCCCGACGCCCGGAAGTTTCACCAGCTCGTCCCGGTCTTTCGGCACTTCACCGCCGTATTCTTCCAGCAGCATTTTGCAGAGCTTTTGAATATTTTTTGCTTTATTCCGGTATAAGCCGATCGATTTGATGTCCTGCTGCAGCTCTTCAAGCGGAACAGCAAGATAATCTTCAGGCTTTTTATATTTTTTGAAAAGCGTTTTCGTCACTTTATTGACAAGCGCATCTGTGCATTGGGCCGATAAAGCGACGGCGATGACAAGTTCAAACGGATTGTCATGGACTAATTCGCATTCAGCATCCGGAAACATTTCACCGATTGTTTCTAAACAAAACTCGATCTGTTTTTTTGTCAGCATGTCTTCACCTTTCACTTTATTGTTCAAGCCAATTGTAAAAAGGAACCTGTCTTGTATACTCCTTTTGCTCACTCTGCCGCGGTGCGGTCTTCCGCCTGAATCTTTGGCTGTAGTTTGCGGCTTGTTCGACTGTTGAAATGCCGTTTTTCTTCCACTCAAACAAAATCCGGTCAATGTAGCGGAAATTGAGTTTTCCTGATATGACGGCTTCTTTGAGAGCTTGTTTGATCAGCTGTGCATCGTGATGATCCTGGTCAAGCCAGATGCTGAGCGTCTCGCATTCAAGCGGAGACAGCGGCCGCGCAAATTCCTCTTCAAAGATCGTATAAAGGCTCTTCTCTTCGCCTTCATTCTGTTCAGCGAGTTTCTTCTGCTCGTCCATTTCAAGATGCTCAAACAGCTTGCCCCAGAGAGGTTCGAGCGAATATTTTTCAAACTTAATGCCGTTCTGGTCTTCGCATTCTTCTATATAGATGAAGCCTTTTTGAATGAACATTCTCAGCATGTTCATACATTGTTCGGTTTCAATCGACATCGTCTTGCTTAATTCCTCCGGCGTCGGAAAAAATGAACCTCTTTCAACATGCATTTTAATGTTTAAGAGCAGCATGAATTCTGTCTCATTTAAGCCAAGCTCCCGATAGTTCAAAAAAAGCAGATTCGGAATGGTGACAGATCCCATCTCCTGCATCTTAATAAAGTGCTGTTTTTTCATTTGATACACCTCTTACCTTCCAGTATATCATGGATGACTGTGAAAAAGTCTCCTGCAATCAGGAGACTTTTTTCTTAAGGATATAAGCGATTTAATAGTCTTGGGAACGGAATCGTTTCGCGGACGTGCGGAGAACCGCAGATCCAGGCAACCGTCCGTTCGAGTCCGAGTCCGAATCCTGAATGCGGAACTGAGCCGTATTTTCTCAGCTCTGCATACCATTGATAAGCATCCGATTCTAAACCATGCTCTTTCAGGCGCGCTTCGAGAAGCTCAAGATCATGGATCCGTTCAGATCCGCCGATAATCTCACCGTAGCCTTCAGGCGCAATCAAGTCAGCGCACAGTACGACATCGTCCCTGTCAGGTGCAGGCTGCATATAAAACGGCTTTAATGATGTCGGATAGTGTGTAATAAATACCGGCTTGTCATAGCTTTCGGCAATCGCCGTTTCGTGAGGAGCGCCGAAGTCATCGCCCCATTCAATATCGTCAAAGCCTTTCTCTTTTAAGAACTGAATCGCTTCATCATACGTGATTCTTGGAAAAGGCGCTTTGATAAGCTCCAGTTTGGAAGTGTCTCTGCCGAGCGTATTCAGTTCAATTTTGCAGTTTTCAAGTACGCTTTGAACGATGAAAGAGACATAGTTCTCTTGAACTTCAAGGTTTTCATTGAATTCGACAAACGCCATTTCCGGTTCGATCATCCAGAATTCAATCAGATGGCGCTTCGTTTTTGATTTCTCAGCTCTGAAAGTCGGCCCGAATGAAAAGACTTTTCCTAAAGCCATTGCAGCAGCTTCCATGTAAAGCTGGCCGCTTTGCGAAAGGTAGGCATCTTCGTCAAAATACTTTGTCGCAAAAAGCTCTGTCGTTCCTTCAGGTGCGCTTCCCGTCAAAATCGGAGGATCGACTTTAACAAAGCCTTCCTTATTGAAAAATTCGTATGTAGCGCGAATGATTTCATTGCGGATTTTCATCGTTGCGTGCTGCCGTTTTGAACGGAGCCACAAATGTCTGTGATCCATCAAAAATTCTGTTCCGTGTTCTTTTGGCGTAATCGGATAATCTGTCGCTTCATGGATGACTTCAAGCGATGTGACTGCAAGCTCGTAGCCGAGTGGCGAACGCTCGTCTTTTTTGACGACGCCTTTTACATATAAAGATGTTTCCTGTGTGACAGATTTAGCGGCTTGAAATGTTTCTTCGTCCACTTCCGCTTTGACGACGACTCCTTGGATAAAGCCTGTCCCGTCTCTAAGCTGCAAAAACGCAATTTTGCCGCTTGAGCGTTTGTTGGCGATCCAAGCGCCGATTGTTACTTCTTCACCAACATGCTTGTACACTTGGTTTATTGTTGTTTTCACTATCGTTTCCCTCCAAAACACGAAAGAATTCGGTCAAGCCCTCATTCTTTCTGACGTCCATAACGTATATTATACCTTTTTTGATTCGATCAGGTCAATGCAGCTTGCGTGCATGCAAAAAGCGTCCAGCTGCGGACGCTTTCTGCTTCTAGCGGCTGCGATTCACGACAAAGCGGCGAATCCGTGCGACCGCTTCTTCCAAAAGTGACAGGGATGTCGCATACGACAGACGGATGTTGTCCGGTGCGCCGAACCCTGAACCGGGAACGATCGCAACTTTTTCTTCTTCCAAAAGCGCTTCGGCGAATTCATCAACGCTTGAAAAGCCGCACGATTCTGCCGCTTTTTTTGCATTCGGGAACAAGTAGAAGGCCCCTTCAGGCTTCAGGCATGTCAATCCCGGAATGTCAACAAGCAGTTCATACACCTTGTTCAGCCGATCTTCAAAAGCTTTTCTCATCTCTTCAACAGGCTCGTTTGGTCCATTGTAAGCGGCAATGGCTCCGTATTGTGCGACAGATGTCGGATTTGACGTGCTGTGGCTGGCAAGGTTCGTCATCGCTTTAATGATCGGTTCGCTGCCTGCCGCATACCCGATTCTCCAGCCGGTCATGCTGTGTGACTTGGAAACCCCGTTGATGATTACGGTTTGATTTTTAAGTTCTGGAGAAAGCTGTGCGATGGATACATGTTTTTTTCCGCCGTAAATCAGCTTTTCATATATTTCATCAGATACGATTAGAATGTTGCGGCGAAGGCATACTTCACCGAGCGCTTTCAGCTCTTCTTCCGTATACATCATGCCTGTCGGATTGCTTGGGGAATTGATGATCACAGCCTTCGTTTTTTCCGTGACGGCTTTTTCAAGCTGCTCCGGAGAAATTTTGAAGCTGTTTTCCTCAAGGCCTTCCACAAATACCGGTTTGCCGCCTGCAAGCTTGACTTGTTCAGGATAGCTGACCCAGTACGGAGTCGGAATAATCACTTCGTCCCCTTCGTCGAGGAGCACTTGAAATAGGGTGTAAAGAGCATGCTTTGCACCTGTGCACACGATAACTTCAGATTGGCGGTACTCGATTCCCTGATCGCGCTTGAATTTTTCGCGGATGCTGTCTTTCAGCGCCGCAAGACCTCCGGAAGGCGTGTATTTGGTATGTCCTTCATTCATCGAACGGACAGCCGCCTCAATGATGTGCTCAGGCGTATTAAAATCCGGTTCACCCGCCCCAAGACCGATGACGTCGTGCCCTGCCGCTTTTAAATCTTTTGCTTTTGCAGTGATTGCCAGTGTTGCAGATGGTGTTAACGCTGATACTCTTTTAGCTAGATTCAACTCGATTTCCCCCTGTTTCGTCTAAGGCGTAATATTTTTGTGAATTTTTCCGTTTATAAAGTCCACATAGCTTAAACTGTACTGCCCATCTTTATTTAAGTATGTAACTTCCCACAATAGAACATTGCCTTCCCTTGCAAGGTGCACCTCTTTAAGCTCAGACACAAGGCCTTCATCCTGAACCGCTTTTGAAGCCTGGCGGCCGGTAATGCCGTCTGCCGCTTTTTTGTAAATCGTTTTCTGCTTTTTGTCAGCAGGCACCCAAACATACATTTTGCCGCCTTTTTTGTCCGTCCCTGTGACAATGTACTGCTTTTCTTTGCCGACAAACGTCTCCACGCTGTCAACTTGTTTTAAGCCTGCTTCCTGCTTGGCTGTTTCGGCAGCCTGCTCGTGGCCGCTTTCTTTCTGATCCATAGCGGTACGGTAGACATTCGCTCCCGCAAGAAGTGCTGTTAAAAAGATAATACCAAATATCAGTATGAAAATTAATGTTTTTTTGCCCATTTTCTGCTCCTAAGTACGATAAATCGTAAAAATGGCCTGTTTTTGATCTTCTTCATCGAGAGCGAGGCCGAACATGAGATCATCGCGTTTGAGCGTGCGGTTCAAAAGGTCGACGATTTTATACAGGTCTTCTGAATGCTCGACGCTTACGGTAGATAAAATTTCGATTTTGTTTTCCATTTTTCAAATACCTCCGAACGAAACAATAATTGTAATTCATACTCTCTGTGCCTAAAGCCATACTAGTTGTTACAACGGGATAACCGTTTAAATAAACAGCCTAAAAAATAAAACCTTAATCCACACCATTTAAGAGCCGCTTTATGCGGCTTTTAGCCGTTTTTCCCGGCTATGTAGGCTTCAAGTTCAAGGAATGTAGGCTCCATGACTTTTGCAGGGGGCAGAGCCTTCATAAACACCGTACCGTAGGAAGAGGTTCGGATGCGGCGGTCGAGAATCACGACCGTTCCGCTGTCTTTCTCCGAGCGAAGCAGCCTGCCGATGCCCTGCCTGAATGCCAGGACAGCTTCCGGCAGAGATACCGCTTGAAACGGGCTTTCTCCCCTTCTCTTTGCCCGGTCACACTTGGCTGATTCAACGGGGTGGTCTGGCGGCCTGAACGGCAGCCTTGCGATGACCAGCGTCGTCAGCTCGTCACCCGGAAAGTCAACGCCCTCCCAAAAATGGTTCGTTCCGAGAAGAACCGCATGGGGATACGATCTAAACAATTTCATAACCTTGACGGGGCTTCCGCCGGAAATCCCCTGTGCAAGGAGCTGACAAGGAAAGTCTTCCTCTTGTTTTATTGCATGGTAGACATCTCGCAGCATATCATGAGACGTAAACAGGACGAGCACTTTGGCGTTTTTCTGTTTTGCAAGCGCCTTGACATAACGTGAGACATCTCGAATATAGTCTTCAGGATCGTTTTGAATCGGGCTGACATCCGTCGGAATCATGATGTTCATATGCTTATCATAAGAAAAAGGCGCCTCGATTTGCAAGGTCCTCGGATAGAAATCGCTTAAACCGAGCTTTTTGATCATATAGTCAAATGAGTTCTCGACGACAAGCGTCCCCGATGTGAGCACAACACTTTTTTTCTCGGTGAAAAACCGGTCGGCCAGAATTTCGCTTGTATCAAGCGGCTGAGCGTAAATGGCCGCGGCGTTTTTTGCGCCCTTCGCGTCAATTTCAATCCAGACGACCTCATCTTCGACAGGGTCAAACATCAAGCGGGCGAGCGTCTTTCGATATTCTTCAAGGTCGTCCATGCATGAATCGTATTCCTCTAACAAAAACACCTGGCGGCTGGTGAAGGAAGCCTGTTTTTCAGCGAGGCTTTTCTTTTGATCCGAAAACAGCCGGTGCATGTCATACAGCAAGGAACACAGTCTTCTCGCGCTTTCTTCAAGCCTGTTCCATGCCCTGCTTTCACCGATTTCGCCGATCTTATATAAGAGACGGTTGAGATCGTTTCTTGGTTTCCTCCGCTTGACAAAAGAATGAACAGCCGTAAAGAACAGATCGCTTTCTTCAAGAAGCTGAGCGAGCCATTCGTCCATTTGGAAAAAAGATTCTGGTGAAATGCCTGCTGACCGGTAGAGGCGTTCGGCTTTTTTTAAAATCCCCCTTTGTTTGAGGGTGCCGAGCCGCATCAACCTTTTATGGAGAAAGACATAGTCTGCTCTTGCCCCATACTGCTCGCCCGCTGCGCGTTCAAAGTGATGGGCTTCATCAATAACAAACGTATCGGCATCACCGGTATGAATTCGCTGATTGGCTTCGTCAGTCAACAGAAGCGCATGATTGGTAATGATCATATCAGCCTTCTGCGCCCGCGCTTTGGCTCTCTCATAAAAACACAGTTTCCTTAAGCTGCTGTTTTCTGCATATGAATGCGAATCATATGCCAGTCTGTCCCACAGAAGCTTTCCGCCTGACGGAAGATTAATTTCCGATAAATCGCCCGTTTCTGTATCTGTCAGCCAGACGAGAATTTGCGCTTTTGCAAGGACGCTATCATAATTGTCATCATCTTCCTGTAAAATATGCTTGAACTTGCGAATGGATAAATAATGAGAGCGGCCCTTTAAAACCGCGGCTTTGACCGGGAAAGGAAAAATCTTTTCCAAAAGCGGGATATCACGGTTGATCATCTGTTGCTGAAGCAATGTCGTATATGTGCTGATCACGACCGGCTTGCCTGTTTGCTTGGCGCGGATTGCAGCCGGCACGAGATATCCGAGCGTTTTTCCGATTCCAGTGGCAGCTTCGATCAGAGCATGCTCATGATTTTGAAAAGCGGTCCAGACCTCCCGCATCATTTTCGTCTGTCCTTCTCTCTTGTCAAACCGGTCGTTCAATGAAGAAAGCCCGCCGTCTTTTTCCCAAATAAGCGGCTCTGTCTGCGGGTCCCGGCTCTTATGACCGGCCTCTTCATCCTCGTCTTCAGGGGTCCTGATCACAAAGGAACCAACCTTCATAAAGCCGGCATCAAGTTCGGCATCGGCACCTTTTTCAGCGATCAAGCCGTCAAAAAGCTCCTGCGCGTCACTGATCAAATGCCAGGATAGACGTCTGATTGATTTCAAAACCGGAATCGGCAGCCTTTTCAGTCTGTCCATCATATGTAAAAAGATCAAAGCGGTCACTTCCGCATCGCTGTCAGCCCTGTGCGGGTTTTCATGGCGAATCTGAAGCTCTTCGCTCAGCTCAGTCAATTTATAGCCGTCAAAACCCGGAAAAACGATTCTCGAAAGCTCCACCGTATCGAGAACGCTGCATTCAAGCTCGCCAAAACCGGCCTGCTGCAGCTCATACTTTACAAAAGCAAGATCAAAATGAATGTTATGAGCGATAAAACAGCTGTCTTGAAGCAGCTCAAAAATATCTTCGGCAATCGCCGAAAATGGCTCTTCATTTTCAACCATTTCATTCGAAATTCCCGTCAGCTGCTCGATAAAAGCGGGAATCGGCTGATTGGGATTCACATATTTGGAGAAACGTTCGGTCATTTGTCCATTTTCAATCACAACCGCTGCAATTTGAATGATTCTGTCGCCTTTTTTCGGCGAATTCCCTGTCGTTTCCACATCAATGACCACATATCGTTGATTGTTCATTCAATGGACACCTCAATTTCGATACCTTCGACAAAAGTGTAACACGTTTTAGAAAGATGCGGGGAAAAAGCTTCGCCTTCTACTCTTTCTAAACGATATGAAAGCCCCCTAAAGGCAAGGGGGCTACAGAATGGTACGGGCGGGCTCCTGACCCAGCATTTCCTCGATTTCGTTTCTCTCGTTCAAAACGGCAACCTTCGGCTTATGGGTCTTTGCTTCCTCTTCAGACATCATGGCATAAGAAACGATGATGACGACATCTCCCACTTGAACAAGGCGGGCGGCAGCTCCGTTTAAACAAACGACGCCGCTCCCCCTTTCACCGGGAATGATGTACGTTTCCAGCCGGGCCCCGTTATTATTATTCACAATTTGCACTTTTTCATTTGCCATCATTCCGACGGCATCCAGCAAATCTTCATCAATTGTCACGCTGCCGACGTAGTTCAAATTGGCTTCCGTCACTCTCGCTCTGTGAAGTTTTGCGCTCATTAACGTACGGTACATCATAAATCCTCCTTTTGATCTGCCGGGATATCGACGATGATATTATCAATTAAGCGGGCTTTGGAAAACTGAACGGCAACCGCTATGATGACTTTTCCAGTCAATGGCTCCCTGATCTCCAGATCGGGATATGAATAAATATCCGCATAATCGATGACACCGCTCGTTTTTTCAAGAATGCTCCGAACCTCTCGCTTAACAGCTTCCGCATCCCTCTCTCCATCACGGATCAGCTCGGCGCCGCGCTGAAGGGCTTGATAGAGAGCGGGTGCTTCCTGCCGTTCTTCTGCTCGCAGGTTGACATTTCTTGAGCTTTTGGCAAGCCCGTCTTCTTCCCGTTTTGTTTCAACCGGGATCAGCTCAATATCCATGAAAAAGTCGTTGATCAGCCCGTCGACAACGGCAACCTGCTGCGCATCTTTCATGCCAAAATAAACCCTTGTCGGAAAGGTGAGATTGAACAGCTTTGTGAGCACTGTTGCGACACCGTCGAAATGACCTTCCCTTGAACGGCCGCAAAGGACGTCCGTCCGCTTTTTCACGCTTGCGGTAACCGTCGGCTCCTGACCGTACATTTCTTCAGGCTCAGGAGTGAACAAGATGTCCACTCCTCCGTCAGCCGCAAGCTGCCGGTCCCTTTCGATATCTCTCGGGTACGCTTCATAGTCTTCACCCGGACCGAACTGCATAGGATTGACAAAAATGCTCATCACGACAATATCATTGTCTTTTCGCGCTTTTTCCACAAGCGACATATGGCCTTCATGAAGGAAGCCCATTGTCGGCACAAAACCGATCGTTTTGCCTTCTTTGCGATAATTTTTCGTTACATTTTGTATATCTTTTGCTGTATGGATCTGAATCATGCTTATTTCCCTCCGTATAATCCTTCAAGAACTTGCTGATCGATACGGAATGAATGAGCATCTTCAGGAAACACGCGGCTTCTGACATCCTCAACATATCCTCGAAGCGCTTGTTCAAGCGGCTGATCGATTTGCACATACTGTTTTACAAATTTAGGCGTCCGGCTTACTCCGTGTCCAACAACATCGTGGTAAACGAGAACTTGTCCGTCTGTACCAGGGCCTGCTCCAATGCCGATGACAGGAATCGTGAGCTCCTTTGAAATCTGTTCAGCGAGCGCTGCCGGGACGCATTCGAGAACGAGCGCAATTGCGCCTGCTTCTTCACAGCGCCTGCTGTCTTCAATCAGCTTGCGGGCGCTTTCTTCATCTTTCCCCTGAACTTTATAGCCTCCCAAGACACCGACGGATTGAGGAGTCAAGCCTAAGTGGCTGACAACAGGTATTCCGCCGCGTGTTAAAGCCGTGATCGTCTCAAATACACCGTCACCGCCTTCAAGCTTCAAAGCATCGGCTCCGCTTTCCTGAACGATCGCCGCGGCATTATTCAGAGCGCTTTCCAAAGAGCAGTGATAAGACATAAACGGCATATCCGTCACCACAAACGTATCTTTTGCCCCGCGTTTTACGGCTTTTGTATGGTGGATCATATCAGCGACCGTCACAGATACGGTCGAATCAAGGCCGAGCACAACCATGCCGAGCGAATCGCCGACAAGAATCATATCGACGCCGGCCTGTTCGGCAAGCTTTGCCGCCGGGTAATCGTAGGCCGTCAGCATGACGATCGGCTCTCCCTCTTGTTTCATTTTTAGAAAATCAATCTTTGTCTTCATGTTTTCTCCTCCTCTTTTTCAGAGGAGATGAGCTGCCGTGCTTGCATGAGCATCTTTTCGGACAGCAAAAAAACCTTCCGGCAAGAAGAAGGATTTCGAATCGTCCGTGTTCGGCAAGAATCATCCCTCTGTCCCAGTCCTTTTTGGATCAAGGCAGACTGTTTTTTATCAGTTGCATGTTTTCCAGGTGCAGTTCCTACAGGATACTGCCCATCCGAAGTATACCAAAAACGCATGGATCCTTCCAACTATGACGGATTTATATCGATATCGGCGGAGTATATTTTTTTGATGCCGTCACTCGTTTCCAGGATCAAGACGCCTTCTTCGTCTATTCCCAGCGCTTTGCCGTGAAACGTTCCGTTCAGCGTTCTGGCCGTCAATTCACGGTTCAGGCTCAAAGCGTAGCTCTCCCATAAAAGCTTGATCGGTTCGAAACCGTAGGCGAGATAGTCTTCATACCTTTTTTCAAATGCCGCCATTATCGTTTGAATCAAAGCGGCTCTGTCGATTTTTTCACCGCTTGCGAGACGAAGGCTTGTCGCTGTTTCTTTTAATTCTTCCGGAAAGTCGCCAGCAAGCTGATTGACGTTGATCCCCATTCCGACGATGACAGAATGGACCTGATCGGCTTCCGCCTGCAGTTCGGTTAAGATCCCGACGACTTTTTTGCGGTTGATCAAAATATCGTTCGGCCATTTGATTTCAGCTGCGATGCCGGTTTGCTCTTCGACTGCCTGAACGATCGCGACTGCGGCTAAAAGCGTCAGCTGCGGCGTTTTTTGCACGGGCATTTCAGGTCTTAAAATGATGCTCATCCAAATGCCGTTTCCTTCTGGGGAATGCCATGCTCTCGCCATTCTTCCCCTTCCTTCAGTCTGCTTGTCGGCAACGATGATCGTTCCTTCCGGCGCACCGTTGTTTGCTAGCTCATGGGCGATTTTTTGAGTTGATGAGACGACATCCTGAAAATGGATGGTCTGTCCCATTTTTTTCGTTTTTAACCCGAGCCTGATTTCATCTTCGGTGATTTTGTCAGGTTTTTTTATCATTTTATAGCCGAGCTTTCGGACCGCTTCAAGTTCATATCCCGATTTTCTCAGATCTTCGATATGCTTCCAAACGGCGGTCCTTGAGCATCCGAGCTCTTCGCTGATTTTCTGGCCTGAAATGAATTCGCCGTCGGCCTCTGTAAACAATTGAATGAGTTTCTTTCTTAAATTTGACTGCATGAATCCAGCCACTCCTCTATGGCTTTTTTTTGATTGGCAAGCTCCCCGTTTAACACGGCCCGCTCAATCCGTTTCAAATCATCGGACACCCATTTCCCGGCCGGCTTCTTTCTGAAATTCAACAAATCGCTTCCAGACACCGCCAGGTCTTTCAGGCTTTTAATCGGAAGCGCGCGGTACGACTGTCTGATTTCAGCCAGCCGCTTTTCATCGATTGCCTGCTTGTCCCTTAAGCTGCGGATGGCGGAAGCGGACAGCAGCGTCTCTTCCCCCGCCTCATACATCGAGACGGCATCCCATTTTTGATCGATTCGTTCAGCCGTCAGGAGCGCCTGTTTTATGACTTTCCCCGGAAGCTTCCACCCTTTTAAAAACTGGTGAGCCTCAGCGGAATCGAGTGATATCATGTGAATGAAAGCCGCCCATATATCCGCTCTTTTTTGAAGTTGGTAAAAAGGAAAAGCACGGGCAGCCAGAACGCGCTCCTTTTTGCCGTCCAGCCCCGGAAGCTCTTTGTAAAGCCCTGTTTCAGCCGCCGCTTCCAAAGCCCTGTCCGCCGCTTTTCCTTTTAAAAGCTTTTCGAATTCAACCGTTTTCCGCTCTGTAGAAATATGAGCCAAGAGCAGACGGTTTTCGCAAATCGCTTTTTTTGTATTTGGAGAAAGCTCAAACTCGAGCTGACTCATAAAACGGAGCGCCCGCAGCATGCGTAGCGCATCTTCGTGAAAACGCTCCGCCGGGTCGCCGACCGTTTGAATCAATTTTTCCCGTATGTCGCGGAGTCCGCCGAAATAGTCGATCAGTCTCCCCTGTTCATCCATCGCCATGGCATTAATCGTCAAGTCCCGCCTCTTCAGGTCTTCTTTCAGCGATTTGATAAACTGAACGCCGCTCGGCCTTCTGTAATCCTCGTACTCAAGCTCTGCGCGAAAGGTCGTCACCTCATAGGATTCTCCTTCAAAGAGGACGATGATGGTTCCGTGTTCCTTTCCGACATCAACGGTTTTCGGAAAAATGGCTTCAATTTCTTCCGGGGATGCATCTGTAGCGATGTCAATATCACCGATATCCCGGTTCATTTGGGCATCCCTGACAGATCCGCCTACAAAGTAGGCCTGCCGGCCGTGTTTTTTCAGCTCACGAAGGAGAGGAAGAGCCTTCAAAAAGAGATCCTCCATTGTCACACTCCCCGTCTGTTAATTGTTGATAAATTTCTTCATATTGCGCGATGATTTTACTGGAAGAAAAGCGCTCCTTGATGCTTTCTAGCGCCGCTTCCGCAAACTGGCGCTGCAGGCTTTCATCAGTCAGCAAATGGAGCGCTTTACGAGCTGCGCCTTCAATATCTCCTACATCGACCAAGTAACCGGATTTACCGTTTTTGATCACCTCGGGAATCCCTCCGATATTGGTGCCGATGCACGGAACGCCGCAGGCCATCGCCTCCAGCAGCACTAAACCGAAGCTTTCCTTCTCGGACAAAAGCAGCTTTAAATCGCTGATGGCGTAAAGCTCTTCTACGCTGTCCTGTTTGCCCAGGAAAAGAACATCATCTTTTAGTCCGAGCTGTCTGACAAGCTGGCAGATCACGGTCATCTCCGGCCCGTCGCCGACGAGAATCAGCTTCGACTTCATTCGTTTGACAATGCGGCTGAAGACATGGATGACGTCCTGCACGCGCTTCACCTGTCTGAAATTGGATACGTGGATGATCACTTTTTCATCAGGGGCAATGCCGTACTGCTCTTTCAGCGAATGATGCTCCTGCTTTTTTAAATACACGCGCTCATCCACAAAATTATAGATCGTTTCGATTTTTTTGTTCGGTTTGATCAAATCGTACGTTTGCGCGGCAAGAGCTGAAGAAACCGCTGTTACGCGGTCAGACGACTCGATCGCAAACTTGATCAGATCTTTTAAAGACGGATCATAGCCGAGAACGGTTATATCTGTGCCGTGCAGCGTTGTGACCGTTTTAATGTTTCCGTTCAGCATTTGCTTCGCTAAAAAAGCGGAAATCGCGTGAGGCACCGCGTAGTGGGCATGCAGAACATCAAGCTGTTCCCGCTTCGCCACCTCCGCCATTTTGCTGGCCAAAGCCAAATCATACGGCGGGTGCTTAAACACGGCATATTGATTGACTTCGACTTCGTGAAAATAGATGTTGGAATACACTTTATTGAGCCTGTACGGAACACTTGATGTAATAAAATGAATTTCATGTCCTTTTTCCGCAAGGAGCTTGCCGAGTTCGGTAGCGATAATTCCTGATCCTCCGACACTCGGATAACATGTGATTCCGATTTTTAACTGTTTCATCATCCGCCCCCAAATAAATCGTTGTTTAACAGAAGAGTCCGCTTTGAAAAAAACCCTTCCGCGTATGCGACGCCGACCTCTTTTCCCAAAAGCTTTTCCCTTGCTTCGACCGTTTCAATATATCCGTTCGTCAGCGGTGTTTCAACCGACTGCCGGGAACGGGTGAACTGGCTCTGATAAGCAGCAAGGCTTTCCTTTTTTTGATTGATCGTTTCGGAAATGTCGATGACAAATTCAGGTTTGTGAAAACCGTTGATCATATAGTAGTACACGTTTTGGACTTTATGGGCCGGCTGTTTTTCTGCATCTTCGTATTTATGTATTCCAGCGGAAAAGACCGCTTCTTCGACGATTTCCGCTGCGTGCCCGTGATCGGGATGCCGGTCCTTCGGATAAGGGACAAAGACAAGCTTCGGCTTATGTTTTCGAATGACGGCAACCGCTTCCCTGATCGCCTCCTGGCTGGGAAACAGCCCCCTGTCCGGCAGCGTGAGGGAAATCCGCGCGCTGGCGCCGAGAATGTCGGCCGCCTGCGCCGCTTCGCTTTTTCTCGTTTCGACTGTTCCGTTTGAAGACAGTTCAGCCTGGGTTAAATCGCAGATGCCAATTTGAAAGCCTTTTTTAGTATATTTGGCAATGGTTCCTCCCATGCCGATTTCTACATCATCGCTGTGCGCGCCGAAAGCCAGTATATCAAGCATCTCGATCCCCGCCGTGGACAATGTTTCTGAATTCAAACGCGCCTTCCTCGACAGATCGGATCAAGATTTCCGCCGTTCCCATATTGGTGGCGAGCGGAATGGCATAAACGTCAGACAAGCGGATAAGAGCTGACACATCAGGTTCGTGCGGCTGGGCCGTCAGCGGGTCTCTCAGAAAAATCACAAGGTCGATGTCATTTTTCGCGATTAAAGCACCGATCTGCTGGTCTCCGCCAAGCGGTCCCGATTGAAAACGCACGACGGGCAGCCCTGTCGCTTCGGTGATTTTTAAACCGGTCGTCCCTGTCGCAAACAGCTCGTGCTTTTTTAAAATATCTTTATAAGCGGTCGTCAGCTGAATCATGTCCTGTTTTTTTCGGTCATGGGCAATTAAGGCGATTTTCAAAGCGATTTCCCCCTTCTTGTTACTCTATGATATTTTCAAGGCCGTAGACAAGCTGATCGATTTTCATCACTTGTTCAACAGCCAGTTTCACACCAGACATAAAAGATGCGCGGTTGTATGAATCATGACGGATTTTCAAGGTTTGGCCGTCTCCGCCGAACATCACTTCCTGATGGGCGATCAATCCCGGCAGACGAACGCTGTGGAGACGGATTCCGTTTTGATCGGCTCCTCTTGCTCCCGGCAGAATTTCTTTTTCATCCGGATGCCCCTGCGTTTTCGCTTCGCGAACAGCCGAAATCATTTCCGCCGTTTTCAAGGCCGTTCCGCTTGGTGCGTCAAGCTTTTGATCATGGTGCTGTTCAATGATTTCGACATCGGTAAAATAGTTGGCAGCCATTTGCGAAAACTTCATCATCAACACGGCTCCGAGCGCGAAGTTTGGCGCGATGATGGCTCCGATCCCCTTCTCGTCGGTCAGTTCCATAAGCTCGTTCAGGTCACTCTCAGAAAATCCTGTCGTTCCCACAACAGGACGGACGCCGTGCTCCAGCGCGATTTTTGTATGTAGCTTGCCGATTTCCGGCGTTGTCAAATCAATCAGAACGTCCGGAGCCGTTTCTGAAAAGCATTCGGTAATATCGGTGTAAATGACGGCTTCTGAACTTGATATCATCACGTCTGACAGCTTTTCACGGTTATATGTACGGTCGATTGCACCGACAAGCTCAAAATGTGCGGTATCTTCAACAAGTTTGACCGCTTCGCTTCCCATTCTTCCGCGCGGTCCTGCTATTGCGATTTTAATGGTCTCCTTTTGCATCTTGATTCTCCTCTACTTTCCTTCTTCTTTTCTTGTCCAGCGGTCTTTGTCACGGGTGTTGAACTTCTCCATGACCATATCATGCGCTTCATCCAATGATATATGAAGCGAATTCGCAAGACAAACTAAAACGAACAATACGTCGCCGATTTCTTCATCGATCTTTTTTTCCGATTCGGTTTTTTTCTTCGGTTTTTCACCGTAATGATGGTTGATTTCCCTCGCCAGTTCGCCAAGCTCTTCCGTCAGCCTGGCCATCATGGCAAGCGGACTGAAATAGCCTTCTTTAAACTGGCCGATATATTCGTCAACCTCACGCTGTATATCTTTCATCGTTTTTTCTTTCGTCATGCTGACAAAACCTCCTGTCATCTCTTACATGTTAGCGAATTCAAACAAGTTTGACAAATGTTTAAGACGGGTTTGCTGTTTTAAAACGGATACACTATAATATTAACGCCAGCTTATGGAAGGAAAGGAGTTTTTTTATGTTCGGAGACATCAGAATGAAAAACGTCCTGTTTATTTTAGCAGGCGCCGCTGTTTTTTCCTTTGGACTCGTTCATTTTAATATGCAGAACAACTTGTCGGAAGGCGGTTTTACCGGCATTACCCTGCTGCTTTATTTCCTGTTTAACATCGATCCTTCCATATCCAATCTGGTGCTGAACATCCCGGTCTTCTTCATCGGCTGGAAACTCCTCGGCAGAACGGTCTTCTCATATACCATTCTCGGCACAGTCAGTCTGTCGGTGTTTTTATGGATTTTTCAGCGCTTCCAGATTCATATGCCGCTACAAAACGATCTTGCGCTCGCGGCTCTTTTTGCAGGCGTGTTTATCGGTACCGGATTGGGCATTATTTTCAGATACGGCGGAACGACGGGCGGCGTCGATATTATTGTGCGGCTGATCAACAAATATTTTCAAGTGCCGATGGGCAAAGCCATGTTTGTGTTTGACGCCTGCGTCATTACATTATCCCTTATTTTTTACCTCTCCTATAAGGAAGCGATGTACACGCTTGTTGCCGTATTTGTCGCCTCAAAGGTCATCGATTTTATGCAGGAAGGCGGTTATGCTGCAAAAGGCGCCACCATCATCTCTGAAAAGAACGACCAGATCCAGCGCAAAATCATTGAAGAAATGGAAAGAGGCGTCACGGTTTTAAAAGGTCAGGGGTCATATACGAAAACAGAGCGGGACGTTCTCTACTGCGTCGTTCCGAAAAATGAGGTTTTCCAGCTGAAAAACGTGATTACCTCGGTCGACCCGCACGCTTTTGTAGCCGTAAGCGACGTACACGACGTTCTGGGAGAAGGGTTTACGCTTGATGAGAACAAAAATCCCATCACACGCTGATTGAAGGTCAGCAAAAAAAAGAAGCTCGCGATCAGCGGAGCTTCTTATTTCGGCCAATCTTTTTCTCTTTTTCTGCGCCTGTCCTCTTCAGCTTTATACTTTCTGAAACCGACATATGTCAGCGTCGAGAGGATAATGCTTCCTGTCGTCAGGATGACCCATAACAGTGAAGGGTCTGCATCATCTTCTTCTACTTGATCAAACACATCTTCCAAATCTTTTTCCAAAAGCGTCAGCCTTTCCAGCTTGCTGCTTTCCGTCATTTGCTGAAAGCCCCCGTTTTCCACGACTGCAATATGGTTGGAGACGCTTTTTAACTGCTTTGGCGAAACATCAATCGTTAAGCTTGGATAAATCGTATCATACAAGGATAAAAAATGATTCCACTTTTCCCTGAATGTCAGGTTGTCTTCTTTCTGAATCCCGGCCTTCAAAGCGCTGAAAGAATCCATGATCGGCTTTTTCAAACTGCTCCACAGCGGATCATGGTCAGATTCTATGGCGTCCATCAGCATTCTAAACTGGGCAGCGGCTTTAAATTTCTCCTGCTGTGCGACATCTTCGCTTTCCAGCCTTTTCAGCGTATCATGGTAGGCCAGACTGACCTGGCGGATTTCCGAGCCTGTCATAATACCCTCTGTTTCCCCATTCTCCGCTGCTTTCAGCCGTTTTTCAAAGTATTGAAGAATTTGTACCGCTTCCTCATATTGAGACTGCCTTGTTAGCTGGAATACCGTATCTGACAGTTCCGTCAATTCCTGCAAAGCCAATGATTCTTTCGCTTTTAAACCGGCCGCAGGAAAAACAAGCGCAAGCATCATGCAAAGGATCACCTTTCGTATCATTACGGTCCCTCCCACTCCTTCTATTAAAGCGTATGAAGAGAGGGACAAGGTTAGACCTAGATTGTGAATCCGTGTTACAGCTTAAAAGCTTTCCGGGACAAAACCAAGTAATAGGCCAAAGCGATCGAAGCGATACTGAGCCAAAATGTAAAATAGCCGATCTGCGGCATATATTGATCGAGCATTGAATAATTCGGCATCATGCCAAACAAGTAATCAATGACATCATTATGCAGCGTCCAAACAGCCGCAAGCGCCAAATGCCACCCTTTAAACCGGTAATGAGGGGCGTACAGCACGCCTTGCACAGCCATTGCGAAATGCGACGCGATCAGCATATAGCCCGTCCAATGGAGGCTTCCGGACACCGCAAGCACAAGAATATTCATCACAACCGCCCACAGCCCGTATTTGACGAGCGTAACAAGCGCAAGCGCCTCAAAGAGAGGAGCATTCCTTCCCAATAAAAGTCCGATGAGAACAAATAAAAAAAACAATGTCGCCGTCGGGCTGTCGGGAACGAAAATCAGAAATTTCGCAGGCGTATTCGTCAGTTGCGGAAGGTACCAGTAATACCCGTAAACCGTACCGAAGAAATTAATGATCAAAAGCAGCAGAAGCAGCGGCTTTTGAGCGAGCATGTAGGAAATCAGTTTCAAAGCAATCAACTCACAGTCTCTTTAAATAAAAAAAGCCGCCGCCGAGTCAGCTTCACAGACTGACCGCAGAAACGTGCGCCAAGAAGCAGCGGCCTTTCCGGCTTCCGTACGGTTCACGATCAGCAGCGGTCAAAATTGAAAAGGCCATCGACATCGTCGACAGCCCGAGAGGCTGACTTGGCGTCAGCTTCAGCTCTATCAAGAGTATAGCCTGCCTTCATCAACTTGACAACCGTTTTATTTCGCCGTTGTTTCGGAGATGAATTTAGACAGTTCTTTAAGCTCTTTATCAGATCCTTTAAAAACGCCAGCAGGCATTTCGCCTTTTCCTTCCTTGGCGATTTTCGCAATCTCTTCCGGAGACAAGCCGTTGTCAACGAGAGACGGGCCTGCCGCTCCTCCCTGCATGTTGTCTCCATGGCACGAAATACAGCCTTGCTCCTGATAAATCTTATACCCTGCTGCACTCGTATCTATATTGGCCTCTTCCTTGATCTTACCCTGCTCTTCAGCAGCGGCCCAGTCGTGGGTGACAACGGACTGCCATGTTAAGAAAATCGTCGCTGAAATTGCCAAAAGCATCAACCCTACGGCAACCGGGCGTTTAAACGGCCTTCTTTCAGGGCCTCTGTCAAGAAACGGTGCCAATAATAGCGCTCCGAATGCAATTGTCGGGATAATAATTGCGCCGACCACCGTATACGGCCCGGCAGCATATTCGTATTTCAGCAATTGGTAAAGAAATAGAAAATACCAGTCTGGCAAAGGTATGTAGCCGGTATCGGTCGGATCTGCCATCCGCTCGAGCGGAGGCTCATGCACGATGGTCAGCACGAGAAAACCGACAAGGAAAACCGCCCCGACCATCCATTCTTTCAACAGGAAATTCGGCCAGAACGCTTCCGTTTTCCCTGGAAATTCGGAATAATCTTTTGGAATATTCGGTTTTCTTTCCGCCGGGATCCGTGAATCACCGACAAACTTCATCCCTTTTCCCCTCTTCATGCCATCCCCTCCTTCTCAATTGAGTCGCTCGCTTACAGCGGCCCAGAAATTCCTTGCTTGCGAATCATGATAAAGTGTGCAGCCATCAGTCCGAACAGAGCGGCTGGCAGGAAAAAGACGTGTATGGCAAAAAAGCGCGTCAACGTCTGAGCGCCGACAATATCCGGATGACCGGCAAGCAGCGTTTTAATTTCCGAGCCGATCAGCGGCGTCGCCTCAGCAATCTGCAAACCTACTTTTGTCGCAAACAGAGCTTTCATATCCCAAGGCAAAAGGTAGCCTGTAAAACCTAAACCGAGCATGACAAAGAAGATCAAAACGCCGACAATCCAGTTCAGCTCTCTCGGCTTCTTATAGGCCCCCTGGAAGAAAACCCTGAGCGTATGAAGAAACATCATCACAATGACCAAGCTTGCACCCCAGTGGTGCATTCCCCTTACAATCTGTCCGAACGCCACTTCATTCTGCAAATAATAAACAGATTCCCAGGCGTTTTTAATATCCGGAACGTAATACATCGTCAAAAACATGCCGGACAGCACCTGAATCACCGTAACGAAAAACGTCAATCCCCCGAAGCAGTACACGAAAGCTGAAAAATGGTGAGCCGGGTTCACGTGTTCAGGAACTTCATGGTCGGCGATGTCCCGCCAGAGCGGCGTAATGTCAAGTCTTTCGTCCACCCAGTCATAAATTTTGTTTAGCATGATCACCCATCCTTCCTCGGCTTGGCTTTCCCTAAGTAAAGGTAGCCGTCTTTAACCTCTTGCTCATAGCGGTCCAAAGGAGCAAGCGGCGGAGTTCCGGGCACGTTGGTACCATCCTTTTCATAAAGTCCGTAATGGCACGGACAAAAGAACTTATTCGGATTTTTAGGATCGCTGTTCCAGTTGACCGTACACCCCAAATGTTTACAAACCGGTGATAAAGCTACAATTTCGTCCCCACTTTTGAAAACCCACGCTGATCTCGATTCTTCCGATTCGTACCAGGCATCCACTTGTTTGATTTTAAAATCGAAGCGCTGCGGTTCATTTGTCAATTCATCAACGCTGACAACCTGAACCATGTCCTGATCTTCAGTCGGCCTTAAAACCGGATCGAGCGCGAAGCGAACCATAGGCATGAGCATCCCCGCCGCCATAAAGCCGCCGACTCCGGTCAGCGTATAGTTTAAAAACTGACGTCTGGATACCCGATGTCTTTTTTCGCTCATCTTCATATCCCCCCTCAAGTCCCCAGCTACAATATAACTGAAATAGAAAAAAATTCATGAAACTAGGACACCCTCATAATATATCAATATTTTAGGAAGGTCAACATTCCCAAAATCATTATACAAAGGAAATGTAAGTGTTTTTATTAAGAGTTCCAATATTGTAACAAAATGTTCAATATTTGCTCAATTTGGTCTTCCAGCAGCTTCTGCTTTAACGAATCCTTCATATGTTCGAGAGGAATCGCCGGAACCCACAGCAGCTTTTGCTCGCTTTCGAGCACCTGCTTCCAGCGTTCATCCGTCGTTAAAAAAACGATGTGGCGAAAATGTTTTCCGGCCATTTCTTTTAAATCGGCGATATGCTGCGCCGATTTTTCATTCGCATCTAAATATGTACAGGGCGGAAACAAATAGATTCTGCCCTTCAGCTGCCTTTCAAGTTCTTCTGCAAGTATAGACGTAAATTCCCCTTTTGATACGGCCGATTTAAACTGATCTCCCAAATTAACCGATATTAAAGGGATGACAGCTGTATCGATGTATTCTTTCGCGTTCAAGTAAATATCCGCATCGTGCGTATTCCATTTCACGGCTCCCGGCCTCCTCGTTTTGACAGCGCTTTCTCCGGAGCTGAACAAGCCTTGCTCTCGGCAAGGCTTGATTGGCAGCGGATTATCGCAGCTGGCTCAGTTGTTTAGCTAGTTTTTCGAAGCTCTCTTTATCTTGGCGGTCAAGCGCTTCATCGATTTCCCGCAGCAGCTTTTGTCTCTGAAAAGTGGAAATGGAATGCTCCAAAATCTGTTCAGCGACAATTTTATCTTTTTCATTTTCATATAGGTCTTTCGGAATATGGGGGTTGGCTTCGAGTACCGCCGCATATTCCGGAGAATTATAGGCTGAGCGGAAGTTCAGCTGGATAAAGAGATCCTGCTGCTTATTCAGCCTGATATCATGAAATGATTTTTCTGCATCGGTCGTCATGACATTTTCTTTATAAAAACGAAAAGGCACTTCCTCAACGCAGTGGGTAGACATGATAATGCCCCTCGGACAAAATTCGGCCTGCTCGACAAAATGCACTTTTTCCATCAGCGAGTCATGGCTCATTAAATAATTCAGAATCCATACACACTCTCTTCGTTTCAGCTGATAATGGTTGAGAAACCAGCGGATAAAATCTTTTTTTTCATTGACAGAAACAGGGGTCTGCATGTTATTCCCTCCTCTATCGCATCTTGTGTATTACTTTATAAATTCCACACAAACCGATCATATCCTGCTTATTCAAAGGAATTTTCATCTTCGATTCTGAAAATCGTCTCCTGGACTTCCTCGTTTGCCGGGTCGAGCTCTGCCAGTTTTTTCAGCAGAGGCAGCGCTTCTTTTCGCCGTCCTTCTTCTAGCAGAAACATTGAATATTCGTAAAGGAAATCGGCGTCATCCCGATAGTGCAAAAATGCGTTCTCATATTCCTCACGCGCCTTGTCGTACACCTCTGTCCGGGCGAACGCCGATGCCAGATGCCAGCTGAACTTCGGATCATCCTCTCCGTATTTGCGCACTTCCTGTACAAGTTCAATAATGCTCTCATCGTCGTCTTCTTCAAGAAACAGGGCAAGCAGGGTATGGACGGCTTCCAGAAATCCGGGGTCCAGCGCGAGCGCTTCACGAAGCAGCTCTTTCGCTTCCGAATGCCTTTTCGTTTTAAAGGCTGCTTTTGCAGCAGAAAGATAAAGCTCTTTGTTGAATTCATCGAAGCGGATTCCTTCTTTTGCCGTTTCAAATGCTTCTTCATAAAGCCCTTCTGCTTCAAAGCTGTTTGCCAGAGGCTTGTAAAGTGAAGAATAAGCAGGATCCATTTCCTTCAGCTCTGTCAGTTGTTTAATCGCAGTTTTAGGATACCCCGCTTTCAGCGCCGTAAAACCAAACCCGAACAGTGTGTTGGGCTCCGGGTTCTCCTTGACGGCTTTTTCATACCATTCAAGCGCTTCTTCAAACGCGCCGGATGAACTTAATGATTCCGCCAGCCTTTGGTACACATTGACGCCGCCGATGACGGCTTCTTCTTCGGCCGCTTTTTTGAATTGACGGACCGCTTTGCCGTAAGCTCCCTGAGTGAAATACAGCTCTCCCAAGGCAAAATCGATAATCGGCTCATCCGGCAAAATGGCTTGGGCCTTTAACAGCTTTTGCTCGCTGACTTCAAACAGACCCTGCATCTGATAGAGGTCAGCCATTAAAAGCAGGCACTGCGGGTACGCTTCATCTGTTTCCGGAATCGTTTCGAGCACGCTGAGCGCTTTTTCTTCCTGGTCGGTTTCGATGAGGAGTTCGGCATAAAAGCATGTCAGTTCCGTTTCATCCGGATACAGTTCATGGAGATCATTCGCTATGGCGATAGCCTTATCGACAATGCCCCATTCGTAATACAGCTGAGCTACTATGGCTTTGTCTTCATCATGAAGGTCAGACTCGATATCAGCAAGCTTTTTCAATCCGCTTTCCGGGTGGCCTGCTTCAACTAATTTTATGGCTTCTTGAATCGAAGTATTCAAATCTAAACGTCCCTTTCTTTCGTCAATTCATCGCCTGCCGTATCAGCCGGCATATCGCGGTGAGTTACTTACTATCATAATTCACGCGGCGGCTTCCGGCAAATATGTTGCCCGCACACCTGTATGAAGCAGATTGATTCTGTTAAGACAAGCTATGCGGGAGACATTCGTTTTATGATCAAACGCCCGGCTTTCATGATTTTCCGGGCTGAAAAAGCCTGAGCACAAGGCTTCAGGCTTTTTTTGCAAGCTTTTCAATATGTTCAAAAAACGAAGGATATGAGACGCTCACAGCTTCAGGCTGTAAAATGTCGATCGGCTGCTCGCAGATGCAGGCGGCGATTCCCAGCATCATTCCGATCCGGTGGTCCCCGTGGCTTGAGACTTTCGCGCCGCCTGTAAGAGGCGTCCTGCCGTGAATCTTCATCCCGTCTTCTGTCGGCTCGATGTTCGCACCGATTTTTTTCAGCTCTGAGGCGACGGTATCGATTCGGTTCGTTTCTTTTACTTTGAGCTCAGCCGCGTCTTTGATGACCGTCGTTCCTTCAGCCTGTGTAGCGAGAAGAGCGATGATCGGTATTTCATCGATGAGGCGCGGAATCAAATCGCCCGAAATTTCAGCGGCTTTCAAAGAGGACGTTTTGATTCTCAGATCGCCGTACGGCTCGGCGTTTCCGGCATTTTTTTCTTCGATTTCAAGATCGGCCCCCATTTCTTTCAAGACATCGATGATTCCCGTCCTGGTCGGATTGAGTCCGACATTGCGAAGCACGACTTCACTGTCAGGAACTAGGGAAGCCGCTGCCAGGAAAAACGCAGCTGATGAAATATCACCCGGCACGAAGACTTCGGCCGCTTTCAGCTGCTGCCCGCCCTCAATTGTTACGCTTGTTTCATCTTCCTGAAGGCTGACACCGAACATTGACAGCATCCGTTCCGTATGGTCTCTTGATTTATGAGGCTCCGTCACCGTTGTGGCGCCTTCGGCCTGCAGACCTGCAAGCAAAACGGCAGATTTGATTTGCGCACTTGCAACAGGCGACTGAAAATCGATCGCTGCCAGATGTCCGCCGCGGACAGAGAGCGGTGTATATTCCCCTCCGGCGCGGCCGTCGATTTTCGCTCCCATTTTTCGAAGCGGTTCTGTGACACGCTTCATCGGCCTTTTGGCGATGCTCTCATCGCCGGCGACTGTGCTGTGAAACGGGCGTCCCGCCAAAATGCCGAGCATCAGCCTGATCGTCGTTCCGGAATTCCCCACGTCAAGGAGTTCCGCAGGTTCAGCCAGCTGATCGAGCCCTTTGCCGAGGACGGTGACATCACTGCCATTCTGTTCGATTTCCACACCCATTTTCCGAAAGCAGGCGATCGTGCTCAAGCAGTCGGCTCCTGGCAAAAAGTTTTTGATGACCGTTTTCCCTTCTGCTATGGCTCCGAACATAACAGAGCGATGAGAGATGGATTTATCTCCCGGAATATGAAGCTCTCCTTTTAGTGAACTGATTTTTCCTCTTTTCATGTGTTCCACCTCAATCAGCATAAAATGTTTCATATTTTGCGCGGGTTTGAATGCATTTTTCGGCGCGTTTTCGATCTTCATCGGATTGAAAGCTGATTCTGAGAACACCGTTTATGTCTTCCCTTGTTTCAATAATCCGGATGTTCGTAATGCTGATTTTCTCGTCAGCGAGAATCGCCGTAATTTCCGAGATGACCCCGGGATGGTCGGGGACATCGACATAAAGATCGTAAAAGGAAGGAATCGCGCCTTTTTGCCGCAAAGGCAGACCGTCGCGGTATTCCTTGGCCTGCCGAAAAAATTCAAACAGCCCGTCTGCATCTTCATTTTCGATAAAAGACTGGATTCTGTCCAGCTCAAATTTCCATTCGTCAAACCGTTCCAATATTTTATCTTTATTGTGCAAAAGAATATCGCGCCACATCGCCGGGCTGCTTGAGGCAATTCTCGTAATATCGCGGAAGCCCCCTGCGGCAAAACGCTTGACGAGCGGATAATGATCTTCGAATTTGACGGTCTGGTGGACGAGACTTGCCGCTACGACGTGCGGAAAGTGGCTGATCACGCTTGTAACGGCGTCGTGTTCAGCCGGAGACATTTCCACAAACTTTGCATTTGTTCCTTTGAGCAGATCTTTTAAGGAAGCAACCGCTTCTTTGCCGGCGGAGCCGGAAGGCGTCAAAATGTAAAACGCGTTCTCGAAAAGGAAGTCTTTGGCGGCTGCGACGCCCGATTTATGCGATCCGGCCATCGGATGGCCCCCGATAAACCTGTATTCATCCGGCAGCACTTTCTCGGCATGGCTGACGACCTTTTGTTTCGTGCTGCCGACATCTGTAATGAGCAGCTTTTTTCTGATGCCTGAAGCGGCAAGTTCATCAAGCATGTGAAGCGTCTGTTCGACCGGCGCCGCTAAAAAAACGGTTGATGCTTCTTTCACCCCTTCTAAAAAAGAAACAGCCGGAGCATCAATAACGCCAAGCTTTTGTGCAGCTCTTGCCTGCTCTTCTGACACGTCAAACCCGATGATCCGTTTGCCGGGGTGTTCCTTTTTGATGGCAAGGGCGATCGAACCGCCGATTAAGCCCAAACCGGCCAATAAAATCGTTTCATTTGGTTGAGTCATTTTTTATCACCTAAGTTCATCAATAGACTAAAGAGGTGACTGAATCATCACCTCTTACAACATGCCGGCTAACGTTTTCAACAAGCCTTCGTTCTGTTCCTTAGTACCGACCGATATTCTAAGGAATGTCGGAAAGCCGAGCGCATTCCCCGATCTGACGATATAGCCTTTTTTCAGCAGCTCCATGAAAAGTTCGTCTGCATCCCGTTTAAAATCGATCAGCACAAAGTTCGTTTGTGAAGGATAGTAATTTAGCCCGTGCTCATCACAGAAATCGTAGTACTGTTTGAGCCCTTCATTGTTTTTTCTCACGCAATCGTCGATAAATGCCTGATCACCCAGGGCGGCAAGCGCGGCAGCCTGGCCGAGCCGGTTTGTATTAAACGGCTGTCTCGCCGGCTCAACCGCCTGAATCAGCTGTTCAGAGGCAATCCCGTAGCCGACCCTCAAAGACGCTAAACCGTAAGCTTTTGAAAACGTCCTGAGAATCATCAAGTTCGAAAAGCGTTCCAAAAGCGGAATGGTCTCAGGGTAGTCTTGAGCCGTTACGTATTCGTAATAAGCTTCATCGACGACAGCAAGGACATGTTCCGGGACTTTTTCAAGAAAACGGATCAGGTTGCGGCTGGATTCATACGTTCCGGTCGGATTGTTCGGGCTGCAAACCCAGACAACCTTCGTCTGTTCATCGATCGCCTCCAGCATTGCATCCAGGTCGTGGCAGCCGTTTTCAAGCAGGCCGATTTCCCTGACTTCCGCTCCTTCGATGACAGCATTGTGCTTGTATTGTGAAAATGTCGGATTCGCCATTACAGTGTTTGATGCAGGATCCAACAAAGAGCGGGAAATAATTTGAATGACTTCGTCCGTTCCGTTTCCAAGGATGATGTTCGTTTCGTTTACGCCGAGATGGGAGGCAAGCTTTGTTCTTAATGCCGCACTATAGCCGTCAGGATAGAGAGCCATTTGCTGCACTTCGGTCTGGAGCGCTGCTTTTGCCGCTTCCGAACAGCCGTAAGGATTTTCATTTGAAGCGAGCTTGACGACCCGGTCGAGGTTGAATTCTTTTTTGACCTCTTCAATCGGTTTGCCCGGCTTGTAAGGCGTTAATTGTTTTAACTGTTCTTTAATTTGCAACATTCTGTCACCTCATTTTACCATGTACGATCCGCTAAATGTCTTAGCGTATGCCTCAAACGCCTTTAAGGCTTGTTCCCTTGTCTCAGGGGCGATGAGTTCGTCTTTCAGCTCTTCGATCTTTCTGACAAGGGCGCTTCCCACGACAACGCCGTCCGCCAGTTCATTCATCATCTCCACTTGTTTGGAGCTGGAAATCCCAAACCCAACGGCAACCGGGACGGAGCTCATTCCTTTAACTGACCTGATAAATGAAGAAACAGAATCTTCGAATTCATTGCGCACACCTGTCACACCGAGCGAAGAAACGCAATACACAAAACCTTCCGCTTGCTGCGTTATTTTTTGAATGCGCGATTCGCTTGTCGGCGCGACCAGCGAAATATAGGTAATCCCGTGTTTTTTACACTGCTGCTGCAAATATACACTTTCCTCAAAAGGAAGGTCCGGTACAAGGAGTCCGTCTAGCCGATTTTGTCGCAGTAAAGCGAAAAAGTGATCTGTATCTAATTGTAACACAGGATTATAATACGTAAAGAGAATAATCGGAATATGGACGCCGTTTTTTTTCATTTCACCGCCAAGCCTGATCGCTTTTACGATGTTCATGTCGTTGTCAAGCGCCCTTTTGGACGCGCGCTGAATCACCGGGCCGTCAGCGAGCGGATCAGAATACGGAACCCCGAGTTCAAGGGCGGACGCCCCCGCCTCTTGAAGGGATTTCGCCAGCTCGATCGAGATTTCAGGCAGCGGGTCTCCCGCTGTAATAAACGGAACAAATAACTTATCGGACGGCTGTTTTTTCAGATTGAACATCTTGATTCACCTCTTCTTCCAACACCTTCATCAAGGTATGGACGTCTTTGTCTCCCCTGCCTGAAAGGCAGACGAGAACACTTTTCTCTCTCGGCAGTTCTTTAGCGATGTCAAATGCTTTTGCCAATGCATGGGCGGATTCAATAGCCGGCAAAATGCCCTCTGTCTCTGTCAGCAGCCTTAATGCCGAGACCGCTTCATCATCAGTGACAGATTCATACGTGACGCGCCCTGTTTGATGAAGATGAGCGTGCTCGGGGCCGACCCCCGGATAATCAAGTCCTGCTGAGATGGAATAAGGCTCAATGATCTGTCCGTACTCGTCTTGAATCAAGTAGGTCAAAGAACCGTGGATAACGCCTTTTGTACCCTTTGTGATCGTTGCCGCGTGAAGGGGGGTGTCGACACCTTTTCCCGCAGCTTCGACTCCGATCAGTTCAACAGTTTCTTCAATGAACGCGCTGAACATCCCGATCGCATTGCTTCCGCCTCCGACACAGGCGACAACTTTATCGGGGAGGCTTTGCTCCAATTGATAAAACTGCGCTTTCGCCTCTTCGCCGATCATCCGTTGAAATTCACGGACGATATAAGGATACGGGTGCGGCCCGACGACGGAACCGATCATGTAAAAATGATCCTGGCAATGCTGAACCCAGTAACGGATCGCCTCGTTTGTAGCATCTTTTAATGTCCCGTTTCCGCTTGACACCGGAACGACCTCCGCTCCCAAGAGCTTCATCCGGAACACGTTCAGCGATTGTCTGGCAACATCTTCTTCACCCATAAAGACAATGCATGACAAGCCGAACTTTGCAGCGACAGTCGCCGCAGCCACGCCGTGCTGCCCTGCGCCGGTTTCAGCGATGAGCTTTGTTTTCCCCATTTTCTTGGCCAACAGAGCCTGGCCGAGGGCATTGTTGATTTTGTGGGCGCCTGTATGGTTTAAATCTTCTCTTTTTAAATAAATCTTCGCTCCGCCCAGCTGCTTTGTGAGCCGGTCAGCGAGCGTCAAAGCCGTCGGCCTGCCTGAGTAGTCTTTTAAAAGCTTTTGATAATCCTTTTGAAACGAGGGGTCGTCTTTCAGTTCAAGAAACGCTTTTTCGATTTCTTCCAAAGGCTGCATGAGTGTTTCCGGCACGAATTTCCCGCCAAAATCACCAAACCTGCCTTGTTCATTCGGATATGAATACATGTTCGAACATCCTTTCTTCTAAAAGGCCGATCAGCTTTTCGCTTTTCCTGCCTCTTTCTTCAATTCCGCTTGCCAGGTCGATTCCCGGCGGGCGCCGCTTTAAAAGATCCGCGATTGTGTCCGGGTTCACGCCCCCGGCGATAAACAGTCGCTTTCTTTCTCTTTGCGCTGCATCTTTATACATCGGAACGCTGTCCCACGAAAACGAAACGCCCGTTCCTCCTCTGAGCCCTTTAACAGACGAGTCGATGACATACCCGTCGATGTAAGGTGCGAAAGATGCCATGCGCTGAACGGTATCATCCCCATGGTGGAGCGCCTTCCAAATCTCGCAGTCTGTCATGCTTTTCAGCCGCTTGATGTCTGCCTCTGTTTCATCTCCGTGAAGCTGGATCACGTCCAAACCGGCATCTTTTACGATTTCTGCTATTCTGCAAATATTTTCATTAACAAAGACGCCGACAAGCTTTTTACCCGCTGTATCCGTTTTGCCACACCAGCGTTTCACATCCTCCGGGTCTGCCGACCGTCTGCTTTCGGCGAAAATAAATCCGAGGTAATCGGCTTTCGAGCGGGCTGTCACCTTTAAATCTTCCAATGAATGAATCCCGCAATATTTTAAGCCCGGTTTCTCCATCATCCGTTCTCTCCGAATAACGCATGGACAGCCTTCAGCTGTGACGGCTCTCTCATTAACGATTCGCCGACTAGCACAGCCCGGGCTCCGCACGCTTTTACAAAAGCGAGGTCTTCCGATTGTCCGATGCCGCTTTCGCTGATAAGAACGCTCCCTGACGGAACGAGTTTTGCCATACGCTCCGTTTGCCCGACGGATGTTTCAAAGGTTTTTAGATTTCGATTGTTTACGCCGATGATTTCGGGTGTAAAGACATTTAAAATACCTTCAAGCGTCTCTTCGCCATGAACTTCGACAAGCACATCCATACCTTTTTCAGCAGCTTGCTGATAGAGGTCAAACAGCTTTTGCGGTTCAAGCGCTTCTCCGATCAGCAGGATCGCATCCGCTCCGATGCGGTCCGCTTCTTCAACCTGAATGGAATCAATGATAAAATCCTTGCGCAGTACTGGCAGCGAAACCGAGCGTTTCACATCTGACAAATAACTGTTCTTCCCTTGAAAAAAAGGTGTATCTGTCAGAACAGACAAACAGTCGGCTTTAGCCTGTTCGTACTGTTTAGCGATTTGTACGGGCTCAAAGTTTTCCTGAATCACACCTTTTGACGGTGAAGCTTTTTTCACCTCCGCAATTAAAGCGACAAACCGGTTAGGAGAAAGAAGCGCCTTTTTAAATGACCGCTTTGGCAGCTTCAAATCTTCCGGCAGTTCGATTTTCAGAATGTCTTCTCGTTTTCTATCAATAATTTGATTAAGCATACAACTCTTCCTCTTTCTGTTTTAATCGTTCCAGCTGATCAAGCGCCTCACCGCTTGCAACAGCTTCTAAAGCGAGTGCAACGCCTTCTTTTAAACCCGGCGCCTGTTCTGCGACGTATAAAGCGGCTCCGGCATTAAACGCTGCGATATGAACAGCCGAATCCGGAGCGCGGTTTTTCAAAATATCGACGATGAGACGGCCGCTTTCTTCAGGCGTCGCCACCTGAATGTCGCTTATGCTGCCGAACGGCAGACCGACATCGCCAGGCTCAACGGTGTATTCGTATGTTTTGCCGCCTTTCAGTTCAATCACATCTGTCGGCGATGTGATCGACAGTTCATCAAGACCGTCCCGGCTCGATACAAACAATACGTGTTCCGGTTCAAACGCTTCAAGTGCGCGGGCCATGAGCTTTGCTTTTTCAATCGAGTAGACGCCGATCACCTGGCGCTTGGCTTTCATTGGATTGCTGAGCGGGCCGAGCAGATTGAATACGGTTCTAAAAGCCAAATCCTTCCTTGCGCCGGCCACGTGCTTCATGGAAGAGTGATAGCTTGGCGCATAGAGGAATCCCATATTGCGGCGTTCAATGCTCTGAATCGTTTCTTCAGGCGACGTCTGAATTGAAACGCCGAGATATTCGAGAACATCAGCGCTCCCGCTTTTTGAAGAAACGGAACGATTACCGTGTTTGGCGATTTTTGCCCCGGCTGATGAAGCGATGATCGCCGCCGCTGTGGAAATGTTGAAGGTGGAGCTTCCGTCTCCTCCGGTTCCGCACGTATCAACAACATCTTCCGGCCCGTTTATTGTTTGCGCCTGCTCCCGCATGGCTCTGACAAATCCCGCAATCTCTTCAGCCGTTTCTCCCCTGTAGGCGAGAACGGATAGGAGGCCTCCAATTTCCGCGGCGCTCAGCGAGCCGGTCATCATGTCACGCATGATGCTGTGTGCCTCGGTTTCATTCATTGTTCCTCCATTAACGCATGATTTCAGCAGTTCGTTCATTGCCGTCCTCCCCCTTTTCGAGAAACATTTCTTCAGCGATTTGAATCGTTTTTAACAGAGCCCCCGCTTTATTGCAGGTCTCTTCCCACTCTTTTTCAGGCACGGAGTCGGCTACGATGCCTGCTCCGGCCTGGATGGACGCCACTCCGTTTTTCACGCTCATCGTCCGGATCGTGATGCATGAATCGATATTTCCGTCAAATCCGATATAAGCAATGCATCCCCCATATGTTTCCCTCGGTTCGGGCTCAAGTTCATTTAAAAGCTGAATCGCGCGGATTTTCGGAGCGCCGGTCAAAGTTCCGGCCGGAAATGCGCTCATTAAAGCGTCTACCGGATGAACGCCCGCTTTTAACGAGCCGGTTACGATCGAAATGATGTGCATGACGTGTGAAAAGGAAACGATTTTCGTAAACTCGGGCACTTGGACAGATCCGTACTCAGCTACTCTGCCGATATCATTTCTCGCCAAATCGACGAGCATGTAGTGCTCCGCTTTTTCTTTCTCATCAGCTAAAAGATCTTTTTCGAGCCGCTTATCTTCAGCCTGATCACCGCCTCTTTTCCTCGTGCCGGCAATCGGATGAATTTCAAGATGACCGTTTTGAACATGGATCAGGCGTTCAGGCGAGCTTCCGACGAGATCGCGGTCAGGAAGCTTCATGTAGTACATGTACGGGGACGGGTTGACCATTCTCAGCACTCTGTATAACTCAAAAGAACTGACCTTCACCGGAATATCGAACCTTTGCGAAAGGACGCCTTGAAAAATGTCTCCCGCTTTAATGTACTCTTTCAAGCGATTAACATCGGCCAAAAACCGGGATTTCTCATATGTTGATTGAACCCCTTTAAAGCTGGGGGCCGTGTGCCGTCCTTGCGGGAGAAACAGCTCTTTCGTCGTTTTCCGGCCTGACAGCCTTTGTGTAAGCTGTTTGAGCTCTTCTTTCCCCTTTTTAAAAATGCGCTGTTTCTCCTCCCTTGTTTCACTGCCTTCAAGCCTTGCATAGTGGATGAAATGCAGCTTTTTCAGCTCGTGATCATAGGCGATCATCGTCCGGCAGACAAACAGGAGGCATTTTTCCATCTCCGTTTCTTTGCTGTGCCCTTTGACGGACGGTTCAATGAGCGGCATTAAATCATAGCTTAAATAGCCGACCGCTCCCCCTGTAAACGGGATGTCGAGCTCAGGCGCTTTGATCGAATATGTCTCCGACATCCATTCGAGAATTTCTTTTAACTGTGAAGCTGAATATAGCTTTTTCTGCTTTTGATCGCAGGCGTGAAACCGGCCGCATTCTTCTTTGATCGTCAAAAAGGGGTCCAGACCGATGAAAGAATATCTTGACCATGCAGAGGTTTCATCCTGGCTTTCCAGCAAATACACGATGTTTTCCTGCAGCTTCTCGACCAATTGAACGGGCGTCAGCGTATCGACGGAAAAACTCTCAATTATCGGTATTGTTTTAAAGTGTGAAGTATCCTCTGAAAAAGAGGCAAAATCGGTTTGCAGACTCAACAATCTCTCACTCCTTTTTCAGGCGGAGAGAATGAGAAGAAGGCCTTTAGAGGACAAATGATTGAATTGAAGAGGGGAAAACGAAACAAACCCAAAAGAACAGCGTCTTTTGGGTAGAATGAATAAACGTTTTGTCTCAACTCAGCTCATCTCAGCTCATTCTCAATCTACCCTAGTCTCATACTCAGCTTTTCTAGACTAAAACCCCATACACACTCCTGTGTATTTCAAGGTTTCTACAATCGTATTACAATTCAGTATTTTTTGTCAATGATAAATCAGGTCTGAGCGTTACGGCATTTTCTAAATAAACGTGGCGGACTTCATCCTGCCGCATATCCGTCTGAACCGTCATCATCACTCTGATGCATTTTTTAAGGGCGTGTTCAACATCCATTTCCTGCATGCACATGACGGGCACATGCTGCCAGCCGTCAAACGTTCTGACGACCTTTGCGGGAAAAGCAGCGTGAATATCGGAAGTGGCAGAAATGAAGATCTGCACGACTTGCTCAGGTTTGAGTTGATTTTCATCGATCATTTTTCCGATCAGCTGCTTCGTCCGCTCCGTAATGTCTTTTTCTGTATCCTGGTCAACTGTCGTCGCTCCCCGAATTCCGCGCATCATCATTTGCCTCCCTCCAATCTCCACATATTCAGCCATCGTTCAATTTCATCGGCTTTAAAGGAGTGCAGCCGCACACTGCCGATCTTATCCAGCAGAACAAACTGAATGATGCCTCTGCGTGTTTTTTTATCGTTCATCATTCGATTGATGAGAGCTTCTGTTGAAACTTCGCGTTTTACGCTTTCCGGATAGCCGAGATTTTTCAGCCAGGCGGCGATTTTTGTGCGGTCAACAGGACAATTCAACACCTTCTCGCTGACAAACAAAGCAAATTGCATGCCTAAAGCGACAGCGTCGCCATGGGTCATCTCTCCGTAGCCGTATTCGGCTTCAACGGCGTGGCCAAGCGTATGCCCAAAATTCAGATAGGCCCTGATTCCCTGTTCGCGCTCGTCTTGTGAGACAACTTCCGCTTTAATCGAAATGCCTTTGTACACCATTTCACTGAGCTGGCCGGTCGTAATCGCTTTAATTGAATCAATTTTAAGCAATTCGTTCAAGAAAGATTCATCACGGATAAATGCGTGCTTAATGACTTCCGCAAGACCTGAACGCATTTCTTTTTCAGAAAGCGTGCTCAAGCATTCGGTATCATAAACCACCGCCTTCGGCTGATGAAAAGCGCCGATTAAGTTTTTTCCGAGCGGATGATTAATGGCAACTTTCCCTCCGACCGCGCTATCATGAGACAGCAGAGTCGTTGGGAATTGCACATAATCGATGCCCCTCATAAAAGTTGAAGCGACGAACCCTGCAAGATCGCCGACAACGCCGCCGCCCAGCGCCACAATGCATGACGAACGGTCAAGGTGAAATTGAATGGCTTCCGTCTGGAGCTTCATAAACAGATCGATTGATTTGGCCTGTTCACCGCTTGGCACCGCAACCTTTTTGACGGGCCATTTGCTGCGGAGAAGGCCGAACAGTTCTTCTCCATAGTGTTTATCAACTTCTTCGTCGGTGATCAATAGCACTTTCGTCATCGGAAGGTTCAAGGATGACAAGAGCTCTGCCGCGTTTTTTCTAATGCCTCCCCCGATGAACACCGGGTAGGACAAAGAAGCGGTTTCGATTTGAAGTGATTTCATTAAAACTCCCTCGCAAGCTTTCTCATTTTCTCAACATTTTCAGCGATCCGGTCCATTTGGTCAACGCCAAACTGCTCGACGATCGCCTTGGCGATTTCCCATGCAACAACCGCTTCAGCCACTACGCTTGCGGCAGGGACAGCGCAGGAATCGGAACGCTCGATGCTTGCTGTAAACGGCTCTTTCGTCTCGATATCAACGCTTTTGAGCGGTTTGTATAACGTTGGAATCGGCTTCATCACGCCTCTGACGACAATCGGCATTCCCGTTGTCATCCCGCCTTCAAGGCCGCCGAGACGGTTTGTAGCGCGCGTATAGCCTTTTTCTTCGTCCCAAATGATTTCGTCATGGACTTCACTGCCGTTTTTGCGTGCAGCTTCAAAGCCGATGCCGAATTCAACACCTTTAAAAGCATTGATGCTCAGCACGGCGGCAGCCAGCTTGCTGTCGAGTTTGCGGTCGTAATGGACATAGCTGCCGACTCCTACCGGCACCCCTTCAACAATCACCTCGACGATTCCGCCGATCGAATCGCCATTTGCTTTTGCTTCATCGATCGCGTCCATCATTTTTCTGCCCGCTTCTTCGTCATAGCATCTGACAGGAGACTCTTCGGTTACTTTTTTCAAGTCTTCGATAGATTCATAATTTGTTTTTTCGGCTTTTACTCCGCCGATCTCCAGCACGTGGCCGGCCACTTGGATGCCGAGCTGGGAAAGGATCTTTTTGGCGACGGCTCCTGCCGCCACACGGACGGTCGTTTCTCTGGCAGATGAACGTTCAAGCACGTTGCGCATATCTCTGTGCCCGTATTTGATCGCGCCGTTCAAATCAGCGTGACCCGGTCTTGGCCTTGAAATCTGTCGTTTCATTTCGCTTTCTTCTTCAGCCGTGATCGGCTCTGATCCCATGATTTTCGTCCAGTGTTTCCAGTCGTTGTTTTCGACGACGAGAGCGATCGGCGATCCAAGAGAACGCCCGTGCCTTACACCGCTTGTGATCCGTGCCTGATCTTTTTCGATTTGCATCCGGCGTCCGCGGCCGTGGCCTTTTTGACGTCTTTGAAGCTCGTAATCAATGTCTTCTTTTGTGATATAAAGCCCTGCTGGGACTCCTTCGATAATTGTCGTAAGCTGCGGACCGTGAGATTCACCGGCTGTTAAATACCTCATGCTTTCGTTCTCCCTTCATCACATTAACGCTTTTAAGTAAAACTATAACATAACCTTTTATAAAAAGTCAGCTAACTTTTTTGATAGAAAAACGTATCTGTCGATTGAAAACCGTATTTTTCCGGATTGAAGATCTGTTCCGTGCTTCCGACAAACAAAACTCCATTATTCTTCAAACTGCCGCTGAACTTATGATAGATCTTCTCTTTTGCTTCCTCTGTAAAATATATGAGAACATTGCGGCATACGATGATATCAAAATCTTTCTCATATGCATCAGCCAGTAAATTGTGTTTTTGAAAGCGAATGTTTTTCTTGATCTCGTCTTTGACGGCAAATCGGTTTCCGTCTTGCGTAAAATAAAGTTCCTTTATCTCTTTCGGCACTTCCTGCAGAGATCTTTCCTGATACACGCCTTCTTTCGCTTTCGCAAGAACTTTGTCATCGATATCTGTTGCGATGATCTGATAGTCTGAGAGGCCTTTCTGTCTGCTTAAAATCATCGATAATGTATACGGCTCTTCACCGGTTGAACATGCTGCACTCCATACTTTCAATGTTTTCGCAGGCTTTAAGAGCGGGAGGATGGTTTTTTCGAGAACCTCCCACCTCTTATAGTTTCTGTAAAATTCTGAAACATTAATCGTCATCCTGTCCAGCGTTTCCTGCAGAAGAGCTTCATTCTTTTCTAAAGCGAGCGCAAATTCGCGGAAATCGCCGTACCCCTTTTTTTCATAAAGAGATGTTAGCCTTCTTTTCATTTGCGCCTCTTTGTACAATGCCAAATCCACACCAGTTATTTTTTTCCATTTATCAACAAAGAAACTGTAATTGTCCATGTTTTCTCTCCTAATCGTCGTGCTGATATGAGTACAATTATAGCTTGTTTTCTTTTAAATTTGTATCTTTAAAAAGAAAAAAGCCTGCCCGGCGGCAGCCATTCTGATCCATATAAAAAAATCAGCTTTTCAGCTGATTTTTAGTAAATCCATTGATTCATTAACTTCTCGTCTTCAACAAGTTCGTCTTCTTTAAAAAACAAGTTGATTTCGCGTGCTGCACTTTCAGGAGAATCTGAACCGTGAATGATATTTTTTCCGACAAACATGCCGAAGTCTCCGCGAATTGTTCCTGGGAGCGCTTCCTTAGGGTTCGTCTTCCCGATCAGCTGTCTGGCGACCGCGATTGCGTCTTCGCCTTCCCACACCATGGCGAATACCGGGCCTGAAGTAATAAAGTCGACAAGCTCGCCGAAAAACGGTTTGCCGTTATGTTCTTTATAATGCTCGCCTGCCGTCTCTTCTGAGACCTTCATCAGCTTGGCTCCGATTAATTGTAAGCCCTTACGTTCGAATCTTAACAAAATTTCGCCGATCAGCTGACGCTGAACGCCGTCAGGTTTTACCATCACAAAGGTTTTTTCCATAGTCGATTCTCCACCCCGCTAATATGTATAGGCTTTCAACACTACAACAGAAATATAGCATTTTTCAAACAATTAATCAATAAAGGGTGGAGAATATTCATACTTTCGACTCATTTGTCTTTTTTTAGAACTTTCGTTTACCGATGTATTTCGCAATTTGGCCCAGTGCCGTCCGCGCCCGGTTTTTCGGGAGCGTTTCAAGCAGTGCGAAAGCCTTATTTAAATACATTTCGCTGACTCTGAACGATTGTTCGATAGCATCGGTTTTCTTCAGTTCTTCGATCACTGGTTTGATCTGTTCCGGAGTCGTTTCACTGTTGACCAGCATCAGCCGCGCTTTTAATTCAGGCGATTTCCGTGCATATAATACGGGAAGCGTGACATTCCCCTGAAGCAGATCACTGCCCACAGGCTTGCCAAGCTCTTTTTCGCTTGAGGTGAAATCGAGGATGTCATCAATAATTTGATAGGACATGCCGACATAATAGCCAAACCAGTACAACGTTTTATGAATGTTTTCACCCGCGCCGGCAGCAATGGCGCCTAGCTGGCAGCTCGATGCGATCAGAAGGGCTGTCTTGCGCCTGATTCTCCGCAAATAGGTTCTGAGGTTTTGCTCCATATTATATTTATCTTTGATTTGTTCAATTTCTCCAAGACAGACTTCGACAATCGCCTTGGACAAGATTTCATGGGCTTTCGGTTCGTTTATTTTCGTCATCGCTTCAAGTGAGCGAGCGAACAAATAATCACCTGTGTACATTGCAATCCGGTTATCCCACTTCGCTTTGATAGTCGGCTGTCCCCTTCTAAGCTCCGCATCATCGATGACATCGTCGTGTACGAGCGAAGCCATATGTATCAATTCCAATGAAACAGCGACATTTTTAATTTTGTTGATATCGTATTCACCGAACATGCCGGAAAGCAGGACAAACACAGGACGAATCCGCTTGCCTCCGGCCTGCAGCAAATGCAGGCTCGCTTCACTTAGCAATGGATAGTCGGAGTGCACGGTCTTTTCAAGCTCTTTTTCTATTAATTCAATATCGTCATTTAAAAAAGAATAAAACGTTGTCAATTTCATATCGATTCACCCGAGTATTTCAGTAGTCATCATCGCTTCAAGCCGACATGTGTAGCCGCTACGCCGCCTGTGAACGGATGATATTGAACATTTTCTAATCCAGCCTCTTCAAACAATGCAGCAAGCTCTTTCATACCAGGAAATTCCCTGGCCGATTCCTGAAGCCATGAATACTCCTTAAAGCTTTTGGCAAAGAGCTTTCCAAACATGGGCATAATAAAACGGAAGTACAGGAAGTACAGCTGTTTGAACCCGAACATTTCAGGCTGGGACGTCTCAAGGCATACAACCTGGCCGCCGGGTTTTACCACGCGCGCCATCTCTTTTAATACGGTTAAATAGTCGGGAACATTGCGAAGCCCGAAGCCGATGGTGACATAGTCGAACGTATTGTCCGGGAAGGGCAGTTCCATCGCGTTGCCGTGGATCAGTTCGATCTGGCTGTAGCTGTCGGTCTTTCGTTCGGCGATGCTCAGCATGTTTTTGCTGAAATCAAGGCCCTTGATTTCCCCTGTCTCTCCGGCCGCATCAGCGAGCGCGATTGTCCAGTCGCCCGTCCCGCAGCAGACGTCAAGGGCTTTGGCTCCTTTTGGTACGTTCATGAGCTGCATCGTTTTGTCGCGCCATTTTTTATGCTGTTTAAAGCTGATGACGGAGTTCATCTGGTCGTAATTTTTATAAATCTTTTCAAACACGCCGTGTACGCGCTGTTCTTTTGACTGCACCATGATTACCCTTCTTCCACTTTCTGATGATAAGTTCGTTTTTCAGGCCGAATTTCCTGCAGGCGTTTCAGAAGCCATTTTTGGACGGCGGGCTTTGCAGCAAGCGACTGGTTGATCGCAAGCTTGGCTTCTTCATAAGCCGCTGCAGCCAGCTGTCCGCATGAAGCCTGGTCTTCCGGAAACTCTTTCTGTATGATCGTCTCCAGCAGCCGGGAATCTGAAGCTTTTTCTTCGGCCGCAAACCTTTTAAACACAAGAAAGTCATTGGCGGCTGTTTTCCAGTGAGGCAGGTAAAAGTGGTCGGCGAGATGGTGAAAAAGTGCAGCTTCCACTATGCTGACGCTTTTTTTCAGGCTGTCCGCATCTTTTGCGGAATGGTCGTAAATCCTGATTTTATGTTCGTTTATTTCTTTGATGGCCGCAGCGAGCGTCCGAATCATATAAATATCCTTCATACCCGATAACAGCGAGTAGTACATGCCGCTGAAATAATCACCGGCCAATACGGTCAGCTGGCGGTTTTTATAGTCGTCCTGCTTAATTGAAGCTGCGGTCGTGACTTCATCATGGGTATCAAGGGCTGTTTGAACAAGCATCGCCGTTAAGATGTAACTTTCCTTGTCAGCTTCTTTTAAATCCGTTTCCTCAAACAGAGCGTAGAAAAGAAACAGCTTATCCTCATCAACTTTCGGCGCAGTCAAATGCTTCGCCAAATATGGATGTGAAAGCTTTTGATTCAGCTTGATTTTCAAATAAGATAATTGTCCGTAGATGTCTTGCAAAGATATCACCCTTGTCCCAAAATTCGCAGTTTTTCTTTTTGATTGATTATGTATCTTTTTTGAGCGGAGAAAGTTTAATTATACCATAATATGTTGAAAGATATTGTCTTATGCCACGCAAACGGCCATAAAAGGCCGGCTATCTATTTTTTCGACTCGCTTTTCATCTCGCCGTTTGCCGTCTGAATCAGGGCCTCGCCCCGGATCTTGATCGCAGAGGTGTGCTCGGTAAACTGGCAGATCATCACCTCTCCTTTATCAAGCTTTTCTGAATGATGAAATCTTGTGTCCGTGCCCCTCGTCAGGCCGATCACATTGACGCCGTCTTCAACGGCTTTGATAACGACAAAATCATTCGATTGATTATTGGTCATGTTCATCGCACACCTTCTCATTTTTAATCATGATGTTTTGATAAGCTCCAACACCTCAGAGCGAGCGGCTACATCTTGTCTAAACGTTCCTCTTACGGCTGAAGTGACAGTTTTTGAACCCGGCTTTTTCACGCCGCGCATCGTCATGCACATGTGCTCGGCTTCAACAACAACCATGACACCGTGCGGAGTCAGCGTTTCAACAATGCTGTCGGCGATTGTTGACGTAATCCGCTCCTGCAGCTGCGGGCGCTTTGCCACCGCTTCAACGGCTCTCGCCAATTTGCTGAGCCCTGTCACTTTTCCCCCTTTAGGGATATAAGCTACATGGGCTTTCCCGTAGAAAGGGACTAAATGGTGCTCACACATTGAATAAAAGGGAATATCTTTAACAAGAACAAGCTCTTCGTGATCCTCGCCGAAAATCGTTTTGAAATGCTCTTTCGGATCTTCGTTTAACCCTGCAAATACTTCGGCGTACATTTTCGCGACTCTTTTCGGTGTATCAAGAAGGCCTTCACGGTTCGGATCTTCTCCGATCGCCTCCAATATTTGCCGGACAGCTTGTTCAATTTGTTCTTTGTTGATTTCTCTCATTGTTTTATATCCTCCAGAAACGCATACATTTAATTCAGATTCTAGCACACTTCAGCTTATAAAAGCAAAATGAAAGGTTTTTTGCCGGCAAAATGTTTTCCATCTGAAAAAAAGCCTTAAAATTATGAAAAGCCCCTTTGAAAAGGGGCTTTCCTGTGAAGAAACAACATGGTATGTATTACGCGCGAAAACGGCATATATACATACAATTATTTTCCTGCTACAGCGTCTTTAAGCGCTTTACCTGGTTTGAAAGCAGGTACTTTGCTTGCAGGGATTTCGATTTCTTCACCTGTTTGAGGATTGCGTCCTTTACGAGCTGAGCGCTCACGAACCTCAAAGTTACCAAAACCGATCAATTGAATTTTTTCACCGTTTTTAAGTGCATCTAAAATTGTATCAAAAACAGAATCAACTGCTTTAGTAGCGTCTTTTTTAGATAGTTCGCTTGCTTCTGCAACCGCATTGATTAGTTCTGTCTTGTTCATGCCTTTCACCTCCTCCCAAAAGGTATCAAACAATAGATTATCATCATTTCTTCACAGTTCAACCTGTTTCTATACCTGTTTGAACAGAAATTTCAAATAAATATAGAAAAGGCATTTCACGGCTTTCAGTGAAAATTTCACTTTGAGAGGAACGTTTGTCCAGTAAAGTGAAGATTTTCTGTATGTAGATTAACACATCTGAATAACCATATCAAGCATTTTAAAGCGATGATCCCTTATTCGTCAAGGTTTAAGCAGAATGAAACGAACAAATATTCCTGTTTTTCCTTTTTTAATCATAATCTTTCCTATATTTCCAGCCGCTTGCCCCTGCCGTCTCAATCCCTTTCACGGCGCCTGTTCATCCTGTTTCAGGCATGAAAAAAAGACCTCCCGTATGATAAGAGGCCTTCCCTTTTATAAGATGATCGCAATCAAGCCGCCTGATCCTTCATTGATGATGCGCTCGAGCGTCTCCTTCAGCTTATATCTTGCATTTTCAGGCATGAGGGACAACTTCGCCTGAATCCCTTCTCTGACGATGGAGCTCAGGCTCCTTCCGAAAATGTCGGAATTCCAGATTGACAGCGGATCATCCTCAAAGTCCTGCATTAAATAGCGGACAAGCTCTTCGCTCTGCTTCTCTGTTCCGATGATTGGCGCAAACTCGCTCTCCACATCGACTTTGATCATATGAATCGACGGCGCCACCGCTTTCAGGCGGACTCCGAATCTTGACCCCTGCCTGATGATTTCCGGTTCATCAAGGCTCATATCGGTTAATGCGGGAGCAGCGATTCCATAACCGGTTTGTTTCACCATTTTCAACGCATCTGATACTTGATCATATTCGGTCTTGGCATGGGCAAAATCCTGCATGAGCTGAAGGAGATGATCCTTTCCTCTGATTTCAACGCCGACGACTTCCCTCAAAATTTCATCGTACAGGTAATCCGGCGCGTACAAATCGATTTCGGCGATCCCCTGGCCCATTTCAATTCCGGCGAGGCTGGCGCGCTCGATAAAATCAAATTCGCTGAAGTGTCCGACGACGCGGTCGACATCTCTCAGTCTTTTAATATCTTTGACGGTTTCTTTAACGGAATCTTGATAGTTTTCCCTGAGCCAATGATTCTCTTTTAATACCATGACCCAGCTCGGAAGATTGACGTTGACTTCGAGTACAGGGAATTCGTAAAGCGCTTCTCTGAGAACGCTCAGAACGTCTGCTTCCCTCATGCTTTCAACGCTCATCGCCAGCACCGGAATGTCGTATTTCTCCATCAGCTCTTGCCTGAGCGCTTCCGTTTCCGGATGGTACGGCCTTACGGAATTGATGACCATGATAAACGGTTTTCCAACCTCTTTTAATTCATCGATCACCCGTTCTTCAGCCTCGATATAATCCTGTCTGGCGATTTCTCCAATCGTGCCGTCAGTCGTAATCACAACACCGATGGTGGAGTGTTCCTGGATGACTTTTCTCGTGCCGATTTCGGCAGCTTCGTGAAACGGAATCGGCTCTTCATACCAAGGAGTGTTGATCATTCTCGGCCCGTTTTCATCCTCGTATCCCTTTGCTCCGGGTACAGTATAGCCGACACAGTCGACAAGCCTTATATTCACATCGAGTCCGTCACTGACATGAACTGACATTGCCTGATTCGGAACAAACTTCGGTTCAGTTGTCATAATGGTTTTGCCAGCGGCACTTTGGGGGAGCTCATCTTGTGCGCGCGCCCGGTCTGCTTCATTGTTGATATTCGGGAGCACCACTAGCTCCATAAATTTTTTGATAAACGTAGATTTTCCTGTACGTACAGCTCCTACGACACCTAAGTATATATCGCCTCCTGTTCGTTCAGCGATATCCTTGAAAATATCGACCTTTTCCAAGTGATCCCCTCCCGGACTTCCAATCCTTTTCAATTTTTTACTTCTTCATCAATCAAAAACAGGACACTATAGTGTATGACGTTGTCCTATTTCAATATGACAGCTTAGGGAAATTTTTTCGGCATGCATGAAAAAACCTTTCTCCTCATTGTATGCTGAGGAGAAAGGTTCATGACTGATACTTGCATTTTGACCGATATTCTATTCGAGAAAAACAGGTTCCTGTTTGTCATTCACTGTATACTTTACCGAAAACGCCGGAACAAAAGGCGTCTCTTTCCACATCAAATCCTGAATTTCCTCACCCGGCTTTACCGTTTTTTTCGACCGCTTTATCAGGTTGGCCAAATCCACTCGGTAATCCACTTGAATGTCGCCTTTTTCATCGACGAGAAGCGGCAGCGAGGTGCCGGAAAGCGGACTCGTGACAGAAGGCGCCTCTTTCAGTCCGAGCTTTTCATGGTCAAGCATGAATAAGTGATTGGATACGACTTTTTTATACGGCGGATACTTGTGCTGATCTTTATACATTTCGACCCGAAGCTTTAGCTCTCTGATCATTTCCGACATTTTTATATCAATGAGCTTGACCGTCGGCTTTTTTTCTACATCGACAAGAACGTACAAGTACTCTCCGCCGCTTTCATAGGAAGTACCCGGCGGCTCAGCCATATACCGGGGGGACAGCCTGTTAAAATCGATAGGGTATTTTTGATAGATTGGAACGCTCATATCCCTTGTCTTAATCGGCAGAAGCCCTCCCGTCGCCTCCCTGAATTCATCAACGGCCGCCTGCACTTCTTTGAGCTGGTGCTGATACGGCACGCTGTTTTTCGCCTTTCTTTCTTCAGGGTACAAACAGCCGCTTAGCATGATTGCGGTCAATACAGTAACAAGCAGTGCGTTTACGATTTTCATATGAATCTTCCTTTTTTATGCTTTATTCGTTGACGGGACCGCTGAAGACGACAAAAAAGACGATCACGCCGGAGATGAGCATACATGTATAGGCGACGAACGACGTGAGCACTTTTAAAAAACGGTTTTTAAATTTATATCTGCTTATGTATATGGCAATCACCGCTAAGAACATCAGGCCCATTGATCCCAAGGCAAACCACATTTTTAACAGACCGACATTCACATTGAAGCCCTCCTTCTACCTTTTCTTGTGATGTAAGCGTTATATTTCATTTTATATAAGAAAAACCAGAAGTTCAACAGCTTTTCCAATATTTCGAAACGGAAAAAACCGCAAAAAAAACCTGAAGCAAAGAGGGGGGCTTTGCTTCAGGCATAACGATTGTGACTATATAACCCAATTGGTAAGATACAGCTCTTCCAGACTTCGATTCTATTTTATGCAAGTCTTCGGACAAATGTATCCTCTCTTGCCTAAGTCTCCAAAATGTTTCGGTTTTTTTAAAACGAACTTAGAGGAGAGTATAAAGCAGTTGGTGATGGAGTGGTCATTTCATTTGATTTTCAAATGTGTTCACAAGATCTTCCATCTCGTGTGTTTTGACTCTCGCCATCAATGATTCGACTGCCGTCTCAACTTTTTCGCCGTCAAACAATACTTTGTGCAATGCCTCGGTAATCGGCATTTTCACATCAAATTTCTTTGAAAGCTGATAAGCGGCTTTTGTCGTGCGGACCCCCTCAACGACCATCCCCATTTCTTCCAGAACTTCATCCAGTTTGAAGCCTTTACCCAGCATATTACCGGCTCGCCAATTTCGTGAATGGACGCTCGTGCAGGTGACGATCAAATCTCCGATTCCTGTAAGCCCCGAGAATGTCAGCGGGTTTCCGCCCATTTTCGTGCCGAGTCGGGCGATCTCTGCCAAGCCCCTTGTAATCAGCGCGGCTTTCGCATTATCTCCGTACCCCAAACCGTCTGTAATGCCCGCGGCAAGCGCAATGACGTTTTTCAGCGCGCCGCCGATCTCTACGCCGATCATATCCGGATTGGTATACACGCGGAAATTCTGATTCATAAACATATCCTGGATCGCCTGTGCCGATTCAATGCTGCTGTCGGCAGATACGGTTACCGTCGTCGGGTGTCTTAAACCGACTTCTTCCGCATGGCTCGGCCCGGAGAGAACGACGATGTCCTCCCTTAATTCAGCCGGAATTTCCTCTTTCATCATTTCAGAAATGCGGAGCAGTGTGTCAGGCTCAATTCCTTTTGAAACATGTACAAAAATCGCCTTTTGGTCGATGAAGGAAACAGCCTGTGCGAGAACTTCGCGGATCGCTTTTGTCGGAACGGCGACGATGATCGTCTTGACATCGGCCACTGCAGCTTCAAGATCTGTTGTGGCATGCACGTTTTCAGAAAGTTTGACACCCGGCAGATAATCTTTGTTTTCATGGTGTTCATTGATTTGCTGAATCAGTTCTTCACGATGGCCCCAAATGCACACATCGTACTGGTTGTCCGCCAAAACGAGCGCCAAGGCTGTTCCCCAGCTTCCGGCTCCCAAAATCGATACTTTTGTCATTTTTACTACACCTCTTTATTTTCTTGCTCTTGCGAAAATCTTGATTGGTGTTCCTTCAAATCCGAAGGCGTCGCGTATCCGGTTTTCCAAAAAGCGTTCGTAAGAAAAATGCATCAGCTCAGGATCATTGACAAATACGACAAATGTCGGCGGCTTCACAGCCACTTGTGTCGCATAATAAATTTTTAAGCGGTTGCCATTATGCGTCGGCGTCGGGTTCATAGCCACTGCATCCATAATGATATCATTAAGAATATTGGTCTGCACCCTCATCGAATGGTTTTCGCTTGCCGTCATGACTGCAGGCATCAGCGTATGGATGCGCTTTTTCGTCAAAGCGGACATAAACAAAACAGGCGCGTAGTCCAAAAATTGAAAGTGATCTCTAACCTTTTCTTCGAATTCTTTCATCGTCCGCTCGTCTTTTTCGACTGCATCCCATTTATTCACGACGATGACGACGGCTTTTCCCGCTTCATGCGCATAGCCGGCAATCCGCTTGTCCTGCTCGATGATGCCTTCTTCGCCGTCCAAGACGACGCAGACGACTTCTGAGCGGTCGATCGCCTTTAAAGCCCGGAGGACGCTGTATTTTTCAGTTGCCTCATACACTTTTCCCTTTTTTCTCATCCCGGCTGTATCAACGATGACAAAGTCTCTTTGATTGTATGTAAACCTCGTGTCAATGGCGTCGCGCGTTGTTCCCGCAATATTGCTGACGATCACGCGCTCTTCTCCAAGCATGGCGTTTACAAGAGAGGATTTTCCGACGTTCGGCCGGCCGATGAGGCAAAATTGAACGACCTCATCCTCATACTTCGTTTCGGGTATGTTTTTAAAATGTTCGCTGACCGCGTCAAGCAGATCGCCGAGACCGAGGCCGTGCGTCCCTGAAATCGGGTACGGCTCGCCAAAGCCGAGGGCATAAAAATCGTAAATGTTTGCTCTCATTTCAGGATTATCCACTTTATTAACCGCCAGAACGACAGGTTTTTTTGTACGGTATAAAATTTTTGCCACTTCTTCATCAGCAGCCGTGACGCCTTCGCGGCCGTTCGTCATGAAAATAATCACATCTGCTTCTTCCATGGCGATTTCGGCCTGATGGCGAATCTGCGCCAAAAACGGCTCATCGCCGACTTCGATTCCGCCTGTATCAATCAGGTTGAAGTCGTGATTCAGCCACTCGGCAGAGCTGTATATTCGATCCCGCGTCACGCCAGGTGTATCTTCCACAATCGAAATTCTTTCGCCAGCGATCCTGTTAAAGATCGTGGACTTCCCCACATTGGGCCTTCCAACTATGGCTACGACAGGTTTTCCCATAGTACCCTTCCTTTCAATTCAGTAAAGCTTTTCCATCTTTAAATGAATCATCATTTATTTCTCTTTTCAAAAAATCAGTTTGAAGAAAGAAACCCTTCTTATTCCATGAGAAGGGCTTAACTCATATATTATATCAATTTCTAAAAAGATCACAACTGTAATTAAAAATGTTTCACAATCAAATAAAGGTCATCTCCTATTCCGTGGGCGATTCCGTCGAGAATGGCTTCAAGGTTTTTCGCGTACGTGTTCATTTCCTCGGGGGTGTCGCAGAAAAATGCAGCCGTCCCTCCGATCACTCGCTCTCGCCTTGTTGTGACGACGGCGAGGATGAATTTTTCGATTGATTCGCTCATTTTATCACCTTGCTGTGCTTTTCTTTAATAAATTCCATCGGTACGCGAATGGCGTTTTCCAGCGTCGGAACATCGCCGATGACCCTGATCGCCGTCTCCTTGTCCTTGATGACCGGAAGGACAAAAACCGCGACCCGCCCGTCATTCAAATCCCTTTTCGCCAGCGGCGAAAGAGAGGGTTCTCCGGAGTCTCGATACACGCCGAGCACATTGGAAACGTCGAATAAAATCGCCTGCCTTTGCCCGAGATTGGCAATGGTTACTGCGGAATTAAAATTTTTCGGTTTTAAAATAAAACCCATGCCGTGTTCCAAAATCAGCTTCTGTTTTTCAGGAAGCCCGATATTCATAATGTAAATATTGTCGACATAAAGGCCGGCTCCTTCAAAATGAGGCTTTTTATACTCTATATCGACGATGTCCTTAATAAAGCTTCCGGACATTAAGATCCTGCCCGAGATAAAACAGATGAAAGCTGCAGCAAGGCCTGCCCATACCGATGAAAACAGAATATATGCGAGGGTCGTCAGGAGCGATGTGAAAATGACAATGTAATTTCTGCTTTCAAAGGCGATCGCAATTCCTTCGATATACGTGCTGCCTCTTGAAACAAGTTCATAGCCGTCAAGCTGCGTCAATGTTTCGCGTTCCATATTCCGGACATCCCTGAATTGGGTTGCAGCCAGCGTTAAAAACGTAATCGCTGTATAATCCGATTTTAAGATCGACGGAATAATGATCGCTCCAATGCTGGCAGCGATCAAAGCCAGCGCAATATGTATTGTTTTCCCATGAAGATATGTAGGGTACTGGCGGTAGTCGGTTCGGAGCATGTACACTCTGACAACAATACCGGCGATAATTCCCAAGATGATCGGATAAGTATATTGGCTCATGACATTTTTGCTGCTCCTTTATTCAATCGCTTCCATTTGTGATAGAACTGATGCATCAGCCGTTCATACTGGGAGATTCCGTAAACGAGAACGATCCCCGCAGCGCACATTGACAGCCATGAATAACCGCCGGCTGCAATGTCTCCATAAAGCTTTCTGATGACGAATGTATACAAGAGCTCCCCCTGGCACGCACCGAGCACAAACATCCCGAGACGGGCGGCGAAGCTTCTTTCAAAAGCCGTCGTCATGATGACAAACAGAATGATGGTCAGCCATTCAGGCTTTAGGATAAACCAAACAGGGTCATATAATGCAAACAGAAACAAAAAACCGTAGGCGGACACCATCGACAAATGAAGCAGGAGCCGCTTGACGCTTTTATGAAGCCTTAAATAACCGCACAGCATGAAAGCTCCTATATAAAACGACAAATAGGCGGCATTAAAATGCAGAAAGAGCTGAATCTGATACATACTTAACATGATGTTGAGCAGAATAAATGCTGACGCATAAAAGCGAAAGCTGTTTTTCTCAAGAATAAAAGTCGTTAACACCCATAAAAACCACATTGACCAATAATAATAGAATTCTTCCATATGTTTTCGTCCTCCATTTTCAGTATGGAGTGACTTGAGATTTTTTAAACGTGCGATAAGGAGGGAACAGCGTTGGGAAAAGACAGGCAGGAAAAGAAGCTGAAACAGCAGAAGCGAACCGAATCCGACCGTGACCAGTCCATCAGCTACAATGGGGCCGCCTCTCTCGAAAGTGTGGAGGACGCACGGAAGCGAAACCCGTAAAAAAACCGGCTCATGAGAAGCCGGTTTTTTTAGCGCTTGCTGTAAACAAAGGGGTCAACACCCCTCGCTTTCAGCCAATGATATGTATCGCCCTTGATGACGAGCGGTGCTTTTTTCAACTGTTCAATCGTCCGGCACCCCAAGACGGTCATGATCCTTTTTAAATCTTCGATCAGGCTCTCGATTTCGGCGGCTAACGCCTCTTCTCCCGAAGCTGTCAGCACTTGGAGAAAATAGCCCGCCATCCCCGCCGCAGACGCACCCAGCGCTATCGATTTGGCCAGATCAAGGGCATCTTGAATGCCTCCGGATGCGATAATCGGCTGATCGCCGAACAGAGAGCTGACTTCGGCCAGGCTGGCTGCTGTCGATATGCCCCATTGATCGAAAAACTGAACCGCTTTATCTCTGCGCAAATTTTCGATTTTCGAAAAATTCGTTCCTCCGAAACCGCCGACATCGACCGCCTGGACCCCGGCGTTAAAAAGCCGGGCCGCGGTGTCCCTGCTCATGCCAAAGCCCACTTCTTTTACGGCGACCGGTACACTGACATTTCGGCAGATGTCTTCAATCCGGTGCAGGCGACCTGTAAAGCTGCGGTCGCCTTCAGGCATGACAATTTCTTGAATCACATTGAGGTGAATTTGAAGCATGTCGGCTTCAATCATGTCGACCGCCCGTTTGGCCTGGTCCACCGTCGCTTCGCTCCCCAAATTGGCGAATACAAGACCCTTCTGATTTTCTTTTCTGACGATCTCGTATGAAGGACGTTCCTCAGGGTCTTTCAAAGCGGACATTTGCGAGCCGACAGCGACCGGTATGCCCGTTTGTGCAGCCGCCCTCGCCAAAGCCCTGTTGATCTCAAACGTCGCCTTCCCGCCCCCGCCTGTCATCGCATTGATAAAAATAGGCGAACTTAAAAACAGTTCGCCTATTTTGGTTGAAGTATCAACTTGTGACAATTCCGTTTCCGGAAGGCTGACGTGAACAAACGTAATATCATCAAGCCCGGTCTGACGTTTCTGTCCGGTGGACAAGGCATGATCAATGTGTTCTTTTTTTCTTTTTGCTCGCGTCACCATCATCACCAAATTTTACTTTAATTTATTCAGTTTGTCTCCGATCATTTCACCAAGCTGGAATCCTGAAGACTCTTCCTTCGCCTGGTATTGACGGTAATCTTCCTGCTCTGCTTTATCGGTGTTTTCTTCAAGCTCTTTCATGCTTAAAGAAATGCGCTCTTCCTCTTCGTTGACGTCAAGAACTTTCACTTTAACGTCCTGGCCTTCCTCAAGGACTTCATGAGGTGTTCCAATGTGTTTGTTCGAGATTTGCGAAATGTGGACGAGGCCTTCAACTCCAGGCAGCACTTCGACAAACGCACCGAAGCTCACCAAGCGCTGGACTTTTCCGTCCAATACGTCTCCAGGCTTCACTTTTTCGCCGATGTTGGACCAAGGCCCAGGAAGCGTTTCTTTGATTGATAGCGAAATTCGCTCATTGTCGCGGTCGACGGACAGCACTTTGACTTTGACATCCTGGCCTTCTTCGACTACGTCTGACGGTTTTTCAACGTGTGAATGCGACAGCTGGGAGATGTGAACAAGACCGTCAATGCCGCCGATGTCAACGAAAGCACCGAAATCTGTCAGGCGCTGCACTTTTCCTTCAAGTACCTGTCCGGCTTCCAGCGTTTGAAGAAAATCCTGCTTTCTTTCCGACTGCTCTTTTTCAACAACCGCACGGTGTGATAAAATCACGCGGTTTTTATCTCTGTCAAGCTCAACGACGATTAAAGTAAGCGTCTTTCCTTTATAATCTGTAAAATCTTCAACAAAATGCGCCTCTACAAGCGATGCGGGAATGAATCCGCGCACGCCGATATCGACGACCAGACCGCCTTTGACGACGTCTTTTACTTCGGCTTCAAACACTTCTTTTGACTCAAACTTTTTCTCTAGGTCTTCCCAAGCGCGGTCTGCATCAACAGCACGTTTTGATAAAATCAATGCATCGTCTTCCACTTTTGTCACTTTTAATTCAAGCTCATCGTCTACATTGACGACATCTGATGCTTTTTCAACATGAAGACTTGATAATTCACTGATTGGGATAATTCCGGTTTGCTTGCAGTTGGGGATGTCAACATCGACATGCTTGTCCTCAACTTTCGTTACAATACCTTTCACCACATCTCCAACCTCTGGTACTTGAACATCAATTTGATTCATTTCCTCTGTCATTTCAATAACCTCCTTGGTCCAAACCTACACAGCTTTTGTAAAAACGGTTATTCCAGACGAATTGATATCCGATCCGGACAGCCGATATGTATTAAAGAACCATTCAAAAATGGATATTTGAATGTTCTAAAACATGATTTATTATTACTAACTTCTAATAAAAGCCTGTGTTTGTCAAGTCAAAACATGCAGACAATAAGTAATTTGCCCGGATTTTTTATTTTTGAGCCTTTTTGTCTACAACCTGCAGGATTTTTTCGGCCACCTCATCGATCGTCAGTGAAGTCGTATCGATTTCAAGCGCATCGTCCGCTTTTTTCAACGGCGAAATCTCGCGCTCTGAATCGAGTTTGTCACGGCGCCTGATTTCTTCTGCAAGCGTTTCATAGTTTACATTGTACCCTTTTTTGACGTTTTCTTCAAAGCGGCGTTTTGCCCGCTCTTCAACGGACGCCAAAAGAAATATTTTCACTTCCGCATTCGGGAGAACGTGGGTACCGATGTCGCGGCCGTCCATGACGACGCCGCCTTTTTCAGCCAGCTGCTGCTGCCTTTTCGTCATTTCTTCGCGGATCCCGGCGTATTTGGCGACGATTGAAACCTGGTTGCTCACGTCATCCGTGCGGATCGCCTCTGTTACATCTTCGCCTGCGATATAAACCTTTTGCTCCCCTTCAGGCGAAACCGTGAGATCGATGGCAGATTCTTTTAACAAGGCCGTCAACGCCGCTTCGTCGTTTAAATCGACGCCCTTTTTCAGCGCTAAATACGTAATCGCCCTGTACATGGCACCCGTATCGATATAAATATACGACTTTTTTCCGGCCACGATTTTAGCCACGGTGCTTTTTCCGGCTGCCGCAGGGCCGTCTATTGCAATGCATAATTTCTTTTCCATAATTCCTCTCCTTGCTATCTGGTACTCCTTATAGGATTGTATCATGTATCAGGCGAAAAAGGGGAGATTTTAGCGTGAATTTACGGCTTAAATGTCTCGATCCATTCGCCGATTTTCATGTTGTTCACGCCTTCATACTGCACAACTTTTGACAGATAAGGCTCAGCCTTGGAGAAATGAAAAAGAAGCTGCACGCTGATTAATATGACCGCCTGTACGACAAGAATCTTAAATAATAACCGTTCAATTGTTTTCATAACATTCCTCCGCTGCCCGGAAAGTTTATGGCACCGGGCATGTTCAATTTTCACCGGCGGACGTTCCGCCCATACGTTCAGTATGGAAATGTTTAGGACGAATTATTCCGAATGCTAAAAAGGAAAAGGCATGTATCCGCCTTTTCCCTCTGATCTATCGTTTTACAAATCGTTATATATCGGTTCTGCACTTTTCATTTTTTGGACCTTCTCTTCCGTGCCGTCTTCGGTATTGATAAACATGCGGAATGTATCATTTTCAATCGTGCCGAGAATTTCGTAGCAGAGCACTTCTTGTGAAAGCTCGTTTGTGACTAAAGCAAGGCGCGTCTCCTGAACCTTTACGTTGGGATTCAGGCTTGCTTTCGCTTTTTCAAGCGTTAATTTCGGCTTCGGCAAGTCTCTTTTTTTATGGGAGATTAAGAAATCCTTTGCATTAAATCCGGTAATTTCGCCGTCGTCAAGCGCGACCTTGATGCGGATGCTGTCCGGATAGAGCCAGACGCCGTCCTGGACCGGAACAAACGAAAATACGCCGACGCCGTCGTATTGCGAGCTTTCATCCATCTTCAGGTCTTCGGTTTTATAGCCGTTTTTTTTCAAAAATTGAAGGGCTTTGTTCGACGCGTCGTTCAGGCTGATTTTTTCATCTTTAATTTTTTTGTTTTGGATCAGATAAACCGGATATCCGCCTTTTTCGGTAATGTCCATATAAATATCCGCTTTTTGATCAGGGTCCTGCATGCTGATGCTGTATACATCCCTGTTCGTTTTCTTGCCGCTTTTCGACACTTTGATATTGTAATTTTTGTCCTGAGCGAATTTTTGGGCAATCTTGCGCGCTTCTTTTTCGGTTATTCTCTTGCCTTTTAAATGGTCGTACCCTTGCTGCTCTTTTTTCGTGTTCGTCATCTCTGTCGCGCTTAAATCCGTATCAGAAAACGCACTTGCGCTTTTTTCAACGGTTTTAAATCCATTAATGATCGTATTGTCGCTTTGTTTTTGGCCGGACGCGAGCGCAAGCTCTACATCCATCCATCTCAGATTTTTGTCTATAATCAAATGCTGGACATTACGCAATTCATTTTGTATATCCTTTGAATTTTCATATAGCTGATTTAAAGAAGCGTACTCTTTTTTATTAAGCGGCTCTTTGTCAAGGTCGCGCACGGCTGCTTTGTAGCTGAAATCTCCGACCTTTGCCAAAAATTCTTCTGTCTTGTTAAACGGCATTAAGGTCAGCGGCAGCTGGCTGACATTGTTATGCGCTTCAGAAGTCGTCTTCCATACTTCCGCCAAGGCGGGAGACAGGGTTTTTTTGCTGTTCATCGCAAGTGTGCTCCCGATTTTGTCATGCAGCTGATCCACCTGATAAGTTAAATCGTGAAATGCCCTTTGATAGTTGTTTTCGGCATGAAGCAAAACGGCGTCTTTCTCCTGATGTTCCTTATAGCCCCAATAGCTTGTTCCGACGATGGCGACACCTAAAAGGGCGATTAAAATTCCTCTGATCATTTATAGCACCTCGCTTTTATTCACAGAAAATGTGTTTACCGATCCTTTTAATTTGTGGTCTGCCCCAAATCCATGAGCTAGTGGCCGTGTCAGGGTTAAAGTAGTAAGTCGCATTTTCTGACGGATCCCAGCCATTGATGGCGTCAAGAACGGCTTTTTTCGCCGTTTCATCCGGGGTCATGTAAATCTGTCCATCCGCGACAGCTGTAAATGCAAGCGGTTCAAAGATAACACCAGCCACCGTGTTCGGGAAGGTAGGGCTGTCGAGCCTGTTTAAAATAACGGCTGCAACAGCAACCTGGCCGTCATACGGTTCTCCGCGCGCTTCACCGTAAACCGCTTGGGCCAACAGATTGATGTCGTTGTTCGAGAAACCGCCCGGCATGTTGGCTGCAACGGCATCCTGTTTTTTAGGCGCCTGCTGTTTAGGTGCAGCCTTTGGTTGCGCTTGTTTTTTCGGCTGTGCAGGAGCGGCCTGCTGCTTTTGCTGCGGCTGCTTTTGGGCAGTGCCCTGCTGCTGTGCGCCCTGCTGCTGTCTTGCTTCCGCCTTTTTTCTCGCCTGCTGCTGCACTTCTTTTGAAGGCTTCGTCTGATACTTTAGCGGCAGTCCGCCGTAATGTGTAAATTGGTTTCCTTTTCGAAGTTGTCTGTGCACGTAGTCGCTGTAATATTTAGTATGATTGATTAAAAATCGTTTTGTTTTCGGCCCGACCAGGCCGTCTGTATCCTTTAAGCCGAACTGATTTTGGAAATTGCGGACGGCCCAGTATGTCGCCCATCCGTATACTCCGTCAATTCTGCCATTGTAATAGCCGTTGTATTGAAGCCTTGCCTGCAGTTCAATCACATCATCCCCTGTCGCCCCCCGCTGTATCACCTGTTCAGAAAAGGCAGCGCTTTTTTGACTGAATGGAAGTGAAAGACTGGTTGCCATAATGGTACATAAAATGACATTCAAACAAAAAGAACCTTTCGACTTCATGTTTTAAGCCTCCTCCAGCATTTTTGTACCCATATCTTTTGTAGAGAGGCAGATTTTATACACGCTTTCCTTTCTGTTTCAACTTTAGGTAAATATGCCGGACAGAAAATGAAAAAAACCGCCTATGCTCGAGGCGGCTATTGCTGAAGAGACTGCCCGCCGGCTTTGACGGAACGGGCTTTTTTTGCTTTGCGCAAGCCGAACCACCAAAGAAACGCCATAAAGGGCAGCATAAAATAAATCCAGTTTTTTAAGGCAAGCAGAATATAATCGTAGAGACCGTGAAGCAAAGCCGGAATAAAAAGCGAGCAGAACAGCCATTTCATCTTTGTTTTACTTGAGGAAAAACGGGCTTTGCCGATGTAAAAGCCCATGATCACTCCGAATAAGGCATGGCTGGAAACCGGAAGCAAAGCGCGCATAAAAGCGTACTCCACCCCGTTCCCGATGAGATACAATATATTTTCAAGCGTCGCAAACCCCAATGAAAGGCTTGTCCCGTATACGATCCCGTCATAGTGTTCATCAAAATCGATATGCTGAAAAGCGCTGACCATCAGCAAAAACCATTTTAAAAATTCTTCCAAAAAGCCGGAAGTTAAAAATGAAACGACAAAACTGCCCTCAGAAATGTGTTCTTTTTCCAATACATACTGGATAAACATCGTCGGAAAAACGAGCAAGACCCCCAGTATAAAAAGGCGGATGACCATATGAATGGGCTCGGATTCATATTTTTCCTTTAAGTAAAAATACATTAACAGTGCGATTCCGGGAGCTAAGCCTGCTGAGATAATTCCGAACATGAGGAAACCTCTTTCCTTTTCATCTCATTCTATCCTACCATGATTCTGATTGTTTTGAAATTGAAAAAGAACGGGCCGCCTAGTAGCAGAATTTGTCTTTTATGCCTTCTTCATAGCTTGCAAGAAGGACGGCCAGTTTCATTCTCGCTTTTTTGCTGTCATAATCCTTGCCTAAGATGACCCCTTTTTTTGCGAGGTCATAGCTGCTGCCCGCATAGTCATAGGTCGTATACACTTCGCCTTCCTCTGCGCTCGTCGTGATGACGATATAAACGCCCTGATGTAAAGCTTGCTCAATATCGCCCACCATATTCGGCGGTACCTGTCCCCTTCCGACTCCTTCAAGGACGATCCCTGCTGCACCCTCGCGGACAGCGGCTCTGATAAACTTGCCGTCTCCATCCAGATAGCATTTGACGATATCCACTTCAGGAAGCGGTCTTTGCAGCTGATGAACATCCCGCTTTAATGGCTTTTGATAAACGTATACTTTATCATTGTCAATAATCCCTAAGTAACCGAAGCCGAATACGTCAAAACCCTGCAGATTCGAAGCGTGCACTTTTTTAACGTAGCGCGCGTTGAAGATCCTCTCGTTAAAAACAACGACCGTGCCGGCTCCTTTTATATCTGGGCTGCACGCTGTATAAACGGCGTGTCTGATATTTGTATATGCATCTGTTCCTTGCTGCTCGGGGGCTCGTTGTGAGCCTGTGACAACGACCGGCCTCTCATCCTGCAAGGTTAAATCTAAAAAATAAGCGGTTTCTTCAAGCGTGTCCGTACCATGCGTCACAACCACGCCGTCATAGCTGCCGTCCTGAAAAACGCGTTCGACGGTTTGTTTGAGTTCTAGTAAATGCTGAAATGTAATATGCATACTCGGAAGCTGAAACGCCGGATAGACATCGATCTGGACATCTTCCGGCAGGCTGCACATTTCGGCTAATTCAGGACCGCTGATCGCCCCTGCCGCAAGCCTGCCGCTTTCGGTTTTCCGGCTGGCGATCGTTCCTCCTGTTGTAATAAGAGCTACTTTCTTTTTCATGTCAGGCTGCCCCTTTTCATGTTGATCTGTGTGCCGATAAAAAAAGAGAGCACATCTATATATAGAATATGCTCTCTTTTGCCTGATACAAATCATAAAATATTGGTTTTATATTCGTTTAGCAATTTCAGCTGCAATTAAGCCGCCGTGAAAACGTCCGTTTTCAATGAAGATTTCATTTGCGTTGTTCCCGGCCGCAATAACGCCGGCGATGAAGATGCCTTCTTCGTTCGTCTCCATCGTTTCTTCATTAAAGGAAGGACGGCCCGACTCCGCGTCAATTTCGACTCCCATTTTTTGAAGGAAGCCGTGATCAGGGTGATAGCCTGTCATCGCGAATACAAAATCATTTTTGATCTTGGTCTCTTTTCCGTCGACAGAAAAAATCAGCTCTTCTTCCGTAATTTCTTTGACGACCGCCCGGAATTCCATTCTGATTTTTCCGTGCTTGACAAGCGAAAGGAATTCGGGAAGGATCCATGGTTTGATGCTGGAGGAATATTCGTTCCCTCTGTACAGAACGGTCACTCTTGCGCCCGCTTTAACGAGCTCCATCGCCGCGTCGACGCTTGAGTTTTTCCCGCCGATAACCGCAACATCTTTATCAAAATACGGATGAGCCTCTTTAAAATAATGGAACACTTTCGGAAGGTCTTCTCCCGGGACGTTCATATAGTTCGGGTTGTCATAATATCCCGTTGCGATCACGCAAAATGACGACAAATACGTATCCTTTGATGTTTCCACGACAAATTGGTTATTTTCTGTTTTTGTGACGGATTGAACTTTCTCAAACGCGTTGATCCGCAAATTTTTCCGCTTGGCGACTTCCCTGTAATAAGAAAGCGCCTGATTTCTGACCGGCTTGTGATTTTCAGTAATAAAAGCGACATCGCCAATTTCAAGTTTTTCGCTTGAGCTGAAAAAGGTTTGGTGTGTAGGATATTGATAAATGCTGTTGACGATGTTTCCTTTTTCAATGACGAGTGCATCTATTCCGATCTCTTGCATGTGAATAGCTGCTGAAAGCCCGCAGGGGCCACCGCCGATAATGATCACTTTTTCTTCTTTCATGTTCCGTTCATCTCCTGTCATATCGGGCAAATCAAAAAATCTCCTATTTTATGATAGGAGATTTTTTGGGTTGTTGCAAATGTTTGAACCTATATCCAGCCTCTGAAGCGGGATGCTTCCGCCATCTTGCGGACGCCCACCATATAGGCTGCAAGCCGCATGTCGATTCTGCGGTTGTGCGCCATTTCGTAAATATTGTTGAACGACTTGACCATCATTTTTTCCAAACGTTCTTCAACTTCTTCTTCAGTCCAGTAGAATCCCTGGTTGTTTTGCACCCACTCAAAATACGATACGGTTACACCGCCGGCGCTTGCCAGCACGTCCGGTACAAGAAGAATGCCGCGGTCGGAAAGAATTTTCGTCGCTTCGAGCGTCGTCGGGCCGTTGGCTGCTTCGACAACGATTTTCGCCTTGATGTTATGGGCGTTTTCCGCGGTAATTTGATTTTCTATTGCAGCCGGCACCAGAATGTCGCATTCCAGTTCCAGCAGTTCTTTGTTTGTAATGGTGTCATTAAACAGCTTTGTGACCGTCCCAAAGCTGTCCCGGCGGTCAAGCAGGTAATCGATGTCAAGCCCTTCAGGATCATACAGGCCGCCGTATGCATCAGAAATGCCGACAACTTTTGCACCCGCGTCATACATGAATTTCGCAAGGTAGCTTCCCGCATTTCCGAACCCCTGCACGACGACAGAAGCTCCCTCGATGTCGATGTCTTTCTTTTTCGCCGCCTCTTTAATGCAGATTGTAACCCCTTTTGCTGTCGCAGATTCTCTGCCGTGAGAACCACCTAAAACGAGCGGTTTGCCGGTAATGAAGCCCGGCGAGTTGAATTCGTCGATTCTTGAATATTCGTCCATCATCCATGCCATGATTTGAGAATTGGTAAATACATCGGGAGCCGGCACGTCTTTTGTCGGTCCGACAATTTGGCTGATCGCCCGGACGTACCCTCTGCTTAAACGTTCCAGTTCAGGAAAGGACATATCCCGCGGATCACAGATGATCCCGCCCTTTCCGCCTCCATATGGAAGGTCGATGATGCCGCATTTCAGACTCATCCAAATAGAAAGCGCTTTAACTTCTTTTTCTGTAACTCCCGGATGAAAACGGATGCCGCCTTTTGTCGGCCCTACTGCATCATTGTGCTGGGCTCGGTAGCCCGTGAAAATCTTAACAGATCCATCGTCCATGCGAACCGGAATTTTCACCGTTAAAAAACGGATCGGTTCTTTTAGTAATTCATACACCTCTTCAGGATACCCCAATTTTTCAAGCGCCTTATGTATCACCGTTTGCGTTGATTTCAAAACGTCATGTGTGTTTTCTTCAGTATGACCGGTGTTTTGATCGGCTACCATTATAAGTTAACCTCCTAAAGTCTTTCTGGCATGTTGTCCTTTCAGAGAATAGTATACACCCTTGCACTAATCATGCAAAGAACAATCAACCATTTTTCGTGAAAATATTCGAGAAAAATCTTTTTTGTTATATTCTTATTTTCGGCAGAAAAAAACTGCTGTTTAACACAGCAGAATATCTTTTTTAAATGCGGGCTATTTGAAATATGTCTGAATGGTCTGAACGGCATTGTTTTCCATGATTTTCTTTCCGTATTCCTGAAGCCTGTAAATCGTTAAAGTCGTCGGATTCCCATATTCGGCTAAAATCGAAATCACGCCGTCAGCCTCATGGGAGTCAAAATCGTCGAGACTTAAGAAATACCTGTCTTCATAGTGGTAGACTGTCCCGCCTTGAATACCGATGCGGTCCAGGTTTTTGGAAAGTTCAATCAGATGCTCAAACGTTTGAAATTCATATATAATGTCAACACTTTCGCCAAGTTTGACTTGCATTTCAATATAGTCCTCATCATACTCATTATCGTCTTCATCTGTTTCTTGATTTTTTGTGACAATGATGACCATTCCTTGTGCTTGAAGAGAATACACTTCAACAGCGATTGGGCCATTCGCTTCGAACCCGAGCTCTGTATTCGCTTCGTTCATCATGTCTTTAAACAGCTGCTGAACTTTAAATGAGTCTTTCCAAAGGTCTTCTTTCGTCAGCCCCCGGTCTGTCAGATCGTCAAGTGTCAGAAAGATTTTGATCTTATTATAATTTAGACGCTCAAGCCGCATAACGTTCCCTCCTGCCTCTTCTTGCACACATCATATATCTTATTATATGGAGATGATGAGTCATAGGTTCTTAATTTTGATACCAGTTTACACTGTGTTTGGGCGGAAGACAAGCACAATGCCGCCTTTTCGTTCCTTTTCAGTGAAAAAGCATCAGTTTCCTTCCATGCAGGGTCCCGGGACCAGCTTAATCAGATGGGTTTCCGGCCTCGCTCCCAGCCGCAGCGGAAGCTTCGATGTGCCATAGCCGTTGCTGATCAAGTACGGCGCCTGATGAACGGTTCCGGTTCCTCCGATTTCACAGAGCCCGAATCTGCCGAGGCGAATCTGTCCTCCGTGGGTATGACCGCTCAATATGAGATCAATACCGTCCGTCTCCTGTATTTGATGATGAATCTCCGGATTATGTGACACAAGGATGGTCGGAAAATCCTGCTGCACGCCTCTGAGCGCTGCCGGGTAATCATCCAATTCGAGCCTGATGTCATCCACTCCGCAAATATTGACGGCTTGTCCTTGATGGTCATGCAAAACCGAAGCATTGCGCAAAGGCGTTACGCCATGTGCCCTGAATATTTCCTGCAGCCTTTCCTGATCAACTTCATAATCGTTATTTCCCCATACAAAATACGTTTTTCCCAAACTTGAAAGCCTTTTGATATTTTCTTCAATTCTCGAATAAGGAACGCCGCCCTCCGCTAAGTCGCCGCCGATCAAGACGAGCTGAACCCCGTGTTCTTTCACTTCACGAATAATGTCTTCACTGACTGTCCGCCTATGAATATCCGAAATAAAAAAGACGGTCAATTCGTTATTTAGGCGCCTGAGCGAAAACTCGGCTTTCAATACCCGGTTTTCTCGCGCGATACCTGACATTTTCCACACTAAAGCAGCAAAACCGATGAAAACGGCCGAAGCCAGACTGAGCCAATAGATCATGTGCATTCTCCAATCTGTTTTGTTTATCATAAGACGGCTTTATGCAAAAAGACGTTTCTTTTAATAAGAAAACGTCTTTTTTATTTGCTTTCGAAATAAAGATTAATGTCATACTGCTGTTTCATGATCTTAAAAACCGTTTCCCTTGATTTCCACTCTTCAGGCTGGGGCCATAAATCCGTGCTTTTCTGAATAATCTCGCATCTCAGCTTATGAAATTCCCCTTCTGCTTTTTCTTCCTTCTTTTTAAAATAGTAAGCGGTGCTGTATGCAAAAGCGGCCGACAAAATCCAAAGCAGGTAGACGGAGTCATTCAGCAAGCCGGAAAGGAAGCCGTTTTGCCCGAGCCCTTTTGACGCTGCAAACAAACAAAACGAAACCGCGCATATCGCCGCCAGCGCCTGCCACCTGAATGTCTGTCTGGCATAGTTTTCGTACTTTTTCTTCCTTTTAATTAAGGCGCGGAGCATTTGTTTCGTCGGTTCGTCCGTAAAACGGTTCAGCTCTTCAAGCTCGCTTCCCACAGTCCTCACACCTTGTCCTATTTGATAGTACAATGTATATGTATTCGCGGGCAAAATGATGCCATTGTTAATAAATCGGGATATTCAGAATCTGGCCGGTGTAGACATTGTTGCCTGATAATTGATTATAATTGCGGATTTTTTCCTCTCCTGACCGGTTCTTATAATATTTCATCGAAATCCGATAAAGCGTCTCTTTTTCGCCAACCGTGTGCTTCAGCACCTTTTTGGGCTGCGGCGCTTGCTGAACGGGCGGCGTTTGAGCTGCGCTTGCCGTTTTCTTCTCTTGTTCCGCAGGCTGCTTCGGTGCGGTAGGCTTCTTTGCAGCGACAGGCTTCTCCTCAGCTTTTTTTGCCTCTTTAGGCTGCTCTTTTTCCTTTTGCTCGTCTTTTTTTGACGGTTCATCCTCTTTATTTTCCGATTGTTTGTTCTCTTTCAGCTTTTCTTCTTGAAGGGCGGCGGCTGTATGCTGCGAAGCCGCCTTTTGATCCGCTTCTTGTTCACCGTTTTGATTTTCATTCGTCATTCCCGTCTCACCGGATTTGTTTTCATAAAACACATTATCATACTGATCAGAGTTGGAATCGCCGCCTTTGTCTTGGTTCAGCATGTACATAAACACCACGAAGACGATGATCGGAATGAAAACAAACATGACTGCAAGTGACGTGAATAGCGGATTTCTGTCTTTATTCTTTTTTTTGCTGTGCTTCTTTTTTTTGTGATACGTCTGCCTGGAAGGAATGTCATCATCAGGTGTCTTCAGTTCAACAGCCGCGGCCGCCTCCCGGCTCATTTCAGCACGGGCCTTCTCCTGCTCCTTCTTCTTCCTCTCTATCCTTGACATCTCCGTCATGCGAACTCCTCCTTACGTGTTGAAAACGAATCTGGCACGCAAATACAACATCGATCAAAAAGTGTGCCGTCACAGGAACGAATAAATTCCCTGTCCATTCAAAGCTCAATCCGAGCAAAAAGCTGATGGACACAACCATTACAAACAGCAGCCATTTTTTCAAATAACGAAAATGCAAAATCGCGAAAATAATGCTCGCTGCCCAGAGACCGAAATGCGTCTGAATAACGCCTCTGAACAATATTTCCTCTGCAAATGCAATGAAAAGGGTAAGAATCACGATATGCGGGTACGAGCGTTCACGAAAAAGCTTTTCATTTATCCCTTCATCGTCATACATATGCTTCGGAGCCCATTTCATCACCATCAGGTCGGCGATAATCACGAGAGCCGCGAGCGGCGCCCCGTATTTCAAGATGCTCAAGTCCGATGGATTCCAAAGCGACAAAAAATCGTCTGCATCATCAAATAAAAAGATGCCCATCAATAATGCGGTAAAAAGCATCAGCATCTGGGAAAAATAGAGCTGTTTCAGCATTTCCCTGTCTGACAGGCGACGTATGATTTCCGACTGCTTTTTCAGCATACACGATCACAGCTGGCGGCAAATATGGCATCTAATTCTTCTTCCCACGCTGTCAATTTGTTCATAGACGGACGGTCTCCTTTGGCTTCGTATGCTTCAAGACTTAAACCGCAGGATGTACAGCACGCTGTGTCATCCGTTTCCAGCGGTTCTTTTTGTTCATTAAAATAAGCGAGCAAGCTTTCCCTGAAACACCCTTCGCTTTCGGTGACGGCGGCGAACCCAGCCGCTTTTTTCAACTTGAGCTCCCTGCGGCTGTCCATCTCCCTCTGAATGACCGCCCGGCCGTCGTCGCCAAGGTGATGCACCTTCTGATAAAGATGTAGAAAATGGCGGGCTTGCGTTTCAGATAAACCGGCCTGCTGTAGAACTTCCCGCCGGTTTCGCTCATCTTTCACTCCGGCAAGCTTTTCGTATAAAAAGCCGATATCACTTTGAGAGAGTGCTTCCATTTGAATGAGCTGCTCCTGGATTTCCTCGTCTCCCGGAGCTTTCAGCAAAATGCTGACGCTCTGCTTTCCATCCCTGCCCGCACGTCCGATTTCCTGCAGATACGCCTCTGTCGTCTGCGGGAGGCTGAAATGGATCACATATCTGACATCAGGCTTGTCAACTCCCATACCGAAGGCGTTCGTGCAGCAGACTACATCAAGCTGGTTGCGAATGAACTGCTGCTGAATCAGCATCCTGTCGCTTGCCTCCATCCCGCCATGATAAAATCCCGTTCTCAATTTTGTCTCATCACGAAGCTTGTCAGCCAGTTCTTCAGCCCATTTTCTTGTCGGGCAATAGACAAGACCGGGACCTTGCAGCTTTTGAACCAGCCCTGTCAGTCGCTCCGTCTTCTCAGCGGTATCCCGCAACTTTTCAATATGAAGCGCAATGTTCGGGCGATCAACGGAATGGATCAAATAATTGGCGCCTTTAAGCCCCAGCATATTGGAAATGTCCTTCAATGTCGCTTCGGTTGCCGTCGCTGTAAGCGCCAGGGTGACGGGATGACCGAGGAGCGCCTTGATGTCTCCAAGCTTCGAATAATCAGGCCTGAAATCATGCCCCCATTGTGAAATGCAGTGAGCTTCATCAACGACAAAAAGGCTGACATTGAGCAATTGAAGCTTTTTCAGCACTTGGCCGGACTGGAGGGCTTCTGGTGAAATATACAGATATTTGAGGCAGTGAAGCCGACTTAATACGTCATTTTTTTCCTGGTGTGTCAAAGCGCTGTTCAAGGCCGCGGCCCGCTTCTCTCCGCGCATTTTTAATTGCTGCACCTGGTCTTCCATTAAAGACAAAAGCGGTGAGACGATCAGGACGGTTCCGTCTTTCAACAATCCGGGAAGCTGGTAGCACAGCGATTTCCCGCCTCCTGTCGGAAGCATCGCCACCGTGTCCCGCCCCTCCAGCACGCTTTTGATGATCGTTTCCTGGCCGTTTTTAAAAGTATGATAACCAAAGTACCGGCGGAGCGCCTGATGAAGTTTATCCATTCCTGATCACCGTTTTCGACAAGGCCAGGCGGATTTTAAAATAGCTGTATCGGCCGCCGAGCCCCTCTTTAATTTGTCTGATTTTATTGGTTTGGTTCGCTTTCGCATAATCGGCAATGATTTTCTGCTCCTCTTTCGACACGTACTGATCGATGGAAAAAGACGGATCATGAATGGCAATTTCCACAATGTGATCCTCGATCGTCGCCGCTTTCAGCTTTCGAATGTCTGCGATCCGGTCTATTGTATGCCCTTCTTTTATAAGAAAAAGCGTTTTTCTCGTCGATTGTGTCAAGCCATCATTCAAAGGAATGTCCTGAATAAGCGTTTGAAAAAGCGGACTTTCACCATTTTGGGCGGATTGAATAAAATGATGCAGAACATCCCAAAACAGTGCATATATGTACCACTCATCAAGGTCCATTTTTTCGGAAAGCTGTCTAAATGTATAGCCCGCTTTTGCCCCGGAAGTCAGGGAGTGGACAAAAATAGCGGCCTGTTCATCATCGTTCAAAACAGACAGCTTCTCTTTCAGCTCATGGTGAAACTGGGCTGCTGTTTCAGCGGCATTCCGGCTTCTTAAATATTGTTTAACCCAGTTCTGAATCTGATAATCTTTTACGATCGGTAAATACACGCGTTCGCGGTAAAGTTTGTTGGAGAGCACCTGAATCAAAAGCGACATCCTTGCCCACATGATTTTGGCTGCCGCCTGATAATAGCCGCCGTGAAAATGGCGGGGCCACGGGTAAAGGGCAAAAAAGCCGGCAAGTTCCGCTTCTCCTTTTTCGGTGACGATGTAAGCGCCGCTTTCCGCTTTTTCTCTGACCAAAGACTCCTGTTTCAATTGTTGAACGCTGACTGTCACCTGCTCTCTGGACAGAGCCGAGCAAAAGCCAAAGTATTTTGAAACGGCAAATAAACCAGCGTCCTGTATCGTCTGTGACGACCTTTTTCCTTTTAATAAATGATAGACCGCGCTTGAAGAACGCTCACCCTTCATGGATGACAGAATGTCGAGCACAATGGCGTCAAAAAAATGAACCGGCATATCATCACCTACAATCTTCCGGCAACATTCGATCTTTTCTTCTTTTTATTTTAACAGATTTTGCGGAGAAATCGACGTTTAAACTCATATAAAAGGGGTATGTTAGCAGTAGAACCCTTGTGTGATAAGCATTCTCAATATTTTTGAGTTGAAATGTAAGATTAACACCATTACAATAAGGAATGGGAATAGGTTTCATATCGGATAGATAGAGGGTTAAACCATTTGTTCCAACGAAGAACAATCTGGGAGGTTTTTTATTCATGCCAAAATATACAATTGTAGACAAAGATACGTGCATCGCATGCGGAGCTTGTGGTGCTGCGGCTCCTGATATTTATGATTACGACGATGAGGGAATCGCGTTTGTCACCCTTGACGACAATCAGGGTGTCGTCGAAGTCCCTGACGTCTTGGAAGAAGACATGATGGACGCATTTGAAGGCTGTCCTACAGATTCGATCAAAGTTGCGGATGAGCCGTTCGAAGGCGACCCGCTTAAACACGAATAAAGCAAAAAAACATCCGGTGCACAAAGTGCCGGATGTTTTTTTATCAGATAAGCACTGCTTCGCCAACAAGCAAAAAGAAGCCGGCTCCTTCTGCAGCTGAAAATGCCCGGCACTGTGCCGGGCATTTTTCATGTCTATTTATTTGGCGGCCATGCGGACGTTTTCCTTCAGCCGCGGCTTCAACGAAAGGAAAATCGGCGTGGACACGAGAGCCACAGCGATGCCTTTGATGAAATTAAATGGCAGGATTCCGGCCAAAACTGTGGTTTTGAGCGCTTCTCCCGATAGCACTGGAGCATTTAAAAACCAAGTGTAGGCAGGCAGAAATAATAGATAATTTAAAATGCTCATCGAAACGGCCATCACAAGCGTCCCTGCGAAAAGAGCTGTGACAAACCCTTTGGCAGAACTTGATTTTTTAAGCAGCACAGCCGCCGGCAGGATAAACAATGTTCCGGCAATGAAGTTAGCGGCCTGATCAATCGGAACGCCTGAGGCGCTTCCGGCAATAAAGTAATTCAGCACGTTTTTGATCGCTTCAACGGCAATTCCGGCTCCCGGACCATACAAAATAACAGCGAGCAGTGCCGGGATATCACTGAAATCGATTTTCAAATACGGGAATGCCCCCAAGATCGGAAAACTCAGCATCATTAAAATAAATGCGATGCTGCTCAGCATGCTGATTGAGACGAGACGTCTCACCTTGTTGTGTTTCATTTTGTCACTCTCTCCTTTTCGATCACATCTCACGAAAAGAGGAATGGTTCTTTCCCCCTGCCCTAAACAAAAAACCCGCTTTATTGAAAAAGCGGGGCTGTTTTACAGACAGGTCAAATAAACGTTTGAAAATATCATTTCAAAACGCACGGAACCTCCATCTTCTCCCATCCAGACTATACTGTCGGCTTCGGAATCGCACCGAATCCTGCCCCTAAAGAGGCTCGCGGGCTTAGAGCGCTTGCTCATCACCGCCGGTAGGGAATTTCACCCTGCCCCGAAGATTGATCTTATTTATTTTTGATACTGATATTATTATAAATGAATTGTGAAAAAATGTACAGATTCAAAGCTTATTGCGCTGTTTTGGGGCGTCCTTCAGAATATTTCGGCAAACTCACTTTTTCCACACACTAAAAACCGCACATTCACAGTTATTTCATTTTTAATTTTCGTCTTTCCGCGCGAAACTCATTGACACCCTTTATGGAATATGGTAAATTATCAGATATTTATGACGCTTATTTAGGAGGAAATCTTACATGTTTCGAGTATTGGTCTCAGATAAAATGTCCAGCGACGGCCTCAAACCATTAATGGAAGCAGATTTTATTGAAATTGTAGAAAAGAATGTTGCGGAAGCGGAAGACGAGCTTCATACGTTTGACGCTCTCTTGGTGCGGAGCGCCACGAAGGTGACCGAAGAATTGTTTAAAAAGATGACTTCGCTAAAAATTGTTGCCAGAGCAGGTGTCGGCGTCGACAATATCGATATTGACGAGGCGACAAAGCACGGTGTCATCGTCGTAAACGCGCCAAACGGAAATACAATTTCAACTGCTGAACATACTTTTGCAATGTTTTCAGCGTTAATGAGACATATTCCGCAGGCAAACATCTCCGTTAAATCCAGGGAGTGGAATCGTTCGGCTTACGTCGGTTCAGAGCTTTACGGAAAAACCCTCGGCATCATCGGAATGGGCCGCATTGGAAGCGAAATCGCGAGCCGCGCAAAAGCGTTCGGCATGACCGTTCATGTATTTGACCCGTTCCTGACGCAAGAAAGGGCAAGCAAGCTCGGCGTTAACGCGAACAGCTTTGAAGAAGTTCTGGCATGCGCTGACATTATTACAGTTCATACCCCGCTCACAAAAGAAACGAAGGGACTTTTGAACAAAGAAACCATCGCAAAGACGAAAAAAGGCGTTCGTCTCGTGAACTGTGCAAGAGGCGGGATCATCGATGAAGCGGCGCTTTTGGAAGCTTTGGAAAGCGGACATGTCGCAGGCGCTGCCCTCGATGTGTTTGAAGTCGAGCCTCCGGTCGATTCAAAACTGATCGATCATCCGCTTGTGGTCGCGACTCCTCACTTGGGCGCTTCAACGAAAGAAGCTCAGCTGAATGTCGCTGCACAAGTTTCCGAAGAAGTCCTTCAATATGCGCAAGGAAATCCTGTGATGTCCGCGATCAACCTTCCGGCCATGACAAAGGATTCATTCGAAAAAATCCAGCCTTATCATCAGTTTGCCAATACGATCGGAAACCTTGTGTCTCAGTGTATGAATGAGCCTGTTCAAGATGTAGCCATTCAATATGAAGGCTCTATCGCCAAGCTTGAAACGTCATTTATTACGAAAAGCCTTTTGGCCGGATTCCTGAAGCCGAGGGTCGCGGCTACCGTCAACGAAGTGAATGCCGGCACTGTCGCGAAAGAGCGCGGCATCAGCTTCAGCGAAAAAATTTCTTCCAATGAGTCAGGCTATGAAAACTGCATTTCTGTGACTGTCACCGGAGATGTGACGACATTCTCTTTAAGAGCGACGTACATTCCGCACTTCGGCGGTCGCATCGTTGCCTTAAACGGCTTTGATATCGATTTTTATCCGGCTGGACACCTTGTGTATATTCACCACCAGGATAAACCGGGGGCTATCGGCCATGTCGGACGAATTTTAGGAGACCATGACATCAACATCGCCACTATGCAGGTGGGCCGAAAAGAAAAAGGCGGAGAAGCGATCATGATGCTTTCATTTGACCGCCACCTTGAGGACGATATTTTAAATGAGCTGAAAAACATCCCGGATATCGTGTCTGTTAAAGTCATCGACCTTCCTTAATAAAAAGCCCCGGAACCTGAAAGAAATTCCTTTCGGGTTCCGTTTTTTTTAGGAACTCTCCCTGATCTCAAGCAGCTGGCGGGGATAAATCTGTTCGCCTTTCAAATCGTTCCATTCTTTGAGGTGCCGGACAGTAACGCCCATTTTTTCGGCGATATGATGAAGCGTATCCCCTTTCTGCACCACATATGTGCCGGTCTTCGGTTCATCGTCATGAAGGCGGAGTGTTTGGCCGGCCTTAAGCTTCGAATGTTTCAACCCGTTTATTCTCATGATCTCCTCGATAGATATACCGCTATCCTTGCTGATTTTCCAGAGCGTGTCCCCTTTTTGAACAGTTACGGCACCGCTCATTGTCCCGGTGTTTTGATGAACGTGGACCGAATTTTGCTGGAACGCTTCTTCACGAAGCACCGTCAGCGGATTGATTGCATATCTTTTATCTTCAGTCCATGAACCGTGATGCATTTCAAAATGCAGGTGGGTTCCGGTCGATATTCCCGTATTGCCGATGATTCCGATTTGCTCGCCTTTTTTCACCCGTTCTTTTTCCTTTTTCAGGCGTTTGCTTAAGTGGGCATAAACGGTTTCATATCCGTTGTCATGTTTGATAAATATCACGTGGCCGTAGGAGTCCGATTGATACGATTTGCTTACCGTTCCGTCTGCGGCTGCCGCTACAGCTTCCCCTTCAGGAGCGGCAATGTCAAGCCCCTTATGTTTTCCGTCTCTCGTCCCGAATTGATCTGTGATCTCCCCTTTAATCGGTTCAATCCACTCTGAAGCTGCCGCTCCCGGCGTAGTGACGAGAAACGCAAGCCCCGAAAGCCATGCGATCGCGAACAGGAAGTTTTGATGTCTGAGTATCTTCAAGGGTTTCCATATCCTCCTATTACAAGCATCTGCGGTAAAATTCCCCCTATTCGGAGACAGCTTAGTATACTTCCAAATCAATACATTTTATACATCAAAAAAAGACTCCGCGCGGGGAGTCTTTTAGCTTTCTATCGTTATCGGATTCGGTGCGTACGGAACCTGTACAGATTTCGACAAGTCATAGGCGCCGACCTTGGTTGTGGATGCATTTTTAAATTTCACTTTTGTGAACCCGAAATCTTTGGCGGTCAATAGAAGGCCTTCAACCATCAAAACGTCTTCAGGTTTATTTTCAATATTCGCGGAGGAAGAAAATTGAATGATCAGTTCTTTTCCATTCTTTTGAATATCTTCAATCTTTGTATCATCGGATAGAATGGGTTGTAAATGAGTGCCGCTTTCTTTAACTTTCATCATCTTTATCGCTTCCTGCACCGTTTCGTAAGATTCGCTTGAAGGTGCAAGGAACCGGCGTCCGTCAGAGCTTTCATATAAATAGTAGCCTTTTTGCGTCTGATGCATAATCGCCATATCAGCGAGCATTCCGAATGATTCAAATTCAACGCCAGATTCATCATCGGAAATAAACAAAACAGAATCATATGAACCCCATTTAAAGGTTTCGTTGATCACATTTTTCAGCCGTTCGAAATCTTCCACTGAAAGCTCCGGTATTTTTTCATTTACTTGAATCGTCAGTTTTTTACCGTTTTTCTGTTCTTTGAACTTCACCTGATCAAGATAAGATGTATCAAATGATGTAAATTGGTCCACTTTGAGCCGGCTGTATGCGTGAAGTGCATCTTCAAGATTCGTCATGCTTATGCTTTTCTCAAGACTTATCGGGACAACGACAGACTTGGACTTGTCAAGGAAAGCGAAGGTGATATAGTCGTCTTTTTGATTCTGGGAGACGACAAACGTATTTGCAGGTTCAGACTTGGCAGCATCAGCCTCCGTCTGCACCAATTTTCCGTCAGATGAAATGTTGGCGTCGGCGCTGTTTTGAGATCTGATCTGTTCGATTAATTGAGGAGTGATCAGCATCAGAAGAAAGAGAACCAAAACTGTAGCAGCAAATGCGCCGACCCGTTTTTTCGGTGATTTACGCTTTGGTGCGAAAATCAGCTTTTGATAGATCTGATTTGCCGAACGATTATCCTTAACCGTTGGAAGTTGGCTTAGTAACGCCTTCAGCCGTTCTTCGTTCCATTCTGACTTCTTCATTCTTTGGATCCTCCTTCAAAAGCTCCATCTGTTTACGAAGCACTTTCAGACCGCGGTGCTGAGTGGTTTTCACCTTGCTTTCGGAAAAATTTAAGGCTTTTGCCGTTTCACTGATCGAATACCCTTGGATAAACCGCAATACGATAACGGATCTTTGATCAAGCGTACACCTGTCAAGGGCCTCGAAAATTTCCTTCAGGTTTTCATTCTGCATCACGATGTCCTCAGGCAGAGGCTTGCGGTCTTTTACATCTTGCTTCTCCCAGTCAAACGTCCCCAAAATCCGCTGGCGGATCGTCTGCTGCTTTCTGAACCAGTCGATCGCAACGTGCCGCGCAATCGAAAGAAGCCAGGTTTTTTCGCTGCTTCTGCCTTCAAATGTTTCATAAGAATGCAGGACGCGGATATATACTTCCTGAACTAAGTCTTCTGCCTGGTTTTTGTCTTTTACCATATAAAATAAAAACTGAAATAAATCCTGATGATACTGATCATATATTTTCTGAAAGGTTTCTTCCACCTGAAACCCCTCCGTTCAATTTATTGTCGTTTGTCAATCTTAAAAGGTTACATTACAACTATTACAACTATATTACGAACATATGAAAATGGAAAGGGGGTTTAACTAAAGTTAAGCTTAATTTTAACTTAACAAGCATAAAAGCACCCGTTCTAAATGAACAGGTGCCAAGCTTACAGGAACTTCCGCTTTCTCACTAAGCTGCGTCCGTATACTCATAATCGGAACGTTCCTTAAGGCGGATCCTTTGAAATGGACTGATTTTCATCCGTTTATGACTTTAAGTCCAATTGTTGGCGAAGCTTTTTGGAAATCTCCTTTCTCTTTTCGTCAGTCACCAGGTGATACCATAAGCCGTCAACTTTTTTATCTTCACCCTCAATTTCTATCTGTTTAATATCCTTGGCAGCTTCTTTATAAGAATGTTGAATATCGATCATCTTGTCCAGTGTTAAGTTTGTTTTGATGTTTTTTTCTAATGCTGTCAAAATTTCTTGATAGTTTGTTAATGATTTTAATTGGGCACCTTCATGAATGATTTCATTGATGATCTCACGCTGACGCTCTTGACGTCCAAAATCACCGCGGGGATCGTCTTTTCTCATCCTAGCATATGTCAAAGCAGTTTTGCCATTAAGATGCTGCTTTCCTTTTGACAGATGCACGCCTTCAAGGGTGAAATCAATCCGATTATCCACCGTAATGCCGCCAATTGCATCGACAATATCTTTAAACCCATCCATATTGATTTTAATATAATAATTAATGGGAATGTTCAAAAATTGTTCTACAGTTTCAACGGTCCCTTCAATTCCGCCATAGGTGTAGGCCGAATTCATTTTCGAAAATTTATTCTTCGATTTGATAAACACCCTTGTATCACGCGGAATACTTGTCATTGTCGTTTTCTTTGTCTCCGGGTTAATCGTCATCACAATCATAGAATCCGGTCGTCCTTTATCACCAGGGCGCTCATCTATCCCTAATAAGAGAATGGATATAGGATCGTGCGGAGCAGTATCCTTCTGCTCGGCATCCTTGTGAAGAGGTTCGTACATTCCATTTATTGATTTTGCGACGGTACGGTAAATCCCGTATGAAACCACACTGCCAATCGTTATCACTAGCGCGAGGGCGAACAATATCACATTTTTCATCTTTAGTTTTCTTTTTCTCATTTTCACCATAGTATCCCTTCCTTGTTGATCCAGGTCATATTTTTTAATTCCATCTGAAATGAACCGGTTTTATCGAATCATGAATAGGCTTCATTTCATATCCGTTTTCCTGAAAGTATTTCAATAGTTTCTCCAAATGGGCCGCAGTTGTCGGTTTTTCATGCATTAATACGACAAGCGGCTCAACACCGGAAAGGTTATTGACTTGCTGAATCACATTATTGACGAATTGACCGTTTGTATTTGCAGATTTCCAGTCCTCTGAATCAACAGTCCAGTCCCAAAGATTAAAGTGGTCGCGCTTAATGACTTCTTGAAATGGACCGGTAATATAAGGCTTTGATCCGTAAGGCGATCTGATCAAATGCGTGTCAACGTTGGTCGTTTCTTTGATTGTTTTCAACGTATCGTTCATTTCTGCTGCAAAGCTTTCAGGAGATTTATAGATTTTCGATACTTGGTGCGTCACGCCGTGAGAGCCGACAGAGTGGCCGCTTTCAACCATTTTTCTCACAATATCGGGATTTTGTTCGATATTCGGTTTTAACATGAAAAAAGTAGCTTTTGCATGATACTTATCGAGCAAACTTAAGATTTTATCTGAAGCCGCAGGATTCGGCCCGTCGTCAAATGACAAATAGACGACCTTTCCGATTTCCGGCGCTGTTTGCTTATTTTCTTTTTTCTCTGCTTTATGTTTGCCTCCCGTCACAGGTGCTGAAGCGGAGGAATTTTCTTTTAGCGGTTCCTGCTTTGGACCAGCGAGTGCATTCCACGAAATGCATAACAAAGTCACCCCCAGTACAATCAACATACCCAGCACTAATTTTCCTAGTGCGCTCAATTTACGATCTTCTTTTGGTGAATTTGACACTTTTTCCAACTCCTTAAGCTGTAATTATCAATCACTAGGTTTCTTTTAATCTCGTCACATCCAAATGACAATTTTTAAGCTGCTATTTGAAGACAACGTTCTATAAGAAGGATGCTCTTTAAATATAAAGGGAAGATATCGCAGAAGTTCGGCCAACTTGTAAACAAAACGTCACAAAAAGAGGAAAAACATCATTTTTTGAGGGATGTTAATCAGTAAATAATAAGACTTATTACCTTGAAGGGGATAGTGAGAAAGGAATGGATAAAAAGAAAAACCTTATTTCGGTATTTAACTGAAATAAGGTTTTTTTTGCCTGATATTAAAGTATAAAACGATCGGTTATTTAAATGTGATGATATAAGCTTGTTCTTCTAAAAATCGCGCCGATGCACTCTCCATAGAAGGATACTGGTATTGTGCGCTAACGAGCAGGCTGTTGCCGTCCGGGCTCCAATATATTTCCGAAGGGATGGTGCCGTGGTATATCGGTTCTTCATACAGGATATTTTTCCCTTGAAGCTTGCCTGCATAGATATTGTCTTCATCCTTCAAAGAGTAGGCGATTTTCTTTAAGTCGTTTGAGAATTTAAAAACAGTTACTTTTTCGAGCAGAGCAGAAAGCTCGCCGTTTCTGCGATCATATTCGTACAGGGTTTCCCCTGTGTCCAGGAATACAAATTGATCATTGTTTAACCAAACAGGCCCGCCGCGGCTGTCCAGACGCTTGTCCTGGATTTTGATGCGGTTGCCGTCAATCGTTCCCATTCTAATCCCGTACTCGTCGGAACGCTGCAACACGGTAAGCAGCAAATCTCGTCCATTATCAGAGATGTTAACTCCCGTAAGCGAATCTTTCTCCGCAAAATCATTCAATGTATACGTTTTGAGCGTTCCGGAATCCGTATCATAAACACGAAGGCTTGTCTGATTCCCCTGCCCAACATCTAAAACGAGATAACAAACGTATCTGCTATTATTTGACCATGAAACATCTTGGACATAGACCTCATTGCTGGCGGAGATGCTGGCGATTTCTGTGTTTTTTCCGTTCGCCGGCGAAAACAGCTGCATTGATGTCTTACTTAATGACAAAGTGACTCCGGCGATACGCTTTCCGTCTGGAGACATTTTCAGGTTGGACATGTTGCTTTCAATGCCTTTTACGATTTCAGCTTTTTCATAGGGGGAGGAAAGGCGCTGAAGACTGCGCGCTGTACGTTCGGATGTCCCATCTCCCTTGAAAAAACCGACAACGGAATCCGGTGAAGACCACCCAAGCAGCTGCCCTGCTTTTGGAAGGCGATAAATCGTATTGACTTGAAAAGGGCGGGTCTTCTGGTCATCGCTATGATTTTCTTCCCCGCTATGGATAATAATCGTTTCCGATCTTTTTCCGACATTATAACTGGACACGATAATGACCAGAAACAACAGCACTCCTGCCCATATGATAAACGGTTTGTTTTTCATCATTTCTCAACCTTTGCGTAAGCTAATTCAACATGAATCATTGTATGGTTTTCCTTGTAGAACATCTCGATTGTTCCTCCGTGTTCGTCAACAATTGTTTTCACAATGCTTAATCCCAAACCTACACTTCCCTCTTCCTTAATCTTCTGATTGACTGAATAAAAAGGCTGGAACATTTTGGAGTGTTGGTCATTTTCCAATGGAGCACTTGGATTCTTGAATGTAAAAAGAATGTTTTCACCAACGATTTCGGCCTTAATGAAGATTTCCGAATGAGATAAGCTGTATTTGATGGCGTTGTCCAGCAGATTGATAAAAAGCTGGCGCAGCCTGCTCACCTGACCGTGAACGTACAGGCCATCTTCAATGTCACAGGTAATCCTTTTCTTATACCGTTCTGCCCGAAACTTCATCGATTCGCAAACATCTTTTAAAATTTCCCCTGCCTCGACCCTGTCAAATTGAGCGCCCTTGGCAGGTTCCCGGGATACTTCAAGAAGCTTGATCACCAAATGATGCAGGCGCCTGCTTTCTTCAACAATGTGGTTCATTCCTTTATCAAAAAACACCCGATCCGATTCCCCTTTATCTTTTATGATCTCTGCATATCCTTGGATGGAAGTCAGAGGTGTTTTCAGCTCATGCGTCATATTGTCAAAAAATCGTTTTTCTTGTTCGTTCAATTCCTTTAAACGGTCACGATCCCTTTCGATAGTTAAAATTTGTTCTCGAATTCTGCTGATCATATCGTTAAAGTTGATGGCAAGCTGGCCAATTTCATCTTTTCTATTAAAGTGGATATCCATATCCAGTTTACCCTTCTTGACTTGCGAGGTGGCATCTGTCAGCTTGACGAGCGGAATCGTGATATGTCTGGACAGGATATAGGAGAAAAGAAACGCCGCCAAAAATATGGCAAGTGCGATGTAAAAAACAATATCCAGAATCTCTCCGCTTTGCTTATACTGCAGGTCGAAATTTTTCGAAAAGCGTAATATGCCTACTTTTGTGCCTTCAACGACAACCGGGTATGAAAAAAACACTTCTGCTTTATTGCGGTTATAGGTGATATGATAGGCAGTCTTTCCTTTGATCGCCTGTTTAAGATCTTCATCACTTCCACGGGAAAACGCCTTCTGATCAGAAGCAGACAACAATGCGCCATTCACGGTATAAACACCGACATTGCTTCCTGTGGAGTGATTCAAATTATCTACCATTTCATCGGCCATATCACCGAAATAAAGTTCATTGTTTTTATAATGATTGATTAAAAATGCCTGGTTTACATAGGCGGTACTGTTTTTTTTCAGTTCGACTAAATCCGATGTTACAATTTTTTCATTACTCGACCAAATCACGTTCTTAACCGTATGATTGAGCACAAGGAAAGAGAGAGAAAAAATCAGAAAAAAGCCAACAATAAACTTGCCCTTGATGGTCCGTAACACTCTCTACTCCTCCTGCTTCTCGAATTTATATCCGATACCGAACACCGTTTTAATCAAGTCGCTTGCATCGAGCTTTTTGCGGAGTCTTTGAATATGGGTATCAACTGTACGGGTGTCACCGAAAAAATCGTATCCCCAAATGAATTCTAAAAGCTCTGAACGCGTAAAAACTTTTCCCCGATGATCAACCAAAGTCATCAGCAGATCATATTCTTTAGGAGTCAATTCGACGGCTGCCCCGTCTTTTTTCACCAGTCTTTCACCCGGGATGATCACAATATTTTTAAACCGGATCTCATCCTCTTTTTCCGTTTCCCGTTCGTTCACATGATAGGCTTGTTCCAGACGCCGAAGGATCGTGCGAATTCTCGCGACAACTTCGCGCAGATCAAACGGCTTTGTAATATAGTCATCGGCCCCGAATTCCAACCCGAGTATTTTATCCGTGACATCTGATTTTGCGGTGATCATCAGTATCGGAATATTATAGCTTTCAGTCACTGTTTTGCAAATATCCAATCCGCTGCAGTCAGGCAGCATCCAATCGAGCAGCAGAAGATCAGGTTTGAATTGATCTAATTCCCTCATGCCTGAAGAGCCGTTATTGACCGTGCACGTTTCAAAACCTTCGGACGTCAGCCCGTAAGCAAGCAAATCAGCAATTGCTTCATCATCTTCTATAATCAGTATTTTGGTTTTATCCATAAAGTCATCACTCATTCCCTGTTTCAAGTTTATTTTGTCTAGAAACCTCTTTTGTTTCTCGCATCCTTCTATAGAGATTATACATAAATCCAAACCAAACTCTTCCTTTGACGGTCCGCAATTGGAGCGCTGGCGGACTTTTAAGGCGCAGAAAAAATAAACGGCCTTTTATAGATGATCAGAACGGGAGCAATTATGTCAATATGTGATTTTCACTAGTCCATTTGTCCAAATCCTTCATCCATTTCCTCTGATGTTCATCTGTCTTTTGGAATCCCCACTCTTTTAACGGCAACAAAGGCAAAAACGTTTCAGGATAAGCAGAAATTTTACAACTTGGATACAAATTGCCCTCAAATAACGGAGCACCTGTTCTTCATGAACAGGTGCTCTTTGTTTCTTATGGAACAAGATTCTTCGTCAAATTTGGCCAACATCCTGCTTATTTCTTGGAATGTAAAACGTGAAGGAAGTACCTTCGTTCAGCATGCTGTGGACGGTGATCGATCCGTTGTGTGCATCGACGATGTTTTTAACGATCGCAAGTCCGAGGCCCGTCCCGCCTTTTCCTCTCGTCCTTGCTTTATCCGCCTTGTAAAAGCGTTCAAAAATAAACGGCAGGTCCTCTTCTGGGATGCCGCTGCCCGAGTCTTTCACGGCGATTTTCAGCCCGCTTTGCACTGACTGCACATCGACATGTACGGTGCCGCCGGCATTTGTATGGCGGATCGCGTTGTCAATCAGGTTCGTTAATACCTGCTCCATTTTGTCCGGATCAAACACAAATTTGGCTTCGTGCAGATCAAGATTGTGAGAAAGCGTAATTTCTTTGTCACCGGCCACTCCGTAAAACTTTCTGAACACCCTCTCGAAAAATTCGCGGAGCTCCACCTGTTCTACGTTTAAGGAAATATGGCCCGCCTCCATTCTGGCAAGGTCCAGCAAATCATTCACAAGCCTTCCCATTCGTAAAGACTCGTCATAGATGACCTGCGCGATTTCCTTTTTTTCTTCCTCAGAGCTTGCAATGTCGTCAACGATTGCTTCACTGTACCCTTGAAGCATCGAAATCGGTGTTCTCAGCTCATGGCTGACATTGGCGATAAAATCTTTTCGCAGCTTATCAAGCCGTCTTTCCTCCGTCATATCCCTCAAAACGGCGACCGCTCCGCGCACATGTGACTGATTGTACAGCGGACTCATGAGCAGCACCCATGTTCTGCCTTGCAGGGTCATTTCAATCATCTGCTCCTTCTCCGTGCCGACGGTGTTTTGAAAAAGCTCGCGCGCTTCAGGAGGCAGTTCATGGCCTTCTTTTACATTCATGTTCTGCTCATAATACCAGGCCTGTAAAAAGCGTTCAGCCGGAGGGTTAGTCACAAGGATCGTCCCGTCGATATTGATGGTGATCACGCCGTCTGCCATACTGCTTAAGATATTCGACAAATGCTCCTTTTCCTGATTGAGCGCTGTAATATGGAACTTCAGCTGGCGCCCCATTTGGTTAAAGGCAATCGCCAGCTCGCCGATTTCATCCTGGGTCAGGATCGGAATCTTCGTATCAAACTTCCCTTTTGCAAGATCCTGTGCACCCTGCCGCATTTTTCTGAGCGGGTAGGTAATCCGGCTTGACAGGAAGAAAGCGAAAATCGTCGTTAACACAATCGCAATCGCAGCGGCAAAGAGAATATACCTTGTCGTATGCTGTGTCGTATCTTTCACGGCAAGAAGCGATTGAGAAAGAAACACCATGCCTTCATCTTCGCCTTTCCCGTACGGTACACCGACAATCAGCTGATCGTTCTTTTGATTGGAGATGACCGTCCGCTTCTGCACTTTTTGATGCTTCTGAAGCGCTTCGTTCAGATCGGAATCATTTTTAATATCTTTTAATGTAATGGAAGCCACTTTTTGATTTTCCCGCGGTGAATACCAATATTCATTCTCATTTTTGATAACGGTGATGCTCGTCAGTTCATCGGCAAGCTCCCATGTGATCGATCTGGCCGTCTCCTGGTCTTTATGGTTTTCCATGATGACGGCCACCTTGCTGGCGAGCTTTGTCAAATCAGCTTCCGCTTCATCGACATGGTAGTTTTCAATAAACTCAAGCAGAAAGAACGTAAGGATAAATAAGACAAATGAAACCAAAAGCAGTATGGTAAACCACAGTTTACCGACTACGCTCTTCCAAAACTTCATTCGTTTCCGACCTCAAATTTATACCCGACACCCCATACCGTTACGATTTTTTTCGCAGCTTTCGGCGAGACTTTGTTCAATTTTTCACGTAGACGTTTAACATGGGTGTCGACCGTTCTCAAATCGCCGAAAAACTCGTATTGCCATACTTCCTTCAGCAGCTTTTCACGATCGTATACTTTATCAGGAGTTTTGGCCAGGAAGTAAAGCAGTTCATATTCTTTCGGCGTCAGGCTGACTTCGGTTCCGTCCGCCATAACTCTGTGAGCATCGTGATCAATGGATAAGTGAGAAAAAACAAGAACATTTTTTGCCGTTGTATCTGTATTCAGATAAGAGGTTTGCGATGATCTTCTCAAGAGCGCTTTGACTCTCAGCACCACTTCCCTCGGACTGAAAGGTTTTACAATATAGTCATCGGTTCCGACTTCAAAGCCCTGCACCCGGTTCGCTTCTTCGCCTTTCGCCGTCAGCATGATGATCGGAGTGGCTTTTTTGTCGCGTACTTGGCGGCATACTTCAATGCCGTCGGTTCCTGGCATCATCAAATCGAGCAGGATTAAATCGTATTCGTTGCCCAGGGCTTTATCGATGGCTTCGTCGCCATTCTCGGCTTCCTCGATCTTATAATTTTCCCTTTCCAGGTACATTTTTAAAAGTCGTCTGATTCTTGCCTCATCGTCTACTACTAATATTTTTGTCTCTTTCGTCTGTTCCATCGTAAACCTCCTGATTTGAATCTTCTTACATTCATTTTATTAGAAAAGCGATCGTAAGCCAAGCTAAGAATGGCCTTTCCCAATTTAAAACGATAAGCTGCGGAAGGCCCGGCGAAAAGCCCGGACCTTCCTGCACCGCACGGATCATGCATAAGAGTGAAGTCCAGCGATGACAAGGTTTACAAAAATAAGATTAAACATAATAATGGCAAAACCGATAACGGCAAGCCACGCCGATTTTTCGCCGTGCCAGCCTCTTGAAAGCCTGAGATGCAGATAAGCTGCATAAAACAAAAATGTAATCAGCGCCCAGACTTCTTTCGGATCCCAGCCCCAGAATCTGCTCCATGCCAGCTGTGCCCATATCATCGCGAAAATAAGCGCGCCAAGCGTAAAAACCGGAAAGCCGATCGAAACGGATCGATAGCCGATTTCATCGACAAGGTCAAGGTTCACATTTTTCACGAGCGGCTGAAGAAGCTGACTGATGCGTTTTCTAATGATCAGCCTGATGACACCGTAAAGCAATGCGCCGGTTCCAAACGACCAGAGAACCGTATTCAGCTTCCGGCCTGAAAAAATAGGCGGCACATTGACAAGCGGCTCCATTCTCTCCTCTGTTAAAAGTTCGCCTTTGTTCGGCCCGATCAGAGCGGGAAGCTCGTAAATCATGACGTCTTCCTGGTTGTCTTTATCAATCCACTTGAACTGCGCTTCATAGCCCCCAATGCGGAATGAGGTCGTGACAAGGATAAACGCGAGCGTTGTCACAAGCATAAACATGACAAATTCGAGCCAGAACGTTTTTTTGCCAGGCTGTGACTGATCCACATGCTTGAGCAGAAAGATCACGCCGGCGACAAAGCTGATGGCGAGAATCGCCTGGCCGAGAGCTGCAGTCGTAACATGAATATAAAGCCAGTTGCTTTGAAGCGACGGAATCAGCGGTGTGATATCGGTCGGAAACATGCTGGCATATGCGATTAACAGCAGGACAACGGGCAGTGTAAACAGCCCCAAAGCAGACAGCTTGTAAATAAAGTAGATGATGATGAACGCCAGAACGAGCATCATGCTGAAAGCAGTTGTAAATTCGAAAAGATTGCTGACCGGTGCGTGTCCGGAAACGATCCATCTCGCAATAAAATATCCAAACTGGCATACAAATCCGATGATCGTGATCAACACTGCGATCGACGCCCAGCGGTTCTTCTTCTTCCGGTCTGAAGCCTTGCTCCTGATGGAGCCGCCAAAAAAGAAGACCGCTGAGAGATACAAGAGAAATGCCGCGTACAATAAATTGCCGCTTAACTCTGCCATGAAAACCCCTCCCTATGCTGGCCGTTTATTTTTTTCCTTTGACAGTTCTTTTTGATCGGCCGGTTCGGATATCCCCGTATCCTCAAGTACGGCCTTCAAGTCCTGTTTCAGCCCGTACCAGTTTTTATTCGTATGTCCGGCGACGAGCACATGCCCGTCCAGCGTTCTGAGCCAGATCCTTCTGTGGTGCCAGTACATCCCCTGGATGACGCCGATCATAAAGATGGCGCCGCCGACCATGAGCACCCACAAAGTCAAATCTTTTCTAATGGTAAGGCCTGAGAGATTTTTCGTTTCGACGTGGTCAAACTTCATTTTGTATTTATTGTCGTCAGAACCTTCGATTGTTTCCTGAATCGCAACGAAACTCTTTTCTCCTTTAGGCTTATCCGGGGCGGTGATCTGGAATACAAAAGCCGGATTGTTCGGATTCCTCGTTTGCGTGCTCGGCTCCCCGTCTTTGTTAAAATAAAAGTCCGGCAGGTAGCTTGCAATATGAACTTTGTAACCGTTGCCAAGATCATATTCCGGCTTCGGCTCCAAGAGGTTGATTGCCACTTTGCCGAAAGATTTCCCGCTGTCTTTTTCAATCAGCTGAAAGACCATTTTGTCGAGCTCGCCTTCCTTGTAAGTCAGCTGATAGAGTGCATATGAACCGAATTTCAGCGGGTCATTGACCCTGATCTTGCCGCTTTTCACTTTCTTCAATTCAGGCGCTTCACCCGGGAGGCTGTCATTTTTTCTTTCATATAGTTCAACATCGGTTTGATATGTTTTTGCGACAGTACCGTCACCTGCTTTAGTAATCGCCTCTGAAAATACTTCTTTTTCTTTTTCACTGTCGTACATTTCTTTTGTAAACCGGTTGTTTTTCAAGTAGTAATGGCCGTCAGTTCCCGGGATGGGCACGGTCTCTCCTTCCCTGATCCAAAGGGTTTCGTCGACATACATGCCCGGAACAAATCTGAGCATGACACCGATGAGGAATATGATTAGCCCGATATGGTTCACATATGGGCCCCACCTTGAAAAACGGCCTTTTTCCGCAAACAGGTTTCCGTTTTCTTCTTTGACTCGGTATCGTTTTTTCTTCAGTTTACCGACGATTTGTGATCTGGTGTCTTCAGACATGTCCGCTTCTGTCCGGCTGAAAAGGCGCTGCCTCTCCATAAAGTTCGGATTTCTCGTGACGCCCTGATTTTTCAGCGCCCTGTACAAAGGAACGACCCTGTCAAGGCTGCAGATCACAAGCGATATGCCGATTGAAGCAACCAGAACAATAAACCACCATGAACCGTAAAGATTGTGGAAACCGAGAGTATAATAGATTTGTCCGAGAAGCCCGTATTGTTCGCTGTAGTATGTATCAGCCTGCGCACCCGGCGGCAGGAACATTTCCTGCGGGAAAATCGTTCCAAAAGCAGATGCTGTCAGCGTAATGACGATCAGCCAGACGCCGACCTTTACAGACGAAAAGAAATTCCATATTTTATCTACGATTGTTTTGTTATATGTTTGAGAGCGTCTCGCACTTCCGTCATACCGCATGTCAAGGAGTTTGGCATCCTGTTTGACGAGCGGCTTTCCGCACGATTCACACAAAACGGTGCCCGTCGGATTCACATGGCCGCATTCGCATTTGATTTCTTTCATCATGACGATCCCTCTGGTTTGATCATATTCATATAATCATGGATCATTCGTTCTGTCATCGTGCCAGACACGACTTTGACAATCTCTCCGTCAGGATTGATCAAAAACGTGGTCGGCAGCGGTGTGACATCGTATGCGTTCAGAACCTGCCTGTCTTTATCAAGCACAACCGGAAAATTGACGCCGTAGTCTTTCATAAAGTTTCGGACGGCAAGGTTTGATTCGCCGACATTGACGGCGACGATTTCAACCCCTTGATCCTTAAACACTTTATATTGATTCGCCATGTAAGGAAATTCTCTTTTGCATGGTTCGCACCATGTTCCCCAAAAGTTTAAAAATACCCCTTTGCCTTTTAGATCGTCCAGTTTGAGACGGTTGCCGTCAACATCCTCCAGCGAAAAATTGGGAGCTTTTTCCCCCACCGCCACACTCTCCGTCTTTTGAAACACGGCGCTGTACAGCGTGTAGCCAAGCGCTGCAAGCAGCACAAGGAGGATGCCTGTCCGAATGTAAAAACGCTTTTTTTTCATAATCCGCCCCCTCATTTAGACATTCAGTATCATTATATCATCTCATGACTGCCTGCCATTTGCCTTTTTTGAAGGTTGTGTGAAAATTTAGAAAGCCGCTTTACCGTGTTCAGCCAATGCCCTGAGCCTTTTCACTTCATGAGGCGTGAGCTCTCTTTTTTCCCCGGTTTTCAAGCCCGCCAGGTTCAAAAAAGCGTACTCTTCCCTTTTCAGCTTGAGCACTTCGTGTCCGATGGCTTCAAACATTCTCCTGACCTGACGGTTTCGCCCTTCATGGATTGTGATTTGGACGATGCTGGTCTGCTTTTTCTTATCGAGTGACAAAAGCTTCACTTTTGCCGGAGCTGTCTTTCCTTCCTCAAGGCGTACGCCCCGCTCAAGTTTTTTTAAATTCTCCTTTAAAGGAATGCCTTTCAGCTTTGCCACATACGTTTTATTAATTTCGTATTTCGGGTGCATCAATTTATTGGCGAAGTCCCCGTCATTCGTTAACAATAAGAGGCCGCTTGTATCATAATCAAGCCTTCCGATCGGATAAATCCGCTCCTCCACCTCTGTGAAAAAGTCGGTCACAACTTTCCGGCCTTTATCGTCTTTAACCGCTGATATAACCCCTCTCGGTTTATACAGGAGAAAATAAACGGGTTCTTCGCTTTCAAGCTGGACGCCGTTTACCTCGATCCGGTCTGAGCTTGATACTTTAACGCCGAGCTCTCTGACGGTTTTGCCGTTGACCGTGACTTTCCCTTCTTTTATAAGTTCCTCCGCCTTTCGCCTTGATGCAATACCGGCGTGGGCGATTACTTTTTGAAGTCGTTCCATATCTTTCACCTCATGTATTATCTTACTTTTTTCCAGACCAACAAACAAGTTTGCGGGCGCCTTCTTCCTTAGGAAAGAAGCACTCCGCCCTTAAATGTATCCTTTCTCACGTCAAAAGTAAAACAGTTTTGGCTAAAAAAGCAAAAAAGCGCCTGTTGATCAGGCGCTTCCAAACAGCAATGTTACAATAATCACAGACGCGATAATCCCCGCTAAATCAGCAAGCAGTCCCACTTTTAAAGCATCCCCCATTTTCTTGATTCCGACCGCGCCGAAATAGACAGTCAAAACATACAGCGTCGTGTCTGTCGATCCCTGCATGACAGAGGCCAGCCGGCCGATGAACGAATCGGGTCCGTAAACTGCGATTAAATCGGTCGTCATGCCGAGCGCCGCCGTTCCCGAAATCGGCCGGATCAGAGCCAGCGGAACCACTTCCGTCGGAATTCCCACGGCGGAAAATACCGGCTTTAAAAGATTCATAAAAAAATCGAGCGCCCCTGAAGCACGGAAAACGGTGATCGCTACAAGCATACCGACCAAATAAGGGATAATGGAAAACGCAATTTGGATTCCTTCCTTCCCTCCCTCAACAAACGCTTCATAAGTCGGGACTTTTTTGAATGTACCATACAGCAGAATCGTGGCGATGATAAACGGGATAAGGGCCAGAGAAAGCCAATTGATGAATTCCAAATGCTCACCCCTTCTTTTTTCTTCTATAATAAAAGTATCGGTCGATGAAGATCGCAAAGATTCCCGATATTAAAGTCGCCAAAATGGTCGGCCCGACGATGTCTGTCGGCGCCTTTGCATCATATGTCATCCTGACCGCGATGACGGTCGTCGGAATCAAGGTAATGCTTGACGTATTGACCGCCAGAAAGGTGATCATTGAGCGGCTCGCTTCCCTGCGGTTCCGGTTGAGCGCCTTCATCTGTTCCATTGCTTTAATGCCGAGCGGTGTCGCCGCATTGCCCAATCCGAAAAAGTTGGCCATTAAATTGGATAAAATATACCCCATCGCCGGATGATCCGGAGGGATCTCGGGAAACAGCTTTGAAATGAACGGCCGGCACAACCTGCTGAATTTTTCGAGAAGCCCGGATTGTTCGGCGATTTTCATCAGCCCCAGCCAAAAAACAAGGACGCTCATCAGGCCGATCGAAATCGTGACAGCTTCCTTCGAACCTTTAAATACGGCCTCATTGACTTCCTGAACCGTTCCGTTGAAAAGCGCAAACACCAGACCGATCACCGTTAAGCCGACCCAGATTATATTGACCATGATGAACCGCCTGCCGCTTTTTGGAATACGGATTGAAAGGTCTCGAAAAACGATTTTTTCGGCTTTTTGTTGCGTTCGTTTTCATAATAGATCGGTACACTTGCAATCGTTTTTCCGTTGAACATGACGTTCATTTCCCCGATGATGTCCGGGATTTCTTTTTTGTTTTTACGCCACGATTTTTTCGGTTTAAGAAGCTCGATGTCAACCTTCACGTCTTCTTTTTCATCTTCGTTTAACAAATATGTGACATCCCGTTTAATAAAAGCTTTATTCCCGTAAAAAGAGTCTTTTAATTTCGGAACCTCGCCTTTTTTGGCGATGATATATGTTTTGTAGTGGCCGTATACATAGTTGAACATGTTCATATGATCATTCCAGTCGTCAGGGGCATTGATGGTGACGGCGATCAAATCGGTTCCGTCTTTCGATGAAGTGGAGACGAGCGTGCGCTTCGCCAGCTTGGTATATCCCGTCTTCCCGCCTGTACTGTATTCGTAAAGCCCTGTTAAAAGCTTGTTTTTATTTCTCCAGATGCCTTGCATCGTTTCTGCCTTATAGCGCTTCGTTCCGGCGATTTTTTGGTACGTTTCGTTTGTCATCGCATATTTCGTCAAAAGCGCCATATCATAGGCCGAGGAATAGTGGTCAGGGTGATCATCGAGTCCGTGCGGATTGCGGAACAGGGTGTTTTCCATGCCGAGGTCGGCCGCTTTTTGATTCATCATGTAGACAAACCCTTCCAGGCTTCCGCCCACATGCTCAGCAATCGCAACGGCTGCGTCATTTCCCGATCTCAGCATCAAACCGTAAACAAGGTCCTTCAGCTTCACCTTTTGCCCGCTTGTCAAATAGATTGATGATCCCTCCGTTTTGACCGCCCTGTCGCTGACCGTGACTGTCTCATCCAATTTGCCCGATTCCACGGCCAAAATGGCTGTCATAATCTTCGTAATGCTTGCAATGCGCCGTTTTTCATGCTCATCCTTCGCAAACAATACCCGTCCGGATTGCCCGTCCATGACAATCGCGCTTCTTGCGCTGACATGAAGGGAAGGCTGTGCTTCAGCGATTTGGTATGAAGAGCATAAAAGAGAGCATATGATGATGGCTGCTGCAGCCTGTTTTAGAAAAAAGCGCATTTTTTCTCACGTCCTTGTGGTTGTTTGTACAAGTTTATGCGCTTGTCTTTCCGTTATGAACACCAATTGGATGATTCCCCGAGAAAAATCTCAAGCAACATTAAAACTCCCCCTTTCATGAAAGGGGGAGTTCCGGCACACGGTTCATTTAAGCTATGATCTCGGCTGAACCATCTTCATCCGATAGTCAGTCGCATAGTATTCCAATTCTTCTCTCATCGATTGATATTCTGTTTCAAGCGAAGCCATCAAATTTTTTAATGAGGCCGGCGCTGGTTCGTGAAAGCAAATGGCGTTTTTTCCCGTGTAGGCCGCTCTGCTGTCTTCGTACCAAGTATCTTTTTTCGGTGTAAAAAATTCTTCTATGCATCGATGATAGATCTGATAGAGCGTCCTTTCGGCGGCAGCGTCCTGAAAAGGAACCTGCTTCAGCCTGATTCGGCAAGCCAGAAGCCCTTCTTCACAGTAAACCGCCAGTTTTCTCAAGTTACTGAGGACATCGCGATAATAATCTCTGCTCCCGGGCTCTTCGGCTTCAAGGGATGAGAGCGTCGTTTCGTTTAAATAATCGCTCAGCGTCTGAACGGTCTGTGCTAAAAATTCGCCTGCCTGCTCGGTTTGGGCTCTTGCCATAGATTTTCCCATTGGTGTCGGCACCCTCTCCTCATCGCTTTGTTACAATCGTATTCTTTCATGCATGAAATTAAACATAAAAAATACGATAATATATATTATCATACTTCGGTCCTTAAGGTGAGTCTATTTTAAATCTTCGAACGTCTGGTTAAAGTTCTCAAAGAACAGATCGGCTTCTTCCTGAACCCCGTCTTCTTCTACATTTTCGGGCAGCGGCGGAAGCTCTTCAAGCGTTTTTAAGCCGAATTGTTCAAGAAATGTTTCGGTTGTACCGTACAAGATTGCCCTGCCCGGTCCGTCCGCCCGGCCTACTTCGCACAACAGCGCTTTTGCGACAAGGCTCTGGAGAATCCGTTCAGATTTGACCCCTCTGATCTCCTCGACTTCCGCTCTCGTAATCGGCTGCTTATATGAAACGATGGCCAAAACTTCGAGGGCAGCCTGAGAAAGCCCTTTTGAAGGGGCTTCAATCAGCTTTTTCAAATAGACGGCGAATTCTTTTTTGGTCGAAAGCATGTACGTATCCGCGTACTCGACAAGCTCGATGCCCCTGTCTTCTTTTTCATAGGTTTCTTTGACATCAAGCATAATATCCTGAAGCTCGGCTTCATCGATCTCCAAAACGGATAATAGCTGTTTTTTTGTCAGGCCCTCGTCGCCGGCGGCATACAAAAGCGCTTCGACAATGGCTTTCCAATTCACGATATCAAGCGTCATGAATCGCTTCACTCCCTGTTATGTAAATGTCTGAAAAGTTGTGTTCCTGCTCAATGATGATCAGCTGGTTTTTCATCAGCTCCAAAATCGCCAAAAACGTCACAACAAGATGCTCTTTCTGTTCGTATGGGAACAGTTCCATAAAATGCATCCTTTGACGGGACGATTTCAAACAATCGACGATTTGCGTCATTCGTTCTTCTATCGGTATTTCCTGTCTTGAAATTCTAGTTTCAGACGGCCGGCTGATTTTTTTGCGGTTCAGCACCTTTTGAAACGCCCCGAGCATGTCGTAAACGGTGACGGACAGCTTTTGCTCGCTGAGTTTGATTTCCTTGGCATAGTCGCTTAAATCGCTCGGCGGCTTCGCGAATGCTTTTTGCCGCTCTTCCTCGCGCTCCTTCAAATTTTGCGCGGCACTTTTGTATTTTCTGTACTCTATTAATTTTTCAATCAATTCTCCTCTCGGGTCCTCTTCCTCCTCGAGAAACTCTTCGTCAAACAGCTCCTCTTCCTGCTTTGGAAGGAGCATTCGGCTTTTAATGCTGAGAAGGGTCGCAGCCATCACCAAATATTCACTGGCCACGTCGAGCTCAAGTTCGCGCATCGTATGCACATATAATAAATACTGCTCGGTTATCTTCGCAACAGGTATGTCATAAATGTCTATTTCAAGGCGGTTGATTAAGTGCAGCAGCAGATCCAGCGGCCCTTCAAACGCCTCGATTTTCACCTGATATTCCATGTTCATTTCTCACCATTTTCAAAATCGCTTCTAAGCCGGCTAAAACTGGCTACCCTTTAGTATAAATTACGCGTCTGCATGAAGTCCAATATAATTTAAGAAGCTTTGGCATTCGCCTATACGATTTGAGCGTATGCTGCATAGAATACTGTGTAAAATCTTAAACCTGAGGAGGGAACAACATGGGAGGTAAAGGCTTCGGCTACGGCGGAGGATTTGCTTTGATTGTCGTTCTGTTTATTTTGTTGATTATTGTAGGAGCGGCATGGATCTATTAACATAAAAATGAGAAGCGTCCGTTACCCGGGCGCTTTTTTCATAGCCTGGATATATCTCCATTTTTCCTCCGTTCCGTTCTTATGATACACTTTAACGGAAACTTAAAGGAGGATGTCAGATGTATCCCCAAGCTTATATCGATTACCTGGCCGAATTCCACGGGTCAAGGGATTATTTTGAATGCCACGAAATTTTAGAAGACCATTGGAAAAAGGACAATCCCGGCGAGCGGAAATTATACTGGGTTGGATTGATTCAGCTGGCAGTCGCACTCTATCATCAGCGGAGAAACAATTTTGCCGGTGCAGAGAGATTAATGGCGAACAGCATCCGCATCCTGGTGTCCGAAAAAGACGCAGTCGAATCACTCGGATTAGATTACAGCCGCTTCATCAAGCTGTTAAGGAAGACTTACCAAAAAATCAAAGCCCATTCTCCTTATGAAAGCATCATGCTTCCGATCACAGATGAATCTTTGATCAAAGCATGCCGGAAACAATGTGAAAAAAAGTCGTATGAGTGGGGAGCAAACGATCCACCCGACACCTTCATCATTGATAAACACCTGCTGAGAGACCGGACTGAAGTGGTTGCCGAGAGGAAAAAACAAATCGAACGGCGAAAAAAGAGCAGAGGCTAGAAGCCTCTGCTCATTGGTTATATGTGATGTCTTCATTTTCGTGATCCTGACAGCGCTCAAAGAATCCTTTAGTTAATTCATTCGGAACCAGCGGTTTAGGTGCAAACATTTGCGAAATGGCCGACACCATTTTTTTGCCGATTCCTTGATGACGGTGAGACGGGTTTACACTGATATGCTTGATCTCGACTTCTTCTTCTCTTTTCTCTACTCCTACACAGCCGACAATATCCTCGCCTTCTTTCCATAGGAACAGCTGCCTTTCAGTGTCCGTTTCATAGTCTTTAATTGTCTGCTGAAGCTGCTTGACGTCCTTCTCATTCGGCATAAACGAAAGGAGCCCCATCGCAATCTTTTCGAATGACTTTTTATAACGAATTAACATAAATACCCCTCAATATATCAAAATGTGGATCTAACGAAGGCTAGTCGCTTCACATCACATTATAAACATTTTTATAACCTTTTTAAACTCTTTTTCGGTAATTATTGAAGCGACCGGGTCAGGTTCGCCATTTCAATCGCTGCCGCGGCAGCTTCTGCACCTTTATTTCCGGCTTTTGTTCCGGCGCGTTCTACCGCCTGCTCGATCGTGTCTGTCGTCAATACGCCGAAGATCACCGGAACGCCTGTTGACATGCTGCTCGCCGCAATCCCCTTTGCCGCTTCATTGCAGACATAGTCATAGTGGCTTGTCGCTCCTCTGATGACCGTGCCCAGTGTAATCACGGCGTCGTATTTTTTCGTTTCAGCCATTTTTTTGGCGATCAGCGGAATCTCGAATGCGCCGGGAACCCAGGCGACATCAATATCATCAGCTTTGACCCCATGTCTCAACAGCGTATCTTCTGCACCGCTTAGAAGTTTGCTTGTAATAAAATCGTTGAACCTTGACACAACGATCCCAATTTTCAAATCTGTTCCAATTACATGACCTTCTATTTTATTCATATGAATCCCGTCCTTTTTTGTGATTGATTTTAGTTTAAAAATGAAGCATATGCCCCAATTTTGATTTTTTCGTTTTTAAGTACTTTTCATTGTCTTTTTTTGTCTCCATCTGCAGCGGCACCCTGTCTGCGATCGTCAGTCCGTAGCCTTCGAGACCGGCAATCTTTCGCGGATTGTTCGTCAGCAGCTTCATTTGTTTCACGCCGAGGTCTCTTAAAATTTGGGCGCCGATCCCGTAGTTGCGAAGATCTGGGAGAAAACCGAGCTTTTCATTAGCCTGCACGGTGTCATATCCTTCTTCCTGCAGTTTATAAGCTTTCAGTTTATTGATTAAGCCGATTCCTCTTCCTTCCTGTCTCAAATAAAGGAGCACGCCCCGGCCCGCTTGTTCGATTTGCGCGAGTGCGGCAGCAAGCTGCGGGCCGCAGTCGCAGCGGTAAGAGCCGAAAACATCGCCCGTCAGGCATTCTGAGTGTACGCGGACAAGGACAGGCTCGTCTCCAAAAGGTATATCGCCTTTGACGAGTGCTATATGTTCCTTGTCATCGATTTCGTTTGTATAGCCGTAAACCTTGAATGTGCCGAATTCGGAAGGCAGCGTAATCTTCACTTCTCGGTTGATCAGCGTTCCCTTGCTGTAGCGGTATTCGATCAAATCTTTAATCGTAATCATTTTCAAGTCGTGCTGGTCGGCTATTTTTTTGAGTTCAGGCACCCTTGCCATCGTGCCGTCTTCATTCATGATTTCGCAGATGACGCCGGCCGGCGCGGAACCGCACGCCTCCGCAAGGTCAACGGCCGCCTCCGTATGTCCGGCTCTTTTTAAAACGCCGCCTGTTTTCGCAATCAAGGGGAAAATGTGCCCCGGTCTTTTAAAATCGCCCGGAAGCGCGTGATCATCAATCAGCGACATGACGGTCAACGACCGCTCTTGAGCGCTGATCCCCGTCTTTGTATCGCGGTGATCCACACTGACCGTAAATGCCGTGTGATGAGAATCGGTATTTTCGTCCACCATCGGATGGAGGTCAAGCCGTGAAGCGATCTCTTCATTAAGCGGCGCGCAGATCAAACCCCTTCCGTGCGAAGCCATAAAGTTGATCACTTCAGGTGTTGCGTATTCTGCCAGCGCAACGAAATCGCCTTCGTTTTCCCTGTCCTCGTCATCGACCACGATGATGACTTTTCCTTGCTTCAAATCGCGTATCGCTTCTTCAATTGTGTGAAACATAGGCGCGCGGCCTCCTTTCATTTAAAACCCGTTTTCTTTAAAAAACGATTCAGTCAATGGCTTTGCCTGTTTGTCTTGTTTTGCTTGGTGGAGAAACCGGTAAATGTATTTGCCGATCATATCGCACTCGATGTTGACGATGCTTCCGGGCTTTTTTTCCGAAAAAATCGTTTCATCCAATGTGTGCGGGATAAGCGAGACTGTTACTTGATCTTCCGTCAGTCCAAAAATGGTGAGGCTGACGCCGTCTACGGCGATCGAACCTTTTAACACAAGCATTTTGGCCAGTGAAGGGTCAAGTTTTAAATCATAGTATACGGCGTTAGCCGCTTTTTCTATGCGCACGATAGACGCGGTGCCGTCGACATGCCCCGACACCATATGCCCGCCGAAGCGGCCATTTGCCGCCATCGCCCGTTCAAGATTGACGCGGCTTCCTTTTTTTAATGTGCCGAGTGATGTTGCTTTCAGGGTTTCAAGCATGACATCCGCCGTGAAACTGCCGGAACCGAACTCATTTACGGTCAGGCAGACTCCGTTGACAGCAATGCTGTCGCCAAGCTTCACATCCTCGGTCACTTTGTTGGATTGGATGACTAAAGACATGGCGCTTCCCGCCTTTTTCATGTCCAAAATCATTCCGACTTCTTCAATGATGCCTGTAAACATATGCCACCGCCTTATTTTTTTATCGGTTTTGCCGCCAGCTTTATATCCTGGCCGATTTTGGTAATGGTTGTGAAATGCAGTAAGGGGACATCTTTCATCGATTGAAAGCCTTCACCGGAGAGGATGCTGGGAGATTGCAGCCCTCCGATTAATTTAGGGGCAAGATAGAAGATCATTTGCTGATAGAGTCCTTCTTTGACGAAGCTTGCGTGAACCGTCGCACCACCTTCGACAAAGACTGAAGCGATACCTTGGTCTGCAAGGTGCAGAAGCACGTCGCGCACCGGAAGTTCATGCGCATCCAGCACGGTTACCTGTACACCTTCTTTTTCCAGGTTCCGAACCTTTTCGGGATCTGCCTTGGACGTCGTGTAAATCCAGGTTGCCGCTGCTTTATCCTGAATGACTTTTGACTGAAGCGGGATTGACAGCGTCGTATCGAGAACGACACGCACCGGCTGATTCACTGCACCGGGGAGACGGCATGTCAAACTCGGGTCGTCTGCTTTTATTGTGCCCGATCCCACTAAAATACTCTGGTGGTTTTTTCGGTATTGGTGAGCGTCCATCCGCGCTTCTTCAGAAGTAATCCATTTGCTGTCGCCTGTTGCGGTAGCGGTTTTGCCGTCAAGGCTGGCAGCTGCTTTTAATGTCACATACGGAAGGCCTGTCCGCATAAAATGCATGAACTTTTCGTTCAGCTCTTCCGCCTGTTCTTTGAGAACGCCTGTTTCGACCTCGATCCCGGCACTTCTCAGCATCCCGATTCCTCTTCCGGAAACGAGCGGATTCGGATCTTCGGCCGCCACGACTACCCGCTTCAAACCGGAACGGATAATCAGTTCCGCGCAAGGAGGCGTTTTGCCGTAATGGCTGCACGGTTCAAGCGTCACATAAATGACGGCTCCTTCCGCATGGCGGCCTGCCATTTGAATGGCGTGCACTTCTGCATGCGCTTCGCCGTATTTTAAATGAGCCCCCATTCCGACCACTTCACCGTCTTTGACGACAACGGCTCCGACAAGCGGATTGGCTCCTGTCTGACCTTCACCCTGCTTCGCAAGCTCCAATGCAAGATTCATATAATGCGCATCTGTCATGAATTTCCCTCCCTTCTTCCAAAAAAATAACCCCGGATGTCGATCCGGGGGGTTGTTTTTGTGCATGAGAAATAAAACTATGCATCATCATTATTTTTCACATAGTCTCTTCATCCTTCTCCCATCCAGACTTTCACTGTCGGCTTCAGCTTCTCACTGAATCCACCGCTTTGCACGAAGCACAGCGGGTCACGGGCTCTAAAGCTGTCTCTCGCTTTATTACCGCCGGTCGGGATTTTCACCCAGCCCCGAAGGATACAATCGATATTTACTTGTCCTTATGCGTAATTATAGCGGCCGCATATTAAAATTGCAATGAAAACTGCTTGCACAAAAAAACCCTCTGAGAAACAGAGGGTTTTTAATCTGCCACCTTGACGACTTTGATTAATCCGTCGATTCTGTTGGCATTAGAGAAGTAGGCCTTTACTTTGTCTCCTTCTTTAATGTCGGACAGATCCTGGTTGAGATTTTTCGCATTGAAAATGATCTTCGTTCCGTTATCTGATACCCCGTGGTATTCAGTGCCGTCAATTTTGGTGATCTTATATTGATAAATGGTATAGTTCTTTTCCTCAGATGAGACGGTTTGGCTGAGCGCCGTTGAGACATCTTGAACGCTTCCGTTTTTTAAATAATAAAAGCCTCCGGCCAGTACGGCAGCCAAAACGAGCAGAACCGTGAGCTTGAATCTTATTTTCCCCATGATCAAAACCTCCAGAACACGTTCTGAACTATCCTATGTTTATTTCCTGTGAATGATGAAATAAAACATGTTCGATTCAGACGGAAAATATGTGGTTTTTAAGTATAACGCAAAATGAAGGGAAATCGTTTCATATTCAGACGAAATACTACTTATAACCTACGAATGTACATTCTGGTTTAGGGGTGTGTGTGAAAACAAGCTTGAAAATTGAGTCTAAATAACTATGTTCCAAGAAACCGTTTGTTCTGTTTTCTTCGCTTTAGGTTTCGCTGTAAAAGTCGTTTCGGATGGTGATAACGGACTGATTTTTAAGATACTCGCTGTCTTTCGTTTTGGCCCAGGCGAGAAACTTCACATGCTCGGAATGGAACAGGGCCTCGTGATGGGGCGAGCGACCAGCAGCCGCGCCGAGTCTGTGCTTGATACCGCGCACGAACTTCCAATATTGATAGAAAGGCAGTTTTAATTTTGTCATAAATCCTGCCGAGTCTTCAATCACATATCCTTCCTCTTCAATCGACGGGTCATTTGACACAGACAGGTACCATTTATAAAAATCGGTCCACTGGTCAAAAGAAATGACTTTTTGCTTACATTCTACGCGAAATGTCTCAGCAAAACAGAGGACATCTTCATACGGCAGCTTTTCATATTTCATCTGTCTTTTGACAATGTCGAGAAGGACAAGCTTATCCGATTTGTACTCGATAATGTGCGGATCTTTTTCTGGCAGCACGACTTCAAACACTAACGAAACATTGCGTGTTTTTACATATTCTTTTATATCCTCAATCTGAGATGCGTCAAACGTTTTGTGAAACAGCTCTTCCACCCATTTCGCATGGCCGTCTTTTTGTCCGCTTGCCGATGTATAAGATTTTGAGGTGAAGACGAGCTCATCGGTTTCAGAATTGTAGCCGACCGTTCCCAAAAATCCATTCGCCTTATCATAAACAGTGACCGGAAAGCGCAGCGTGTTAACGAGAACATGCATTTTCGTCGTCAGGCGTTCATCGATGTTGAAAAATTTGTTGTAGCTTCTGCTGACGATTTCCTTGGTGTTTCTGTTGATAAACAGCCCTCTTGCCTTCATGCTGACGCTGTCCCATTTTCTCTCCTGAAAAGCCTTCCTCGTAAAGTTAAAAGAGGAAATGCCTCCGCCTAATTTTTGCTCAGATACATAATCGTGTTCGTCCAAATGCTTTAGAAAATGGTCGACTGTCAGCTCCTCGTGTTCGTGATGAGAATCAAGCGAAGGAGCGGACGTTTTAAACACATCATTTTTTATCTCATGTGTTTGAATGCCAGACCGATCGATGGTGACAACCCTTAAATGCCCGCCGTGCTCCACCTGCCCTTCTAGGTTATATGATTTTGCGGCTGCATGCACTGGAAGCCGGAACATGTTTCTGTGCCCGTGGATTTGAATGATGTTCCGCCCTTCCATATTTTTCGTAAAGACATGGTCGATATCTGTCTCATATCCGCCGACACCGTTGATCAGCTGGCTGGTAGCTGTAAGCAGAAGGTTGTCAGGAAGCGCGGAAATACCTCCGTGCGTGATGATGTAAGTATCTTCTCCATACGTGAAGTAGACAATTTGGTGGAAGCGCCTGGCCAGTTCCCTGATATCTTTTTTGTCAAAGCCTGCTTCGTCTAATTCCGGTTTTGTCTTCTTGTTGAATACGCTGCTTCTTGTTTCTTCATCATGCCCGTATTGCTTCAAATATTTATCATGATTTCCTTCGAGCAAAATCACATTTTTACGATCTTTGATACTGAGCAGGAATTGAACGACTTTTGCGTTTTCTATTCCTCTATCAAGCATATCACCTGTAAAAATATATAACTCGTCATCTTCGAGTCTGCCTTTCAAATAAGAATCCAGCACCGTAAAACAGCCGTGCACATCCCCGATCACATGTATTTTTTCATAACTGTCGAGCCGCCTCGGCTTATACTGCATCACATCGTCAAATTCTTCCGGCTTGATGACCGTTGTCCAGGAAGGCGCCGGTTCGGTTAAAATCCGCTCGTGCATGGCGTGAACCACGCTGTCGGGCACCCGCTTATGCTCAGCCCTCTCCCGGTTTCTCAACAGAGCGGTCTCAAGCGGAATATCGGAAAAATCAACCACATACGCTCTGTAGCGATACTTTAAAACGAGAGCTTTATAGCTTGAAATCATGCTTGGTTTCGCATGTGTGGCATCAACAACGGTGAATTCCCCCCTTTCCATCCTTTCTTCAAGGAGGGTGAACAAAAGCTTCCATACTTTTCCGTCATTTTTTTGAGAAATGTCGTATTTCCCTTCCAAATTTAACACGGGTGACTGATGGATCAGCCTCAGCTGATCAGCAGACAGTGTATATTGATTCAATTGATGATCCCTGATCCAGGTAGATTTTCCGGTGCCAGGGCAGCCTCTAAGCAGTACCAAAGTCCTCATTATTGATCTCCTTATTTAGTTCTGATAAGTTTTATTATAAAAAAATTTAGCATTCCTTCCAAGGATATACGTCCTTATTTGCATTTTGTTTCAAAAAATAAACAAAAAACATCCCCTAAAGGGGACTTTTTACGTGTTATTTCACACCTATCCTCTTTTTATCGGACATAAAAAAGGCAGTGCTCATATAAGCGAGCACTGCCCTTTGACGGAATATTATGTTACATTTCGTTCTCCGATATGAATTGGTGACGTTTTGGCAGATGTTACGTTTCTCTCAGCAACATGTACCGGTGCGGATGTTACATTTCTCTCAGCGATTTGCACCGGTGTGGACGTTACGTTTCTCTCGGCGATTTGCGTCGGTGCGGACGTTACATTTCTCTCGGCGACTTTCATACCATCTGTTTGCGTCATCAGCACAGCACTTGCCAGAGAAAGTCCTGCTACTGAAGCAGCGGCGGTTAACAACAGTTTAGATTTCATACGACCAGTCCCCTTTTTTCATTTGTTTTCGAGCACTGAATACCGTTTGATAGAAATAAACAGAGTCGCTCAAGCGCCCAATTTCATTATAGTATTCAGCAGCTTCCAATGCCAAGTCCTCAATATCGGGATACATCTTTTTTGACCCGAGCAGCTTAAAAGTTTCCAGCATTTGAGCTCTTCCGTCATCATCAAGATACAAGGCTTTCAAAAAATGAAATTTTGATAGATAGATCGAATCGTCTGATCGCCGGGCGATGTCAATCCCTTTGTTTAACGCGTTATCCGCCTGTTCCAGCTGCTTCAGCTTGAAATATGCATGTGCAAGACTAAAAAACGCTTTTGGGAGAATATCTGATGACTCTTCTTGATAAATCGCAGCAGCTCTGTTAAAGTATTCAGCCGCCCGATTAAAATCCCCCATCTTATAATAGCAGTTACCCAAATTGTAATAGGTGTGTCCTTCCAATATGAGCTGGCCTTTCTCCTGTGAAAGCTTCAGCGCCTTTTCAAGATGCGAAAGCGCTTTTTCATTCGAATCCAGATCGTCATAGTTGCCTGCGATGACGAACTCGCATTGGATTCTCCGAACCGTGTAAGTTTCATGCGCCTGGTAGGTTTCAATCGCTTGAAGCGCATAATTCATCGACACGTGGCTCTGTTTCATATGATAAAACACTTCAGCCATTTTAAAATGAAACTCGGCTCTCTCTATTTCGTCCTCGACATGCAGCAGCTTTTTTTCGGCGCGCCTGTAAAAAGAGATCGCTTTAATATAATCATGGTTTTTATATTCATACATCCCTCTAAAAAAATTGAAATAATATTCAAGCAGGCCTGTCAGCTTTCCTTGTTCATCTTCGATATCTTTTAATATTTCAGAAAAGTCAGGCGGGGTTTCGCCTTCTTCCAATGGTTTTACGTAATCAAGCATGATTCTGTGTCTGAATTCCATTAAGGCGTAATACAATAATAAGTCTTGATCTTCTTCCATTTGAGAAATTTCGCGCTCAATTTCTGCCTTCAGCATTTCGGCGTCCGTAACATTGAATTTGCGTATCGCGTTATACCAGTCATTAATTTTTACGCCGACTGCAGTCGATGGGATTTTTACGCTCACCCCTTACGCCCCTTCCTTTTATACAGATTGCGTTCTCTTTCTAGCTCTTCACTTGAATATATTTTACATAAAGGGTCATTTTTTCACAATTATTTTATTTATTAGGATCATCATTTCCTAGCAAAACGCGGTCGAAGAATCGGTCCCTGGTCCTATTGCATCTGGAAAATGAACACCGTTTCAGACAAAAAAACAGCCCGGCTTAGCGGGCTGTTTCTTCGCTTTCTAATTATGCATCAAATACTTCGACTTTTTCCATGCCTTGTCCCTGCTCCATTGAAGTGACAGCATCAAGACCTGATGTGACTTTTCCAAAAACAGTGTGTACGCCGTTCAAGTGCGGCTGAGGCTCATGGACGATAAAGAATTGGCTGCCTCCAGTATCTTTTCCTGCGTGAGCCATTGAGAGAGAACCGGCTTCGTGTTTATGCGGATTCCCTTCTGTCTCGCATTTAATCGTATATCCAGGTCCGCCTGTTCCGGTGCCGTGCGGGCAGCCTCCTTGGCTGACGAAGCCCGGAATGACGCGGTGGAACTTCAACCCGTCATAGAACCCTTCGTTTGCAAGTTTTTCAAAGTTGGCGACAGTTCCCGGCGCCGCTTCCGGATATAGTTCAAACTCGATTTTTTTGCCGTTTGTCAGTTGTATGTATCCTTTTTTAGCCATCTTGATTCTCTCCTTTCATTTCACAAGGGTCATTATATCATATCAAAGAAGCACAGAGCCAATCTACCTGAAATAAACGGCGCTCTTGCATCACTTTTGTAAAAGATTTTAAAAAAAGGTTGAATCGCCTGTGAAAATCATGAATGATAAAAGAGCGGTGTGATACGATACCCGGAGGGCATTTGACTTGAAGAAAAATGGATCTCTTTTTTTCTTTGAAACCTCTCTCATCTTTCATCCGTCTATATTTCGGAACGCATTATTTCCGTTCCGGCAGGCTTCTTTAAAAGTACAGCAATTCTGCCTGAAGCCTGCATTTTTAAGGAGGGCATTGAGCTTGAAAAAATCGATACTAGGAATCTTTACAGCATTGTGTCTGCTCATTTTCCCGCAGGTCAGCTTTGCTGACGCCGCAGTGGGTGATGTGATCGTCACGCTGGGGAAAGACTTGTCAAGCCAGGACAGACAAAAGGTATTAAAAGAAATGAATGCGCCTGAAAATGCGACCATCATCGAGGTGACAAATGATGAGGAGCATAAATATTTAGGGGATTATATACCGAAAGCACAAATCGGAACAAGAGCGATTTCTTCTTCTTCGATTACCGTAGCGAAAAAAGGCACCGGTTTGGAAGTGCAGACACACAATATCAGCAGAATTACGGATGAAATGTATTTAAACGCGCTGATGACAGCCGGTGTAAAAGACGCTAAAGTCTATATCACTGCACCATTTGAAGTATCAGGCACAGCCGCTTTGACCGGTTTAATGAAAGCCTATGAAACGACTTCGGGCGAAAAGATCTCCGAAGACGTGAAAAAAGTCGCGAATGAAGAGCTAGTCACCACTTCAGAGCTTGGCGAGAAAATCGGCAGTGAGAATGCATCAGCGCTGATGGCCAAAGTCAAGGAAGAAATCTCGAAAAACGGGGTTCCCGAATCAAAAGAGGAATTGGAAAAAACGATTGATTCCGCCGCTTCCGATCTGGGAGTGACGCTCACAGAGGATCAGAAAAAATCTCTCATGTCTTTATTTAATAACATGAAAAATATTAATATCGACTGGAACCAGGTTGGAGACCAGCTTGACAAAGCAAAAGATAAAATCACGAAATTCCTGGATTCTGAAGAAGGACAAAATTTCCTTCAAAAACTGATCGACTTCTTTGTGTCTCTGTGGAATGCCATCGTTTCCGTATTCACCGGCGGCGGCACCTCAGAGTCCAACGGTTAACACAACCGCCAAAACACCTCCTTTTTCAATTGAAGGGGGTGTTTTATTTTTGCAGAGGGGAAGTCCCCTCCGTCTTCTTCATAGTTTTCGTGAATAAAATCGGTCAGCAGTTTTGTAAATCGGTAAAACGTTTCGTTTTGCGTCGCTGCCCTGTCTTTTAGCGTGAACCGATCAAATAAAGATTGGCGGAATCCTGTGCTCATTTCAAGCTGAATGCTCAGCCCGGAAAGCGACTTGTTGGCGATGTTATTCGGATGGGTTCCGGCGTACTTGTCGTCCGTCGCCAGCATTTCAGCGGCAAACCCCGAGCGATTCAGCTCATCAACCAATATTCTGATTTTAACGCGGTCTGTCCCGCCCACTTTAATAGCGCGGTCTTCACTGTAATAGCCGTGAAGCGACATGACATACTGGTGACTCGCAGTGATGGCGAGCGCCGCCGGCTCGTCAAAACGGGTGCTTGTAATGTGAAGATCCCTATTGCCTGATGATTTCAGCCCTTCAAACAAGTACAAGGAATAATTTTTCGCCACTTCATTGGCGATTTCACTTGTTCCGGGTTCGATGCCGCCTCCATGGATCGCCATGATGAGCATCGGCACTTTTGCGTCCTTCTCCGTCATTCGGTAAGACGCCGGATCTTCATTCCGCTTCAATTCTTCAAAGCTTGAATATTTATCAGCGGACTGTGTTGCAGGATGAGCCGCAGCAGAATATGGGAATGAAATCACAGCAGAAATTAATAAAATATTCACAGAACTGTTTATTGCTGTAAAACACTTCGCTATGTTACAATCAACACATTGCTTCAGGCACTGGAGCATGCGGTGGAGTAGGGATACTTTGGCCGGTTTCATCTACTCCGCCTCTAAATCCGCAAAATCAGCAAATCTCATCCTTTTCACCTTGATCATTGCCTTTACCATCTCCTTTGTTAAATTTTTGTTAAATTCCCAATATTATATACAATCAGCCCGGTCGCTGTTCTATGCATGTCATGATCTTTTTTGCAAAAAACACCGCCCGATGGCCGGGAAATATTCTTCATGCGGCAAACGGGAAAAAATTCTTTTTGAATAAAAAAATGGAGACCCCCTTGAGGGAATCTCCATTTTTTATTGTTTTACTTTCGATTTCAGCGGCAGATCCAGCTTGACGATATCCTCATACGTCTCTCTCTGAATGACGAGCTGCGCTTCTCCATCCTCGACAAAAACGACGGCCGGGCGCGGAATGCGGTTGTAGTTGTTGGCCATGCTGTAGCCGTATGCACCGGTGCAGAAAACGGCGAGCACATCTCCGTCACGAACTTCGGGGATTTCCAAATCCCAAATCAGCATATCTCCGCTTTCACAGCATTTTCCTGCGATTGATACGGTATCATGACAAGCATCGTTCATCCTGTTGGCGACGGCCGCTTCATATTTTGCCTCATAAAGCGCCGGCCTGATATTATCGCTCATGCCGCCGTCAACAGCCACATATTTGCGAATGCCCGGCACCTCTTTTTGCGAACCGGTCGTGTACAGCGTGGTTCCCGCATCTCCGACGAGAGACCTGCCCGGTTCGATCCAAATCTCAGGGATGTCAAAGCCGAAATGCTCGGCATTTGCTTTGACCGCCTCGATGATTTTTTCAACATAGACATCGGCAGCGAGCGGCTCGTCGTCTTTTGTATAGCGGATGCCGAAGCCCCCGCCGAGATTGAGCACTTCCGGAATGAATGAGTAAGTCTCCCTCCATTCAGCGAGCTTTTCAAAGATCTTGTCTGCCGCAAGAACAAATCCTGCCGTATCAAAAATTTGCGAACCGATGTGGCAGTGCACGCCGAGGAGCTTAAACGCAGATGAGCGAAGGACTTGTTCGATGGCTTGTTCGACCTGCCCATTGTGCAGATCAAAACCGAATTTCGAATCTTCCTGTCCCGTCGTAATATAATCATGCGTGTGCGCTTCAACTCCCGGTGTGATTCTGAGCAAAACGTCTACAGTTTGTCCTGATTGCTTGCAAAGCTTTTCTGTAATGGCGATCTCGTGAAAGTTATCGAGCACGATGCAGCCGATTTGATGCTCCAGAGCCATGGCTAGTTCTTCAGGGCTCTTATTGTTTCCGTGAAAATGAATCCGTTCAGCGGGGAACCCTGCTTTGATCGCAGTAAAAAGCTCTCCTCCCGATACCACATCCAGAGACAGCCCCTCTTGTTCGGCAAGCTGAATCATGGCGACCGCTGAAAACGCCTTGCTTGCATACGCTACCTGCGCTTTTAAACCGGCTTCCCTGAATGCCTTCTGGAATTTTCGGGCGCGCTCTCTTATCAGCGCGACATCGTATACATAAAGAGGTGTTCCATATCTTTCTGCCAATGATAGAACATCGACACCGCCGATTTCGAGGTGTCCACTTTCATTTCGTCTGCTAGTACCATGTAAAAACAATTGTCATTCCCTCTTTCTCTATCTACAAAGGTGCAAGGGGCGGTCCGATTGCTGCCCGATGCATCTTCCGGCTTCATGATAGTGCGATTCTTATGTTGTATTATAACATTTCGTTTTAAAAACTAAACCACCATTTGTCCAAATTTTCTTGATTTACAAAGGGAATAATCCCCTAAAAAACCAATCCATTCTATTGATTATAGAATAACAGAAAACAGCACTTGATAGAAATAGGCATACATAACGTCCATTCAGTTAAAAAAAGAGCTGAAAAATCGAGATTATCGCCCATACAAATAGGCATTTACCTGAATATAATCTTAAAGATGAAACCTAAAAAAACGAAGTGGGAAAGAGGTTATCATATGTATCCAAACCGTTACCCCTACACCCCGGCTCCAGGCTATACACCGGAAGATGTGTACGGCTCTTATCAGCCGGCTGTACATCATGAACAGCGAATTTACGAGCCTTATGAAGGGCAGATTATTACAGCTCCGGCGAATACGAGATTTTGGCGGAGAGGAACCGAGGTTTTCCTTCATTCGTCAACGTTTGACCCGTCCGGCCGCGAAATGCTGTATGTCGTCTATCCGATCAGAAGACAGAACAACATCTGCAGCCTCCGGGCAGTCGCGATCTCTGCGAACGAATACAGAGGCATCGGGACCCAAAGACCTGAATTCGATTACTGAAAAAGAGGCTTTTCCCCGGGGAAAAGCCTCTTGGAATACCGTCTTCACGGCTGTCTGGAGCGGTTTCGCGGATGAACGATGCTCGGCCTGACTTTTCCCCCGGGAACGGAAGTGCGCACGAGAACATGCCAAAACGCTTTTCCGTTGAACGGGAGGAGAGGCCATAAGTAAGGCGTCCGCAATGATCTGATCGAAGTCATCACTATAGTTAAAATCGTTAATCCGATGACAAATCCCTCCACTTTAAAAAGCGCCACCAATATCAGCATAAACAGCTTCACCATTTTATTCGCCAGACTCAGCTCGTAGCTTGGTGTCGTGTACGCTCCGATTGCCGAGAGGGAAACGTATAAAATGACTTCGGGAGAAAACAAGCCGACATTGATCGCGATATCGCCGATCAATACGGCAGCGATCAGGCCCATTGCAGTCGAAAGCGCCGTCGGCGTATGAATGGCGGCCATTCTTAAAAATTCGACGCCGAGATCCGCCAGGAAAATCTGCATGATAATCGGGATATGAGTGTCTTTGTTTAAACCGATAAACGATAAATTATCAGGCAAGAGCGACGGCTGAATGACAAACAATAGCCAAAGCGGCAGCAAAAAGGTGGAGGCCAAAATACCGAAAAACCGCACCCACCTTAAAAACGTCCCAACAGCCGGTGTCTGTCTGTATTCCTCAGCATGCTGTACATGGTGAAACAAAGTCGTCGGCGTAATGATGACGCTTGGCGACGTATCGACGATCACGATGACATGCCCCTCTAAAATATGGCTTGCGGCTACGTCTGCCCTTTCCGTAAACCTGACAAGCGGAAACGGATTGAAGCCTTGGCCGACAATGAATTCCTCTACCGATTTATCCGACATCGGCAGTCCGTCGATCTTCACATTTTCAATTTCTTTTTTTAATACTTCAACAAGATCGGGATCTGCAACATCTTCCAAATAGCAAAGGCAGATGTCTGTTTTGGAGCGTTCACCGATATGAAGCATTTTATAGCGCAGGCGTTCATCTCTGATCCGGCGTCTGATCAGGGCTGTGTTGACGATGATGTTCTCGACGAGCCCGTCTCTTGCACCGCGTACGACTTTTTCTGTATCAGGCTCTTCCGGCGTTCTGCCCGGATAGCTTCTGACATCAATGATAAATGCAAATCCCGCATCTTCGACGATGATGGCAACCAGTCCCGACAGCACTTGGTCCACCGCTTCATCAAGCGTTTCTGCTTTTGAAACCTGCTGGTTCAAAAGCCTGTTTTCGACAATGTCTTCGACCTCGCCCGACTCTTTTTCTTTATCATTGAGATGCACCAGTTCCCTTAACAGGTGAATGATGTATTGGGTGTCGCACAACCCGTTGACATAATAAAGCTGAACTTCATGGCCGAGGATAAAGACCTTGCGTACGCCAAGGTCAAAGCTTTCTCCCATGCCGACCCGCTTCTTGAAATACGCTTCATTCTTAGAAGGATCAAGGAATACGTTCGTCTTCTCTTGCTTTTGAGCACTCATGATACCCGCTCCTTTCTAAAATGAGCTCGACCGCTTTCATTGTAATCGGCGACCCTTTTTCCACATCGTCTTTTCTGTTCATTTTACCGATATCACCGATTCCGACGATGATCGGAACATCCAGCTGATCAAGGCAATAGACCGTGTCACCGTTCATTCGTTTGACATCGAGCTCTTTGACCCCGTGTTTATCGACGCCGAATTCCGTCAGTTCACCTTCCGCATCGATTGATACATCGATCCTTGTCCACTCTGCATAATGAGTTTTTGAAGCGACGGCGATGACCCCGAGCACCTCGATATCGGCATGCATCGCTACATATTTCATCGCTGTCTCTCCCGGTCCTTCACCTTGAAGTCCGGAATCATCAAACATGACGAATACAGGATCATGAGGGGTTTCTAGGATCATGGATACAAGCTCCGGTCCCGTTTTAATGCTTGGATTCCCCGCCGATTGGGAAATACAGCGGCCGCCCGTTTTTCTTGCCGCATATTCGATTGCTTTTGCAGCGTATATATCGCCGTCTGTGACCAAAATGACCTTGCGTTTTGCTGGCATTATCCTTTATCCTTTCGGTTTAAAAATCACGGCAACAAGAAAAGCAAACAAGATAGCGGCAGATACACCGGCAGATGTCAGTTCGAATATCCCCATGCCGATTCCGATAAAGCCATGTTCCTCAGCCTGGTGCATCGCGCCGTGCAAAAGAGAATGGCCGAAGCTGACAATCGGGACTGTAGCCCCGGCACCGGCAAATTCGATAAAACGGTCGTAAAGGCCGAAACCGTCAAGGATCGCTCCTGATACGACAAAAGTTGACATGACATGAGCCGGCGTCATTTTAAAGATATCAAGCAAAAGCTGGCCGATGACGCAAATCAATCCTCCTGCAATAAAAGCAATGACATATTCCATCTTAAGTGTTCCCCCCTTCGGCCCGTTCAAATACGACGCCATGGGCAATGCATGGTATCGATTCTTTTTGCTGGACGATCGTCGGGCTTAAAAGGGCGCCTGTCGCTACAACAAGCACTCTGTTCAGCCTTCCCGCTTCAATTTCTTTAAAAATGTGGCCAAAGGTGACGACAGCGGAACAAGCACATCCGCTTCCGCCTGCAAAAACCTGCTGGTCAGGTGTATAGATCATCAGTCCGCAGTCATTATGTTTTGTCCCGACATTGATTCCTTCCTCTTTTAACAAATCCTTTAAAATCGGGCTGCCGACACCTGAAAGGTCGCCGGTTAAAATCAGATCGTAATCATCAGGGGTGCGTCCCAGATCCTCTAAATGCTGCTTGATCGTATCCGCCGCAGCGGGGGCCATCGCCGACCCCATATCCTGCGAATCGGTAATCCCCAAGTCGATAACTCTTCCGACGGTTGCACTGCTGATTTTGATGCCGCCGGGCTGCTGACTGAGGACGACTGCTCCGCTTCCGGTCACTGTGGATGTAGCGGTTCCCGGCTTTTGGCCGCCGTATTCCGTCGGGTAGCGAAACTGCCTTTCAGCAGTAGCATTATGACTGCTGGTTGCCGCTAGGGCACGCTTTGCGAACCCTCCGTCAATCAATGCCGAACTGATCGCGATCGATTCCATTGATGTCGAGCATGCTCCAAATAAGCAAAGAAAAGGAATTTTCAAATGCCTCGCCACATAGTTGGCTGTCACGTTTTGGTTGAGCAGATCGCCTGCCAAAAAGATATCGATGTCTTCCTTTTTAAGATTTTGTTTTGATAACGCGGTCTGAACCGCATCCTCCATCAGCTTGCGCTCTGCCATCTCCCAGTTTTTCTGGTTGCAGTGCATTTCATCATAGGTTTTGTCGAATAAGTGTCCAAGCGGACCTTCTTTTTCTTTAGGTCCGACCGCTGTTCCGCTTGAGTTAACAAACAGCGGGTTCTCGAACTCCCATGTTTGTTTTCCTGTTAATTTCATGATGTTTTCCTCCTAAAACAACTTGTCAAAGGCAAAGCGGATCATTCCCACAATATAAGCGGCCACAACGCCGAACACGATGACGTTTCCGGCAAGCTTGAACATGTTTGTCCCCACGCCGAGGACATAGCCTTCACTTTTATGCTCAAGGGCTGCACTCGTCATACTGTTGGCAAACCCTGTAACCGGAACGGCGGAACCAGCACCGGCAAACTGGCCGATTCTGTCGTAGACGCCAAGGCCTGTTAACAGAGCGGAGATTAAGATGAGCGTAGCAACCGTCGGGTTTCCAGCTGTTTTTTCATCAAAGTGGAATACGGCCATATAAAAATTCTGGAGAGCCTGGCCGATCGTACAGATCAGACCGCCGACAAGAAAAGCCTTGATACAGTTCAGGACATAAGGCGGCGTAGGCTGATAAGCTTTGACTTTCGATTGGTAATTATCTTTCAAACTTGACATCATATTCCTCCTTTTATGACAAATGAACAAAAATGAGCCATTGAAACATCGAGCCAAGGATCTTCCCGAACACAATGGCCATTAAAAGAATCAAAATCCTGTCCCCCATACCGATGCGTTTCGCCAGTATCGGAAGCACGTTCAACACTTCTGTCAGCGCCGCTGCAAGCATTCCGATGAAAACGCCCGCAAAAAGGCCGATCGGAACAAGCAGCCATTTGGATAAAAAAAAGCGGGACATGTTCAGCGATTCCCATCCTCCGAACACCGCGCCCATAATGACAGCCCATTCATACGCCTGGATAAACCCTTGCGTTTTCGTCAGCTGAGTCAGTCTCGGGATAATGCCAAGCACGGTAAGAAAAGCGACAAATCCAGATCCAACCGCAATCCCTCCTGCGAGTCCGAGAAAGATGATAAAGATCACGCTAATGATCATGAATATCCTTTGTCGTTTCTTTGTTTTCGTGCAAGGCCACATAATGGTCCAAATCAAGCTGATATTTAAACATCTCGACCTCCAGAGGACTCGGCTCCTCGTTAAACCGTTTTTTAAATAAATGATTAAAAAACAAAATCATGCCGAGACCGAGACCGATGCTGTACGGAATCTGCAAAAGGTATGGATAGCGGTTCTCCTTGCCCGTCACCATTTCGTAAAGCAAGATGTGTACGTCCCTCATGCTGACATCTTCATGAAAGTTCATGACAGCAAGGCCGGCACCGACGAACAGGAGCAGCCAGACGCCGACGAACAGTACGGGAGACAGCCCCCTTTTCGGATATTGGATCTCCACGATGGTTTCAGAACCGCCGACGGTTTGGACGTCAAGGTCAGGAAACGATTTATGTACAGCTTCGATCACCTTCATCACGTCCAACACCACCATGCTTTGATCCGCTTTGCTGACCTGATAAATAGGCAGCCGTTCAAGCTTTTCTTTGTATCGGCGGTCGCCCGCTACCTGTGCGATATGGCCGAGCAGAATCAATTCATCGGGATCGGCCTCAAGCCGGTGGCGGAGTCTGATAAAAACTTGACGTTCCATCTGGGTCACTTCCTATATGATGGTTATAGTTGTAGTATGAAGTACATCCCATTTATCATTCAGCAAGCGGCAAAAGACCATAAATTACCACAAAAAAACCCGGAACGCTCTTTTTTGGAGCGTTCCGGGTTTTCATTAGACATCCGAGCAGCCTCAGCTTTCAAATTGATCCATCTGGTTTTTGATTTGCTTTAAAATCTTTTTTTCAAGCCTCGACACTTGCACCTGGGATATGCCGAGGCGGTCGGCAACTTCAGATTGCGTCTTGTCTTTGTAATACCTTAAATAAACAATCAGCTTTTCCCGTTCATCCAAATCCTTGATGGCTTCCTTCAAAGCGATTTTATCGAACCACTTCTCTTCCGACTGATCGGCGATTTGATCCAGAAGTGTAATCGGGTCTCCGTCGTTTTCGTAAACCGTTTCATGAATGGATGAGGGAGAGCGGACCGCTTCCTGGGCCATCACGACCTCTTCCGAACTGATTTCGAGATAATCGGCGATTTCCTGAACGGTCGGAATCCGGCCGTTTGACTTGGAAAGCTCGTCTTTTGCCCGCCGGATTTTGTTGCCGAGTTCTTTCAGCGAGCGGCTCACTTTGACGGTTCCGTCATCTCTGATAAACCGCTGAATCTCGCCAATAATCATCGGGACGGCGTAGGTGGAAAACCGAACGTCATAGGAAAGATCGAATTTGTCCACCGACTTCAAGAGGCCGATGCAGCCGATTTGAAAGAGGTCATCAGGCTCATAGCCTCTGTTCAAAAAACGCTGAACGACTGACCAAACAAGACGCATGTTTTTTTCTATGAGGAGGTCCCTTGCTTTTTGATCGCCGTTCTGGCTGTTTTTAATCAGTTCTTTCACTTCATGGTCTTTAAGCTGAGTGTTCTGGTTTTCTTTTTTAACCTCCACATCCATAACAAATCTCCCTTAATTGCAAAGCGCTTTGCTTTTTGATAAGTGCTTTGTTAAGTGTATTGTGGTTCCCATCTCAGGTGAGGAGTCGATCGAGATATCATCCATGAAATTTTCCATGATCGTAAAGCCCATTCCCGACCGCTCGAGTTCAGGCTTTGTCGTGAACAGGGGCTGGCGCGCTTCCTCAAGATCAGGGATGCCGACTCCTTCGTCACGAATCGTTAAGTAGACGATATGATCATGAAGGGTGACGGAAATGTATACGTCTCCCTGCCCTGAGTTTTCATAACCGTGTATGATCGCGTTTGTGACCGCTTCGGATACGACCGTTTTAATTTCGGTCAGTTCATCCATCGTCGGGTCGAGCTGAGCGATAAAAGCAGCGACTGTCACCCGTGCAAACGATTCGTTTTGGCTGAGTGCCGTGAACTGGATATTCATTTCATTTTTCATGACGCCACCCCCAACGTTTCAAGTGCACGCTGCTCTGATTGCTCAAGGCGAATGATTTTAAACAGCCCGGACATATCAAATAAACGTTTGACAGCAGGAGAAATGGCGCAGACGATCATTTCTCCGCCGAGCTGTTTAATCTCCTTATATCTGCCGAGCACGACGCCAAGTCCTGAACTGTCCATAAACGAAAGGTCTGCAAGATTCATGACAATATGGCGAATGCCGGATTGTTCCAGATGGTCACTGACTTGTTTTCTCAAGGTTTCTGCTGTATGGTGATCGAGTTCACCTGTCAACCGAATGCATAGTACGGATTCTTTGACGTGAATATCGATTCCGAGGCTCATCCTCATTCCTCCTTGGTTTAAATCGGATAATGAGTGTTTCGCTTCAGACTTTATAAATTCCTTCACCGTGACAAAACTAGTGACCGTTCGGCATTATTCACTCCACTTCGTCCAGTGGGTCATCGTCCGCTTGAACATCGTCCACATCCCTGCTTTATCCATGTCTTTTTCCGCGACAAGAGGGCTTTCAGCGAGAACCTTTCCGTCCTTTTTCAATACGAGCGTCCCAAGCTCTGTGCCTTTTTTGACAGGGGCCTGGATATCTTCCTTCTGTTTGATTTCTTTTTTAACAGCTTCGATATTTTCGCCTTTTTTCGTCAAAAGGGAAATCGGTTCCGATGTGACAAGGTTTATTTTTTGCTCATGGCCTTTATTGACCTTCAAATCGGAAATGATTTCATTGCGTTTATACATCGGATGCGTTTCATATTGGCTGAATGCAAAATCAAGCATTTTTGTGATTTGGGCATTTCGTTCTTTTGGCGTACTGGCACCAAAAACGACAGCGATGACGCGCATGTTTCCTTTTTTCGCTGAAGCTGTCAGGCAGTACTTTGCTTCATTTGTAAAGCCGGTCTTGACTCCGTCAACGCCGGGATAAAATTTGATGAGGCGGTTTGTGTTGACGAGCCAGAATTTTTTATCACTGTTTTCTCTCAGATAGTCTTCATATGTTCCCGTAAATTTCGTGATGTTTTCATATTTTAAAAGCTCTTTCGCCATGAGTGCCATGTCATAGGCTGTGCTGTAATGGCCTTCTTCAGGCAGACCTGTCGTATTTTGAAAAGATGTATCCTTGAGGCCGAGCTCAGCGGCTTTTTCATTCATTCTTTTGACAAATTCCTCTTCAGATCCGGCAATATGCTCTGCCATTGCCACAGAGGCATCATTACCCGATCCGATGGCGATCCCTTTCAGCATATCTTCAACCGTCATTTCTTCGCCGGGCTCAAGGAAAATTTGCGATCCCCCCATTGAAGCGGCATACTCGCTTGTTCTGACTTTGTCTTTCATTTTGATCTTGCCTTCATCAAGAGCTTCCATGATCAACAGCATGGTCATCACTTTTGTCATGCTGGCCGGGGGAAGCTTTTCACGGCTGTTCTTGTCATACATCACCTTACCGGTATCCCGCTCGATTAAAACGGCAGATTTTGCGTCATCAGCAAGCTCCGACGGTTTCTTTTCGCTCTCTTTTGCAAACGCCGGCGGCGCAGTCATCAGGATTATCGTAAAAATCAGCAATTTGGATAAATGACGTTTCATCACCCAGACCTCCATTTCGTAATCCTCTCTATTTTTTCCAATCCAGTTGGATTTATACGGATTGATTGGAAAAAATTTCTCATCAGGCAAAAAGAAAGAGCCAATGCAGGTTCTTATTTGAACTTGCATTGGCTCACATTTCAACTTCGCGGCGGTTTTAGCCGATTTTGGCGACGGCCGCTTTAACAAACCGCAAAAAGTCGGCTTTTACTTTTTCGGTGACTTCGATCACTTCGTCATGGGAGAGCGGCTGATCGAGGATTCCGGCTGCCGCGTTTGATATACACGAAATGCCGAGCACGCGAAGGCCCGCATGTTTTGCAACGATGACTTCCGGAACCGTCGACATGCCGACAGCATCCGATCCGATCGTTCTGAGGAAGCGCACTTCGGCAGGCGTTTCGTATGTAGGTCCTGTGACGGCTGTGTAAACCCCTTCTTGTACACTGATGTTCAATTCTTCGGCTGTTTTTTTCGCCAAGAGGCGCAGTTCCTTATCATATGCGGATGACATGTCAGGGAATCTGACACCCAGCGAGGAATCGTTCGGCCCGATCAGCGGATTCGTTCCCATATAATTGATATGATCGGATATGATCATCAAATCGCCGGGACGGAACGATTCATTGACGCCGCCTGCGGCATTGGTCACAATTAAAGTCTCGATCCCGAGTTCTTTCATGACACGTACCGGGAAGGTTACCTTGTCCATTGAATATCCTTCGTAAAAATGAAAACGCCCTTGCATCGCGACGACTTGCACTTTTTCAAGTCTGCCGATGACAAGCTGTCCGGCATGCCCTTCAACAGTGGAAACAGGAAAATCCGGGATGTCTTCATATTTAATGCGAACGGCGTCTTTTATCTCATCAGCAAGCACGCCAAGGCCCGATCCCAAAATCAGGCCGACCGCCGGTTTGATTTCTGTTTTGCTTTTAATATAGTCTGCGGCATTTGCAATCATCTGTTTCACGTCGTTTCCTCCTATTTCAGCAGGGATAAAAAGCTTTTTCCGTACTTTGGCATATTCGTTTTAAAGTTGTCGGCAATCGTCGCGCCGATGTCCGCGAATGTATCTGCGAGCGGAAGCGCACCGGGCTTTTCGTGCTTTTTGCTGTATACAAGAAGCGGCACGTACTCCCTTGTATGGTCTGTGCCATGGTGAACCGGATCATTGCCGTGGTCGGCGGTAATGATGAGCAGATCGTCTTCACGCATCTTTTCAAATACTTCGGGAAGGCGCGCGTCGAATTCCTCGAGCGCTTTTCCGTAACCTTCAGGATCGCGGCGGTGCCCGAACAGCGCGTCAAAGTCCACGAGGTTTACAAAGCTGATCCCTGTAAAATCTTTGTCAAGCGTTTGCACCAGCTTATCCATCCCGTCCATATTCGATTTCGTTCTAAGCGATTCCGTAATGCCCTCGCCGTCGTAGATATCGGAGATTTTGCCGATCGCAATCACATCAAAGCTGTCATCTTTCAATTCATTCATTACGGTTCTGTCAAACGGCTTCAGCGCATAATCATGCCGGTTCGGCGTCCGTTTAAATTCGCCCGGCTTGCCGACAAACGGCCTCGCAATGACGCGTCCGACCATATATTTCTCGTCAAGCGTAAGCTCGCGCGCGATCTCGCAGATTTTGTACAATTCCTCGAGAGGCACGACTTCTTCGTGTGCGGCAATCTGCAGAACGGAGTCCGCTGAGGTGTAGACGATCAGCGCGCCGGTTTCCATATGCTCCGCACCGAGCTCATCCAAAATCGCAGTGCCTGATGCAGGTTTGTTTCCAATCACTTTTCTTCCGGACTTCTGTTCAAGTTCATGGATCAATTCGTCCGGAAAACCTTCGGGAAACACCTGGAAAGGTTTGTCTATGTAAAGTCCCATTATCTCCCAATGACCAGTCATCGTATCTTTTCCGTTTGAGGCTTCTTTCATTTTGCCGTAATAGGCAAGCGGCTCTTCTGCCTTTTCGACACCTTTGATTTCTCGGATGTTGCTGAGTCCGAGCTTCGACATGTTCGGCAGGCGGATGCCTCCCATGTGTTCGGCAATATGGCCCAATGTATCTGCGCCTTTGTCATTAAATTGATCGGCATCAGGCGCCTCGCCGATTCCAACGGAATCCATCACAATTAAAAATACGCGGTTGTAATCAAATGCAGGCATTTGTCGGCCTCCTTTTTTTCTTTCTGTCAGCTGTAGGCTGTCACGCTTGGCATAAAAAAACCAAAATACCGCTATTAGCCAAGTATAAACCGTTTACACAACAGTTGACAATACGAACGGGAATAGTGAGAAACTTCCCGCAATTTGCTGCACACTCAACATGAAAAACCGTGCTTTCGCCTGTTCTTTTAGGCTATGCACGGGGATGGTATTGCTTATATACGTCTTTCAGCCTTGTTTTCGTCACATGTGTATAAATTTGCGTCGTCGAAATGTCGGCGTGTCCGAGCATTTCCTGAACGGCCCGGAGATCGGCTCCGTTTTCGAGCAGGTGTGTGGCGAATGAGTGCCTCAGTGTATGCGGCGTCAGCTCTTTATTAATTCCCGCTTCCAAGGCGATTTTCTTTAAATTTTTCCAAAACCCCTGCCGGCTCATCTGTCTGCCGTGGTGATTCAGAAACAGGGCGTCTTCGGAATTTTTTTTCAAAAGCTTTCCCCTCGCTTTTGACAGATATTCGCCGACCGCATGTGACGCCGCTTCGCCGAGCGGAACGATCCGCTCCTTTCTTCCTTTCCCGAAGCAGCGGATAAAGCCCATCGATAAATGGACATCGGACAGCTTTAATGCGATCATCTCGCTGACGCGGATTCCTGTCGCATACAGTAATTCCAGCATCGCTTTATCGCGGTAGCCGAACGGCCCCGTCAGCTTCGGCGTATCGAGAAGCGTTTCGACTTCCTGTAATGACAGCACCTTCGGGAGCGTCCGTTCCGTTTTTTGTGACTCAATATGGACGGACGGGTCCTGGGCCGTTACTTTTTCCCTCAGCAGAAACTGGTGAAAGCTGCGGATGGAAGCGAGATGCCTCGCAATCGTCTTACCGGATTTTCCGGCGTCTTTTAAATGCTTTAAAAACTGGATGATGGTAAGCCTTGTCACCTGGTCAAAAGAGCTCAGCTGCTCCTGTTCCTCTAAATAGGCGGCGTAGCTGTTCAAATCCCGTTCATAGCTCACAACCGTGTTGTGGGAAAGCCCCCGTTCAACAACGGCGTAGTGGATAAAGTCTTTAATATGAACTTTCACGCTATCCTACTCCCCGTTCAAATAAAAAAAGATTAACCGGTTAAACCAGCTGCCCTGCTCGTCCCCTTCCATCGAGGCGACCTTGAGGGCTGCTCCTTCAGGTTTATCATACCGATGATAGTTTTCATACTCTGAATTTATCCATATCATAGCATAATAAAACAAGACGGTAAAACCGGTAAACAGCACGAACACCTTGATCATATCGGCAGCCGTTTTCAGCATTTTCATACGGTTTCAGGTCCCTTCTTTTGATTCGATTACTAAAACTTATGCCAAATGAGACAAGTTTTATACGTCTGAATCAAAAAAGAACCCGCTCATGGCTGAAAGGGTTCTCTCCGGTTTAGACTATTCCGATTCCTTTTGCTGACAGTCATGACAGATGCCGTGGAACGTCAGCCTGTGGTCTTTTATTTTAAATTTCCAATCCTTTTCAATGATTTCTTCCACGTCTTCAAGCAAATCTTCTTCAATTTCAACAACCGAACCGCATTCCATGCAAACAAGGTGGTGATGGAAATGCGCGGCACCTTCTTTACGGAGGTCATATCTTGACACACCGTCGCCAAAATTGATTTTATCCACTACTTTTAATTCAGTTAACAGTTCAAGAGTCCGATATACTGTCGCAAGACCAATCTCAGGAGATTTCTCTTTTACGAGGAGGTATACATCTTCTGCGCTTAAATGGTCTTCCTCATTCTCAAGCAGCACCCTTACAGTAGCCTCGCGCTGAGGGGTGAGTTTATAGCTGGAAGAATGCAGTTGCTTTTTAATCCGATCAATACGTGTTTCCATTGACTTTCCCTCCTACGCCGCATTACCTAGCTTATTATAACAAAACAAGCGCAGGGAGCCAACTATAATCATTATAAATTGAGAAACAAAATGAATATTTTTTAATAATCATTATAAATTAATGCTGTTTCGGCAAGACGTACTCCGTCAGCTTTTCCATCAACACCGGCGAAAGATATGCTTCAAAGGAAGAGGATATAAGAGACATCGCGAGAATCAGGACGAGCACAAAAGCGTACCGGCCAAACCAATGGACAGGCGCTTCTGCAAGGCTGCGTTTGACAAAAAGCTGGCGGATGAGCCTCATCGAAAAGGCGATGGCGCAAGTCCCCATGATCAAGTAAGCCGGGATCAGCAGCATATTTTGCGGGAGCACGGAGACAAAAGACAGGAAAAAGCCGTTGATTCCCATTTGATTGACGAGAAAGCCGACTGTAAATCCGACGACGATCCCTTTTAAGAAGACCATGATAAAAATAACGGGCAAGCCGATGATGGAAATCCCGAGAATCCACATTAAGCCTAAATATTTCATATTATGAAGAAAGCTCTGCAAAAACATTTCCTTTGAGCTGGCTGCTTTTCCTTCGGAAAGCTGTCCAAAAAATCGATTCAAATAGTAGAACAAATCTTCTTTTTGACCGATCGTCATGCTGTTGACGATGACCGCGCCGAAAATCACACCCATTAAAAACAGTACTGAAACAAATAAATAGATTGACAGATGATCCTTCATATGTTGAAAGATGAGCTCTTTGATTGTGGGCTTCCGCATGTATCTTCCTCCCAGACGTGCTTTTGATTTTAATAGATTGTATGAGAGAAAAGAGAGCCGCATGACTTTTTTTGAAAAAAGACAGGCGCCCGTAAAAGGCGCCTTGATCACGTTATGATTCCTCCCTGTTTTCCGAAGAATGCTCCCTGTCCGTATTCACAGTCTTGTTGGCAGCCATTACAAACGGCAGATAAATCACTGTTGAAATGGCGAGGCAAAGAAAGCCGACCCCGAGCGCAAGCCAGTTTCCTCCTGTCCCGAGAAACGGAATCAACGGCCCGGGCGTTGTCCACGGAACAGCGTATGCGATCGGCGGAATCAGCTGAAACTTGATGAACAAGTAGCCGATGACAGTGTTGACTGCCGGAACGATGATAAAGGGAATCATGAAGATTGGATTGAGCACGACCGGAAGTCCGAAAATAACAGGTTCATTAATGTTAAATATCCCCGGCCCGATCGAAAGCTTACCGATATCTTTATAATCCCGGCGCTTTGAAGCGATGAATATTGCGATCAAAAGCCCCAGCGTCATGCCCGATCCCCCGTAGTTTGCAAAGGCGTCATTCAGCGCCCATGTTTCAGGAAACGGAGCGTTCCAGGCAGAGCCTGTTTTGGCGGCAAAAGCGAGATTTTCAAGGTTTGCTTCGGCAAAGATCGTTTCTCTGATCGCCGCGATTGTATTCGGGCCGTGAATGCCGAACAGCCATAAAAAGTTGGCGACGATTCCAAGGAAAACAACAGTGAAAATATTCGTTCCCATCTCTCTCAACGGCGCCTGCAGCACGGTATACACCAATTCATGCAAACCGTTTTTCGACAGAGACAATAGCGCAAAGCTTAACATCGCAAAACCAATTGTAATGAAGATGATCGGAAACAGCACTTTAAATGTCCGGGCAACCGCAGGCGGCACCTGCGGAGGCATATGAATTTGCAGGCGCTTGGCATTTGAAAGCCTGCTGAACACTTCACCGACGAGGATCCCGATGATTAAGGCAACGAACAGCCCTTGCGCACCGAGCCACTTCGTCGTTAAAAAGCTCTCGTTTTCGATCAGGCGGTACGGTGAATAAATGATAAAATAACAGGATACGGCCGTTAATCCGGCAAGCAGTTCATCCGCTTTCATTGAGATGGCTAAATTGCGTGCAACGAGAAACACGACAAATATGGACATAATATCGAGCGATCCCCGCAGTACGGGGGTAAAGACCGACTGATAATCAGCCAAGTTCGGAAATATCTTTTCAAGGAACAAAATGTTGGCGATAAACCCGTCCGGAGATAAAATAGCGAAATTCAATAAAATGATAATCGACCCTGCCATAATAATCGGAAATGATAGAATAAAAGCATCTCTGATCGCACATATATGGCGCTGTGAGTTCAGTTTTGCAGCAACGGGAACCAAAAACCGTTCCACGTTCCGCTCAAACTTCTCCATAAACCCGCTCATCCCTGTCTCCCCTCCTTTTTATTTCATCAGCTGCAGCGCTTTTTGCAACACAGCTTCGCCGTTCATGGTGCCGTAGTCGCGCATGTCGATCACCTGAACCGGCGTGTCTCCCGCGCTCGCCTCAACCTGTGACTTTTGGTACCTGACTTGCGGCCCCAGCAGTACGACGTCCGCGCTTGACGCGGCAGTCCCGGCTTCGGATACAGGCAGTGCGATGATGTCGACCTCTTCGTTCAGCGCCTCGGCATGCTTTTTCATTCTGCTGACAAGCAGGCTCGTTGACATGCCGGCCGCGCAAACCAATAAAATTTTCTTCATTATTTGTTAACCCCCTTCAGTTTCACCTTTTTCCCCGCCGATTAGAAAACGCTTTCATTACAATGCGGAGTAATATTTCAACCTGGTCTTTTATCCTATGACCGAGATAGACAACTGTTTCATAAAAATCAATATTTTTATAACGGTTTCAAACGGCTCGTTTAGTCAACCTCAACAAACGCCTTGAAACATTTGTTTAGTTTATCTAATGAATTTTTCAGAATAATAAGTTATATTTTCCCTTAAAAATAAGCGGAGGGATTATATGAAATCTGTCCAATATGAAAAAGTTCAATCAGACCGTACACTCTCAAACAGCGACCTGCAGCCTCTAAAGCCTGAGGAACGCACATGGAAAGCGGTCAATTTCGCATCGATCTGGATGGGCTGCATCCATAACATCCCGACTTACGCAACGGTTGGCGGACTGATAGCGATCGGGCTTTCTCCGTGGCAGGTGCTTGGGATTATCGCTGTCGCTTCGGTCGTGCTCTATGCAGCCCTCGCATTGAATGGACATGCCGGCACAAAATATGGCGTGCCTTTTCCCGTGTTAATCAGGGCTTCTTTCGGGATATACGGGGCTAATATTCCGGCGCTTCTCAGAGGTTTTGTGGCGATTATGTGGTTCGGCATTCAAGCGTTTGCGGGAAGCATGGCGCTTAACATCCTGATCTTAAATGTGTGGAGCGGCTGGAAAGACATCGGCGGCGATTGGAACTTGTTTGGATTGCATTTATCAGGGCTTTTGTCATTTGCTTTCTTTTGGGGAATTCATCTGCTTGTCCTTCACCACGGAATGGAGTCGATCAGAAAGTTTGAAGTCTGGGCCGGCCCGCTCGTTTATCTCGTCTTTGGCGGAATGGTGTGGTGGGCAGTCGATATTGCGGGAGGACTCGGTCCGATTTATTCGCAGCCGGGAAAATTTCAGACATTCGGCGAATTGATTTGGCCGTTTCTTGCCGGTGTGACGGGAATTATCGGCATATGGGCGACACTCATTTTGAACATTCCCGATTTTACGAGGTTTGCAGCCTCTCAAAAAGAACAAATCAGAGGGCAGTTTTACGGTTTGCCGGGCACATTCGTTCTGTTTGCATTTGCAAGCATTACCGTCACCTCCGGCTCACAGGCTGCCTTCGGGGAGCCGATTTGGGATGTTGTCGATATTCTCGCCCATTTTGACAACCCGTATGTGATCGCGCTTTCGGTCATTACGCTTTGCATCGCCGCCATTTCGGTAAACGTTGCAGCGAATATTGTCTCGCCAGCCTATGACCTGGCCAATTTTTTGCCGAAATATATCGATTTTAAGCGAGGCAGCTATTTGACAGCTGTTTTGGCCCTGTTCACTTTCCCATGGAAGCTGATGGAGAATGAAGCGAGCGTGTTTTCGTTTCTCGGCACAATCGGCGGAATATTGGGGCCGGTCGCAGGCGTTATGCTTGCCGATTATTTTATCATCCGGAAGCGCACGCTTAACATCGAAGATCTCTACTCTCTAACCGGGAGGTATACGTACTATAAAGGCTACAATTACCGCGCATTTGCCGCAGTTGGACTCGGAGCGTTTATGTCTTTGATCGGGACATACTTGCCGGCCCTGAAACCCCTCTATGATATTTCATGGTTTTCAGGTGTGCTGCTCGCATTTGCCGCATACATCTTTTTGATGCGCATCCATCCACCCGGCGTCCTTAGAGATAAAACCGCTGACTATGCTGCCGAAAGCAATGTATAAGCACGGGCTCAAGGTAACGGCCGAGCCGGCTCAAGGACCGCGAAACGCCATTTGCGATCCATTTTTTGTTATATTCAGTCATTTTAAACAAATTCGAGCTAAGGAATGTGATAGACTAATGGATATAAAAAATGATTGGAGTATCTCATGAACAAACGCTTTGATGGTAAAGGGCTGAGCTACATCGTCAGGCCAGCTGTCCAACAAGATGCAAAGGAATTATCTGCTGTAAGGGTACAGATCGATGGAGAAACCGAATATTTGGACAGGGAAAAGGGTGAAGGTTTTATTGATGAAGCGGGTTTTAGAGAGCTGATCAAAAGAGACAGCGAACATGACCGATGCTTGTTTTTAGTGGCGGTCGCTCGAAACAGGATTGTCGGCTTTTCAAGATGTGCCGGACAGGATTTAAAACGCTTCTCTCATCAAGTGGAGTTTGGCGTATGCGTATTGAAAGAATTTTGGGGATACGGCATTGGAAAACGCCTTTTAAACGAATCGATTGTTTGGGCTGATGCCGCAGGCATTCAAAAAATGACCCTGCGCGTGTCGGAAACAAATGAGAGGGCTTCTGCCCTGTATCAAAAGCATGGCTTTAAAATAGAAGGGATTTTAAAAAAAGACAAACGGCTTTCTGACGGAACATATAACAACACGATTGTGATGGGAAGATGGCACAATCGAAAATAGAAAGAATATCTGGAGGGAACCTGGATGAATCCGATACTACTCGATTTTCCGGACAGTTTTGAAACCCCGCGCCTTTTTGTCAGAGCGCCAAGGGCAGGCGACGGCGCGGCCGTCCATGACGCCATTCGAAAATCGTTGCCTGAGCTCAAGCCGTGGATGCCGTTTGCAAGGGAAATGCCCGAGGAAGAACATGTAGAAATCAACGTCAGGCAGGCACAGGCCGATTTTATTTTGCGCAACGATTTACGGATGCATATTTTCCATAAAGAAACGGGGAAATTCGTCGGCAGCACAGGCCTTCACCGTATGAACTGGCAAGCGAAACGGTTTGAAATCGGCTATTGGCGCAGTTCTGAATTTGCCGGACAGGGGTACATGACCGAAGCGCTTAACGGACTGATTGATTTCGCGAGGGGATACATCAAAGCCAAGCGGCTTGAGATATGCTGTGACAGCATGAACACGAAAAGCAAAAAAATGGCTGAGCGCCTCGGCTTTCAGCTGGAAGCCGTTTTACAAAGCGATGACCTTTCGAATGATTTAAGCGAACATCGGGACACATGCATGTATTCGCGCATCTTCTAAAAAAAGAACCCTTATGATCTTCATGAAGCAAATCATAAGGGTTCTTTCGTTTATGTTTCATATGCAGCTTTGCAAGCTCTTCCCGCCTGCTTTTCGTTTTTCTGACGTGTGTGCTGAAATCAGGCGCCTTGCCTCTTGATGCGGCGGCATCTCTGCCTGTGCTTCTCAACATGTGCTCACGCTTTTTCCTTGCCTTGCTTTTGGCCATGTTCCCCACTCTCCTGTCAAATTTTTATCTTATTATTATAGAAAGGCGGGGTTCTGAACGCAAGTCATACGGTTTCTGCCGTTTTGATCATATCCACATGCGGAATGCCGTCCTCCATATAGACGTCTGATATTGCTTTAAATCCGAAGGAGCCGTAAAAGGAACGCAAATGATTCTGGGCGCTGATCTTGACCCTTTTCTCCCCCCGCTCGTCTTCCAAAAAGCGGAGCGCTTGATCAAGAAGCGTCTGCGCATATCCCTTTCCCCTGTCCTCTTTACGGACGATCACCCGGCCGATTGATGCCTCCGGGTAAGCCGTACCGCTCGGGAACAGCCTGCAATACGCAGCGATCTCTCCTTCTTGGCTCAGAAATAAATGGTGTGCCCGCTCATCTAAGTGATCAAGCTCATGATACGGACAGTTTTGTTCAACGATAAAGACGTCTATTCTAAGCTTGATGATGCGGTACAACTCTTCCTTCGACAATTCCTCATACGATTTTAGTTTCCACTCCATCCCTTTTTCCAAAGCCCCCTTCAGCTCTGCACTTTTCCATAGGTTCCACCGCCTCCGGCTTTCAGCTCTAAATCCCCGTTCCTTGCTTTGATCACGAGATCAGCCGTCTGCGGACGAATGGTTTCTTTTAGTTCGCCTTCTTTTACCCGGTGAAGGATATTCATCTCAGTGCCGAAAGCATCTTTCAGCTTCTGAATCGTTTTCGGACCGATGCCGGGGATCAGCTGCAGCGGAACCTGGTGAACGTACGGCGGGCGCTTGACCGGGCTTTTATCCTGATCGTAAAGCTCCATTAGACGTGTGCTGACGCCTTTTGTAAACTTTCGGCTTCCGCACGCTTTACACACCGTTTCACCTGCCTCCTGCAAATTGCCGCATGTTTCACAAGCGGTTTGAAAATATTTGCCCAACTGCGGATTCATTCCGTAATTGGCGGCAATGCAGCGCCCTTCTTGTCCTCTTAAAGCAAGTGAAAACTCTTGAAAGCTGGCATGTTTAATGTGTAGCTTATTATACTCCCTGCCGATTTTCCCAAGAGAATGGGCGTCCGAATTGGTCAAAAATGCATAGGGATTCAGTTCGGATACGTGTGAAGCCATATCGGTGTCGCTGCTCAGCCCGAGTTCAACCGCATCAATCATCTTCGGGTCAAGCACTTCTTGCAGCGAAAATTTGACTCCTTTGCCATACAGGCTCTTATGCGGCGTAAAAATGTGCGCGGGAATGAACAAGCCGCCGAGCTCTTTCACCTTCCACTGAAGGCCGATGCCTGTCTCATAGATGCGCTGGGAGCTCAGATGGATATTCGTCACCCTTTCCGAGAGCCAGGCGGAAAACTGCTTCATTGCGGAGATCGACGGCATAAATGCCAGCACATGAATCGGGCCCCGGCATCTGTCATCATTGATTTCCAATTCAGACCCGCACAGAAGCACGGTATCTTTATATTTGATTCCGCCGTCTGCAAGCTCTGTATAACGGCCTGAAGACACCCCTTTTTCAATTTCCGCCAGCACCTCCGGTGAATGACAATCTATAATGCCGATCAGTTCCATTCCTTTATGCTCGCTTGCTTCAATCAAAATTTCGTCGAGCGTAAGCGTTCTGGCAGCCGTTATCTTAACGGGCCGGCCTGATTCCGTCCGCCCGATATGGATATGCATGTCTGCGAATATTTCTTTCATTTTTTTGCTTGCAGGGCCTTTCTCAGCTCCAGATACTGCACGGCATAAGCCGTTTTCGCATCATAGATGTCCTGAGTTTCCATCAGTTTCAGCGCACCTGTAAGCGGCACCTCCATTACTTCTACAAATTCGTCTTCATCAAGTTCGCGCTTTTCTTCAAGCGGTGTCAGCTCTTCGGCAAGATACAGGTGCACCAATTCGTCCGCAAAGCCCGGCGATGTGTAAAAAGCGGTGATTTTCTCCAGCTTTGCCGCCGTGTATCCCGTCTCTTCCTCAAGCTCCCGCAGCGCGGTATATTCAGGTTTCTCTCCTTTTTCAAGCTTGCCTGCCGGTATTTCAACGATCGTCCGTTCAAGCGCTTTTCTGTACTGCTTCACCAAAATGATGTTTCCTTTATCAGTCAAAGCAAGCACCGCAACAGCGCCCGGATGCTTCACGATTTCGCGCTTTCCCGTTTTACCATTCGGCAGTTCGACGTCTTCAAGATAAAGATCGATCACCTTGCCCGAAAAAAGTTTTTCTTTAGCTATGGTTTTCTCCTCTAAATGCTTCAGTTTGATCATCTCCTAAGTTCTGCTCTGGCTTTTGATCCCATACATTTTATCATACACCATGGAAGGGGGACGCGCCATGAAGGTCTACCGGCTGAACAACCGCATCGTCATGTCGGGGAAAGCATGGGAAATCCGCGCCAAGCTGAAGGAATACGGACGAATGTATCACTATGTGAAAGACTGGCTTTCTGAAAAAGAAAATCGAATGATTTTGATTGACATCAAGAAGGATCGCATGAAATAATACTTTTCAGTAACATTACTTGAAAGTATTATTTTGGAGGCGGATGGATGTGGGAAATGAAAAAGGACGCAAAGGTAAAGAAAGCCGGAAGAGGCTGCTCACAGTTGCTGCAAACGAATTTGCAAACCGGGGATTCCATGAGACGAAAGTAAGTACGATTGTCAAAAGAGCGGGGCTGACTCAGCCGTCTTTCTACTTATACTTTCCAAGCAAAGACGCCATCTATAACGAGCTGATCAATGGCTTTCACGCGAACTTAAAAAATCTGATCGAATCGTTTCGTTTAGAAGAAGGAATCGAGAAAAAACACGTATCAAAACGGGTAACGGCTGCTGTAGAGGCTGTATTTCGGTTTTTGGCAGAGGACCCGGATTTGACCCGCATCGGTTTTTTTCTCAGCCCGGAAGCATGCAAAATGAAAAAAGATTTAACACTGGCCTTGAAAGAAAACTTGAAAGCAGAGCAGGAGCTTGGCTACTTCCGGTCCGGCCTGGAAATGGAGACCGTTGCCGAATGCCTGACAGGCATGATTGAGCACCTTGCCGATATCTATTTGTTTGACGGATCAAAAGCCCCCTCAAGTCTCGCAAAACAAATCACGGATCTTTTGATCCACGGGATGCTCGTTAATCCGCAACATCCAGAAACGGAGTGAACATGGTGGCATTTATTTTCGTAAAAGCAGGATTGGCGGCATTTATGCTGACCGGAGGCGTAATCAAGGCGATGCACGTTCCTTTTCAAGTGGAACATTGGCGCCATTATCAATACCCGCTGTGGTTTCTTTCAGTAACAGGATTTCTTGAAATCGCCGGAGCGCTCGGCATGATCGCCGGGATTTGGAATGTGCATCTGGCTGTCGGCTCGGCACTGTTGTTCTCCCTGCTTATGACAGGCGCCATTCATGCCCACCTATTCCGGGCGCGACAGCCTTTTTTTACGGCCATCCCTGCCGCGGTTTGTTTGATTTGCGCCCTAAGCGTGATCATCTTCGAGCTGTACTTCTGATTCCGATGCCGATGGGTTGAAAACTTCGCTCCTTTGTATTACGTTCAAAGTAAGAAAAAAAGGAGTGAAGCTTATGAAAAAAAGGACGCTCGGACATTCCGATTTACAGGTGAGTGAAGTCGGCCTCGGCTGCATGTCTCTCGGAACAGACAAAAAGCACGCACTGTCAATTTTGGATGAAGCTTTGGCGTTTGGCATCAATTATTTGGATACTGCCGACTTGTACGATTTTGGACGCAACGAAGAGATTGTCGGTGAAGCGATCAAATCAAGGCGCCAAGACGTGATCCTTGCGACAAAAGCAGGAAACCGCTGGGAGGAAGGAAAACCGGGCTGGTTCTGGGATCCCCGGAAAGCGTACATAAAAGAAGCCGTCAAGTACAGCTTAAAGCGGCTGCAAACCGACTACATCGATCTTTATCAGCTGCACGGCGGCACGATTGAAGACAATATCGACGAAACGATCGAAGCTTTTGAAGAATTAAAACAGGAAGGCGTCATCCGCCATTACGGCATTTCTTCAATTCGGCCGAACGTCATTAAGGAATACATCAAAAAATCAAACATCGTCACGGTCATGATGCAATACAGCTTGTTGGACAGACGGCCTGAGGAATGGCTTTCTCTCCTTGAAGAACATGGAATCAGCGTGATTGCAAGAGGACCTTTGGCAAAAGGGATTCTGACAGAAAAACCTCTGTCAGATGCAAACGCCGCGATCAAGAAAAACGGCTATTTATCGTATTCCTACGATGAACTCGTTAAAACAAAAGCGGACATTGAAAAAACGGCGCCTGATTTATCCGCGACCGAAACCGCGATGAAGTATATTCTCGCCCAGCCGGCTGTCGGCGCGGTCATCCCCGGGGCGAGCAAAATATCCCAGCTTCGGGAAAACGTTGAATCTGTCGGCGGACGCGGTCTGACAGAACAGGAAATCAAAGCACTCCGCTTTTATACAAAACGCGGCGTGTACACTGCACATCGCGAATAAAGCAATAAGAAAGCCCCGTCTCTTGATCAGACGGGGCTTTCTTACTTATACTTCTTCCAGTCGTCAATTCCGCTTTCGTTGAGGAGCTCTTCAAAGCTTTTATTTTTTTCCCTTTCCTGTCTTTCCTTGATGAGCCGCTCTTTCTCACGCTCTTTTCTTTTTTCGTCCTCCTCTTTCAATTCGCTCTTCATTTGCTGAAGTTTATCTTTCAAATCGTCGGCGAGCGCATCTTTCAGCAGCTGCCGGGCATTTGGGTCTTGTTTTTTCTTTCCCATATCCTGTCCTCCGTTCTCCCTGTTTGTGATGATAGTTTATCAGGAATCTAAAAGTTCAGGCAAGCCGTCACTCGGAGAGCCGTCTCTCTCGGCAAATGCCAATCGTTGTGTGGTATGATAAAAGTGAGAAGCATTTAAGAAAGGAAGAATACATCAGATGTTGATTTGGCTGGCTGCTATCGGGGCGGTTTTGCTGTTTATTGCCGCGCTCGGAATCTATTTTACGAATCAAATCATGTACATTAAAAAACGGACAGACGAATACATTATCGAGCGGGAAACGGCTGACGGCCATTATGACGAAAAAGCTTTTGCCGCTCTCCCGAAAGAAGAAATCAACCTCCCTTCTTCTTACGGCTACAATATTAAAGGATACTACGTCCATCCGCACAAAACGAAAAACACCGTGATTATCTGCCACGGGGTGACGATGAATTTGCTGAATTCGATCAAATATATGAATCTGTTTCTTGATCTCGGCTGGAACGCCGTCATATATGACCACCGGAGGCACGGCACAAGCGGCGGAAAAACAACGAGCTACGGATATTATGAAAAAAACGATTTGAAAACGGTTGTCCATTGGCTTCGGGAAAAACACGGCGAACACGCGCTGATCGGCATTCACGGCGAATCGATGGGCGCTGTCACGACGCTTCTTTACGCGGGAATGGACGATGCCGACGCTGATTTTTACGTGGCCGACTGTCCGTTTGCCACATTTGAGGATCAGCTCGTTTACCGGCTGAAAGAAGATTTTCATCTTCCGGGAGCTTTCATTTTGCCGCTTGCCAGCCTCTTTTTGAGATGGCGGGACGGCTACCGCATCGGTGATGTCTCCCCTTTATCCGTCGTCGGGAAGATCAAAAAACCGGTGCTGTTCATTCACAGCAAACAAGACGACTATATCCCGGCTGAATCGAGCGAAATGCTTTACGAGAAGAAGCCGGGGGAGAAAAGGCTTTATATCGCTGAAAAAGGTGCGCACGCGATGAGCTATACCCAAAACAGAACCAGCTACAAAAACACGGTGCGGGACTTTCTTCAAGAGATCACAAATCGGCGTAAAGAAGGCGAACGAGCATAAGTCTCGTCCGCCTTCTTTTGTGCTACAAAATATCCGTAATGTCGCTCATATGATCGCCGATCCAAGAGATGGCCGTCTCAATTGTATCGAATTCCTTTGTTTCAAAAGTCATTTCATCCTGAAGAAGCCAGACATCCTTTTTGACGGACTCTGTCCCTCCGATTGACCAATGAAGGAGTGTATACGGATGATTTTGATGTAAAAAGGACGCCCATGTTTTATTTTGAGCGGTTTGTTTTAAAGATTTTACCTTTTGATTCAAATCGAACGCCACCCTATTTCACTAAAATACTCATTCTGGGAGAAAGCACCTGTGCCGGACTTTTCAGCATCAAGGCACCCGCTTTCTCATAATAGTCGATGGTCATCGCTTCATCAAAAAAGACTTTTTGCGATGACTGAATATAAATCGGAAGCCCGTTTGTCTCAAGGGGCTCGCAACTTCCCGATAATTCGTCCGTCAGCCACAGAACCGGCACGCCGCTGACCGCGCATCCGCAGCCCTCGGAATCATAGCGAAGCTGGATCTTTTTATCAGGATAAGGCTCTGTTGCCCGTTGAATGGCTTGTTTTGCCTGTGCAGTGATTTCAAGCTGCATGATATCATCCTTCTCTATTTCGTTTACGGACATTGTACCACAGGAGCGGGAAAAAGCGCATCGTTTCCGACTGTCAGGCATAAATATGAAGGGATTCGGAGGTGGAATGATGCCTAAAAAAGTGCAGATTAAAGTGATGGACAACGGCGGTTTCCGGGTCACGGGAGACGTCGAACTGATCGATATGGAAGGAAACCCGTTCCCTGAAAAACCCGCTTTTTCGCTCTGCAGATGCGGAAAATCGCTGAAAATGCCTTACTGTGACGGAAGCCACAAAGGAACGTTTGAATCTTGTGTCAGAGCCTGAAACAGGAGGGGGCTTTACCTGTCCTCCCCTCCCTTTTCCCATTGTTCAGCCAAGTGCTCAGTCTCTTTTATCCAGCCGTTTTTGCCGTCAACATAGCCTGCCATGTCAAGCGGAAACATCTCCGCCAGCTTCATCTTCAGAGCAGCATATTCTTCGGCCCGCTCCGGATGCGAGATTAAATAATCCCGAAACGCGAGATGCCGCCTGATATCGGGATGCCCGCTTTCATACAGATGGACATGGTGTGTACGCTTCCGTCCTCCTTTTTGAAAGAACCTTCTCCCCGGAATTCCGTTTTCCCCCTTCGATTCATAGCCGAGCATTTTCATCCCCTTTTCGAAGCGGGCTGCGGAGCCGAGATCGTTTACTTCGATCAGGATATCAATGACAGGCTTGGCGCTCATCCCCGGAATTGACGTGCTTCCAATGTGGTGAATATGCAAGACTTCATTCTGGAAAAGCGCTTCAAGCTGCTTTTTTTCTTTGAAAAATTCGCCCTTCCACTCCTCTTGATAGGAGACGACTTTAACCTTTCTCGGCGCATTCAGCGTCAGTCTTGAAAGAACAATTCCTTTTTCAGGTTCATACTGCTCAATCTCGGAAAATCCCAATTTCTGATATAGCGCTTTTGCCGGTTCATTCTCCGCTCCCGTCGTCACTTCAAACGCTTCGGCTTCCTTCTCCATCAATAGATAACGAAGCAATGCCATCGCAATCCCTTTTCGAAAATGGACGGGATGAACGGCCAGCCTGCAGATCGTCAGCTTTTCGGCTGTATGTATAAAGGAAGCGATTCCGGCTAATTCTCCTCCCTCAAACCAGCCGATGAAAGTTTCACGGGAATCCATCACATCAAAAGCTGTTTCATTCAGCTGCGGAATGCCCTGAAATTGAATAATCTCCGCTTCTTTTTCATAAGCCGGCCTTTGAACATTTACAATGCAGCGGGCCGTGTGCGGGTCTTTATGATTTAACAATTGAATCATTGCATTTCCTCCCCGCCGGTGCCATCTGACGGGGGCCGGCCGGGCCGCTCCGAAATCCTTGCGGCTTCAACTTTTGCAACCCGCACGGCAAAGTCAGAATACCATTTTGTTCGGCCTTTTTCCTTCGCCTGCCGGTGTTCGCTGTGAAACTTCCATTTTTCAATCGCCTCAAGGCTTTCCCAATAGGAAACCGTTATTCCTTTTCCGTTCATGTCCCTTGCGCTTTCTGCTCCTAAAAAGCCTGGCTGTGCTGCGGCAAGCTTTAGCATGTTCGCAGCCGTCTCTTTGTAGCCATGATCCCCGTTCGTTCTGACCGATGTGAAAATCACTGCGTAATACGGCGGCTCCGGCGTTTTTGAAATCATGTTCATCCCCCTTTGGTAAACAGGACTTGATCCTGATCCGGTCTGTCATCATTCGAAACGTCTTTTTTTTACGAAAATCCCGTTTTCCGCTGATAAGCAATCAACACTTTGTTGATATGCAGCGGACCGCTTTGCAGTCGGAAAAAAACTGCACATGAGAGCACAGGCACATTGTTTTCAATGCCCATGTTTTCATCAAAATCTAACCTCTCCTTTCAACATTATACCTGACCATCGGCACAAATGTTCTGCAACTAAGCAATGGATATTCTTCCTTATTATACCGTTTCCCGCTCCCAATTTACCATTTTAATACGTCAGTAGATGAATGGGAGTAAATTCTTAGTTCTAATTCAACAGCACAAATCGATTTGCCATCTCCCTAAAAAGCTTCACTCACCTTGCCCCATAGGATACCGGCGCGCCCAGCGGCAAAAAAACGTTTCATATACTGCTCTTTTTCCGAGTGTAAAAAATAGATAATTTTACACTTCGTTTTCATATGTTCGTTTTATAGAATTGTCGTTGTTGTGAACTTATTACTTTTTTAGGAGGAGAAACAATGCGTCGCCATTCATTTTTATCTATTCTATTGATTTGCATGCTGTCTGTTGTGTCCGTATTTTCATGCCGGCCTTCAACAGCTTCCGCCGCTTCCCACAATCCGGTCGTCATGGTTCACGGCATCGGCGGAGCCAATTATAACTTCATCGGCATTAAATCGTATTTACAATCTCAAGGCTGGACAAGCAGTGAGCTTTACGCCATCAACTTTATCGATAAAACAGGAAATAATAAAATTAATGCGCCGACATTATCCGAATACATCAAGCATGTGCTGAATCAAACAGGAGCATCAAAAGTCGATATTGTCGCCCACAGCATGGGCGGAGCCAATACGCTCTATTATATTAAAAATCTGGACGGAGCAGATAAAGTCGGACATGTCGTTACCCTTGGGGGTGCTAACCGGCTGGTTACAAACACGGCGCCTCAGGGAATCGCTCCGAATGACAAAATCTCATACACTTCGATTTACAGCACAAGCGACTATATCGTCTTAAACAGCCTCTCCAAACTTGATGGTGCAAACAATGTGCAAATCTCAGGCGTAAGCCATGTCGGCCTTTTATTCAGCAGCAAAGTGAATGCCTTGATTAAAGACGGTTTGACCGTCAACGGGAAGTAAAAGTGAAGGAACCTTGAAGAGCTAAATCTCTTCAAGGCTCCTCCTCATTTATCGGGACTGTCTTCCCGCCCGGCAAAAATAAAAAGGACTCTAAATAAACGCCATTTCCGATCGTTCATTCAGTGTCCGTCAACCCCGTCGATATATGATTATTCCACAATGATTTCAAAGACTCTTTGTTCGAGATTGTATTTAGCGTCTTGGAATGTAAATTTATAATCATCTGCGTCGGCATCAGGTGAAAGCCAAGCTCCGTATTTTCTGATCGTCTGGACGATGCTTTCGAGTTCAGCAGGAGTGAAGTCACCTATGTCTGTGCCTTCGGTTTCAGCGGTATGGCGTATTTTTACTGTAATCATCATCGCTTTATGGCTCCTTTCACTTGCTGTTTGAACATCTTATTAACAGCATATTTTTTTCCCCTGTAAATCGTTCCATTAACTCCCTTGTTTCAAATTATTCGGGCTTTCTTTTTTGCAGACCTATTTTATATGGAAAAGCTGGCCGGGCTCCGAAAAATTTGTCCACGCACTTTCGTCAAACACGAACAAACATTCCTTTACAACAAAGGAAATATCCCCTATGATAATGAGGGTAAATCGAAATCATTACTACTTGGGGGTATTAACCGATGGCTTACATAGCAAAACGCATGATCATACCGATTGTTTTTCTCTTCATTCTCGCTTCCTGCTCCGCCGGAGGCGCTGACTCAGCGAAAGGTGATGAGAAGAAACTCACCTTTCTTTTCAATATTCCAAGTCAAACCCTTGACCCGAATCTCGATGTCAATTATACGGCTGTCCGCGCCGGCATCAGCGAAACGCTCGTCAAAATCAGCGCTGACCTTTCCATCGAACCTTGGCTTGCCAAGGATTGGGAAAGTAAAGACGGACAAACATGGGTCTTCACCCTTAAAGACAATCTGACGTTTCAAAATGGCAAAAAAGCGGATGCCAAAGCGGTAAAAGCGTCTTTAGAACGGACGATACGCGAGAGCAAAGCGATGAATAACGCCTTAAAAATTAAAGAAATCAAAGCTGCAGGACAAACATTGACGATTACAACAAAGGAGCCTTTTCCCGAATTCCCTTCAGAATTGGTTCATCCAAACACATCGATCATTGACGTCAGCGCAGCAAACATTTCTCAACAGCCCGTTGGGACGGGCCCTTTTCAAGTTTCCTCTTTTGAGGCCGGCCATAAAATAGAGTTAGAACGCTATGACGATTATTGGGACGGCAAACCGAAGCTGAAGCACGTCACATTTTCGTTTAATGAAGACGCAAACGCCCGCGTCATGGCTCTCCAATCAAAAGATGCCGACATTATTTACAGACCGAGCGTGGAGGATATTGACCAAATTCAAAAAGATTCATCGATTACCGTTGATTCGGTGCCGAGCTTGCGCGTTCACCAGATTCTCTACAATACAAAGAAGGATCATTTCGCTGACCGTCACCTGCGCCGCGCCTTCGACGCATTACTGGACCGCAAAGAAATCGCTGAAAGCATTTTGAACGGGCATGCTCAGCCGGCAGACGGACCTTTCTTAGCGGATTTCCCGTTTTCCGCCGGTACGGTTCAAAAGCCGAGCGGACTGGAAGCGGCAAAAGCTGAGCTGAAAAAAGCCGGCTACGAGCTTGAAAACGGCAAAGCCGTGAAGGACGGACAAGCCTTATCTTTTACACTGCTAACCTATCAGTCTCGTCCGGAATTGCCTTTAATCGCACAAATTCTTGAATCAAATGCGAAGGAACTGGGCATTTCGATTAAGATTCAACAAGTCGAAAATATCGATGAGTATTTGGCGAAGAACGATGATTGGGATTTGGCGACATACAGCTCGATGACCGCGCCCAGAGGCGATGCCGGCTATTTGCTGAACACCGCCTATATGCCGAATGGCGCTTTAAACTACAGCGGCATCGAAAATCAAACCTTGATCAAATGGATTGAGGAATTCAACCGCACAATCGACAAAGAGAAGCGGGACCGCCTTGCTAAAAAAGCAGCTGAATTGATCGAGAAGGAGACATTGAACTCTTTTATCGTCACTCCCGAAAACATCACGGCATACCGAGACGGTGTATTAAATTGGGAAACGAGCAAAAGTGAGTATTATATGCTGACGAAAGATTTGGATGTGAAAACGAAATGAAGCAGATCGCTAAGCGGCTGTTTGAACTGGTTCTATTCTTATTCCTGCTTTCGTTTATCAGCTTTGTATTTATGAAAGCGGCTCCCGGTGATCCGGTGAAACAGATGCTTCGCGTAGATGATGTAGCGGTAACAGACGAGCAGATCGAGGCATTCAAAGAGGAGCTCGGTTTGGACAAACCGGTTTATATTCAATATTGGAACTGGTTTAAACGCTTTTTCCAATTTGATTTGGGAAAATCCTATACAACACACGAACCCGTCATCGACGAGCTCAGCCGGAAATTCCCGGCGACATTGCTTCTGACCGGCGCATCGCTTCTCGTCATGCTGCTGATCGCCGTGCCGGTCGGAACGCTTTCCGCTTTATACCGGGATCGGTGGATCGATCATCTCGGCCGCTTGCTCGCTTTAGTGGGAGCCGCGCTCCCAAGCTTTTGGCTCGGATTGATACTGATCGATCTCTTCTCCGTCAGGCTGAATTGGCTGCCGTCGATGGGAGCCGGAACGTTTAAACATTTGATTCTCCCCTCTCTCACGCTCGGGATCGCGATGTCCGGCGTTTATGTCCGCCTTGTACGGTCAAGCTTGATCGAAAGCCTTGGTCAGGATTTCATCAGATCAGCCAGGGCGCGCGGTATCAGCGAGGCGAGAATTTTCTTCTTTCACGCGTTTCGCCACTGTCTTGTCCCTGTCATCACGATATTCGGGGTCAGCCTCGGCAGCCTGCTCGGCGGCACGGTGATTATTGAAGTCCTGTTTGCATATCCCGGCGTCGGCAAGCTTGTCGTTGACGCCATCGTTCAGCGTGATTATCCGATCATTCAGGGGTACATTCTTTTCATGGGGATCACGGTTGTCCTGATCAATCTTTTGGTCGACCTCTCCTATCGGTACCTCAATCCGGAAATTCGCTTAAAGGAGGCTGGACGCCGATGAGAAAAAACGTCAAACTTATATTCCGAACCAAAACAGGACTGTGGTTCGTGCTGCTGTTTTCCGCGGCGCTGTTCACCGTCCCCTTCTTTTTGCCGTTCGATCCGCTCCGCACAGATATGGCCAACCGTCTCCAGCCGATCAGCTTGCAGCACTGGCTCGGGACAGACCATTTGGGCAGAGATATATTTTCCCGAATGATCGCCGGTGCGAAAGCGACGGTCGGCACCGCCTTGGCCGCGATTCTGATCTCCGTTTTCATAGGCGTTCCCGTCGGGCTTGTCTCCGGCTTTTTCGGCGGACGGCTGGATCGGATGATCATGAGAATCGTTGACGCGGTCATGGCGTTTCCGGACTATATTGTCGCGATTGTTTTAAGCGGTTTGCTTGGCCCCGGTCTGATGAACTTAATATTAGCCGTTGTCGCTGTCAAATGGGTCGGCTATGCAAGGCTGGTCCGCAGCACGGTGTTTTCGGAAAAACAAAAAGATTACATCGCCTTGGCCGAGCTGACGGGCTTAGGCTCCGGGGCGATTTTAAAAAAGCACTTGCTGCCCCATGTTCTCGGCAACGTTTCCGTACTTGCGACACTTGATATCGGAAAAACGGTGTTAATGATTGCTGCCCTGTCCTATATCGGACTGGGTGCTCAGCCTCCATACCCGGAATGGGGCGCCATGCTGAATGACGGAAAACATTACTTTTTGCATGCGCCTCAGCTTATGGTGATTCCCGGTCTTGCGATCATGTTCATCGTTCTGTTGTCCAACCTGTACGGTGATCGTTTAAGGGACAGGTTTGACGTTAAACACAAGAAAGGAGTTTCTTAGCATGCCGATGTTATCCATTGAGGGCTTATCAATCAGCTCCCGACAGCACACCATTGTCAAAAATGCCTCCTTCTCGATCCATGAAGGGGAATGGTTCGCGCTGCTCGGGGAAAGCGGCAGCGGAAAAAGCCTGACCGCTTCGGCCATAGCCGGGCTGCTTCCGGACGGACTAACGGTGTCCGGCGGAGATGTGATATTTGAGGGCCGCCAGATGCTTCAAGCCGGCCGCAAAGCGCTCCGACGCATGCGCGGAAAGGATATCGCCTGTATTTTTCAGGACTGTCACGGAGCATTCACCCCTTTTATACGGATCGGCAAACAAATTGACGAAATGGTCAAAACGCATACCGATTGGTCTAAAAACAAGCGAAGAGAAGCGATTCTCCGCGCTTTTCGGGAGGTTTCTCTGCCGGAAAACAGAGTATATGAAAGCTACCCGTTTCAATTGAGCGGCGGGCAGCTCCAAAGGGCCGCGATCGCTCAAGCGATGGTGCTCCGCCCGAAGCTTCTCATCGCAGACGAACCGACAACGGCTTTAGACAGCATCACGGCCGCGGACGTCTTGCAACAGCTCACCGTGATGCGCGCCAAAACAAACTGCGCCATCCTTTTTATCACTCATGACCTCCGGCTTGTCAAAAGGTACGCCGATCAAACCGCTGTCATGCAAAACGGAGAAATCGTCGAAAGCGGCTTAACCGCTGATTTAATCAGACAACCGGTACATGAATGTACAAGACGTTTATTCGCAGCCGTCCCGCCGCTGAAAAATCCTCCGCCGAGGCTGACAGCCGCGCCTGAAACAAAGGAAGCGGCGCTGGCGGGAACAGGAGGTGCGTGATGACCCATTCAGCAGAAACCGTTCTTTTTGTCAGCAATCTGACAAAACATTACGCTTGCGGCCACAAAGCCGTTGACAATGTATCGTTCTCCATTCGAAAAGGCGAATGCCTCGGGCTCGCCGGCGAGAGCGGCAGCGGGAAAAGCACCCTCGCGCGCTGCCTTCTCCTGCTCGAAAAAATCGATCACGGAGAGATTCGGCTTCATCAACATCCGCTTCCCGGCATAAACAAAAAAGAGACCCGAAGACTGCGCCGAAAGCTGCAGGCTGTTTTTCAAAACCCAGCCGCATCATTGAATCCAAAGCTCAATATTATCGATTCAGTTATGGAGCCGCTTGATGTTTCCAAACAAGACATACCGCCATTTTTAAAGGACTTCCAAGGCAGCCGCCGTCTGACGGTTGAGCGTCTGTTCTCAATGGTCGGCCTTCCCTCGAGCCTCCTTGACCGCTATCCGCATGAATTAAGCGGCGGGCAGCTCCAAAGGGCCTTAATCGCCAGAGCCATCAGCACTCACCCGTCTTTAATCATCTTTGATGAGCCTACGGCAAGCCTGGATGTCACCAGTCAGGCGAAGATCCTCGACCTCCTCAAAGATTTGCAGGATGATATGGGGCTTTCCTATTTGTTTATTTCCCATGATCTGGCCGCTGTCCACTTTATGAGCCATCGCATCATGGTCATGAAAGACGGGCAGATTGCCGATCAATTTAAAAAAGAAGAGCTTTTTTCTGCCGAAAGGCACCCATACGCCAAAAAGCTGCTTCAGGTGTTTGAATCCTAAGGGGGGTCATAAGAGATGAATCACAGACATTATCTAGCACTCGCAGTTCCGCTGATCATTTCAACGATCACCACTCCTTTGCTGGGGGCGGTCGATACGGCGGTAGCCGGGCAGCTTTCCTCCCCTGCTTACATCGGCGGTGTTGCAGTCGGAACGATGATTTTTAATACGATGTATTGGCTCCTCGGCTTTTTGCGGGTGAGCACATCGGGGTTCGCTGCTCAGTCGCTCGGCTCCCAAAACAGATCAGAGAGCGTTTTGGCTCTTGCCCGGCCTGTTTGCATCGCGGTTTTTGCCGGACTGATGTTCATTCTCTTGCAAAAACCGCTTGAATACGCAGCGCTGACGCTGATACAGCCTGACCGCCATACCGCTGAATTCGCCTCGCAGTATTTTTCGCTGAGGATTTGGGGCGCTCCATTTGCTTTAATCAGCTATTGCATTCTCGGCTGGCTGATGGGAATGTCCCTTATCAAAGTGACATTGCTTTTGCAGATTTCGATGAACGTCTTGAATATCGTGCTTGACATCGTTTTTGTCTACGTCTTTCACATGGAAGTATACGGCATCGCTCTAGCCACTTTGATTGCGGAAGTGACGGGCTGCCTGATCGGCTGCTTGCTTGTGAAAACGAATGCCGCCATGCGGTTTAAGCTGCCGTCCGTCAAGGTTTTGTTCGACCCGAAACCGTTTAAAAAAATGATGGTTGTCAACCGCGATCTATTGATTCGGACATTGTGCCTTTTAACGGTTTTTAATTTGTTTACGGCTAAAGGAGCCGGCTTCGGCGCTGAAGTTTTGGCCGCAAATGCGATCTTAATTCAAATTCATTATATGATGGCTTATGTGTTTGACGGATTTGCCAATGCATCGAGCATTTTTGCCGGGAAAGCCGTTGGAAGAATGGATCGGGAACTTTATTCCCGTACGCTTTCCCTTTCGATCCAGTGGTCGCTGATCTCGGCCGCGCTGCTTTCAGTCGGCTACTTTCTTTTGAAAGGTGTAATCCTTCCCTTGTTTACACCGCTTGAAAGCGTTTTGGAAGCAGCGAAAACCTACGATATTTGGATCGCTCTCTTTCCTTTGGCCGCAAGTTTCGGACTCGTTTTTTACGGGATTTTTACAGGAGCGACTGAAATAGGCCCGGTCAGAAATTCAATGTTCTTGGCTGTTCTCGTCTTCCTGGCCGCCTTTTTTACCGCTGTGCCCGCTTTCGGAAACCATGGGCTGTGGCTCGCTTTTCTTTTATTCAGCCTTGGACGTTCCGTATTCTTATGTATGGCTGTTCCCGGGCTGACCACCCGTCTCTTCGGAGAGCGAAGTGCTGCGAAAGAGGCAGGCTAAAAGCCAAATCATAAAACCCCCCGGCTAAAGCTTAGCCGGGGGGTTCTCGTTTATTCTTTCGTTAATTGTGCGACGAAATGGTTCAGATGATCCAGCGTCATCACATTTTGATTGCATGTTTCACTGTCACAGCAAATATAATTGCCTCTGTCTGTATAGGTTTCTTTCCCGCTTTTCACCCGGGCCATGAACAGTCCGATCTCTTCGGTCCTGTTGCATATCGCGCAGATTCCTTTTTTATTGCTGGATTTGATGGTGCCGTGTATTCCGGTCAGCTTTCCGCCGGCATCCACAATCATGTACTTTCTGCCTGATCCTGCATCATTCCATCCCAGGTAGGAATATCCGCTGAAATCCATCTGTTCAAAATCGGGCGTCTTTAACTTCTTCACTTTAGAAAATAGCTTTTTAGCGGTTTTTACTGTTATACGCTGAAATGGAATGACATGAGGCTTTAATTCGGCTAAAAAGCGCATCGCTTCACCGCTGTCTTCCACTTCTGCCATCTTCTGCAGCAAAGACTTTTGATCGCTGCTGAGATCAGGAAACAGGTTGAACACTTGATCGAGCGCATTGCATTTCAAAGCGTCAAGTACGTTTTCGTCATTGATGTTCGCATGTCCCTGAACAAGGCTGTCCGTTTGAAACTTAATAAAATTATATTGGTCATTTCTGATAAAAGGTGTCTTCATTTCTGCCAGCTCCTTATTTATGGATCTATATTTAAAAATAAGGTGCAAAGCCGGATGATCAGAAATGATACCTTGCTTTTTTTAGGCGATTTGTTTATAACCCCGCCTCATGCAAAGTATCGCCTTTCAAGATAACAGGCTTTGCATGAGACGCTGCAGTCGGCAAATGAATGTCATTTACCATTTTATCCACCTCCGAATACTGATTCTATTATAAACGACAATCGTATTCAATCTCAATGATATCCTCCATCTTTAAAATGCATATTTCATCCGCCCGGCTTACGATCCGCAGCTCCCTTTTCAGGGCGTCGGCATAGTGAATCCGGCCGGCCAGTGTTTTCACTTCCCCCTGCCGATAATAGGCAAATTGCAACATTCTGTTTTCTGCCATCGCTTCACAAATGATTTCATTAAATTCTTCATATTTTTGTTCATCCAGGATCGGTTTTTTGAGTTTTTGAAGGCTTTCATGATATTCCCTGAGCAATTCCACGTGCTCAGGCAGCATCATGGAAACCCATTTGATACTGCCTCTGTCGCGAAGCATAAATGATTCTCCTTTCTATGCCTGATGGCCTCCGACCAATTTTGACCGCAGCCGGGCCGTCCCGGCGTTTGTATAGGAAACAGCCCGCAAAAGCGCTGTTGATCCGTGCCGTTCTCTGATGCCGTCCATCACGTACCCGAGCTGCCGCTTCTTTTCCTGATCGGGACGAAAAAGATCAAGCTGCATATTGGTGTCGTCTTGAATATTGGACAAAGAGACGGAAATTTTCCGAACCGTTTTGCCGGCATAAAACCGCTCGAACAATGCCAGACATGTATGGTAGAGATCAAGGGTGACATTTGAAGGGCTTTCCATTGTTTTTGAACGGTAAAACCCGCCGCCAAGCTCATCGCGGCTGTATTCGACGCCAAGACTGACGGTCCGGCCGGCCTGGCGGTGGGCGCGCGCCCTTTTGGCTACTTCTTCACACATTTCAAGAATGACATGCTTGATTTCCTCCGAATTCGGATAATCGCGAAGCAAAATCTGGCTTTTTCCATAGCTGACCTGCCCCTCCAAGAGCGGCGCTCCGATCGCTGAAAGGTCGATGCCCCAAGCGTGATAATAGAGCTGGTTTCCCATCACCCCGAATGTTTTCTCAAGCCGCTTGAGATCATAGTGAGCCAGCTGACCGACTGTAAAAATCCCCATCCGGTTTAACGTCTTTTCCAGCCTGGAGCCGATTCCCCACATGCGGCGCAGCGGAGACAGCGGCCACAGCTTCGTTTTCACGTCTTCGTAGCCCCAAACGGCTACTCCGTCTGCTGATTTTTTCGCTTCAAGGTCAAGGCACAGCTTTGCCATCAGCAGATTCGGTCCGATTCCGACAGCACAGGGAAGGCCAAACTCCCTTTCCATATCATCTTGAATTTTCATCGCAATCGTTCGGGCGTCTCCCCACATGCTCTCAACACCGTCCACCTGAATAAAGCTTTCATCCACGCTGTACGTATGAATGGCATCAGGCGGCACATAGCGGCAGAACAGCCGGGTGAGCTCTGTAGAAACACGGACAAACAGCCCCATCTTTGGATTGACCAGCTTGATGCGCGGATCATCCGGCAGCTGATAAAGCCTTGTTCCCGTTTGCACGCCGAACTCTCTTTTCAGAGCCGGAGAAGCAGCGAGAACGATGCTCCCCTGCCGCTCCGTGTTTCCGACAACCGCCAGCAGGCAAGTCATCGGATCAAGTCCGAGCAGGACTGCGGCACAGCTTGCATAAAAGCTCCGCATATCAACGCACAAAACCGAACGCGACGGATATTGACCGTAATCCATCTCTCTCCCTCCAAAAAGAACTGATGTTCGCACAATTAGTGTATGAATACTATACTCCGAATATACGTTCGATTTCCAGGCGTAATTTTATCCAAAGAAAATCCTGGCTGAAAGCAACAAAAAACACCTTCTTTGGAAAGAAGGTGACATGGCGGATCATTCCAGTTCGGAATGCTGCCGCATCCGGTTTAATGGCTCAAATTGAAAGCTCCCTTGAGAACCTCGTTTTTTCCTAGTAAGATAAAAGAAAAAGCGCTCCTAAAGGAGAAAGACAAATGGATGAGAAACTGATTGAAAAAATGCTCGGACAGGCGCTGAAGCAGTACGGACGCAATGTTGCAACCGATCCGCTCAGCCCCGGCGAAAAAGAAATCCTGAAGCTGGCTTTGCAGGAAAGGCGGATCGAGGAACCGAATGAGGGGCTGCATGCCCATATCGAAGATGTCATCTATGATTATGTCACAAATCAAGGCTTGTTCTCCTTTTGATCACCCAGCATATAGAAATTCCTCTATTCACCGCCATTTGTTTCATGTATGATAAACAAATAAAAACGTAACGGAGAGTTTATCATGAAACAAAAATGGCAGAACATCCACCCGCTCAGCTGGACCATTATTGTCGGAACCATTTTCGGACGTATGGGCACAGCCATGAGCATCCCTTTTTTAGCAATTTATTTGACACAAGTGAAAGGCGCCTCTTCCGGCTTTGCCGGCGCCGTTATTGCAGCGAGCTCTCTGATCGGAATTGCGGCAAGCTTTTACGGCGGGTACTTATCAGACAGGTTCGGCCGGAAAACCATCATGCTCGTTTCGATTTTCGGCTGGACATTCGTGTTCGCCGGTTTCGCGCTCGCCGATCATGTCTGGACATTCTTTGTCATGAATGCCTTAAACGGATTATGCCGCGCTTTGTTTGAACCGACTTCAAGAGCGCTGCTTTCAGACGTATCCAAACCCGAAACGCGCCTTTTCGTCTTTAATCTCCGCTATACCGCGATCAACCTCGGCGTCGTCTTCGGTCCGCTTTTAGGCCTGTACCTCGGATCTTCGAAAACGACGCTGCCGTTTTTCATTGCGGCTTTCATTTATTTTATTTATGCGGCGGTGCTGGTCATTCAGTTTAAACACCACACCGTACCGGCAACTGAGCGGAATAAGCGTATAAAAGTGCGGGACGCGCTGGAGGTGACAAAAAAAGACCGGGTATTTACGATTACACTAATCGGTTCGATTCTTTGTTTATTCGGGTATTCCCACTTCACATCCACGCTCGCACAATACATGGCGGCCAGCCCGTTCATCGAAGACGGGACGAAAGTGTTCGGTATGATGCTGACGCTGAATGCCTTGGCCGTGCTTGTCGTACAGTACCCGATCGTACATATCGCCAAACGGTTTTCACCGATTTTATCGCTGATTGCCGGAAATGTGCTGATTAGCGGAAGCCTGTTCAGCCTCTCGTTTTTCCACGATCTATGGTCCATCGTCTTGATCATTATCGTGTTTACGATCGGGGAAGTGCTTCTCTTTTCGATGATGGATTTACTGGTCGACCGGATTGCCCGGCCTGAGCTGAAAGGCACTTACTTCGGGGCTATAGGCTTCACCCAGCTGGGAAGCGTGATCGGCCCTTGGGCGGGGGGAATGCTGCTGGACGCCTTTGGAGCGGAAAAGCCGTTTTTCACTTTTGCAATCCTGTCTGCTGTCACTATTTGCGGCGTTCCTTTCCTGGTGGCAGCCTTCCGGAAGCTCAAAATAGATGAAGCAAAAGTCAAATTAAGTTCGAAAAAAACGATGCAGCATTAATTGAAAACAGGCCGGCTCGGTCAAAGGCCGGCCTTCCGGCGTACGCCCGCCTCAAGGCGCCGCAAGTTCGACTTTGATGCGGTCGGGATCTTCGGTATATAAGGCATAATGCCCGCTTCCGCCGGCAAACGGATGTCTGTCTTCATATAAAATGCGGCATCCCCGCTCCCTCAGTTTCATTGTCATTTCGTCGACCTGTTCTTTGGATGCCGCGTAAAAAGCAAGATGGTTTAAACCGACGCGGCACCTGTGATAACCTGCTTTGACAAACTGCTCTTTCGCCTGCACAAGCACGAGATAGGCGCCGTTTGCTTTCCAGCTGATCCCGTCTTCCCATTGTTGAAAAACCTCATAGCCGAGCTCTCCGAGAAACCAGCCCCAAAAGCGCTTCGACGCTTCCAAATCTGAAACATACAGTTCAATATGATGGATCATGCAAGCCTCCTCTTCTACACCCGTCTGACGAGAATCTCTTCCACCTTGTGGCCTTCGCCTTTTCTCAAGATTAAATCAGACCGGAATTTTGTAGGCAGAATGTTCTCATACAAATTCGGACGGTTGACGGTCTCCCATATTGACTTTGCCATATGGTCCGCTTCTTCGTCCGCAAGGTCTTTGAATTTATGGAAATAAGAACTCGGATCTTGAAATGCCGTCTCTCTGAGCATGCGAAAGCGTTCAAGATACCATTTGATAATGAGGTCTTCTTCGGCATCCACATAAATTGAGAAGTCAAAAAAATCGGAAACGAAAACCCGCGGTTTTGTCCGGTCGTCTTCGATCGTCGGTGTCTGCAGCACATTGACGCCTTCGATGATCACGATATCCGCTTGTTCAACCGTTTCGTAAACCCCTTCCAATCTGTCGTACGTTAAATGGGAATAAACGGGTGCGCGAACGATTTCCTTGCCGGATTTTAAATCGTTTAAAAACTCAAGCAATGCTTTGACATCATAGCTTTCCGGAAACCCCTTCCGCGACATCATCTGTTTTTCTGTCAGCACCGCATTGGGATAAAGAAAACCGTCGGTTGTGATCAGACTGACTTTCAGCCGTTCCTGCAAACGGGAGAGCACCGTCTGAATGATGCGGGCCGTCGTGCTTTTTCCAACCGCGACGCTTCCGGCAATCCCGATGATGAACGGAATTTTGGCCGCGTGAGGATGGTTCAAAAAACCGTTCACCCGGGTGTTCCGTTCATATTGAGTTGTCCGGTGTAAATAAAGCAGCCTCGCCAGCGGAACATAAACGGTTTCGACTTCTTCCAAAGACAGATAGTCATTTAAACCTTCAAGCCTTTTTACTTCCTCTTCGGTCATTTCTACCGCCATATGCCCACCGAGATTTGCCCAGGCATCGCGGGTATGACTCGTATATAACGTGTGCAAATTCAAATCCTGATTCGCCATTATACTCACCTGCCCTCTGTTCAAAAGCTGTTTACTAAAAAGTGCATGAATTCCTGAGACCGCTTTATTATTATATAGAATTTTTCGAATATTTACGAGGAACAAGGTTTCAATCAAAACAACCGCCTCATCCAGAGACGGCAGATTCTGTTGTTCCAACTATTTGACACTCGCCTGCCAAACCTGAGCCAACGGGCATCCGTCGCTTGCAAAAAAAGAGCGCAAGTGCCTGCGCTCTTTTTTCAAACGACATATTTGCTTTGCCTGTGCGCCATATAATAAGTAACCGCAGACAGCAAGCCGACAGATGCGGCTAAAATGATGACGACCGGAATCATGTCCACCTTCACCGGTGTAAACAGTTTAAAGCCGCCGCTGAAACTGAAAACCGCATGCCCGAGATTAGACAGCAGGTTTTTCAAATCGAATCTCCCCAAAGCAGGGATAAGCAGGCTGTAAACGATATACAGCAAAGCAGGCGTAATAAAGCTTCTGAAGAGGACGCCCAAATAAAATCCGACCGTCGAAAAAATGAAGCTGACCGCCAGAACGACAACGAGCTGAAGCGGGATATTGCTTTTTGAAACAGCGGGTATTGTGAACTCGCCGACCGGTATGGCCCTTGAAGCCAGGGAATAAAAGACGAAGCTTGACACATATGCCGTACATACAACGGCGATCACGGCGGCAGCCATCACCATGTAAACCGAACACTGTTTGGCCAGCAGAACGGATTTCCAATCATGGCTGACAGCTTTCACTTTCACCGTCTTGAACCTGATGTCGTAAGAGGAGATATAGATGGCATACAGCGTAAAAGCCAAGGGAAAAATGATGAAGCCCATCAGCTCAAGCGTCATGATAACCGACTGCTTGGGCTCCAGATGATGGAGGGACAAGACGAAATTCTCATAGTCAAACCTTAAAATATTTTCGACGATCTCTCCGTCGCCATCCTCGCTTTTCAGCTCCCCTTCCTTCACCTTGACGGGCGACGCCAGCGCCTGCTTAATATCGATGCCGAGTTCTTTATATTCGTCTTCAGTCTTTTTAAACTGCTGATAGCTGTCAATTGTATTTTTATAATGTACATATATGTATCCGGATGAAATGAATAATAGAGGAAGCAATAACATGACGAGCATTTTAGAATATGATTGAAATGCAAGCTCTTTTTTGAAAATATTATAAATATTCTTTATAGACATCGCCCAATTCTGCTCCATTCGTTTTAAAATTGTCTATGTGGATAGCTGAACCGTCTTTCAACACATATAATTGATCGACGATTGAAGAATAAAACTCAAACTGATGGCCGGCGGCAACAATCGTCATCCTGCTCGACCAGTCATTGATCAGCGCCTGAAGCTCCATCATGGACCGGTAGTCAAGCCCGTTTGATATCTCATCCAAAAACAAATATGACGGTTTGTTTAATGCAGCGATCATTAAGGCCAGCTTTTTCTTTTGTCCGTATGAATAGGTCTTAACCTTTTTTTTCAGCAGCGCCCGGCCGAGGAACTTTTGCGATAATTGTTCCAGCTCTTCTTTGCCGGCAGGTTTATTGATCAACAGTTTAATATTTTGATATCCGCTCAGATGATCGTAAAACGGGGAATCGTCATAGATAACGTGCACTTTGCTCCTGACGGCTTCAAGCGGCTCTCCGTCGTACAGAATGCCGCCTTCGAAATGTTCCAGCTTGAGCAGGCATTTCAAGAGCGTCGTTTTCCCGGCGCCGTTTTCCCCCATCAGGAAGGTGACTTTGTTTTTTTCGATATTCATGTTGAGACGGTTGAATACCTTTTTGCTTCCATAAGATTTCGTCAGGTCATCGATTTTGATCAATTTAAAAAATCCTTTCTTGCATCAGGATGGTGTTGCAACATTCTCCATTATACAACGCTGCCATTAATTTCAAAATAGTCTTTTAGCAGCGTTGTATGAAATGGCTTACGGCAAATTAATCGTTTCCGTATTTTCCTTTTTTATTGACCCACCTTCTGTCTGTAAAGGTTGAGCTGGCGAATTCAACATCTCCCCACGGTGTAACGGTCCCGAAGCTCAGCGTTTTTTTCGCTCTCCATTTGTGAAGCCCTGAAGACTTGTAATACCTTTTAATCCCTTTTGCTCTCACGACATTCGGAAAGACGTAGCCGACATCCTGCGATCCGCTGCTTTTCGATACTTTTTTGCCGTTGTAGTACCAGTCGATATAATCTTTCGACCAGGCGAGGAAGCTTCCTCTTTTAATTGTGAGCCTTTTTCCTGCATATGCCGTCACACCGCTTTGGACAGATGCCTGTTCAGGAAGTGACTGCACGTATTCTGTCTTGGCTTCAAGCAGTTCTTTTTGCTCACTTGTCAGCTGCCCGTCCCCAGCAGCCGCAGCGAATGAGGATGGAACCAGGAGCGCCGCAGACAAAGAAAACCCTAAAATCGCTTTTTTCATTTCGTTTCCCTCCGTATTTTTGATAATTCGTATGTACGTCTTCAGCTGCCATCCATAAGCTACTGCCGCATCCAAAACAATTTAAGGTCCGAGTTCTCTCATTTTAATGGATGAAAAAATAGATTTCTAGCAGAATGGACCATTTTATCATTACCTATTGGAAATTATCACCTCCTATGTAATTGATATTATACCATATTTTTACTTATATTCAATTCCTATTATTTGGAATTTTCGTCATGAATAGCCCGCATCTTTTATAATGGGGATGAAAAAAGGAGGAAGAAGAGGAACCTATATACCTGGAAAGCGATTCTACAGCTGTTATTCGTACAAAAAAACAAAGCACCCGACAGACCGTCTACCTTCATGGAGACGGTCATATACTCTTGCTGTCGGGAACCGCCTTCGATTTGGAGGATGAAGAAGCCGATCGTGTATTTGTGAGTGCACATAGCAAAGGCTGCCTAAATCCAAGGCAGCCTCATCCTTTAAAAGTTCTTCGATTTATCGTTCGATTTGCTTTTGGAAGGAACAATCCGGTGTTCCACCTTTTCATAAAGGGACAGCATTTGATGAATAAATGACAGCTTCGGTGCTGTCCAGAATACAAACAGAGCTGACAACACGCCAAGAAGGGCTCCCGCCGCAACATCGAGCGGATAGTGAACGCCCGACCAAATGCGGGAAATGCCTACGGCAAACGCAAGCACAAGCCACAGCCAGCCCGTCTTTTTGTGAAACAGGAAGATTAAAAAGCCGATTGAAAAAAACAAAATCGTATGGTCGCTCGGAAACGAATTGTCAATTTCATGCTCTATCAGCTTGTTGACATTCGGAAGCGTGGCAAACGGTTGATAGTTGGAATGCAGAAAGCCCATGATTTTCCCAAGAATTTCGGCAATCACAAATGCGATGACTGCATAAATGACCATCAATCTGTTTTTTGTCGTCCGGGTCAGCCAATAAACGACAAGACCCAACGCGAGGAAGTACATCATATATTCGGCCAGAAAGTAAACGACCGGATTCAGCATCGAATACTCTTTTCCCAAATCATTAATGAAACGAAAAGCATCAATATTTAATTCTGAAAAAGACATGTTCCATTCTCCTTTTTTATACTTTTATCCTAAATATATCCATCAAAATTGTGCAATAAGCCTTTATCGGGATTAGGGATGTACAAACATGTGTTGCACATTCCCTTAGACTCCTCCTGCATCAATGAATATCGATTTTTTTAAAGTAAACGATTGTCGCGGCTAATCCAAGAACGGTTGTGGCGGCAACACTGATAAAAGAATATTCGGGCGGATATTCCGGAAAGAACGTACCCGAAGCGATCACCCATACCGCCGACCAGGGGAGTAAAGCGCTGTACTCCGTGCCGTATACCATAATGCTGACCATTGATATAATGATTGTAAAGATAATGGTGGGCACGTAGTTTTTAAACAGCAGTGTCACAAATATAATTGGACTGACCAGGAAGAAAAGAAGTGCCCCGCCTATCATAAATTGTTTAAACCCATCTATTAAAACCTCCGAACTGAGCCCTTCAAACTGGCCGATCAGCCCAAACAGCAGCGTCAGCACCCAGGCGATTAACGTCAGCATCATGATCCAAATGAGGAGCAGAACCAATTTGCTGACAATAAGGCTGATTCTTGAAACAGGAATCGTCAATAGATTCTTTAGCGTGCTTTCAGCGTATTCCCGATTGAATAAATATGATGTAATCACGCCATACAACGGGACTCCGATCAAAAGCACAATATACAGGTTGGTATCGGAAAAGGTCTCACTGAAGCGAATCGGTACATCAGGGTACTTGGCTTTTTTAGCCAAAGACGATATAAAACAGATGAAAGGGGCTGCCGCCGCTCCCAGGATACTGACAAGAAACATCTGTGACCGCTTAAGCTTCAGCAATTCGGTATATAGCAAATTAGCCAATCGTCCCGCCCCCAATCAACTTCACGAAATAGTCTTCAAGACTGTCTTCGCTCATCGCAATCTTCAATACGTCTATTCCGTTTTCGACAAACAATTTATTGAGCTTTCCCTGCTGGCCCAAATGGGAGTATACCCGGATGATCCCGTCCTGGTGAACTTCGTAGTCATGAATATCAAAATGCTGTTCCATCAGAACGACCGCTTTATTTTGATCGGATAATTGAAATTCCAGATATTTGCGGTTTCTTTTTTTGAGATGGTCAAACGGAATTTCTTCAAGCAGTTTTCCTTCATGAATGATCCCGACATGATCGACGAGCTGTTCGATTTCAGACAAAATGTGGCTTGATATAAAGATGGTGATGTTTCTTTCTTTGGCGAGAGAATGAATGAGTCTTCTCATTTCTTTGATCCCGATCGGGTCCAAGCCGTTTGTCGGCTCGTCCAGTATCAACAGCTCCGGATAGTGAAGCAAGGCTCTTGCAATTCCCAGCCTTTGTTTCATGCCCAAGGAAAACTTGCCGACGAGCTTTTTCGTTTCATGCTGCAGGCCCACGATCTCCAATACTTCATCGATCGCATTTTTTTTATGGATACCTATGATTTTCGCATTGATCAGCAGGTTTTCCCTTGCCGTCAAGTTCGCGTAAAAGCCGGGCACTTCCACGATAGATCCGATTCTTCTTAAAATTTCTTTTTTATTCTTGAAAAAATTCTCTCCGAAAATTTCTATCTGCCCGCTGGTCGGTTTGATCAGACCCAGCAGCATTCTGATCGTCGTCGTTTTGCCGGCGCCGTTTCGTCCCAAAAATCCGTATATATCTCCTTGTTTTACATTGATATTGAGATGGTCTACAGACTTTTGCGGCCCGTACATTTTCGTGAGATCCGTCGTTTTAATAATTGTGTTCAAAGTTGATCCACTCTCTTTCACTCGCCTTATAACTACATCATAAACAGAAGGATTTAACTTCTTCTTAACCAATTCTTAATTAATTCTTAAATGATTGGAGATGGTTTTGTTTAGGCAGCGAAAAACCAAACGTCGTTTTTTCCCACGGGACGCTCTGTGCCCATATGCGTCCGCGGTTTTTTTCGACGAGCGATTTGGCGATGGCAAGCCCCAGGCCGCTCCCGTCATCAAGGCTTCTCGACCGGTCTCTGCGGTACATTCTATCAAACACGTTTTCAATATCGTTTTCCGGAATTCCCGGACCTTGATCCCAGATGAGAAGCTGATATTCATGTTCTGATTCCGTCAGTTCGATTCCAAGTACTTTTCCCTCTTTTCCATAATGAATGCCGTTTCTCACGATGTTTTCGATCACGCGGATCAAGCTGAGCCGATCTGCAATAACAGAGCATTTCTTTTCCGGGATCTGTACATTCAAATCAATGTCATGTTTTTTCAGTTCCGGCAAAAAGTCGATCAGCGTTTCCCTAGCGACTTCGGCCAGGTCAAAAAACTCTGTTTTCAACTGGACTTCATTCGCGTCCAATTTCGCCATGTTGAATATTTCATCGATCAATTGCTTGAGGCTGTTGGATTTTTTAGAAAGGATATTGAGATATTCCTGTTTCTCTTCTTCCGAAGACGCGACCCCGTCTTTTAATGCATCAACATAGCCAATAATTGATGTGAGCGGCGTTCGGATATCGTGGGAAATATTAGACAGCAGCCGTTTTCTGGCCGCTTCCGATTTTGCGGCGTTGATTTGAACTTTTTCAAGCTGCTCTATCAATTCGTTAATGGAAAAAATGATTTCATTAAACGGCTGACCGCCTTTCGCCAGCAATCTTCTTCTTAAATTTCCATCCGCCACGCGCTTCAGCTCGGTTTCGATCAGCTTTAAGCGATCGATGAAGCGAAGCCTCATCGTAAACAGCAGCGCGGTAACGGCAAACAGAAAAATAAACAACATTGTGCTGAAAACCCCAAAGGAAGCCGTTTTCATATAGATGAACAAAAGTGCTGCAATCGCCGCACATTGCAGAATGAGAAGCAGCAGCTTTTTATCGGTCAGCATCTTTCTCACCTACAAACTTATAGCCAATTCCCCAAACAGTTTGAATAAATTGTGGATCGGAAGGGTCCGGCTCTATTTTTTTTCTCAGCCTTCTGATATGCACCATGACCGTATTGTCATCTTCTATGTATTGATCGCTCCATGCGTTTCGAAACAGCTGCGTTTTCGTAAATACCTGCCCCGGATTTGAGGCGAAAAACTTCAGCAGTTCAAACTCCTTCGCCGTCAGAGAGATCTCCTGTCCGCCCGCGGTGACCGTATATGTTTTCAAATCGATGGTCAATCCTTTAAATTGAATCAGCGATTGTTCATCGGAGCGGCTTTCGCTTCCGAGGACCAAAAAGCGCCTCAGCATGGCTTTGATCCGCGCAAGCACTTCGTTTACGCTGAAGGGCTTTGTTATATAATCGTCGGCGCCGATGGACAGTCCTAAAATTTTATCGCCTTCAAGGTCTTTGGCGGTCAGCATCAGGATCGGAACATTCGTATGATTCCTCATCCTTCTGCAGACCTCGATGCCGTCGATTTTCGGCATCATGACATCCAATATCACGAGGTGGTAATGGTTTTGTTCAAACAGCCTTAACGCATCTTCTCCGTCAACTGCCACGTCAACCTCATAACACTCTCTTTTTAAATAGGTTTTCAATAAATCTCTGATTTCTTTTTCATCATCCGCTATGAGCACTCGAATGGTTTCCACTTGGTTCACCCGCTTTTATTTTGTCTTGATAGATGTTCACACCGCAGCACCAGCTGCTGCTTGTTTTTTGAAATATTTCCTCTCTTTTCTTTGCCTTTCATTATAACAGAGAGTTGATAAGGCAAACAAAAGGCACCCTGAAAAGGATGCCGTTTTGTTCATATTTTGACAGTCTTATTGATGATATCATGGATCAATCTTGCATTTCTTTCAAGAATGTCGGGATGGGACTTGGAGATCATTTGCATATGGGTTCCGGCTCCTTGAACGACTGTAAAGGTTTTGGACGCCGCTTTTTCCCACATCATCATATTTTCATCCCGCTGATTGTCGCTTGACTTGATATAGCTGATATGTCCGTCAATTGCGCCGGTTGTAACTGTGTTTTGTATATATACATAAGACTTCATCACCAAGTCCACTAAATAGTCGCTCAATAATTTCTCTGCATCGCGGTATTTCTCAAGTTCAAATGTTTTGGATATCTCTTCTCTGTATTCCTCCTCTGTGAACTGATGTTTCTCGGCTTTTGTCCGATATTTTGAATCGATGATGATCAAATCTTCGACTTCATATCCTTGCCGGTTCAATTCTTTCGCCACATCAAATGCCAGGATTCCGCCGGATGAATAGCCGATTAATGTGTACGGCCCTTCACCTTGAATGTTTTTAATGATATCCGCGTATTTTCGAACCCTGTTTGCGGATGGAATGAAGTTGAAGCTGTACACCGAATGCTGCTTTAGAAACTTGGCCAAGCCCATGTAGGCAATGCCCATCGACGCGGCCGGCGGAAAGCAGAACAGGTTTTTGCCGCCTTCTTCCGCCCTGGTCAGCTGCATGCAATCATCTGTGTAGTCTTTCAGCAGGTCTTGTGCATGCTTCAGAAAATCAGACAGCTCTTTAATGGTCGGCTTGGAGAAAATGTCCTTAAACGGAACTCTGAAGCCAAGCTCTGCATATAGCCTAGAGACAAATGACATGATGTTTAAAGAATTCGCTCCGATATCGAATATGTTGGCGTTGATGCCAATCAGTTCGATATTCAGGATGTCTTCCCAAATGGCGGCCATTTTTTCTTCCAACTCATGTCTTGGAGGCTCATATTCCAGTAAAGCGCCCGCGCTTCGATCTGGCTCTGGAAGGGCCTTCAAGTCGACTTTTCCGTTTGGTGTCAGCGGCAGCTCATCAAGCTTCAGCAAATAGGACGGCACCATATATTCCGGAAGCTCCTTCACCAAAAACGCTTTGATGTCTTCCTGTGTGATGTCTCTTTCGGAAACGACGTATGCGCAAAGAACTTGATCGTTGCTTTGATCTGTTTTGGCGGCAACCGCCGCTTCTTTTATATCGCTGTGCCTTAACAATTGATGCTCGATTTCGCCAAGTTCGATGCGATAGCCCCGAATCTTGACTTGGTGATCGATCCGGCCCAGATACTCAATATGTCCATCCGGCCTCATTCTTGCAAGATCTCCTGTTCGATACATTCTTTCACCCGGTAAAAACGGATTTGGCAGGAATTTTTCAGACGTCAGTTCCGGTTTGTTCAAATAGCCTTTTGCGACTCCGTCTCCGCTGATATACAGCTCTCCGGCAATTCCGACCGGCTGTACTTCCTGACGCTCATCCAGAATATAGAGCTGGACATTGGAGGCCGGCTTGCCGATCGGGACAGAAACTTGCCGGTCCCGTCCGGCATCATATTGATAGATCATGCAGCCGACAACCGTTTCGGTCGGACCGTATTCATTGTAGATTTCAATGTTGTGATGAAATCTCTCCGTGATTTCTTTGGCCAGTTCCGTTTTTAAATCTTCCCCGCCGACGATCAGGCGTTTGATGCTTGATCCGCTGGCACCCATGTCTTTGACAAGGCTTAAATGAGACGGGGTTAATTTGACAATCCCGGCTTTTTGGTCTCTGAACACTTTTCGAATCAGCGGTTCCCCGTCCCTGCTATGCTGATACACAATCACCCGGTTGCCTGAGATTAATGGCGTAAATATCGATGTCACCGTTAAATCAAAGGCAATGGATGAGTAGAGGGCAAAATCAAGCTGTTCGCCTTGGACATATACACGGGCAGCCCAGGTAATATAGTTAACCAGCCCTCTTTGCCTGATCATGACCCCTTTTGGTTTTCCTGTGGATCCTGACGTGTAGATGATATATGCAAGGCTGTCGGTGTTACCCGCCAGTTCCAGATTGTCAGCCGGATAACTGCTGAAATCTCCGGTTAATTCGACGGCTTCCTGATGAAGTGTGCCCAAGTCCTGCTTGTGATCCACAAGGATGATGGCCGCTCCGCTGTCTTCAAGCATATACTTGATCCTTTCTTCCGGATAATCGGGATCAATCGGCAAATAGGCTCCTCCGGCTTTCAAAATGCCCATGATTCCGACCACCATTTCCGGTGAGCGTTCTGCCATGATGGCGACAATCGTATCCTCTTTGACTCCTTTGTCCCTGAGGTATCTGGCAAGCTGATTTGATTTTTCATTGAGCTCACGGTACGTCAGTTTGTCATTTCCTGAGACAACCGCAGCATGCTCAGGGGTTTTTTCGGCTTGTTCCTCAAACAGCCGGTGAATCGTCTGATTCGGATATTCCGCTTTCGTGTCATTCCATTCGTACAACAGCCTGTTTCTTTCAGCTTCCGAAAGGACTGTGATGTCGTTTAATGACTGATCTTCATTTTGGACGACCTGTTCCATCACTTGTTGAAGGTGTCCTTTGATACCGGCGATGATGTGGTCATGATAGATATTTCCGTCATAAGTCAATTTGATGACCAAACGTTCGCCCGGGACGGCCACAATATTAAATCCGTAATTTGTTTGTTCTTCGGCGTGAATTTCTTCAAAGATAAAACCAGCACCGCGTTTGCCGCTTGTCTCAAATGCACTCTGATCAACCGCGTAATTTTCGAAAATCAGGATATGATCCAGCAGCTCTCTTTTTAATTCACTGAGCGACTGTACTTCCGACAGATTCATGTCATGATATGTCCTGCCTTCCAAAGCCTGTTCCTGAACGCTTTTGATGAGTTCCTTAAAGCTTTGGCTTTTTTCCAGTCTAATTCTCGTCGGTACAGTGTTGATGAATAATCCGACCATTTTTTCGATTCCGGCTACTTGTGCATCCCTGCCGGAAATGACTGTACCGAATACGACATCATCCGTTTGATTGTACCTTGCCAAAAGCATTCCCCAAATGCATTGTAAAACAGTATGGAGGGTGACATTGTTACGGCTGGCAAGCTCTGTGATCCGGCCGGTTAATTGTTGCGGGAATTCTATGACGGCCTCTTTTCTCTTATATTTCGCATGTCCGGAAGAACTCGCCAAAACCGAAATCGGCGATTTTTCGGTAAAGCCTGATAAATAGTTTTTCCAGTACGCTTTTGGAGCTTCTTTATCCTGTTGCTCTAGCCACCCGATATAATCGCTGTACGGTCTTGCCTCTTCAAGCCGGTGTTTTTGCCCGCCTTCTTTCATATGATACATTTGGAACAGCTCTCCCATAATGATTCCCCGGGACCAGCCGTCAAGCAGAATATGGTGGTTTGTCCATATGAACGTATAACTGTCATCCTCGGTTCTCATTAGCGCGGCTCTGATCAATGGTTCGCTGTTTAAGCAAAAACCTTTCTCCCGATCTGCTTTGCGATACGTTTGAATCACTTGCTCCCGTTCCGCCGGACTCTGCTTTCGCAAGTCATGATAGTCAAGATTGATCTTTCTGTCCTTGATGATCACATTTCTTGGTTCATCCGTTATTTCATACTCGATCGAGGCCCTTAGAATCTCGTGTCTTTCCATGATGTCATTGAACGTTTCTGCAAACAGACGCTCATCGATCAATCCTTTCATATCGATGGCCATTTGTTCAAAGTACGCCTGTGATTCCTTGTCTTCGAGTGCGTGGAACAGCATGCCCCTTTGCATGTTGGCAAGCGGATAGATTTTTTCGATTTCCATCCCTTTATATTTCAGTTTGATTTCCTCAAGCTGATCTAAGCTGATGCCTTTGTCTCCGTAATCGGACGGCGTTTTTTCCGTCTCTTCTCGTTCCGCGCAGTGGCGAATGACCGCTTTCAAGGCTTCTTTATATTTTTGAGCAAAAGTTCTGACGACGTCTTCACTGTATGCTCTTGTGTTATAGGTCGTTTGAATGGCCAGTTGTCCCCTGAAGACCACCGCATTGATTTCGAGTGGATGTTCTCTAGTGATGCCCTTTCCGGCTGCTTCTCCCGGCGACAGGTGTGATGAAGAAAATTCTCCGCTGTTGATGTCTTCATCAAGCTGTCCCAGGTAATTGAACAAGATTGGTGATGTTGCGCCTTTTGCGATCTCACTGTCCCGGGTGAGATACTTTAAAATTCCGTAGCCGATGCCTTTGTTCGGCACGTTTCGCAAGTGCTCTTTCACCATTTTAATCGTTCTGGACATGTCTGTTTCTTGTCCCAAATCGATGAATACCGGGTATTTCGAGGTAAACCAGCCGACCGTTCTGCTGATATCGATGCCATCTGCCACCTGTTCTCTTCCATGCCCCTCCAGCGTGATTCTTAATTTATTTTGCCCGGTCATATCTCTTGCCGCCACCAGAAGCGCAGCGATCAGAAGATCGTTGATTTCGGTACGGTAAGCTTGGTTTGTTTCTCTTAAAAGCCGCGCTGTCTCCTCTTTTTCGAGTTCCGTGCTGAATGTTTTGCTGTCCTCAACTTTGAAGACACCTGCATCTTCATTCATTTCCAGGAATTTGACGTCTTCATAAACGGCCTTCAGCCAATACTGTTTTTCACCAAGCAGTTTTTCAGTTTTTGAATATTCCGTGATGTGATGTGCATATTCCTGGTAGGAAGCTGTTTTTGGATAGAACTCGACTTTTTCCCCATTTGATAACTGACTGTACCCCAGCGCCAAATCTTCAAATAATATTCTCCAGGAGATACCGTCGACCACAAGGTGATGGATGATGATCAGCAGGTGATCCCCATTATTCGTTTTGAAGAGCGCCAGTTTAACCAGAGGGCCGGTTTTAATATCGATGCTTTGCTGAAGCTCCGTTGCCAATTGGTACACTTTCTGAGGCTGGTCGTTTTCGCTCGAGACATCATAGACAAATAGGTCAAACAGCTTTTTGCCCGGTCCCCGGTTGTACTGAATGATCTTTCCGCCTTCTTCTCTAAACACCGTCCGGAGTGCATCGTGATGTTGGATGATTTCTCTGAATACACGTTTGACGATGCTCTCGTCGAATCCGTTTTTCCTATAAAGTATAACCGCATGGTTGTAATGGTTCCTGTCCGTTTTGTTCAACGAGAAATACTCTTGTTGAATCGGAGTCAAGAGAACCTCGCCCTCTACCGTTTCATATGATGCTGATTTGTCGGTTTCGGCCTTGACATATCGGCTCAAAGACTTGATTTGCGGATTTGCAAACAGATCTTTCATTTCTAGCGACAGGCCTTCTCTTGATAATCTTGAGATCATTTGCAGCGCTTTGATGGAATCGCCGCCTGCTGCAAAAAAGTGATGAGTGATCCCGATCTTGTCAATGCCAAGCACATCTTCCCATATTTGAACAAGCTTTTCTTCCGTCTCGTTCCGCGGCGGATCGTATTCCGTCTCTTTTCCCGGCTGCGGTTCAGGCAATGCGGTTGTATCGATCTTTCCGTTGGCTGAAAGCGGCATCTTCTCAATTTGGACAAATGAAGACGGAATCATATATTCTGGAAGCTCGCGCATCAGATACGTCCTGATGTCCTCGAACGGTAATTCGGCGTTTGCTGTGAAATAGGCGCACAGCTGTTTTGCACCTTTATGGTCTTCCCTTGCAGCAATAAAGGCTTCCTTGATATCATCATGAGCCAACAGCCTGTTTTTGATTTCTTCCGGTTCTATTCTGTAGCCCCTTACCTTGACTTGGCTGTCCATCCGTCCTGCAAGTTCGATATTTCCATCGCTCAGCCTTCTGGCAAGGTCCCCGGTCCTGTACATTTTTGTATGCGGTGCAAACGGATTTTCGACGAATTTTTCTTTCGTGATATCCGGTTTGTTTACATAGCCGCCTGTCACTCCGGCGCCTGCGATGCAGAGCTCTCCGTACACACCTTCCGGAAGCAGTTTCATATTTTCATCAAGCACATATGCATTCGTATTATGGATCGGAGTGCCGATAACCGGATATTCTTTGAAAGAATTGAGGTGTTCCGGGTCGATTACTTTAAAGACTGAGCCGATTGTCGTTTCCGTCGGGCCATAATGATTCATGACTACATGATCGGGATATTGGTTGTAAAATGTCTCAACATCCCTTGTATTGATCATCTCCCCGCCCAAGACGACCAGCCTGAGAGAAGCGCAAGGTTTTTCGGCGGAAAAGCCCGGATCATTGACAAAAATGTTAAACAGAGACGGCGTCAGTTTGATATAGGTGATGCCGTTTTCTTTGATATACTTTAAAGCCCGGTGCGCATTTGTATAGCATTCTTTTCGTGCGATATGCAGTTCGCTTCCGCTTAACAGCGCCGAAAAGATGCTCGTATAGCCCAAATCGAACGCATATGAAGACACAAGCATGGCTTTGTCGTTTTCTGTAAGACCCGCTTCCTTCATAAACCATGCTGTATAATTCACCACATTCCCGTGTCTGATAAATACGCCTTTCGGCTTTCCGGTGGAGCCTGATGTGTATATAATATATGCATTCTGATCGGCTGCACCCGATGTAGACAGGTTTGACGCGGCCTTCGCATCAATCAAACCGTCGGCAACATTGACGATTTCTCCAGCGAACGCGACGTTTTCTTTGACAGAGCCTTTGACAAGCAATATTGCAGCTCTGCTGTCACTTAAAATCTCATTCGTCCGTTTGGCCAATTGCTCCGACTCGATCGGCACGTAAGCCGCTCCGGCTTTCAGTACCGCCATCATGGAAATGATCATCTCAAGCGATGGTTCAATCATGATCGCTACAGGCGCACCGGCGCTTGCTCCTTTGTCTCTCAAAAGCCTTGCCAATTGATTTGCTTTTTCGTTCAGTTCCCTGTACGTCAGCTTTTCATCCGCAAAGACCACCGCTGTTTGCTCCGGCGATTTGCCAGCCTGATGCTCAAACAGCTGATGAACCGTTTGATCTTTAGGGTAATCTGTTTGTTGTCCTTGATTCTGATCCCGAAGCACTCGCATTTCTTCATCTGACAGCATGTTCACGTCGCTCAACGGCATTTGCGGATCGTTTGCCGCTTCCTTTAAAATATTGATCAAATGGCCCGCCATTCTTTCAATCGTGGACCGCTTAAACAATTTTGTACTGTAGTTGAAAACACATTGAATGCCTTCATTTGTCTCAGCGGCTGTCAGCGTCAAATCAAATTTTGAGATGTTCACCTCGGTTTGGAGTGGCTGGAATATCAAGCCATCGATGTCCGCTTCATCGCCGTCGAAGTTTTGCAGAACAAGCATGGTATCAAACAGCGGGTGTCTGCTCATATCCCGTTTGACATCAAGTTTTTCAACCAGTTCATCAAATGGATAGTCTTGATTTTCATAAGCTTTCAGCGCCGTTTCTTTAACCTCTTTTAAATATTCGGCAAATGGCATGTCTCCTTTTGGATGGTTCCTCATCGCCAGCGTGTTGATAAACACTCCGATGACATGTTTCAAATCGCTGTGATGCCTTCCCGCGATCGGTGAGCCGACAACGATATCCTCCTGGCCTGTATACTTCGCCAAGAGCGTTGTGTATCCCGCCAAAAGCAACATATACATCGTCGCGCCGTTCTCTTTCGCCAGTTTGTTCAGCATGGCGGACGTTTCGCCGTCTATTTCAAACTGAACGATATCTCCTTCAATCGAACGCTTTTGCGGACGTTTTTCATCCGCCGGCAAATTCAGCACCGGCACTTCACCTTGAAAAACGTTGAGCCAGTAGTCTTCCTGGCGTTTAATCTCATCTTTTTGATAAAAAAGTTTTTGCCATTCTGAAAAGTCTTTGTACTGAATCGTTAACGGCTGCAATGTTTTCCCCTCATACAACTCGGCCAGTTCTCTTGTGAAAATGGCCATGGATACCCCGTCTGAAATGATATGGTGCATGTCGAACATCAGTACATGTTCATCTCCACTCGCTTTTAATACTTCCACTCTTAAAAGCGGCGCTTTTTCCAAAGCAAACGGCTTGATGAACGCTTTGATTTTTTCTTCCAGCCGGTCCTGTCCGAGTCGTCCGTACTTCACTTTAAAATCGACTTCTTTTTCGATTTTTTGTACAGGTTCGCCGTCAACCATCACAAAGGCCGTCCTCAAGGCTTCATGTCTTTCTATCAATTGCCGAAAAGCATCCTCGAACCGGTCGACATCAAAATCTCCTGCAATTTTCATGGCGAAAGGCATGTTGTAAGAGAGGCCGCCTGGTTCGATTTGATTAAGGATATACAGCCTTCTTTGTGCGGATGACAATGCGTAATACTCTTTCTCTTCCGCTTGTGTGATGGACGCATAAGGGCTTTCTTTCATGGATTCGATAAAATCACCGATGTCTTTGATTGTTGGTGTTTCGAATATTTGTCTTAAAGGGACTTCAATCTTCATTTCTTTATGCAATTTTGCAGTCAATGCCGCAGCTTTTAAGGAATGGCCGCCAAGTTCAAAGAAATTGTGGCTGATTCCGATGTTTTCGATCCCTAAAACGTCCTCCCAGATTGAGACAAGCTTTTCCTCTGTGCGGTTCCTCGGTGCTTCGTACGTCGCTTCACTGATTGTGCCGCTAGGTTCAGGGAGCGCTTTTCTGTCGATTTTGCCGTTTGCCGTAAGCGGCAATTGATCGAGCTTGACAAAGTATGACGGCACCATGTAATCCGGCAGTTCCTTTAACAAGCATTTTCTGACGTCTGCAACGCCGGCCGTTTTGTCCGCGACGATATATGCGCATAGGTATTTTCCGCCGGCTTGATCTTCCCGCGCCATAACTGCCGCCGCGTCAATGCCTTCTATTTTCAGCAATTGGTTTTCGATTTCGCTCAGTTCGATTCTGAATCCGCGGATTTTGACTTGGTGGTCGATTCTTCCTAAATATTCGATTTGGCCATCAGGTAAAAATCTTGCGAGATCCCCCGTCCTGTACATGTTTTCTCCTGGAACAAACGGGTTTGGAACAAATTTTCCAAGCGTGAGGTCAGGTCTGTTTAAGTATCCGCGGGCAAGGCCTTCCCCGCTCAGACAAAGTTCACCGGGTGTGCCCAACGGCAGCAGTTGCTGGTTGTGATTTAAAATATAAGCCTTGTGATTGCTGATCGGCCGGCCGATGACGACTTTTTCGTCATCTTTTTGCAGCTCGCCCCGCGTTGAGCAAACGCTGTTTTCCGTCGGTCCGTATTCATTAAACAATTTGACGTTCGGCAGCTTTTCAAAATGCTGCCGGATCAGACTTTCATTGAAGCCTTCCCCTGCGACCGTGATAAATCTTAAATCCTCTAAAGGCTGCTCAATCGTGTCGAGCAGGCTTAGATAAAAGCTCGGAACGGCCAGCAAGTTTGTCGCTTTATGCGTTCGCAACGCACCGATGATCTCACGCGGATTCATCCGCAAATCTCTAATTAAAACCAGCTTCGCCCCAGATATAAGCGTCGTGAAAATATCTTCAACAGAACTGTCAAATGAAAAGGACGGCACTTGAAGTGTGGCATCGGCTGTACTGTAGCCATACGATTGTTTCCTCCAATAAAGCGTATTAACAATTGATTGATGGTTGACCATGACACCCTTCGGCTTTCCGGTCGAACCTGAGGTATAGATGACATAAGCCATGTCAGAAGAACCGCTCGTGTGCTCTAAGTTCTCTGTGGCTTTGTCTTTTGTCAGCCCTTTTTCGTTCATATCGATACAGGTGAGATCAACGTCAATCTGTTTGTCCGCCTTTTTCAGCAGGATGCTGATGCCGCTGTCTTCGATCATGTATCTGATCCGGTCTTCCGGATATTCGGGATCGATCGGCAAGTATGCGCCTCCGGCCTTCAGCACCGCCAGCATTCCGACAATCATCTCCACAGAACGCTTTGCCATAACGCCGACGATCATGTCAGGTTTTACGCCTTTTTCCCTTAACAGTCCCGCCAGCTGATTTGACCTTTCATTCAGTGCTTTGTACGAGAGCTTCTCCTTTTCAAATACGACCGCAGTATGCCCAGGCGTCCGTTCCGCCTGTTCTTCAAATAATTGATGGATCGTTTTATTCCTTGGATAATCTGCGTTTGTCCGGTTGAACTCATATAGAAGCGTCTTTCTTTCTTCCTCCGCCAGCATGTCAATCTCTGCGATTTTCCGGTTCTCATTTGCCGTCACTTGCTCAGCGACCCTTTTGATATGACCTTCGATATTGTTGATGATATCCCTGTCATAGACATTGCCGTCATATGTCAAAACAAGGGTGAGCTCTTCGCCAGGAGTCACCGACATGCTAAAGCTGTAATTGCTTTGTTCCGCAGCGCTGATCTCATTCACCTTAAAGCCTGTCTTCATTTGACTCTCTTCAAAGTCCTGTTCATCAGTTTCATAGTTCTCAAATACGAGAATATGATCGATCAGATCTTTCTTTAAGCTGCTCAAAGCCTGGACTTCAGCGAGATTCATATAGTTGTAGCGGTTGCTTTGAATCGCATCTTCCTGAACCTTTTGCAAACATTCGTTAAAACGCGCCTGCTCATTGAATCTGATTCTTGTCGGGATGGTGTTGATAAACAGACCGATCATGTCTTCGATTCCGTCTACGTTTGCTTCCCTGCCCGATACGACCGTTCCAAACACGACATCATCGATCTTATTATATTTCGTAAGCATCAAGCCCCAAATCGTTTGAATCACCGTATGAAGCGTAACACTGTTTTTAGCAGCGAGCGCCTTCAATTGTTTTGTCAGCTGTTTTGACAAATGGATGACCTTCTCCCGGCGGTCATACAGGCTGCTTTTTTTGCGTTTTGTTAATGTAGGCAGCTGTGCCTGTTCCTCATACCCTTTTAAATATTCGCGCCAATATTGACGGCCCTCTTTCTGATCCTGTCTTTCAAGCCACTTAATATAATCGCTGTACGGCTTCGTCTCCTTTAATGGACTGGCTTTGCCGGTCATCCGGTTTTCGTAGATGACAAACAGCTCACGCATGATGATGCCAAGGCACCAGCCATCGAGTAAAATATGGTGATGGCTCCAGACAAGCCGGTACGAGCGCTCCGCCGTTTTCAGCAAGTAAGCCCTCATTAACACATCTCTGCTTAAATCAAAGCCTTTTTTTCGATCTTCATTGATCAATCTCTCAATGAACATTTCCTGTTGCTGTGCGGAGCTTTTCGCGATATTGAAATAGGTGAAATCGATGCTGCGGTTTTCGATGATGATCTGCCTCGGTTCTTCAACAATTTCATATTCATAAGAGGCCCTTAAGATTTCATGCCGTTTCATGATGTCATTAAAGCTTGCCTCAAGAATCGCCGGATCGACATATCCTTCAATATCCATGACCGTCTGCTGAAAATATGCATCTGAGGTATGATCCTCGATGGCATGGAACAGCATACCTTTTTGCATGTTGGCAAGCGGATAGATTTTTTCAATGACGCTACTGTATTTTCCTTTGATTTCTTCAAGTTCGTCTAAACTGATATTTGTATCTCCATAGTCGGACGGCGTTCTTTCGCTTTCCGTCTGTTGCGTGCAGTGCTTAATGATTTGTTCCAGGCGTTCTTTTAATTGATGATTCAGCCGGCTGATCGTATCTTTTTCGTATTCCATTTGATTAAAGGTTGTATGAATCACCAGCTCATGATGAATCACGATGGCGTTGATTTCGATAGAATGACTTCTCGCGATTTTTCCGCCGATGCTTTCCCCTTCGGAGAAGCTTGAGCCGGAAAATTCGCCGCGGTTCATGTCGGCATCGATCTCGCCTAAATAGTTAAATGAAATCCGGGCCTTTTCTTCGTTGATAAAATCCGGGTCTTCAGCCATATACTTTAAGAGTCCGTAGCCGATTCCTTTATTCGGTATTTTTCTCAACGTTTCTTTGACCATTTTGATATGTTGGGAGAGGGCTTTTTCTTCTCCTGCATCAAGAAGCACCGGATACATCGTCGTAAACCAGCCGATTGTTCTCGTGATGTCAACGCCTTCTAAAATATCTTCCCTGCCGTGGCCTTCCATCATGACCTTCAGTTTGTTTTCCCCTGTGATGTCCTTTGCTCCGGTTAGTAATGCCGTTAACAAAATATCGTTGATTTCGGTGTTGTAGGCTCTGTTCGTGTTTCGCAAAAGGTCCGCTGTTGCCTCTTTGCCGAGCTTGATGCTCAACGTCGTGCTGTTTTCGTATACATCTTCCTTTAATATGTTCTTTGGCGGAATAAACCGGACACGTGCCTTGGCAACGTTCCGCCAATATTTGGCTTCCTTCAATAAGGTTCGGCTGCGGGCGTATGCTTTTAACCTGCGGGCGAATTCTTGATAGGAATCCGTTTTGTAGCCGATCTCGAGCGTTTGCCCCTTTAATGCCTGACTGTACAATGTTTCGAAGTCCTCAAACAGTATTCTCCACGATACACCGTCGACGACAAGGTGATGGATTACAATGAGCAGGTGGTCGCCCTCATCAGCCCGGAAGATGCTGAGATGAACAAGTTTTCCTTTTCTGATCGATGTTTGTTTTTGAATGCTTGTCGCCAGCTCATACACCTTTTCCGCTTGACGATCAAGCCCTCTTACATCATAAACATCCAGGTCGAACAGGTCTTCCTGAAAGCTTCTGTTGTACTGAATGAAGTCCCCGCCTTTTTCCTCATAGATCATCCTTAACGCGTCGTGCTGCTCCATTATTTTATTGAAAGTCTTTTTGACACAGCTTTCGTCAAATCCGCCCTTTCTGAAGAGCACAAATGACTGGTTAAAGTGATCCAGCTCTTCTTTGTTATTAGCAAAATACCATTTTTGGATCGGAGTGAGTTCTGCATGTCCCGTGACGATTGTATTGGCATTTTGCCGCTGTGATTGTTTTTTAACATACTTGGAAAGATCCTTGATTCTCGGATTGGCGAACAGATCCTTCATTTCAAGCTTCAGGCCAAGCCTGGACAGCCTTGAGACGATTTGCAACGCCTTGATCGAATCTCCTCCTGCTGCAAAGAAGTGATGGCTGATACCGATGTCTCCGGCACCGAGAACATCCCTCCAGATGTCAACGAGCTTAGCTTCTGTGTCATTCCGCGGTGCTTCGTATTCCGCTCCTGTTGCGACATGTCTGTCAGGTGCAGGGAGGGCTTTTCGATCGACTTTATCGTTTGCGGTGAGCGGCAGCTTATCCAGTCTGACAAAATAAGCCGGAATCATATAGTGAGGGAGCTCTTTTTCGAGCCATTCACTGAGCTCGGTTGATGTCCAGTCTTCTTTGGAGACGATATAAGCGCACAAATAATCGCTGTTGTCATCGTCCTTCCTGGCTATAACCGCCGCTTCGTCGATTTTGTCAAGCTTGAGCAATTGATTCTCGATTTCTCCCAGTTCAATCCGGTATCCGCGTATTTTCACCTGATGGTCTATTCTTCCTAAAAACTCGAGATGTCCACCGGGCAGCCATCTGGCCAGATCACCCGTCCGGTACAATCTTTCCCCTGATACAAACGGATGTGAAATAAACTTTTCGGCTGTCAGTTCCGGCCGGTTTAAATACCCGCGTGCAAGACTGATTCCGCCGACGCAAAGCTCTCCAACAACGCCTGTCGGCACAGGCTTCTGGTTTTGATCCAATACATATACGTTTGTATTGTCAATCGGACTGCCGATATGAGGACGACCGGATCCTCCGTAAACCCCCGCCGTTGCACAGACCGTCGTTTCCGTCGGTCCGTAGGCATTGATAAACAGCCGATTTCCGAACCACCTTTTTGCGAGTTCTTCAGTGCAAGCAGAGCCCGCGGAAACGATCACTTTGAGGTTTTCCAATCTGAATTCATCCAACACATTCAGAACGGTCGGCGGCAAAGTCGCATGAGTGATGTCATACTGTCTTATAAAGCTTGTTAACGGCTGCCCCGGCATCATTTCCTCCTGCCGTCCCAACACTAAAGCCGCCCCGGCTGCCAGCGCCGGAAAGATTTCAAATGCTGACGCATCAAATGATAGTGAAGCAAATTGAATCACTCTGCTGTCCGTGTTTAAATGCATCAATTTGACAACTGCTGAAACAAGATTGCTCAGCCCTTTTTGTTCGATTAAGACGCCCTTCGGTTTTCCTGTGGACCCTGAAGTATAGATGATGTAAGCCAAATCCCCGCTATGGCTGACAGGCTCCAATTGAGCCGCATCCAGGGCGGCAATTTGTTTATCGTGAATATCAATGTTGATCATGCCGGCCTCTTTGATAAAGGACCGTTTTTTGATGAGCGCCTCTTCCGACAGAAGAAACTTTGTTTGGCTGTCGCCTAGGATGTATTTGATCCTGTCTTCAGGATATGCCGGATCAAGCGGCAGGTACGCGCCTCCGGCCTTCAAAATTCCCAGAAGGCCGATGATCATCTCGGGAGAGCGGTCCACCATGATGCCGACGGCTGTGTCCGGTTTAACCCCTTTGTCTCTTAAAAACCGGGCCAGCTGATTTGACCTCTCATGCAATTGTCGATATGTCAGCTTTTGATCTTCAAACACGACCGCGGTTTGGTCAGGCGATGTCTCCGCCCGCTCCGCAAACAGCCGGCAAATGGTTTTGTCTATTGGAGCATCAGTTTTCGTATCATTAAACCGATATAACAATGTGTTTTTTTCGTCTTCTGACATGGCCTCTATTTGATCAAGCCGCTTGTCCGGCCGATTGGAAATATCCTCTAAAGCACGGACGAAATGCGCCGCCATCCTTTCGACCGTTTCTCTTTTAAACAGCTTTGTACAGTATTCCAAATCAAATTCGATCTTCGAGTCTTTTTCGATTGCCGATAAAGTGAGGTCAAATTTTGAAATATGGATGTCGCTTTCAAACGGTTCAAATGTGAGCCCTTCTATTTCAGCATCCGCTTTTTCCAAGTTTTGCAGGACAAACATCGTATCAAACAGCGGATTTCTGCTCATGTCGCGTTCAAGGTCAAGCTGTTCGACAAGATCGTCAAATTGATAATCTTGGTTTTCATACGCCTTCAGCGCCGTCTCTTTTACATCTTGCAAAAATTCAGCGAATGTCTTGTCGCCCTTCGGATGATTTCTCATCGCCAGCGTATTGACAAACATTCCGATTACATGTTTCAGCTCGTGATGTTTTCTTCCTTGAATCGGCGTTCCGATAATCAAATCTTCCTGTCCGCTATATGTTCTAAGCAAAACCGTATACGCCGCCAGAAGAAGCATATACATGGTCGCTCCGTTGTTTTTGGCGATCCGCTTGAGCTTCTTCGTCAATTCGCCGTCGATTGCAAAACCGATTCTATCGCCTTCAACACTGTGTATTTGCGGCCTCGGGTAATCCGTCGGCATGTTGAGGACTGGAATCTCGCCTTTGAAAATATTGAGCCAGTACTCTTTTTGCCTTTTCATCTCATCTTTTTGATAAAAAGCCCTTTGCCATTCTGAATAGTCTTTATATTGGAGGCTGAGCGGCTCCAGTTCTTTTCCGCCGTACAAATCGCAAATTTCTTTTGTCAAAACCCCCATCGATGCGCCGTCTGAAATGATATGGTGCATATCAAACAGAATGATATGTTCCTCGTCGTCAACCTTGACCACCTCTGTTCTAAAAAGCGGGGCCTTTTTTAAATCAAACGGTCTGACAAATTGTTTGATGATCTCTTGAATGGATAGAGACTCTATTTCGCTGGATTTGATGCTGAAATCTACTTCTTTTTCAATCTTTTGAACTGGCTCTCCATCCGCCATCAAGAAGGACGTTCTAAGCGCTTCATGTCTTTGAATGACAATTTGCAATGCGTTCTCAAACCGGCGTATATCGAAGGAGCCCTTGACTTTCATGGTAAAAGGGATGTTGTAGGACAATCCGCTCCCTTCGATTTGACCTAGAATGTACAGTCTTTTTTGCGCGGATGAAAGACGATAGTATTCTTTTTCTTCCACTTTTTTAATAGATGAATCAACACTATCTTTTGTCGATCTGATATATTCTCCCAATCCTTTGATTGTCGGCGTTTTAAAGATTTGCCCAAGAGGGATTTCCGCTTTGAGCTCCTTTCGGATTCTTGCCGCCATCGCGGCCGCTTTGAGAGAATGTCCCCCCAGCTCGAAGAAATGATCGTTGATACCGGCCTTTTCCACCTTTAAAATATCACGCCAAATTGCTGCCAGCTTTTCTTCCGTTTCATTTCGCGGCGCCTCATACTCACTTTCCGCTCCCATCGTTCTGTCCGGCTCAGGCAGGGCTTTTCTGTCCACTTTCCCGTTTTTGGTGAGCGGCAGCTTGTCCATGTTCACGAAA